>NZ_JAMLWO010000047.1:0-206 GCF_056991255.1 Salmonella sp. A1325 | reverse complement strand
CGTTGAGCTAACCGGTACTAATGAACCGTGAGGCTTAACCTTACAACGCCGAAGATGTTTTGGCGGTTGAGAAGACAGATTTTCAGCACTGATTCAGATTACATCAGAACGTAAAAACGGTCTGATAACAGAATTTGCCTGGCGGCACTAGCGCGGTGGTCCCACCTGACCCCATGCCGAACTCAGAAGTGAAACGCCGTAGCGCC
>NZ_JAMLWO010000046.1:0-220 GCF_056991255.1 Salmonella sp. A1325 | reverse complement strand
ACTACCATCGGCGCTACGGCGTTTCACTTCTGAGTTCGGCATGGGGTCAGGTGGGACCACCGCGCTACTGCCGCCAGGCAAATTCTTTTGTGCTCTGTACGCAATTCTTTATCGCATCAGCGGCGTTGCCTGCGCTCGTAAACTCAGTCACATACTTCTGTATGCTCCTTCCTTTCCTTCGCTTGCCGCCTTGCTGCTGCGCAAATTATTGCGTACTCAA
>NZ_JAMLWO010000045.1:0-240 GCF_056991255.1 Salmonella sp. A1325 | reverse complement strand
TGAGGGAAAGGCGAAAAGAACCCCGGCGAGGGGAGTGAAAAAGAACCTGAAACCGTGTACGTACAAGCAGTGGGAGCACCCTTTGGGGTGTGACTGCGTACCTTTTGTATAATGGGTCAGCGACTTATATTCTGTAGCAAGGTTAACCGAATAGGGGAGCCGGAGGGAAACCGAGTCTTAACCGGGCGTTAAGTTGCAGGGTATAGACCCGAAACCCGGTGATCTAGCCATGGGCAGGTT
>NZ_JAMLWO010000044.1:0-280 GCF_056991255.1 Salmonella sp. A1325 | reverse complement strand
GTAATAGCTCACTGGTCGAGTCGGCCTGCGCGGAAGATGTAACGGGGCTAAACCATGCACCGAAGCTGCGGCAGCGAACGTATCACCCAAGACAACTTTACGGAGTTGACGATTGACGGAGCGAAGCGACGTCAAAGCGTTCATTAAAGTCGAGTTGGCTTAGGGATACGTTCGTTGGGTAGGGGAGCGTTCTGTAAGCCTGCGAAGGTGGCCTGTGAGGGTTGCTGGAGGTATCAGAAGTGCGAATGCTGACATAAGTAACGATAAAGCGGGTGAAAAG
>NZ_JAMLWO010000043.1:0-300 GCF_056991255.1 Salmonella sp. A1325 | reverse complement strand
GGTCGTTAGCTCAGTTGGTAGAGCAGTTGACTTTTAATCAATTGGTCGCAGGTTCGAATCCTGCACGACCCACCAATTTAACATCAAACTCAGATGTTGAACGTGAAGGATAACGTTGCGTCAGCAACGGCCCGTAGGGCAAGGCGAAGCCGAGTCATCCTGCACGACCCACCAATTTTCTAATTGGTGCCGAGTAAAAATATTTCAGGTAGTCCCCACCGTATGGGTCGTTAGCTCAGTTGGTAGAGCAGTTGACTTTTAATCAATTGGTCGCAGGTTCGAATCCTGCACGACCCACCA
>NZ_JAMLWO010000042.1:0-312 GCF_056991255.1 Salmonella sp. A1325 | reverse complement strand
TTCAGCCAGCTCCGGCTTCAGCAGGTCCGCCGGGCGGCAGGTCACCGGAGCGCCCCCTTCCAGCACGCGGGCCTGTAACGCGGCGTTCACCGGCACCGGGGTGTGGCCGTATTCGCCTTTCAGAATACCGGCGGTTTCTTTGGCAATGGTTTTGTAGCGTTCGCCCGTCAGGACGTTGAGCACCGCCTGGGTGCCGACAATCTGCGAGGTGGGGGTCACCAGCGGGATAAAGCCAAGGTCCTCGCGCACGCGGGGGATTTCCGCCAGCACCTGGTCGAGTTTGTCCGCCGCGTTCTGCTGCTTCAGCTGGCT
>NZ_JAMLWO010000041.1:0-328 GCF_056991255.1 Salmonella sp. A1325 | reverse complement strand
CGGACGGGACTCGAACCCGCGACCCCCTGCGTGACAGGCAGGTATTCTAACCAACTGAACTACCGCTCCACCGAATTTCTTTGTCACAACCCGGATTTTCATCCCGGTTTACTGCAATTTGATGCCTGGCAGTTTATGAATCACTTCGTGATTCACCCTTCGGGCCGTTGCTTCGCAACGTTCAAAAGCTTTCGCTTTTGTCCTACTCTCTGTCGAGTAGTGAACTGCCCCGAAAGTTAATGCCATACTTCTAATTTGATGCCTGGCAGTTCCCTACTCTCGCATGGGGAGACCCCACACTACCATCGGCGCTACGGCGTTTCACTTC
>NZ_JAMLWO010000040.1:0-332 GCF_056991255.1 Salmonella sp. A1325 | reverse complement strand
CGCACGCGGGGGATTTCCGCCAGCACCTGGTCGAGTTTGTCCGCCGCGTTCTGCTGCTTCAGCTGGCTTTCGAGGTTGGTCAGCATCCCGCCCGGCACCTGGGCCACCAGAATGCGGCTGTCGTAGCCTTTCAGCTGGCCTTCAAAGGCGTGATACTTTTTGCGCACCTCGCGGAAGTACGCCGCGATGTTTTCCAGCTTCAGGATATCCAGCCCGGTGTCGTGTTCCGTGCCGTCGAGCGTCGCCACCAGCGCTTCGGTGGCCGGGTGGCCGTAGGTGGCGCTCATGGAGGAAATCGCCGTGTCCACGCCGTCAACACCCGCCTCGATAGC
>NZ_JAMLWO010000039.1:0-341 GCF_056991255.1 Salmonella sp. A1325 | reverse complement strand
TGAGGGAAAGGCGAAAAGAACCCCGGCGAGGGGAGTGAAAAAGAACCTGAAACCGTGTACGTACAAGCAGTGGGAGCCCCACCACTAAGCCAGTGGTGAACTCCACATACGCATCCTTTGCTGAGGATACAGTTAACGGAGCGAAAGCGACGTTCAACCGCAAAAGAAGCAGAGGGGGCTTAGTGGTGGGGTGACTGCGTACCTTTTGTATAATGGGTCAGCGACTTATATTCTGTAGCAAGGTTAACCGTATAGGGGAGCCGCAGGGAAACCGAGTCTTAACCGGGCGTTAAGTTGCAGGGTATAGACCCGAAACCCGGTGATCTAGCCATGGGCAGGTT
>NZ_JAMLWO010000038.1:0-379 GCF_056991255.1 Salmonella sp. A1325 | reverse complement strand
TGTTTCAATTTTCAGCTTGATCCAGATTTTTAAAGAGCAAATATCTCAAACGTGACTCGTAAGTCAGTTTTGAGATATTAAGGCAGGTGACTTTCACTCACAAACCAGCAAGTGGCGTCCCCTGGAGGTTTGACCTCATCAGTTTGAACGCTGGCGTCCCCTAGGGGATTCGAACCCCTGTTACCGCCGTGAAAGGGCGGTGTCCTGGGCCTCTAGACGAAGGGGACACTGAAGTCTCAATCGCAAGACGCCTTGCTTTTTACTTTCTATCAGACAATCTGTGTGAGCACTGCAAAGAACAGTTCTTTAAGGTAAGGAGGTGATCCAACCGCAGGTTCCCCTACGGTTACCTTGTTACGACTTCACCCCAGTCATGAAT
>NZ_JAMLWO010000037.1:0-401 GCF_056991255.1 Salmonella sp. A1325 | reverse complement strand
CAGGAGAAGGGCATTACTCTGGCGGGAAACGCCATCGACGACGTGCTCACCGTGGCGCTGTTCCCGCAAATCGGCCTGAAGTTCCTTGAGAACCGCCACAACCCGGCGGCGTTTGAGCCACTGCCGCAGGCGGAAGCCGCGCAGCCGGTGGCAAAAGCAGAGAAGCCTGCCGCTTCCGGTATCTACACCGTGGAAGTGGAAGGCAAAGCCTTTGTGGTCAAAGTCAGCGACGGCGGCGATATCAGCCAGCTCACTACTGCCACCCCGTCTTCCGCACCGGTTCAGGCTGCCGCTCCGGCAGGCGCCGGTACCCCGGTAGCCGCCCCGCTGGCGGGCAACATCTGGAAGGTGATTGCCACCGAGGGCCAGACGGTGGCCGAAGGCGACGTGCTGCTGATTCT
>NZ_JAMLWO010000036.1:0-485 GCF_056991255.1 Salmonella sp. A1325 | reverse complement strand
GTCCTTCATCGCCTCTGACTGCCAGGGCATCCACCGTGTACGCTTAGTCGCTTAACCTCACAACCCGAAGATGTTTCTTACGATTCATCATCGTGTTGCGAAAATTTGAGAGACTCACGAACAACTTTCGTTGTTCTGTGTTTCAATTTTCAGCTTGATCCAGATTTTTAAAGAGCAAATATCTCAAACGTGACTCGTAAGTCAGTTTTGAGATACTGATGGCAACGCCTTTCACACATTACCGCGCAAGTGGCGTCCCCTAGGGGATTCGAACCCCTGTTACCGCCGTGAAAGGGCGGTGTCCTGGGCCTCTAGACGAAGGGGACGTATCAGTCTGCTTCGCAAGACGCCTTGCTATTCACTTTTCATCAGACAATCTGTGTGAGCACTGCAAAGTACGCTTCTTTCAGGTAAGGAGGTGATCCAACCGCAGGTTCCCCTACGGTTACCTTGTTACGACTTCACCCCAGTCATGAATCACAAAG
>NZ_JAMLWO010000035.1:0-496 GCF_056991255.1 Salmonella sp. A1325 | reverse complement strand
AATTTGAGAGACTCACGAACAACTTTCGTTGTTCTGTGTTTCAATTTTCAGCTTGATCCAGATTTTTAAAGAGCAAAACTTCGCAGTGAACCCTTTCAGGTACACTCTGAAGTATTTTTTCGTAAACACTCACGAGATGGTGGAGCTATGCGGGATCGAACCGCAGACCTCCTGCGTGCAAAGCAGGCGCTCTCCCAGCTGAGCTATAGCCCCATCGTGTAGTCAGAACCTCTTACCTTTGATTCGTTTCCGGGCGCGGCGTGGTGAAGCGAAGCATACTGAAGTATGCGAGCTTTGCCACAACAAAGCACGGGAGCGAATCTGGTAGGCCTGAGTGGACTTGAACCACCGACCTCACCCTTATCAGGGGTGCGCTCTAACCACCTGAGCTACAAGCCTGTAGAGGTTTTACTGCTCGTTTTTCATCAGACAATCTGTGTGAGCACTGCAAAGTACGCTTCTTTCAGGTAAGGAGGTGATCCAACCGCAGGTTCCC
>NZ_JAMLWO010000034.1:0-543 GCF_056991255.1 Salmonella sp. A1325 | reverse complement strand
TCGCTGCCGCAGCTTCGGTGCATGGTTTAGCCCCGTTACATCTTCCGCGCAGGCCGACTCGACCAGTGAGCTATTACGCTTTCTTTAAATGATGGCTGCTTCTAAGCCAACATCCTGGCTGTCTGGGCCTTCCCACATCGTTTCCCACTTAACCATGACTTTGGGACCTTAGCTGGCGGTCTGGGTTGTTTCCCTCTTCACGACGGACGTTAGCACCCGCCGTGTGTCTCCCGTGATAACATTCTCCGGTATTCGCAGTTTGCATCGGGTTGGTAAGCCGGGATGGCCCCCTAGCCGAAACAGTGCTCTACCCCCGGAGATGAATTCACGAGGCGCTACCTAAATAGCTTTCGGGGAGAACCAGCTATCTCCCGGTTTGATTGGCCTTTCACCCCCAGCCACAGGTCATCCGCTAATTTTTCAACATTAGTCGGTTCGGTCCTCCAGTTAGTGTTACCCAACCTTCAACCTGCCCATGGCTAGATCACCGGGTTTCGGGTCTATACCCTGCAACTTAACGCCCGGTTAAGACTCGGTTTCCCT
>NZ_JAMLWO010000033.1:0-549 GCF_056991255.1 Salmonella sp. A1325 | reverse complement strand
TTCGTTACTTACGGCCCGTAAACGGGCTGCCCGGATAAGGGATCGATAATTGCTCACCCATTTTATCCTCTTCAAGCTGGTGCTTTATGTAGTCCTGTATCTTCGCCGTGTTCTTACCCACCGTATCGACATAGTACCCTCTGCACCAGAACTCCCTGTTCCTGTATTTGAATTTTAGATCCCCAAACTGCTCGTAAAGCATCAGACTACTTTTACCCTTCAGATATCCCATGAAGCTCGACACACTCATCTTCGGCGGGATCTCCAGAAGCATGTGAATATGATCTGCACAACATTCCGCTTCCAGAATTCGTACGTTTTTCCATTCACACAATTTTCTTAATATGCTGCCTACTGCCCTACGCTTCTATCCATAGAACGCTTGTCTTCGGTATTTGGGCGCGAAAACTATGTGATATTTACAGTTCCATCGGGTGTGCGCTAAGCTCTTTTCGTCCCCCATTGGGACCCCCTTTTGATTTCTTGTTGAACTTTTGCAGTTGCCAGACCGCAAGATGTTTTAACAAATCAAAAGGGGTTTTAATAACT
>NZ_JAMLWO010000032.1:0-558 GCF_056991255.1 Salmonella sp. A1325 | reverse complement strand
GCCTGTTCCGAAGGAAAAATACCGCTTCTCCCGGCCTGATACAGATCCCCACAACTTTCCGCCTTTTCCAGGTAGTGGCGGGCTGTAAAAATGGTTAACCCTGTTATCTTCCGCAGCTCTCCAAACGTCATCCGACCGTGTGTTCGTATCAGTTCCGTCAGGCGCTTCTGTATTTCAGCTTTCTGCGCCGGTGTGTAATTTCTGCTCATAAGTCCCCCCCTGTTAAAGCCTTCCCGCCGCCTTACGCCGTCTGAATTCTTCCATCATCAGTTGTGCCGGGGTTGGCCCTGCCGGATGGCGCGGCGCTGTAAGTTGACGGCGTACCGGCGGTAGCCACAACGGAAATCCGAAAAGTTCTGGCGCTGGGTGACTGTGACACCATGAGTTTTGTCAGCGCCATCGTTCAGTGTACCCAGCTTGGGCTGGAACCCGGCGGCGCGCTCGGTCATGCCTATCATACCGGGCAGTCGTCAAACCTCCGGGATCGCGCATCGTCAACGATGCAGGTGATCGTGAACAAGATATAGTTTTCCACAGTTCGTACAGGATAGGCCTCCT
>NZ_JAMLWO010000031.1:0-560 GCF_056991255.1 Salmonella sp. A1325 | reverse complement strand
GCTCCCACTGCTTGTACGTACACGGTTTCAGGTTCTTTTTCACTCCCCTCGCCGGGGTTCTTTTCGCCTTTCCCTCACGGTACTGGTTCACTATCGGTCAGTCAGGAGTATTTAGCCTTGGAGGATGGTCCCCCCATATTCAGACAGGATACCACGTGTCCCGCCCTACTCATCGAGCTCACAGCACATGCGCTTTTGTGTACGGGGCTGTCACCCTGTATCGCGCGCCTTTCCAGACGCTTCCACTAACACACATGCTGATTCAGGCTCTGGGCTCCTCCCCGTTCGCTCGCCGCTACTGGGGGAATCTCGGTTGATTTCTTTTCCTCGGGGTACTTAGATGTTTCAGTTCCCCCGGTTCGCCTCATTAACCTATGGATTCAGTTAATGATAGTGTGACGAATCACACTGGGTTTCCCCATTCGGAAATCGCCGGTTATAACGGTTCATATCACCTTACCGGCGCTTATCGCAGATTAGCACGTCCTTCATCGCCTCTGACTGCCAGGGCATCCACCGTGTACGCTTAGTCGCTTAACCTCACAACCCGAAGATGTTTC
>NZ_JAMLWO010000030.1:0-833 GCF_056991255.1 Salmonella sp. A1325 | reverse complement strand
TCGGTGGCCGGGTGGCCGTAGGTGGCGCTCATGGAGGAAATCGCCGTGTCCACGCCGTCAACACCCGCCTCGATAGCCTTCAGCAGCGCCATCTCCGCCATGCCGGTGGTGGCATGACAGTGCAGGTGCAGGCGCACCTCAAAACGTTTTTTGATTTCGCTGACCAGCTCAAAAGCGGCCATCGGCGTGAGAATGCCGGACATATCTTTAATCGCAATGGAATCGACGCCGGTCTCTAACAACTGTTCGGTTAAATCCAGCCAGGTCTGCAGGGTGTGGGCCGGGCTGGTGGTGTACGAGAGTGTGCCCTGGGCGTGGGCGCCGTGGCTGCGCACCGCCTGCAGGGCGGCTTTCATATTGCGCGGGTCGTTCATGGCATCGAAGACGCGGAACACGTCCATGCCGTTTTTCACCGCGCGTTCGACGAAGCGTTCCACCACGTCATCGGCGTAATGGCGGTAGCCGAGCAGGTTCTGGCCGCGCAGCAGCATCTGCAGCGGGGTTTTGGGCATGGCTTTTTTGAGTTCGCGCAGGCGCAGCCAAGGGTCTTCGCCGAGAAAGCGGATACAGGCGTCAAAGGTGGCGCCGCCCCAGCACTCCAGCGACCCGTAGCCCACGTCGTCGAGCTGAGCGGCAATCGGCAGCATATCGTCAAGACGCAGGCGGGTGGCGAACAGAGACTGGTGGGCGTCGCGCAGGACGACATCGGTAATGGCAATAGTCATGGATCCCTCCGGGAATTAAGCGTTAAGGCGGTGATGGTGAATGGCGGCGGCAATCACCGGCTTTAAGCGGGTGAAGTCGTCCACGACGGGAACGGCGCGCGGTGCGGG
>NZ_JAMLWO010000029.1:0-851 GCF_056991255.1 Salmonella sp. A1325 | reverse complement strand
GCCAGTTTGCCCGACAGGTAAATCGCCGTCGGGCCGTCCGCGCCGCCGATAATGCCGATGGCCGCCGCCTGCGGCAGGGTGAAGGAAATCAGGCCGAAGTAATTCAGCGTCAGCGCCCCCAGCACCGTGGCGAAGATACCGAACTGCGCCGCCGCCCCCAGCAGCAGGGTGCGCGGGTTGGCCAGCAGCGGGCCGAAGTCGGTCATCGCCCCCACGCCCATAAAGATGACCAGCGGCGCGACGCCGGAGCCAATCGCCACTTTATAGAACAGCGCCAGCACCCCCGGCGTATAGCCCATGTCCACCGCCAGGTTCTCCATCTGGCCCTGCACCGACGGCAGCGCCAGCGCTAATGCTTCCTTAATGGCGTGCACGTCCGGCGCGCAGTTCAGCTTCGCGGCAATCACCGCCAGCTGCCCGGCGTCGTGATGTGCCAGCAGGCTTTCCAGCGCGGTCAGCGCCATGCCCGCTTCCGGGATGTTGGAGAGCAGGCCGCCGAAGCCAATCGGCAGCAGCAGCAGCGGCTCGAACTTCTTCGCAATCGCCAGCCACAGCAGCAGCAGGCTGACCAGCAGCATGATGGCCTGGCCTGCGCCAAGGTGCATCAGCCCCATGCCCTGAAGCAGGGCGTTCAGACTTTCCATTTCAGTTCTCCGTTACGCCAGCGTCATCAGGGTGTCGCCGACGGAAACCGCGTCCCCGGACTTCACCGCGATACCGCGTACCGTCCCGGCCTGCGCGGCGCGGATTTCGGTCTCCATCTTCATGGCTTCCAGAATCAGCAGCACGTCGCCTTCGGCCACCGTCTGGCCCTCGGTGGCAATCACCTTCCAGATGTTGCCCGCCAGCGG
>NZ_JAMLWO010000028.1:0-1004 GCF_056991255.1 Salmonella sp. A1325 | reverse complement strand
AGAATCAGCAGCACGTCGCCTTCGGCCACCGTCTGGCCCTCGGTGGCAATCACCTTCCAGATGTTGCCCGCCAGCGGCGCGGTGACCGGGGTGCCGGCGCCTGCCGGGGCGGCAGCCTGAACCGGTGCGGAAGACGGGGTGGCAGCAGTGAGCTGGCTGATATCGCCGCCGTCGCTGACCTTCACCACAAAGGCCTTGCCTTCCACTTCCACGGTGTAGATACCGGAGGCGGCAGGTTTTGCCGGGGCTGCGGCAGGCTGCGCGGCTTCCGCCTGCGGCAGTGGCTCAAACGCCGCCGGGTTGTGGCGGTTCTCAAGGAATTTGAGGCCGATTTGCGGGAACAGCGCCACGGTGAGCACGTCGTCGATGGCGTTTCCCGCCAGAGTAATGCCCTTCTCCTGCGCCTGGCGCCTGACGTCCGCTTCCAGTTCAGCCAGCTCCGGCTTCAGCAGGTCCGCCGGGCGGCAGGTCACCGGAGCGCCCCCTTCCAGCACGCGGGCCTGTAGCGCGGCGTTGACCGGCACCGGAGTGTGGCCGTATTCGCCTTTCAGAATGCCGGCGGTCTCTTTGGCGATGGTTTTGTAGCGTTCGCCGGTCAGGACGTTGAGCACCGCCTGGGTGCCGACAATCTGCGAGGTCGGGGTCACCAGCGGGATAAAGCCGAGGTCCTCGCGCACGCGGGGGATTTCCGCCAGCACCTGGTCGAGTTTGTCCGCCGCGTTCTGCTGCTTCAGCTGGCTTTCGAGGTTAGTGAGCATTCCGCCCGGCACCTGGGCCACCAGAATACGGCTGTCGTAGCCCTTCAGCTGGCCTTCAAAGGCGTGATACTTTTTGCGCACCTCGCGGAAGTACGCGGCGATGCTCTCCAGCTTCAGGATATCCAGACCGGTGTCATGCTCAGTACCTGCCAACGTCGCCACCAGCGCCTCGGTGGCCGGGTGGCCGTAGGTGGCGCTCATGGAGGAAATCGCCGTGTCCACGCCGTCAACACCCGCCTCGATAGC
>NZ_JAMLWO010000027.1:0-1019 GCF_056991255.1 Salmonella sp. A1325 | reverse complement strand
CCGGAAGAAAAAGCGCGTGGTATCACCATCAACACTTCTCACGTTGAATACGATACCCCGACCCGCCACTACGCACACGTAGACTGCCCGGGGCACGCCGACTATGTTAAAAACATGATCACCGGTGCTGCGCAGATGGACGGCGCGATCCTGGTTGTTGCTGCGACTGACGGCCCGATGCCGCAGACCCGTGAGCACATCCTGCTGGGTCGTCAGGTAGGCGTTCCGTACATCATCGTGTTCCTGAACAAATGCGACATGGTTGATGACGAAGAGCTGCTGGAACTGGTTGAAATGGAAGTTCGTGAACTTCTGTCTCAGTACGACTTCCCGGGCGATGACACGCCGATCGTTCGTGGTTCTGCTCTGAAAGCGCTGGAAGGCGATGCAGAGTGGGAAGCGAAAATCATCGAACTGGCTGGCTTCCTGGATTCTTACATCCCGGAACCAGAGCGTGCGATTGACAAGCCGTTCCTGCTGCCGATCGAAGACGTATTCTCCATCTCCGGTCGTGGTACCGTTGTTACCGGTCGTGTAGAACGCGGTATCATCAAAGTGGGCGAAGAAGTTGAAATCGTTGGTATCAAAGAGACTCAGAAGTCTACCTGTACTGGCGTTGAAATGTTCCGCAAACTGCTGGACGAAGGCCGTGCCGGTGAGAACGTAGGTGTTCTGCTGCGTGGTATCAAACGTGAAGAAATCGAACGTGGTCAGGTACTGGCTAAGCCGGGCACCATCAAGCCGCACACCAAGTTCGAATCTGAAGTGTACATTCTGTCCAAAGATGAAGGCGGCCGTCATACTCCGTTCTTCAAAGGCTACCGTCCGCAGTTCTACTTCCGTACTACTGACGTGACTGGCACCATCGAACTGCCGGAAGGCGTAGAGATGGTAATGCCGGGCGACAACATCAAAATGGTTGTTACCCTGATCCACCCGATCGCAATGGACGACGGTCTGCGTTTCGCAATCCGTGAAGGCGGCCGTACCGTTGGCGCGGGCGTTGTTGCTAAAGTTCT
>NZ_JAMLWO010000026.1:0-1453 GCF_056991255.1 Salmonella sp. A1325 | reverse complement strand
CTATTGTGATGTAACGTCGTATGTTGATCAGCAGATCGTATGCTGACGATTTCAAAAGTACATAATTAAGTACATTTTTATATGTCACTTTTTTTAATTCTATTTAATTCAGTTAGTTGAGTTTTTGTTTTCGTAATCGTTATTAAATAATAATCACAGGAACAATGGGCGCAGGCCGGGCGCCTGATTGGGGCGGGAGTACCGCGACAGCAGGTAGCGATTATTTATGATGTTGGCGTTTCGACGTTGTACAGAAAATTTCCGGCGAGTAACATGCCTTTGATGCCATTCATGGGAAAATAACACTCCTTTAATCAGCCATAAGAGTTAATTATATAAACTTAAATGGATTTGTTAATTGAATTTCATCAAGATTAACTCTATATAAAAGATTTATTGTCTTTGTTATGGCGTCTATATATTCTGCGCTATTCATTATGGCAGTGTATTTATCGTATGCTTCGAAGCAATGATTTTCATTGATATATTCACTGCTATTGTTTTTATAAATTTCATATGACTCTTCCTTTTTGAAAATGCGCGCATCCAGCCAAGGGTCAAGTATATATTCCGATATTCCTTTTGAATCAGTAAAAGTCAAAAAAACGACCACATGATTCCCTCCTGACGCGCTATTATACATAAGGGATGTGCTTATTCTGGCATCAAATACATTATTTTTCGAAAATCCTATTCCGGTTAGTCTTTGTGGTATATATTTTGCAATAATCGCACCTAAAATTAGCGACATATCAGCACAGTTCCCTGTGTTATATTTTATTGAATCAATGGAAGAATATATTAGACTCAGAGATATTGGGTTTTCTGGTCTTTCAGCCATAGCTCTGTCAAAAGAGTTTGCTTTTATAGTTTGCAGAAATTTCTTGTGATGTTCTCTTTGTAAATTAAGAGCGTCGTATTTTTCCTGCGTATCAATTTTAAGCCTGTCAATTTGCATAGCATCATAACTGTCCGATTTCTTTATTATTGTTCTGACAAAAACGGTACATTCTGAAGCAGCATTAATAATACAGGAGGATAAATCAACTGAAGTACTCTGTTGGTTGTTACAGGCGCTCACTCCAGTTGTGTCGAATTTTTCTGTAGCTACATGTCCAACATTTATAATCAATTACATTTCCCTGTATTCAAAATTAAGCGATATTCTTATGTCACGACAACCTAACAGGGACTGACTACAAAGATCTTTAAAGAAACGTTCATTATTGTATCTATTGATGAACTCCCTTCAGATTTAGAGGTTGTGCCCATGGTCGAAAAGCTCCTCTACGCTCATATACTTAACTTATCGGGAACATGGTAGGTTAGGATGTGAAAACACAGGGACAGTTACTGTCACTGCGAAGGCAGCAATAAGGAGGCCTATCCTGTACGAACTGTGGAAAACTATATCTTGTTCACGATCACCTGCATCGTTGACGATGCGCGATCC
>NZ_JAMLWO010000025.1:0-1623 GCF_056991255.1 Salmonella sp. A1325 | reverse complement strand
GACGAAAAATGAATACCAAGTCTCAAGAGTGAACACGTAATTCATTACGAAGTTTAATTCATTGAGCATCAAACTTTTAAATTGAAGAGTTTGATCATGGCTCAGATTGAACGCTGGCGGCAGGCCTAACACATGCAAGTCGAACGGTAACAGGAAGCAGCTTGCTGCTTTGCTGACGAGTGGCGGACGGGTGAGTAATGTCTGGGAAACTGCCTGATGGAGGGGGATAACTACTGGAAACGGTGGCTAATACCGCATAACGTCGCAAGACCAAAGAGGGGGACCTTCGGGCCTCTTGCCATCAGATGTGCCCAGATGGGATTAGCTTGTTGGTGAGGTAACGGCTCACCAAGGCGACGATCCCTAGCTGGTCTGAGAGGATGACCAGCCACACTGGAACTGAGACACGGTCCAGACTCCTACGGGAGGCAGCAGTGGGGAATATTGCACAATGGGCGCAAGCCTGATGCAGCCATGCCGCGTGTATGAAGAAGGCCTTCGGGTTGTAAAGTACTTTCAGCGGGGAGGAAGGTGTTGTGGTTAATAACCGCAGCAATTGACGTTACCCGCAGAAGAAGCACCGGCTAACTCCGTGCCAGCAGCCGCGGTAATACGGAGGGTGCAAGCGTTAATCGGAATTACTGGGCGTAAAGCGCACGCAGGCGGTCTGTCAAGTCGGATGTGAAATCCCCGGGCTCAACCTGGGAACTGCATTCGAAACTGGCAGGCTTGAGTCTTGTAGAGGGGGGTAGAATTCCAGGTGTAGCGGTGAAATGCGTAGAGATCTGGAGGAATACCGGTGGCGAAGGCGGCCCCCTGGACAAAGACTGACGCTCAGGTGCGAAAGCGTGGGGAGCAAACAGGATTAGATACCCTGGTAGTCCACGCCGTAAACGATGTCTACTTGGAGGTTGTGCCCTTGAGGCGTGGCTTCCGGAGCTAACGCGTTAAGTAGACCGCCTGGGGAGTACGGCCGCAAGGTTAAAACTCAAATGAATTGACGGGGGCCCGCACAAGCGGTGGAGCATGTGGTTTAATTCGATGCAACGCGAAGAACCTTACCTGGTCTTGACATCCACGGAAGATTTCAGAGATGGATTTGTGCCTTCGGGAACCGTGAGACAGGTGCTGCATGGCTGTCGTCAGCTCGTGTTGTGAAATGTTGGGTTAAGTCCCGCAACGAGCGCAACCCTTATCCTTTGTTGCCAGCGATTCGGTCGGGAACTCAAAGGAGACTGCCAGTGATAAACTGGAGGAAGGTGGGGATGACGTCAAGTCATCATGGCCCTTACGACCAGGGCTACACACGTGCTACAATGGCGCATACAAAGAGAAGCGACCTCGCGAGAGCAAGCGGACCTCATAAAGTGCGTCGTAGTCCGGATTGGAGTCTGCAACTCGACTCCATGAAGTCGGAATCGCTAGTAATCGTGGATCAGAATGCCACGGTGAATACGTTCCCGGGCCTTGTACACACCGCCCGTCACACCATGGGAGTGGGTTGCAAAAGAAGTAGGTAGCTTAACCTTCGGGAGGGCGCTTACCACTTTGTGATTCATGACTGGGGTGAAGTCGTAACAAGGTAACCGTAGGGGAACCTGCGGTTGGATCACCTCCTTACCT
>NZ_JAMLWO010000024.1:0-1719 GCF_056991255.1 Salmonella sp. A1325 | reverse complement strand
CCGCCAAAACATCTTCGGCGTTGTAAGGTTAAGCCTCACGGTTCATTAGTACCGGTTAGCTCAACGCATCGCTGCGCTTACACACCCGGCCTATCAACGTCGTCGTCTTCAACGTTCCTTCAGGAGACTTTAAGTCTCAGGGAGAACTCATCTCGGGGCAAGTTTCGTGCTTAGATGCTTTCAGCACTTATCTCTTCCGCATTTAGCTACCGGGCAGTGCCATTGGCATGACAACCCGAACACCAGTGATGCGTCCACTCCGGTCCTCTCGTACTAGGAGCAGCCCCCCTCAGTTCTCCAGCGCCCACGGCAGATAGGGACCGAACTGTCTCACGACGTTCTAAACCCAGCTCGCGTACCACTTTAAATGGCGAACAGCCATACCCTTGGGACCTACTTCAGCCCCAGGATGTGATGAGCCGACATCGAGGTGCCAAACACCGCCGTCGATATGAACTCTTGGGCGGTATCAGCCTGTTATCCCCGGAGTACCTTTTATCCGTTGAGCGATGGCCCTTCCATTCAGAACCACCGGATCACTATGACCTGCTTTCGCACCTGCTCGCGCCGTCACGCTCGCAGTCAAGCTGGCTTATGCCATTGCACTAACCTCCTGATGTCCGACCAGGATTAGCCAACCTTCGTGCTCCTCCGTTACTCTTTAGGAGGAGACCGCCCCAGTCAAACTACCCACCAGACACTGTCCGCAACCCGGGTAACGGGTCCACGTTAGAACATCAAACATTAAAGGGTGGTATTTCAAGGCCGGCTCCATGCAGACTGGCGTCCACACTTCAAAGCCTCCCACCTATCCTACACATCAAGGCTCAATGTTCAGTGTCAAGCTATAGTAAAGGTTCACGGGGTCTTTCCGTCTTGCCGCGGGTACACTGCATCTTCACAGCGAGTTCAATTTCACTGAGTCTCGGGTGGAGACAGCCTGGCCATCATTACGCCATTCGTGCAGGTCGGAACTTACCCGACAAGGAATTTCGCTACCTTAGGACCGTTATAGTTACGGCCGCCGTTTACCGGGGCTTCGATCAGGAGCTTCGCTTGCGCTGACCCCATCAATTAACCTTCCGGCACCGGGCAGGCGTCACACCGTATACGTCCACTTTCGTGTTTGCACAGTGCTGTGTTTTTAATAAACAGTTGCAGCCAGCTGGTATCTTCGACTGACTTCAGCTCCATGAGTAAATCACTTCACCTACGTGTCAGCGTGCCTTCTCCCGAAGTTACGGCACCATTTTGCCTAGTTCCTTCACCCGAGTTCTCTCAAGCGCCTTGGTATTCTCTACCTGACCACCTGTGTCGGTTTGGGGTACGATTTGATGTTACCTGATGCTTAGAGGCTTTTCCTGGAAGCAGGGCATTTGTTGCTTCAGCACCGTAGTGCCTCGTCATCACGCCTCAGTGTTAAAGTGAACCGGATTTACCTGGAACACACACCTACACGCTTAAACCGGGACAACCGTCGCCCGGCCAACATAGCCTTCTCCGTCCCCCCTTCGCAGTAACACCAAGTACGGGAATATTAACCCGTTTCCCATCGACTACGCCTTTCGGCCTCGCCTTAGGGGTCGACTCACCCTGCCCCGATTAACGTTGGACAGGAACCCTTGGTCTTCCGGCGAGCGGGCTTTTCACCCGCTTTATCGTTACTTATGTCAGCATTCGCACTTCTGATACCTCCAGCAACCCTCACAGGCCACCTTC
>NZ_JAMLWO010000023.1:0-4411 GCF_056991255.1 Salmonella sp. A1325 | reverse complement strand
AAACAAGTGAAGAAGCCCGTCCGTCAGGACGGGCTTTTTTGCGTGTGTGGTAACTGTAAAAATGTAGGCCTGATAAGTGCAGCGCCATCAGGCAACCTGCACCGCCGGGTGGCGGCTCCGCCTTATCCGGCCTACGGCATCGGCACAATGCCTGTGTATACCGCCTTATTCCGTCGACATAACCACAAGCCTTCCCAACACAGATGCGGTAAACTAAGCCTGATTTTGCATCAGGAAAGCGTCTATGAATCACTCCCTAAAACCCTGGAATACCTTCGGCATTGATCATTGTGCAAAGCACATCGTATGCGCTGAAAACGAACAACAACTACTGAGCGCCTGGCAGCAAGCAACTCGTGAGGGACTGCCGGTTATGATCCTGGGTGAAGGAAGCAATGTCCTGTTTCTGGAAAATTACGCCGGCACCGTGATCCTTAACCGCCTGAAAGGCATTGAGGTCAATGAAACCGCGGACGCCTGGCACCTACACGTCGGCGCAGGCGAAAACTGGCATCAGCTGGTTCGCTACGCGCTGGACAACAACATGCCCGGCCTGGAGAATCTGGCGCTGATCCCTGGCTGCGTTGGTTCCTCGCCTATACAGAATATTGGCGCGTATGGCGTAGAACTACAGCGCGTCTGCGACTACGTTGACTGCGTTGATCTGGAAACGGGAAAACGTCTGCGTTTGTCTGCGGCGGAATGCCGTTTCGGCTATCGTGACAGTATCTTCAAAAATGAATATCAGGATCGCGTTGCGATCGTCGCGGTGGGGCTGCGTTTGTCAAAGCAATGGCAGCCGGTGTTGACCTATGGCGATCTTACTTGTCTGGACCCGAAAACGGTCACCGCGCAACAGGTGTTTGATGCTGTATGCCATATGCGCACCACAAAGTTGCCGGATCCTAAAGTGAATGGCAATGCGGGCAGCTTTTTTAAAAATCCCGTTGTCGCAGCCGATATTGCTATGGAACTGTTAGAACGATTTCCCAACGCGCCGCATTACCCTCAGGCAGACGGCTCAGTGAAGCTGGCGGCAGGCTGGCTGATAGATCAATGTCAGTTGAAAGGCGTCACCATTGGCGGCGCTGCGGTGCATCGCCAACAGGCGCTGGTATTGATTAATGCGAATGATGCGACAAGTAAAGATGTGGTGGCGCTGGCGCATCATGTCCGGCAAAAAGTGGGTGAAAAATTTAATGTCTGGCTGGAGCCTGAGGTTCGCTTTATTGGTCGGTCCGGAGAGGTGAACGCTGTGGAGAGCATTGCATGAAAGATACTACCGTTCCCCTGACGCTAATCTCACTACTTGCCGACGGAGAGTTTCACTCAGGCGAGCAGTTGGGTGAACGGCTGGGAATGAGCCGCGCGGCGATTAATAAACATATCCAGACATTACGCGACTGGGGAGTAGATGTATTTACCGTTCCGGGGAAAGGATATAGCTTGCCGGAACCCATCCAGTTACTGGATGCTGACCGTATTCATAGCCAACTGGATAGCGGAAACGTGGCGGTATTGCCCGTTATCGATTCAACCAATCAGTATTTACTTGATCGAATTGGCGAGCTGCGTTCAGGCGATGCCTGTGTAGCAGAATACCAACAGGCAGGGCGTGGTCGTCGCGGGCGTAAATGGTTCTCACCGTTTGGTGCGAATCTATATCTTTCAATGTACTGGCGTCTGGAGCAGGGGCCTGCGGCGGCAATAGGCTTGAGTCTGGTCATTGGAATTGTGATGGCGGAAGTGCTGCGTGAACTGGGCGCAGATAAAGTTCGCGTGAAGTGGCCTAACGACCTCTACCTGCTGGATCGCAAACTGGCGGGTATTCTGGTTGAGTTAACCGGTAAAACGGGCGATGCCGCACAAATAGTGATTGGCGCTGGTATTAACATGGCAATGCGTCGTGTAGAAGAGGACGTGATAAATCAGGGATGGATCACGTTGCAGGAGGCCGGAATTACGCTCGACCGCAATATGCTGGCCGCAAAGCTGATTTATAAGTTACGTGCTGCGCTTGAGCTTTTTGAGCAAGAAGGACTTTCTCCTTATCTTTCGCGCTGGAAAAAACTGGATAATTTTATTGATCGTCCGGTAAAACTGATTATTGGCGACAAAGAAATATTTGGTATTTCTCGCGGCATTGATACTCAGGGTGCATTATTGCTTGAACAGGATGGCGTGATTAAACCCTGGATGGGTGGGGAAATATCGCTGCGAAGCGCCGAATAGTAAAAAAGGGGAGTCGGTACTCCCCTTTTTTCTGTTATTTTCGCAATCTTACCTGTTCCACCGCATGGTTAGCGCTCTTGGTCATAATAAGGCTGGCACGTTCTCGTGTAGGTAAGATATTTTGTTTTAAATTCAACCAGTTAATTTCTTTCCAAAGCGAAGCTGCTGTATTAACAGCTTCTTCTTTAGATAATTTCGCATAATTGTGGAAATAAGAGTCAGGATCGGTAAACGCCCCTTCGCGGAATTTCAGGAAGCGGTTGATATACCATGTCTGAAGAAGTTCTTCTGGCGCATCAACGTAAATAGAGAAATCAACGAAATCAGAGACAAATACATGGTGCGGATCGTGAGGATAATCCATACCGCTTTGTAAAACATTCAAACCTTCAAGAATCAATATATCAGGCTGAGCGACGGTTTTATCCCCTTCAGGAATAACATCGTAAATCAAATGAGAATAGACTGGCGCCGTCACGTTCGGTACGCCCGACTTGAGGTCAGAAACGAATTTCACCAGTCGGTGCATATCATACGATTCGGGGAACCCCTTTTTCTTCATTAACCCGCGTTCTTTCAACACCTGGTTTGGGTGGAGGAAGCCGTCTGTGGTAATCAATTCAACACGGCGGTGTTCCGGCCAGCGACTCAGCAACGCTTGCAGAACGCGTGCTGTCGTGCTTTTACCCACTGCGACGCTGCCCGCGATACTGATGATGTAAGGGATTCGCTGGCCGTTAGTGCCCAGAAACTGTTCCAGGACAGCCTGACGACGCAGATTTGAACTGATATAGAAATTTAGCAAACGGGAGAGAGGTAAATATATTTCTGCAACTTCTTCCAGCGATAAATCTTCATTAATGCCTTTTAACTGCGCGATCTCATCCTCGGTCAGGGTCATCGGCACAGAATCGCGAAGCGCAGCCCACTGGCTGCGATCAAACTGTAGGTAAGGCGTCATTAACGATTGCTCTTTTATACTCATAAGCATGTTTCTGGCTGCTATTGCTACATCAGTTCAGCGATGAACGAGGGCCATCCCTGACATGCAACGGCACGTCACATTTAAGTTAATTTGGACAATGGGCAGGAGGGTAACACCAGATGGGGAGGAATAATAAGAAAAAATCTCGCTGTGAAAGCTATCCCTGAGAAGCAATGTGACGAATATACCAGATACAGAAGATTGCTTTCTATCGACGGAACGTTGAAATGCCGCGTCGTATCCTGGTCTGACGGTCAGTAAAATGCCGAAAATTTATGCTCTCTTGTTTGAAATTAGAGCATTTTTGTCTCTTATAGCGCAAAATGTGAGCGATAGAACATTTTATGCAATTTTTTAGTTGCATGAGCACGCAGGTCTCCATAGAATGCGCGCTACTTGATGCCGACTTAGCTCAGTAGGTAGAGCAACTGACTTGTAATCAGTAGGTCACCAGTTCGATTCCGGTAGTCGGCACCATCAAGTCCGGTGGGGTTCCCGAGCGGCCAAAGGGAGCAGACTGTAAATCTGCCGTCACAGACTTCGAAGGTTCGAATCCTTCCCCCACCACCATTTTCGGCCGCGCGATGGCGCAGCCCGAGACGATAAGTTCGCTTACCGGCTCGAATAAAGAGAGTTTCTCTCGATATTCAGTGCAGAATGAAAATCAGGTAGCCGAGTTCCAGGATGCGGGCATCGTATAATGGCTATTACCTCAGCCTTCCAAGCTGATGATGCGGGTTCGATTCCCGCTGCCCGCTCCAAGATGTGCTGATATAGCTCAGTTGGTAGAGCGCACCCTTGGTAAGGGTGAGGTCGGCAGTTCGAATCTGCCTATCAGCACCACTTCTTTTCTCCTTCCTGTTTTTCTCTTCTGTTTATTAGCATTCAACAAGTCGGGCGTGTTGCCTGGTTGATGTGGTGATATCACCGATTTATCCGTGTCTTAGAGGGACAATCGATGTCTAAAGAAAAGTTTGAACGTACAAAACCGCACGTTAACGTCGGTACTATCGGCCACGTTGACCATGGTAAAACAACGCTGACCGCTGCCATTACTACCGTACTGGCTAAAACCTACGGCGGTGCCGCTCGCGCATTCGACCAGATCGATAACGCGCCGGAAGAAAAAGCGCGTGGTATCACCATCAACACTTCTCACGTTGAATACGATACCCCGACCCGCCACTACGCACA
>NZ_JAMLWO010000022.1:0-6247 GCF_056991255.1 Salmonella sp. A1325 | reverse complement strand
GCGGGCTGTCGTTCACCGTGGACGCCGGGGAGTGGGTGCAGGTCACCGGCGGCAACGGCGCCGGAAAAACCACCCTGCTGCGCCTGCTGACCGGGCTGGCGCGCCCGGACGGCGGCGAGGTGTACTGGCAGGGCGAACCCCTGCGCCGCGTGCGCGACAGCTTCCATTCCGGCCTGCTGTGGATAGGGCACCAGCCGGGGATTAAATCCCGCCTGACGGCGCGGGAGAACCTGCACTTCTTCCACCCCGGCGACGGCGCGCGTCTCCCGGAGGCGCTGGCGCAGGCCGGGCTGGCGGGATTTGAGGACGTGCCGGTCGCCCGGCTCTCGGCCGGGCAGCAGCGCCGGGTGGCGCTGGCCCGCCTGTGGCTGACCCGCGCCGCGCTGTGGGTGCTCGACGAGCCGTTCACCGCCATTGACGTTAACGGCGTGGCGCGCCTCACCCGGCGGATGGCGGCGCACACGGCGCAGGGCGGGATGGTCATTCTCACCACCCACCAGCCGCTGCCGGGGGCCGCGGACACCGTCCGCCGCCTGGCGCTGACCGGCGGGGGGGCAGGGCTGTGATGTGGCGTGTCTTCTGTCTCGAACTGCGCGTGGCGTTCCGCCACGGCGCGGACATCGCCGGCCCGCTGTGGTTCTTCCTGATGGTCATCACCCTGTTTCCGTTAAGCGTCGGGCCGCAGCCGCAGCTGCTGGCGCGTATCGCGCCGGGCATCATCCAGGTGGCGGCGCTGCTGGCCTCGCTGCTGGCGCTGGAGCGGCTGTTTCGCGACGACCTGCAGGACGGCAGCCTGGAGCAGCTGATGCTGCTGCCGGTGCCGCTGCCGGCGGTGGTGCTGGCGAAGGTGCTGGCCCACTGGGCGGTGACCGGCCTGCCGCTGATTATGCTCTCCCCGCTGGTGGCGCTGCTGCTGGGGATGGACGTGTACGGCTGGAAAATCATGGCGCTGACGCTGCTGCTCGGCACGCCGGCGCTGGGGTTTCTCGCCGCGCCGGGCGTCGGGCTGACGGCCGGGCTGCGGCGCGGCGGCGTCCTGCTGGGCATTCTGGTGCTGCCGCTGAGTGTCCCGGTGCTGATTTTCGCCGCCGCGGCGATGGACGCGGCATCGATGCATTTACCCGCTGACGGCTATCTGGCGGTGCTGGGGGCGCTGCTGGCGGGCAGCGCGACGTTAAGCCCGTTCGCCACCGCGGCGGCGCTGCGCCTCAGCGTGCAGTAGCGCCCCGGCGCGACGGACATTTTACTGGTTTCAGGAGGTCAGGTGACGACTATGTGGAAAACCCTTCATCAGCTGGCGGCGCCGCCCCGGCTGTATCAGATTTGCGGCAGGCTCGTGCCGTGGCTGGCGGCGGCCGGCATCATCGCGCTGGCCACCGGCTGGGTCCGGGGCTTTGGTTTCGCCCCGGCGGACTACCAGCAGGGGGAGGGCTACCGCATTATGTACCTGCATGTCCCGGCGGCCATCTGGTCAATGGGTATCTATGCGGCGATGGCGGTGGCGGCGTTTACCGGGCTGGTCTGGCAGATGAAAATGGCCAGCCTTGCCGTCGCGGCGATGGCGCCGGTGGGGGCGGTGTACACCTTCATCGCGCTGGTCACCGGCGCGGCGTGGGGCAAACCGATGTGGGGCACCTGGTGGGTGTGGGACGCGCGCCTGACCTCGGAGCTGGTGCTGCTGTTTCTCTACGCCGGGGTCATCGCCCTGTGGCACGCCTTTGACGACCGTAAAATGGCCGGGCGCGCGGCGGGCATTCTGGTGCTGGTCGGCGTGGTGAACCTGCCGGTTATCCACTATTCCGTCGAGTGGTGGAACACCCTGCACCAGGGCTCGACGCGGATGCAGCAGAGTATCGACCCGGCGATGCGCTCGCCGCTGCGCTGGGCCATCGCCGGCTACCTGCTGCTCTTTATGACGCTGTCGCTGATGCGGATGCGCAACCTGATTTTACTGATGGAAAAACGCCGCCCGTGGGTGAGCGAACTGATACTGAAAAGGGGGCACCGGTGAGTCCGGCATTTTCATCGTGGAGCGATTTTTTCGCCATGGGCGGGTACGCCTTTTTTGTCTGGCTGGCGGTGGCGATGACCGTGGCGCCGCTGGTGCTGCTGGTGCTGCACACGGTGCTGCAGCGCCGGGCCATTCTGCGCGGCGTGGCGCAGCAGCAGGCGCGCGAGGCGCGGATGCGCGCCGCACAGGCGCAACAGGAGGCGGCGTGAACCTGCGACGTAAAAACCGGCTATGGGTGGTCTGCGCGGTGCTGGCGGGCCTGGGGCTGACCACCGCCCTGGTCCTGTACGCGCTGCGCGCGAATATCGACCTGTTCTATACCCCCGGCGAAATCCTCTACGGCAAGCGCGAGACGCAGCAGCTGCCGGCGGCGGGCCAGCGCCTGCGCGTCGGCGGGATGGTGATGCCCGGCAGCGTCAGGCGCGACCCGGACTCGCTGAAGGTGAACTTCAGCCTCTACGACGCCGAAGGGTCGGTGACGGTGAGCTATGAGGGGATACTGCCGGACCTGTTCCGCGAGGGGCAGGGGGTGGTGGTGCAGGGCACCCTGGAGAAGGGCAACCACGTCCTGGCGCACGAGGTGCTGGCCAAGCATGACGAGAACTACACCCCGCCGGAAGTGGAAAAGGCGATGCAGGAAAACCACCGCCGCCCGCAACGCGCTGATAAGGACACTTCATCATGATGCCTGAATACGGCCACGCACTGCTGTGCCTGGCGCTCGGCGTGGCGCTGCTGCTGTCCGTTTACCCGCTGTGGGGCGTGGCGCGCGGCGACGCGCGGATGATGGCGTCGGCCGGGGTGTTCGCCTGGCTGCTGTTTATCTGCGTGGCGGGCGCGTTTTTCGTGCTGGTGCACGCCTTTGTGGTTAACGACTTCACCGTGGCCTATGTCGCCGGCAACTCGAACACGCAGCTGCCGGTGTGGTACCGGGTGGCCGCCACCTGGGGGGCGCACGAGGGCTCGCTGCTGCTGTGGGTGCTGCTGATGAGCGGCTGGACCCTGGCGGTGGCGGTGTTCAGCCGGCAGGTGCCGGCGGATATCGTCGCCCGGGTGCTGGCGGTGATGGGGATGGTCTGCGCCGGTTTTCTGGCGTTCATTCTGTTCACCTCCGGCCCGTTCGCCCGCACGCTGCCGGCCTTTCCGGTGGAGGGGCGCGACCTGAACCCGCTGCTGCAGGACCCGGGGCTGATTTTCCACCCGCCGCTGCTGTACATGGGCTATGTCGGCTTCTCGGTGGCCTTCGCCTTCGCCATCGCCGCGCTGCTGAGCGGGCGTCTGGACAGCGCGTTCACCCGTTTTGCCCGCCCGTGGACGCTGGCGGCGTGGGTGTTCCTGACGCTGGGCATCGTGCTCGGCTCGGCGTGGGCCTACTACGAGCTGGGCTGGGGCGGCTGGTGGTTCTGGGACCCGGTGGAGAACGCCTCCTTTATGCCGTGGCTGGCGGGTACCGCCCTGCTGCACTCGCTGGCGGTCACCGAACAGCGCGCCGGCTTTAAGGCGTGGACGCTGCTGCTGTCCATCTGCGCCTTCTCGCTGTGCCTGCTGGGCACCTTCCTGGTGCGCTCCGGGGTGCTGGTGTCGGTGCACGCCTTCGCCTCCGACCCGGCGCGCGGAATGTTTATCCTCGCCTTTATGGTGCTGGTCACCGGCGGCTCGCTGCTGCTGTTCGCCGTGCGCGGGCACAGGGTGCGTTCGCGGGTGAACAACGCGCTGTGGTCGCGCGAGTCGCTGCTGCTCGGCAACAACGTCCTGCTGATGGCCGCCATGCTGGTGGTGCTGCTGGGCACCCTGCTGCCGCTGGTGCACAAACAGCTGGGGCTGGGCAGCATTTCGGTGGGGGAGCCGTTCTTTAACACCATGTTCACCTGGCTGATGGTCCCCTTTGCCCTGCTGCTGGGGGTGGGGCCGCTGGTGCGCTGGGGCCGGGACCGGCCGCGTAACATCAGGAAACTGCTGCTCACCGCCCTGGTCTCCACCCTGGTGCTGTCGGTACTTTTGCCATGGCTGCTGGAAGATAAAATCATCGCCATGACGGCGGTGGGGATGGCGATGGCCTGCTGGATTGCGGTGCTGGCGGTGGCCGAAGCCGTACAGCGCGTGTCCCGCGGCACGAAAACCTCTCTCAGCTACTGGGGAATGGTGGCGGCGCACCTCGGGCTGGCGGTGACGATTACCGGCATCGCCTTCAGCCAGAATTACAGCGTGGAGCGTGACGTGCGGATGCGGGCGGGCGACAGCGTGACCATTCACGACTACCGCTTCACCTTCCGGGAGGTGCGGGACATCACCGGCCCCAACTACCGCGGCGGGGTGGCCCTCATCGGGGTGACGCGCCACGGCGAGCCGGAGGCGGTGCTGCACGCGGAGAAACGGCTCTACAACACCAGCCGGATGGTGATGACCGAGGCGGCGATTGACGGCGGGCTGACCCGCGACCTGTACGCCGCGCTCGGGGAGGAGCTGGACAACGGCGCGTGGGCCGTGCGCCTGTACTACAAACCGTTTGTCCGCTGGATATGGGCCGGGGGACTGCTGATGGCGCTGGGCGGGCTGCTGTGCCTGGCGGACCCGCGCTACCGCCGCCGTAAACCATTGCCGGAGGCCGGATGAAACGCAACGTACTGTTATTACCGCTGCTGATTTTTCTGCTGATTGCCGCGGCGCTGCTGTGGCAGCTGGCGCGCAACGCTGAGGGCGATGACCCGACGAATCTCGAATCGGCGCTGACCGGAAAGCCGGTGCCGGCGTTCCGCCTGGAATCGCTGGAGACGCCGGGTCAGTACTACCAGGCGGAGGTGCTGACGCAGGGGAAACCGGTGCTGCTTAACGTCTGGGCCACCTGGTGCCCGACCTGCCGCGCCGAACATCAGTACCTGAACCAGCTTTCTGCGCAGGGTATCCGGGTGGTCGGGCTGAACTATAAGGACGACCGGGCGAAGGCGGTGGCCTGGTTAAAGGAACTGGGCAACCCGTATGCGCTGAGTTTATCGGACAGCGACGGGATGCTGGGGCTGGACCTGGGCGTGTACGGCGCGCCGGAAACCTTCCTCATCGACGGCAACGGGATTATCCGCTACCGCCATGCGGGCGATTTGAATGCCCGGGTATGGGAGAGTGAACTGAAACCGCTGTGGGACAGATACAGCCGGGAGGCGGCGCAATGAGACTGTTACCGGGCATGGTGATGCTGATGCTGGCGCTGGTTATCGCCGGGTCAGCGCGGGCAACCACCGACGTGATGCCGTTTAAAGATGAAGCGCAGGAGCAGCAGTTCCGCCAGCTCACGGAGCAGCTGCGCTGCCCGAAATGCCAGAACAACAGCATTGCGGACTCGAACGCGATGATAGCCACCGACATGCGCCGCAGGGTGTATGACCTGATGCAGGAGGGGAAGAGCCGCCAGGAAATCATCGATTACATGGTGGCGCGCTACGGCAACTTTGTCACCTACGACCCGCCGCTGACCCCGCTGACGGTGCTGCTGTGGGTGCTGCCGCTGGCCGCCATCGTGGCGGGCGGGTGGATAATCGTCGCCCGCACGCGCCGGCGGGTGCGCCTGCGCCGGGAGCCGCTGCCGGCGGACACCCCGGTTTGCGGCGCGCGCGCCGGGTGGGGCGTTTACGTGCCGGGGGCCGTCATTGCGCTGGCGGTCGGCGCCGGCAGCTACGCCCTGACCGGCAGCTATCCGCAGGTGAGGGCCTGGCAGCAGGCGACGGCGCAGACGCCCGGGCTGCTGGCGCGGGCGCTGGATCCGCAGGCGCAGCCGCTGAATGAGGAGGAGATGGCGCGGCTGGCGCTGGGGCTGCGCACCCGCCTGCAGAATGATGCCGGCAATGTTGAGGGCTGGCTCATGCTGGGGCGCATCGGTATGGTACTGGGTAATGCCGGTACCGCCACCGGGGCGTATGCGAACGCTTACCGTCTGGACCCGAAAAACAGCGATGCGGCGCTGGGCTACGCGGAGGCGCTGACGCGCTCGTCCGACCCGGAGGATAACCGCCGCGGCGGGGAGCTGCTGCGCCGGCTGGTGAGCCGCGACCATACGGATATCCGGGTGTTAAGCCTGTATGCGTTTAACGCCTTTGAGCAGCAGCGCTTTGGCGAGGCGGTGGCGGCCTGGGAGATGATGCTGAAGTTACTGCCGGCGGGTGACGCCCGGCGGGCGGTGATAGAGCGCAGTATCCGGCTGGCGCAGGAGAAATAAGACCCTGACGGCCCGGTGGCGTGGCGCCA
>NZ_JAMLWO010000021.1:0-23237 GCF_056991255.1 Salmonella sp. A1325 | reverse complement strand
AAAGGGGTTTTAATAACTAGCTTAAAGCTGAAAGCTTTCCGGAACCCCCAGCCTAGCTGGGGGTTTTCCATAGACAAAAAACAGGCACAATTTTTTGTGCCTGTTTAGCGTTACTTATTGGCTGCCGCCTGCTCCGCTGGTTTTTCTTTTTCAAGATGCGCCAGGTCCAGAGCAATCTTCACCGTTTCATCAAGGTACGGGTCCGGCTCCTGGTAATCCTTTGGCAGATCGTCCAGTTTCTTCAGCAACGGTTTACCCTCACGTTTAAACCGATCGTTAATACGCGCCAGACGCAGAGCGTCTTCTTCATTGTTCTCTTTCTCACGCTGCGCATAATTCAGAGAGACGATGTTGCGCTTATCCTTCATGGCATTGAAACGTGCGATATCCTTCATGATGTACTGAAACTCAGGATCTTTGGCGATACGCGCGTTGTGTTCTTTCAATAATTCCGGGCCAAACGGGGCCAAATCGTCCGATTTCACGTATTTCGCCGCATCAATGCTATCCCACGGCAAGGCGTTATCTTCAAATTTTTCTCCGGTTTCCGTCTCTTCATTGCCAGTCGGCATGATGATATCCGGCGTGACCCCTTTACGCTGCGTACTACCGCCGTTGACACGGTAAAACTTCTGAATGGTGTACTGCACCGAACCCAGCGCAGGCCATTCCGGGCGAAGCATCTGATCGTAAATTCGGTTTAGCGAACGATATTGCTGTACCGTCCCTTTACCGAAGGTCGGCTCACCGACAATCAGCGCGCGACCATAATCCTGCATCGCGGCAGCGAAGATTTCCGATGCCGAGGCACTGAAACGATCGACCAGCACCACCAGCGGGCCTTTGTAGTAGACCACGCCGTCGGTGTCGCTATCCTCACGCACTTTGCCGTTATTGTCGCGCACCTGAACTATCGGACCAGAAGGGATAAACAGACCGGAAAGCGAAACGGCTTCCGTCAGCGCCCCACCGCCGTTTGAACGCAGATCGATAACGATGCTGTTAACGTTCTGTTTTTCCAGCTTCTGAAGCTGAACTTTGACATCATCGGTCAAGCCGACATAGAAGCCTGGAATATCCAGTACGCCAACTTTTTCCTTGCCGACGGTTTTCACCGACATTTTAACCGCGCGATCTTCAAGACGAATCCGTTCACGCGTCAGCGTGATAATACGCGTTTTCGTCCCTTTGCCAGCCGGCAGTATTTCCAGTCGAACCTTGCTGCCTTTTGGCCCTTTGATCAGCGCCACCACATCGTCAAGACGCCAGCCAATGACGTCGACCATCGGTTTTCCGGCTTGCCCTACGCCGACGATACGATCGCCGACGCTAATCGACTTGCTCTTCGCTGCCGGGCCGCCGGCAACCAATGAGTTAATGACAGTATAATCGTCATCCATTTGCAGCACCGCGCCGATACCTTCCAGAGACAGGCTCATTTCGGTATTAAACTGCTCGGTATTGCGGGGAGAAAGATAATTTGTATGTGGGTCGATTTCACGCGCAAAAGCGGTCATCGCCAGCGAGAACACATCTTCACTGTTGGTCTGCGCCAGGCGACGAATAGCGAATTTGTAGCGACGCGTCAGCGTTTCGCGAATTTCTTTGTCGCTCTTGCCGGTGAGTTTCAGACTGAGCTCATCGAATTTCAC
Source organism: Salmonella sp. A1325 (assembly GCF_056991255.1). Taxonomy (NCBI): domain Bacteria; kingdom Pseudomonadati; phylum Pseudomonadota; class Gammaproteobacteria; order Enterobacterales; family Enterobacteriaceae; genus Salmonella; species Salmonella sp. A1325. Next base: position 21,585 of record NZ_JAMLWO010000021.1, on the reverse strand, counting down.
TTTACCATCCCACAGCGCATTTAGCTCAGCCTCATCTTTAGGCCAGGGCGCTTTACTGCGGTCCAGGTTAAACGTATCGTTTCCGGTGAAATCCATTGGCCGTTCCAGCACTTTTAGCGCGTACTGGTAACGTTCAAACCGGCGCTTTTGCGCCAGGTTATAAAGATCGTAAAAAACATCCAGCTTACCCGTGCGCAGCTCATCGCCCAACACGGTTTTCTTTTTCGCAAACTGCTCGACATCGCTCGCCAACAAAACGTTGTGGCTATAGTCGAGAAGATTCAGATAGCGATCAAAAATCTTTGCCGAAAATGCCTCATCCAGATCGAACTGGCGATAGTGGGAGCGGGTAAAACGCGACGTTACGCGCTCGCTCACCGTCGCATGTTGCGTCTCTTCCTTTAGTACGGGAATTTGATCGGCACGCGTAATATCTTCCACGGCGAAGGACTGGCCTGCTAATGCAAGCAGGCCAGCTAACGCGGTAAGCCTAAAAAAAGTGTTCATGCCAGGCCTGGCCTCCGTTTCAGAACACCAGGTGTTCTGCGCGTACAATCAAAGACATACCCGAATTCAGCTGTACACGGACACCATCTTTGGTGATTTCTAATACGGTGGCATCCATCGCATTATTACCCGCTTTCACCTTGAGGGACTGCCCTACGGTCAATACTGAAATATCAGAAACCGGCGTGTGCTTCTCTTCGCGAGGCGCACGCGGCGCTTTCGTCGTCGGTTTATCAGCGCGAGGTTTACGTTCAGCGCCTTCTTTACGACGCGCTACCGGGCGAGGTTTACGCTCGCGTCGCGGCGCGTCTTCTTTTTCGCCAGCCGCCGCGGCAGCTTCGCGTTTTTTCGCTTGCTGCTCTGCGCGCTGCGCCTGAACACGGGCTTTGGCTTCTTCAAGCTGCTTACGCGCATGTTCGACATGCTGTTCTTCCAGCTCGCCGCACGGATTGCCATCAAGGTCGACGCGCGTTGCGCCCGGCTTAACGCCGTACAGGTAACGCCAGCTTGAAGTATAAAGACGTAAAGCGGAACGAAGTTGCGTTTTGCTGAGGTTCATTTCGCCCCCAACTCGCTCTACCAGATCCTGAAAAATACCAATTTTCAGCGGGCGAGCTTCGCCTTCCGCACTAAAACAGTGAGGAAAACGCTCGGCCAGAAACGCGATAACTTCTTTACTGCTATTCAACTTAGGTTGATTTTCCATGAAATTTCCTGATTACAACGGACGTAGCCAACAAGCAGCAGGCATGAACAGGCGTCATTATAATGACGCCATCAGTAATTGCTACGTTATCCGTTGATTATCCTGCGACGCTCGCAAAGAATTTTTTGTAATCCGTCGTTGCAAGCACGGTTTCAAGCTGTGCGACCAGCGTACGCAGGCCGTGTTCATCTTCTTCGGTAAAACGGCCAAACGCCGTGCTATCTATATCCAGCACGCCGATAATCCGTTCGCCAACCGTGACAGGCAGCACAATTTCGGCGTTGCTGGCGGCATCACAGGCAATATGGCCGTCAAACGCATGAACATCATCAATACGTTGAACCTTATTCTGCGCTACCGCTGCGCCGCACACGCCGCGACCAACCGGAATCCGCACACAGGCGATTCGCCCCTGAAACGGCCCCAACACCAGCGTATCGCCTTCGAGGAGATAAAACCCTGCCCAGTTCACCTCGGTAAGACGTTCGAACAGTAGCGCGCTGGTATTCGCCAGCGTGGCCAGAAAGCTGGTTTCACCTGCCATTAACGACTGAAAATCGCGGTTTAACGCCGCGTATAGTTCTGTTTTGCTCATTATATAATCACTTCGTGGTCTTACTCCTAAACACAGGCTATTAAAATAAGCATTAAATGCGTTCTTGCTCAAGATTATTCCTGTCATGAGTTAAGATTACATTATTCTAACACTTTGATTCACGATACATGGCTCTGAACACCTCACACGTCACGCCAACAAAAAAGCTAACGATCAGGTCAATTAGCGAAGCGCTGCCGCGCAGCCACTACCAGCGCTGCCCTGAATGCGACATGCTGTTCAGCTTGCCGGAGATGAGCGCTCATCAAAGCGCTTATTGCCCTCGTTGCCAGGCCAAAATTCGCGATGGGCGCGACTGGTCGCTAACGCGGCTGACCGCGATGGCGGTAACCATGCTGCTATTGATGCCGTTTGCCTGGAGTGAACCGCTACTCCATATCTACCTGTTGGGCGTACGCATTGATGCCAATGTGATGCACGGCATCTGGCAAATGACGCAGCAGGGCGATCCGTTAACCGCCGCAATGGTGCTCTTTTGCGTGGTGGGCGCGCCGCTTATTCTGGTTTTTTCAATTGCTTATCTGTGGTTTGGCAGCCTTCTCGGCATGAATCTGCGTCCAGTCCTGCTGATGCTGGAAAAACTGAAAGAGTGGGTGATGCTGGACATCTATCTGGTCGGTATTGGCGTTGCCTCTATCAAAGTGCAGGACTATGCCTTTCTGCAGCCGGGCATCGGGCTTTTAGCGTTCGTCTCGTTGGTGGTTCTTAGCATTCTGACTATGATTCATCTGAATGTGGAGCAACTATGGGAACGATTTTATCCGCAGCGCCCTGCTCAACGTGCGGACGAAAGATTGCGCGTCTGTCTTGGCTGCCACTTTAGCGGTTATCCGGATGCGAAAGGACGCTGCCCGCGTTGTCATATTCCGCTACGGCTACGCAGAAAACAGAGCATACAAAAGTGTTGGGCGGCCTTGCTGGCGTCTATTGTCTTTTTGCTGCCGGCAAACCTGCTGCCTATCTCGGTAATCTACATTAATGGCGGGCGTCAGGAAGACACTATCCTGTCGGGCATTATGTCGCTTGCCAGCAGCAATATCGCCGTCGCCGCCGTCGTTTTTATCGCCAGTATTTTGGTGCCGTTTACCAAAGTCATCGTGATGTTTACGCTATTGTTGAGTATCCATTTTAAATGCGAACAGGGACTGCGGACGCGAATTCTGTTGCTGCGTCTGGTGACATGGATAGGCCGCTGGTCGATGCTGGATCTTTTCGTTATCTCGTTAACCATGTCTCTGATTAATCGCGATCAGATTCTGGCTTTTACTATGGGACCGGCTGCGTTTTATTTCGGCGCAGCGGTAATTTTGACTATTCTTGCAGTGGAATGGCTGGATAGCCGCTTACTTTGGGATGCACATGAGTCAGGAAACGCCCGCTTCGAAGACTGAAGCGCAAATTAAAACCAAACGCCGTATTTCACCTTTCTGGCTGCTACCGCTTATCGCGCTAATGATCGCAGGGTGGCTAGTATGGGATAGCTACCAGGATCGCGGCAATAGCGTGACTATCGATTTTATGTCGGCGGACGGTATCGTACCAGGCCGTACTCCCGTTCGCTATCAGGGAGTAGAAGTCGGCACCGTGGAAGATGTCAGCTTGAGCAAAGATCTGCGCAAAATTGAAGTTCGCGTCAGTATCAAATCAGATATGGAAGATGCGTTGCGCGAAGAGACGCAATTCTGGCTGGTGACGCCCAAAGCCTCGCTGGCGGGCGTTTCCGGCCTGGATGCGTTGGTCGGCGGGAATTACATCGGTATGATGCCAGGTAAAGGCAAGCCCAGAGATCATTTCGTCGCCCTGGATACACAGCCTAAATACCGGCTTAGCAACGGCGATCTGATGATTCATCTCAATGCGCCGGATCTCGGTTCGCTTAATAGCGGTTCACTGGTCTATTTCCGTAAAATCCCTGTCGGACGGGTGTATGACTATTCGATTAACCCTAACAAACAGGGCGTGACGATTGACGTTCTGATTGAGCGACGGTTTACCGATCTGGTGAAAAAAGGCAGCCGTTTCTGGAATGTCTCCGGCATTGACGCCGATCTAAGCCTGAGCGGCGCGAAGGTGAAACTGGAGAGCCTCGCGGCCCTGGTCAATGGCGCGATTGCGTTTGATTCGCCGGACAATTCCAAACCCGCCGCCCAGGATGACACGTTCGGCTTATATAAAGATTTAGCCCACAGCCAACGAGGGGTAATCGTTAAACTTGAGCTGCCCAGCGGAGACGGTCTGAAGGCGGAATCTACGCCGCTCATGTACCAGGGACTGGAGGTGGGTGAGCTTTCTAAACTGACGCTCAACCCTGGCGGTAAAGTCACCGGAGAGATGACCGTCGATCCCAGCGTTGTTCCGCTGATGCGGGAAAATACGCGTATTGAGTTACGCAATCCCAAACTGTCGCTGAGCGACGCGAATATCAGTTCGTTGTTAACCGGAAAAACCTTCGAGCTGGTGCCGGGCGACGGCGAACCGCGCAGTGAATTTGTGGTGGTGCCGGGTGAAAAGGCCCTGCTGCATGAGGCGAATGCCTTAACCCTGACGCTGACGGCCCCGGAAAGTTACGGCATCGAACCGGGCCAGCCGTTAATTTTACATGGTGTAAAAATTGGCCAGGTCATTGAGCGCAACTTATCCAGTAAAGGCGTGTCATTCACCGTCGCGATTGAACCGCAGCACCGGGATTTGGTACAGGGCGACAGTAAATTCGTGGTCAACAGCCGGGTGGATGTCAAAGTCGGCCTTGACGGCGTAGAGTTCCTCGGCGCCAGCGCCAGCGAGTGGATTGACGGCGGAATTCGTATTTTACCCGGTACGAGCGGGAAGATGAAATCCACCTACCCGCTCTATGCTAACCTGGAAAAAGCGCTGGAAAATAGCCTCAGTGACTTACCGACTACCACCTTAACGCTGACGGCCGAAACGTTGCCGGATGTCCAGGCAGGTTCCGTCGTGCTGTATCGAAAATTTGAAGTAGGCGAAGTCATCACCGTTCGCCCACGCGCCAATACCTTTGACATCGACCTGCATATTAAGCCGGAGTATCGCCACCTGTTAACCAGCAATAGCGTGTTCTGGGCGGAAGGCGGCGCGAAGGTGCAACTTAACGGCAGCGGCCTAACGGTACAGGCCTCGCCACTCTCCCGCGCGCTGAAAGGGGCCATTAGTTTTGATAACCTGAGCGGCGCCAGCGCCAGTCGGCGCAAAGGCGATAAACGCATTCTTTATGCTTCAGAAACTTCCGCCCGCGCGGTAGGCGGACAAATTACGCTGCACGCGTTCGACGCCGGAAAGCTGGCGGAAGGGATGCCCATTCGTTACCTCGGTATTGATATCGGCCAGATCCAGACGCTGGAATTGATCACCGCACGTAATGAAGTGCAGGCAAAAGCCGTCCTTTATCCGGAGTACGTACAGACATTTGCCCGCGCCGGGACACGTTTTTCCGTTATTACGCCACAAATTTCCGCGGCGGGCGTCGAGCATCTGGATACGATTCTCCAGCCCTATATTAACGTTGAGCCAGGACGCGGCGCGGCGCGGCGCGACTTTGAACTGCAGGAAGCCACGATTACCGACTCACGCTATCTGGATGGGTTAAGCATCGTCGTGGAGGCGCCAGAAGCAGGCTCGCTTAATATTGGCACCCCCGTCCTGTTCCGCGGTATCGAAGTGGGAACCGTCACCGGAATGTCCCTGGGGTCGCTCTCCGATCGCGTGATGATCACCTTGCGCATCAGTAAGCGTTACCAATATCTGGTGCGTAATAACTCCGTATTCTGGCTCGCCTCCGGCTATAGTCTCGACTTTGGTCTGACAGGCGGCGTGGTGAAAACGGGAACATTTAATCAGTTCATCCGTGGCGGTATCGCCTTCGCTACTCCACCTGGTACGCCGCTGGCACCAAAAGCGCAAGCCGGTAAGCATTTCCTGTTACAAGAGAGCGAACCGAAAGAGTGGCGTGAATGGGGTACCGCTCTGCCACGTTAAACACCAGGCTCCGGCGTACTCGCGCCGGAGCGTTTTATGCTACACTGCGCGCCTGTTTTTTTGCCGGCGATACACCTGTGGCTCAACACGCTGTCTATTTTCCTGACGCTTTTCTGACGCAAATGCGTGAAGCAATGCCTTCCACGCTCTCTTTTGATGAATTTATTTCGGCCTGCCAACGCCCGTTGCGCCGCAGTATACGCATCAATACGCTTAAAATATCCGTAGCTGATTTCCTTGCCCTAATCGCGCCCTACGGCTGGTCGCTCACGCCAATTCCGTGGTGTCATGAAGGATTCTGGATCGAGCGCGATGATGAAGAGGCATTGCCGCTTGGCAGTACCGCTGAGCATTTAAGCGGCCTGTTTTACATTCAGGAGGCCAGTTCGATGCTGCCGGTCGCGGCCCTGTTCGCCGATGATAATCATCCGCTGCGGGTCATGGATATGGCAGCGGCGCCTGGCTCCAAAACCACGCAGATCGCTGCCCGCATGGGGAACCGCGGCGCCATTCTGGCCAACGAATTTTCGGCCAGTCGCGTCAAAGTTCTGCACGCTAATATCAGCCGATGTGGAATCGCCAATACCGCACTGACGCATTTCGATGGCCGCGTATTTGGCGCTGCGTTACCGGAGATGTTTGACGCTATCCTGCTGGATGCGCCCTGCTCTGGCGAAGGCGTAGTACGTAAAGATCCTGATGCGCTAAAAAACTGGTCGCCAGAAAGCAATCTGGATATCGCGGCGACACAGCGGGAACTGCTCGACAGCGCTTTTCATGCTTTACGACCCGGCGGCACGCTGGTCTACTCCACCTGCACGTTAAATCGCCAGGAAAACGAAGAGGTCTGCCTCTGGCTGCAAGAGACCTACGCCGACGCCGTTGAATTTTTGCCGCTGGGTGATCTGTTTCCTGACGCTGACCGCGCCCTCACCCCGGAAGGCTTCCTGCACGTCTTCCCGCAAATTTACGACTGCGAAGGATTCTTCGTCGCACGTCTGCGTAAAATGTCATCCCTTCCAGCCATGCCCGCGCCGGGGTATAAAGTGGGGGCATTTCCTTTTACCCCCCTCAAAGGCCGCGAAGCATTACACGTTAGCCAGGCGGCCAACGCCGTCGGACTGTTATGGGATGAAAATCTCCATCTTTGGCAGCGTGAAAAAGAGGTCTGGCTGTTCCCGGCAGAGATTGAATCACTGATCGGAAAAGTCCGTTTTTCCCGGCTCGGCATTAAGCTGGCCGAAAGTCATAATAAAGGCTATCGCTGGCAACATGAGGCGACGATAGCTCTTGCCTGCCCGACTCATGCTCACGCGTTCGAACTTTCTGCGCAAGAGGCGGAGGAGTGGTATCGCGGTCGGGATATTTATCCGCAAACACCTCCTGCCGCTGATGATGTCCTGGTGACGTTCCAGCATCAGCCGCTTGGTCTGGCAAAACGTATCGGCGCCAGAATAAAGAACAGTTACCCGCGTGAACTGGTACGTGATGGCAAACTCTTTACTGGTAATAGTTAAAAGGCGCACAAAAAAACCGCACTTTTTGACTGGCGCTTTTGCGTACGTTGACTACGCTGAAAAATGGACGGCTAAACTGGTCGTACCACAATTAGCGTATTAACGGAGAGCACGATGATGAAAACCAGTGTGCGCATTGGCGCTTTTGAAATCGACGATGCCGAATTACATGGCGAATCACCGGGGGAGCGAACGTTAACTATCCCCTGTAAATCCGATCCGGATTTATGTATGCAACTGGACGCCTGGGATGCCGAAACCAGCGTTCCCGCCATTCTCAACGGGGAACATTCCGTTTTGTTCCGTAATCATTACGATCCTAAATCTGATGCCTGGGTCATGCGTCTTGCCTGACTCAAAAAGAACCCGTCGCCAGGCGGGTTATTTATTCTTCCTTTTCTCATTTCCCCCCTGCGCTAACCTCTCCTACACTATCGTGTAAAGTAGTTAACATTGAGGATGTAATGTTCGCGCTGGTACTTTTTGTATGTTACCTGGATGGAGGATGCGAGGATATTGTCGTGGACATCTACGATACCGAGCAGCAATGTCTTTATTCGATGGACGATCAACGGATTCGCCATGGCGGCTGTTTTCCGGTAGAGGATTTTATCGACGGCTTCTGGCGACCTGCGCAGCAATATAGCGATTTTTAACCCTGGTCGCTGATACCGCTATTGTATCCGCGCTAACGTCAATTGCCCGCCAAATACCGCGCCTGTATCAATATAGTGTACGTTGGCAAAATCCATGCGCCGGCGCAACGGCGTATGGCCAAACCAAAAATGATCGGCTCCGCTAATCCCGCCACGCTTATTTATGAGCCGTTCGCGGCTCCAGAGAACCTGATGTAAGTCGACCTTTTTTTGCCATTGATAGGTTGACGCTGGATAATCTGCATGAGCGATCACATGCGTGCTATGGCGGCAGCGAACTTCCAGTATCCAGGGCAGCCGCTGACAAAGGATAAAAAGCGCTTCAGCTTGCGCAGCGTGTTCAGCGGTCAGGCGGGTAAACCAGTCGCCACCATTCATCAACCACAGCGTCGACTGCAATGAGGCCCGCGCATCCAGCGCCATTTGTTCATGATTGCCGCGAACCGCCATCATCCAGGACTCACGCAGTAAAGCCAGGCAACCCAGGCTGTCCGGGCCTCTATCAATGAGATCGCCCACAGAAACTAACAAGTCTTGTTGCGGATCAAATCGACACTCACGTAACCTTTTCATTAACATTGAAAAACAGCCGTGAATATCGCCAACCACCCAGACATGCCGCCAATTCTTTGCCTCTATTCGCTGATAAATCTCTTCAGGCCGCATCATGTTTTTCCTGTCGTTCATTACCCAGGACAGATATAAAAAGATAGCGTGTGCAGATTTTTTTGCTTAGTAAGCGTGCGCTGTTGTAAATAGCGAATTTCATCAGTAGCGAGTAAATACTTTGTTATTATCGCAATAAAATATAACTGGCTGCGCCAGGGGAGTGTTATCCCCTGGCGCAGCGAGCTACTCACTATCGCCTGTTCACGTTCAATATTCTCCCTCCTTAAAAGCATGCCAAAAACATAAACCACATATCGACACCACAGGCTTCAGCACACTCTTTAGCTGAGTGAGATGCAAGGCAAACCAGCGCCAATGCAGGTGTCGTTACCGTGGCGACCATCACCCCCACAAACAGGAGCAGCATAATTTTTTTTAAAGGCGGCATAACCTCTCCTGACAGTTAACAGACCATTAATCCTTATCGAGACATCATCCGTGCGCGGGTATCATAGACTTAACAACACGCAGCGTTACAAAAAAAGCTGTCTGGTTATACCGGTATTTAGAGTAATAACAATTATTTTAAGTTTTAAGGATAGCCATTTGATTTTTATATTAAAATAAAGATGACGACGTTTTGTTAAAAGCGTCGCCATAAAAATGAATATATAGTTTCAGAAAATCTGCTATTAATTCATATGGTTAATAGCAGTATTGTGTTTGCTATCTTCAGGAGGCATTCTGAAGATACTTATTTGCAATATTTTCTATAGTTAACTGAAATTGTTGTGGCGTCGGCATCGTCCCCTTATTAAACAGCGGCGTAACCTCTTTCATAACGATTTTCTCAGCATACGCTTTAAAAGACACCTGCTGATTATGATTTATAAACATATGCGGATATTTAATACTCGCGGAAGCAATGAGGGGGACGACAAAAGGATTCGCCCCTGCCCCACCTGGAGTAAATACACCATTTTTTATCTCCCCAGGTAGCCCCGCATTCTGCGCAGCCTCTCCTATCTCTTTCAGAAAGGGGGTAATACTGACCCCTTTACTGATGAGTAATTTACAACAGTGATCTTTATTATTACTGTACACGGCTGATAATATGGCTTCGCATGTCTGACGAGCATAGGCCGGATCTTTACTCGCATTACCTTTGATATCCAGACTATTGAGCTTTTGCAGCATAAAATCTTTAACAGTTTTACTGGTTAATACTGCCCTACCCTCAGAAGCGTTCCCACGATGAAAATGGGTAGTCGGTATGTCTGTTTGTTGATGCAGGCTAAAACGATCTGACAGACTCGTCGACAGGCTGATAAAGCTATTTCTAACGGCAGTAATACTTTTTGCAAAAATGTCCTTCTCCGTTGTTTTTTCTTTTACTGGTTCAACGTCACTTCTATGGATTCTGTAGTGCTGGGTGGATAGTGTTATGTTAGTCACGGTAGTTCTCCTTTTAGATAACTATGCATAGCTACACTTTATTTATATTTCTTGCTTTCAAAAAATAGCCACCTTCTCCACAACCATTTTTACTCATTGATCTTTATAAATTTTATTTTTCTAATGAATTTTGTTCTTCTGTCACTTAGCCTGTTTTTTTTCGGCGCAAGGTGATCGACTTTTATCGAGGAACATTTTTATCGGGACAATCCTGAACAGGCAAAACATCACTTCAATTCAACTGCTGCGTCACACTAAACATTCATGAATATTATTATTTATGCTGATGTTGTTACGATTTTGCCCCCATTCGCAGGCTGGCCACCAATTATCCTGCCAGCGAGTTAGCCGCTTTTTCAAAACCTATAAAGTCGCCACGCCAAACCTCTCCGCCACTGTAATCCTTATCTAAACATCAATTAATTAACTGATTTTTATATATTATGACTTTTCATGGCGTTCAGAAAAACTACAAATGAAATGAATTGACTCATCTATTAGTGGTCAAAAAACGCGCTACGAGAAATAATCAGTAACAATTGCAACACTATTCCAATCATAACGTAAACTATATGATACCAGGCGATTATTATTGCTTTTAGGTGACATCTTTGTATAGCTTCTTTTAAGCAACAATACTCTAACACAACATATAACATTATAACTTACAATAGGTTAACAAATGGAATTACAGCTTATGCTTAACCACTTTTTCGAGCGCGTCAGAAAGGATGCAAATTTCAACGCATTTCTAATCGATCTGGAATATAATAATATCGCTTATTACATCTATTTTGTTGCTACCGGTAATGTGAAAATTATCACTCATGCAGGCCACTTCATTTCTATTAAAAGCAATAGAAAGCTGATTAAAGTCAATTCAACACCAAATACGCAATTAATAAAATTGACTTCAGCCAAACACTTTTCGGGGGAGCATTCCTATGAAACATACTGTACCGATCTGGCAACGGCAGGCGTTTTTAAATGGATTGTTGAATTAAACCAAAAAACTCGACAATACTGGTCGAAAGACAACCAATTATGATATATAGAAAATGTGGTCATGCCGCTTTAACAAGCCAGGGTAATAATAGCGTCAGTCGTGACATTCGGCGTGTTACGACTGCGGGTTATCCATTTAGAGACCATAATGAGAGTCTGACTGCGAGAGTTACCCTATACAGTCCGACCGACGCAGCAACGTTTGACGCGATTCCCGACAACAGCATCTCCTGGTGCAGGAGAAATGATTTTCAAAGCGATATCGACTAAAAGCTCAAAATATTTGCATGCTATTTATATTCTATCTAATTAATACCCTCCAGGAAGTGTGGCATAATTGCAGAATCTGTCAGGATTCCGGGAGCATGCCGGAGCGTAATCGAAAAACCATCTGGAGATGTATGAGCAAGGATGAAATCAGTTATCAAATTCTTTACCGGTACTCTCTGGAAAAGCTGTACAGTACTCTTACCAGAAGAGTAGATAACGTGCTGTCATTCGCCCTCGTTTTTCTCGGGGTCGGCGTCACCATAAACGTCGGGAGTCCCTTTATTCTGGGGCCAGGCATTGTGGGTATCGCCATACTAAAAAGAGTACTCCGCTTCGGCACGCGATCAGCACAGGCCGATCGGCAGTCCCGCGCCTGGCTGAAACTTTTTAATACTCAGCACCGCTTTCCTTCAGATAAGACACTGTTCCTTGCCTTCACATCGCTTGAGCAAGACGCGAGCGAAGTATGGTCCATGCTTATTGGTCCTGCCATCGTCATGACTGAGACCGCCCTCGGAAAAACGCCCATTGAGCCATTGACGGCGGGTGAAAAACTCTGTGCATTTTTGAGTGGCGCGACGAAATCCCAGCCAGCAGATCGCAATTGAACTGTCTTCTAAACGTCTGTGCCAGAAGCGGACGCTGATCATGGTGTTTACAGGCCACCAGTACGATATATTATAAAGCCACCTGATTGCAGCTTTCATAAAACTATGGGTATTCAAATGCAGCAAAGCTATAAACCAGGCTTAATTAAATAATGCCTTTGCGAACCTACTTTAGGAAAGTCCGGTAGCGACATTTGAAGTATATAACCCTGTTTTTCATAAAAAGGGAGAGCCTGGAAGCTAAAGGTATCTACAAGTCCATGAACACAGCCTTTCCGCAAACCTTCTTTTTCGGCCATCTCCATAAGTTTGCTCCCCAGGCCGTTGCTCCTTGCAGATTCACTTACCCAAAGATAGTCGATGCAGAGCCACGGACCTTTTCTGTCAGCAATTAATCCGCCTACCATTTCGCCGCTTTCGTTTCTGCAGTAGACTCCAAGCTGCCCATTTTTACTAAAATCGACGAACTGAGCATTGTAGCTTCTTAACCCGGTTAATAGTTCTTCTTTATCAAATTCAGTAACTTGATGTGTGATTTGAATGTCCATACATATCCAATTGAACAAGTTTGCATTTGGAATATAACGTTATAAATAAGTTAATTAAATGTATCAATAGAAAGTTTATTTTTACTCCTGGGGGCAGGTCACGTCCGCTACTCACTTCAAGCAAACTGTCAGTTGGAGTCTGAGCTGGTACAATTAATGTGCCACTGGTTAGAAATCAATAATACGATTTTATCAGGCTGGTGCTCTGGCCTGTCAGGATTTGAGGTATCCACCCGGTTTACCAGCCCCCTGTATTTGGCACCAGTGGAACCCACTTCCCGATCCAGGATATCCAGTACCCACCGCCGAACCTCTTTCCCCAAAACATATGAGCAACCTCAAGCGCCTTGTCTGGATGATAACCACGGTATGAAGTTTGATAACACGTGGAATCAGGGCGTATGGTTCGCTCTCCGTTCAGCAACTGGACGCCCTTCTCCCCAGCCTTTCAGCGTTGAAGATTTGCCAGCGCTGGGTGAAGAGTGTATGCGAATTATGAAAATCACTTCTGCCGTTTATACTTCGAAAAAGACGTTATCAGAAAGGTGGTTCGCAAGCGCGGAGTTATTAAACCTTTACTTAACGAAATACGCTTTAAGTTGCTTGAATTGCAGCAGAAAGAAAACGACGGCTTGATGATGCTGGACAAATTAAGCGAGCATGGCATCAATGGACTGATACGCCGTCAATAAAAGGAAGGGTGCATGGACGATCCCGTCACATCACCAATCACAACAGAAGAGCACAAAACAACATTTCACAGCGTAAAGGATAAAACACGATGCCATTTTCAATCAAACACATATGTTCAGGCCCAAAAGGACACTACCCAGAAATCTCCGGACCTATACAGAACAAGCCAGTACCGAGGAATTGCACACTGACCTCAACAACATGCGATATACAGAGCTATACAGTATTCAGCAGATGGTCCTGCAGTTATGAAATGCGCCCACCCGGTGCAGAAGAAAGAACCTCACGACTAAAATTCTCAGCAACGGAGCTCTCATGGCTATCTAAAACAATAGAAACAGAGAGGCGCAACACAAAAGAATGAGCCTGTCAGTAATTCTGTGTAACTGTCCAGTTATTAAAGGTGATCGCTCAGGCGGTCACCGAACTCGATAATAAAACGGCTCATCGCCAGCCGCCAGTTCTGGATCGGCCTACTCCATTTTTTTGACGCATCCTCGATCGCCAGATAAATAACTTTTCGTATTGAGTCATCCGTCGGGAACACCTTGCGTTTCTTAATCGCGGCACGGATCACGCAGTTCAGGGATTCGATTGCGTTTGTCGTATAGATGGCCTTGCGGATATCCGGCGGATAACTGAAGAGCGTATTGAGGTTTTCCCGGTGCGCACGCCAGCTTTTGCTGATTTGCGGATATTTATCGTCCCGGACTTTCACGAACGTATCTAGCGCCATCAGAGCCGCCTCTTCGGTCGGGCCTGAGGCCGCTGTTACATATTAATTAAGTGATTTTAACGATTAGAATACGTTATTTTTGATTCTAATAGATTCAATTAGCTATCACTTTCCCTTCCCGTCTTTTGCGTTAAGATGGTCCAGTACTTCCATCAGCTTGGCACTACCGGCGCGCGGCGCGTTATGTAAAATCACAGATTATCCTGCGATCGTGAAAATTCCCCCTGTCGCCGTCGGCGTATTAGCCGCCGCGGGGAGTAGCCAGGTACCTTTCCATGTCAGCCTGGAATGTGAGTCCGGCGCCGTATCCAGCCCCCGTCCAACCATTAGTGCCGCCAATGTCGCGATGGGGTTTGTCGTTAATCAACCAACCGCCGTGGCGGTGGCTCGTCGCCTGGGGATAACCGCATCCGCAGGCGGTCTGTCGTGGCTACTGGACACCCATTATGGCGAACCCGGCGTAGCTTCCGGAGTGGGAATTCGCATCTATAACGATGCCGGTACACCGATTAATCTGTTGCCCGATCGTATCAGGACGGGCATCGGCAACGCCCGAGGCTGGTATGGCTATAAAGATTTAACCACACGGGTATCATCCGGTTCAGTAGAAACCTACAGCGATGATTTTACTGCCTCACTTGAGGCGATCGGCGGACAAACAGTAACAGCAGGAAGCGTTAATGCGCAATTACAGGCATCGCGTCGTAGTGTGTCTGGCATCTATGCTATGTTATAAACTATTTTGCTCTGGTAACCCATTATGTTCTGCGGCTACGTAATGGGTTTTACAAGCTCTCGTGATGAATCTGACTCAGAACAAATTCTTCCAGGTAGCCGTAAGGCCAGGAGAAGTAATTTAGAAGCGGATCACAATTTTGTTAATTGATTAGATTTTATCCCAAATGGCGCCAGTATTAAGGTCGCCATATAAAAACATTCTATTACAACGAGTTATCTCCTCCTGCCTCCGCCCCGGCGCAAAGCTATAGTTTTTTCTATCTCCTTGTGAAACAAACAATTATTCTTGCTATGGCGCTGATTAACAATCGTTCGCGGGCAACGTACATTCAGCGAGTTTCAGAGCTTCCTGACGGAATTCCGCCGGTGCTGTTTCCGGGGCTTCTTACTGGTTGATACAGATCCTGCCTCTTACTTGAGAATTTACTCATTTAGCCGTATGTCCATTATGGGTGGATAAGATCATTTATCATCGTAAGGGTTGAAAGCGATAAGTTAAACTTGCCCTGGCTCAACAAGGGAACCCGACTAATGATGAGCTCTTCATCTTCAAGGCGTTTTATGCCTTCCAGCAAGAATAGATATTAAATCGACAACTGCTGCCACGTCTTGCAGGCGCAGTGGACAATCGTGTGGTAACAGCCTGAGTCATTTCTTATTTTTCTCATTCAGCATAACTGCGTCTTCTGATAGAGAAATTTTTATCTAAACATATAAAAAACACAGTGAAGAAAACGCTACTTTTTTCTAGCTAAAAAGCTAAATTAATTTTTTTATGGAGAGGATCTTATGCGCAAGGTGTCGATATCTATATTATTCATGCTAGTTTCACTGACCTGGGGGACTACATGGTTGGCTATGCGAATTGCCGTTGAAACTATCCCTCCAGTGTTTGCAACCGGAATGAGGTTTATGTTTGCAGCACCTTTTTTAATCATCATTGCATGGTTAAGAAAAAAAACACTGTTGTTTCCTCCCGGACAACGATTATTCCAGCTTGTGATTTGCATCTTTTATTTTTCTATTCCTTTCTCACTAATGATTTATGGTGAAACCTATGTCAACTCTGGGCTTGCCGCCATTATCTTTGCGAATATGCCTGTGGCCGTTTTGATAGCATCGGTTTTGTTTCTAAATGAAAAAGCGAAACTAATGCAGATCGCGGGCTTAACTATCGCAATCACTGCATTGACGGGGATACTTCTTGAAGAAACGAATACAAGTACAGAGAGTCACTGGCAGGGTATCACTGCGCTTATTTCTGCTGTGTTAATCCATGCCATAATATATACACAATGTAAGAAAAGAAGTTGTACTGTCTCTGTTATCACATTTAATGCGCTCCCGTGCCTTTTAGCTGGGTTGATACTTTCTGCGACAGGATGGTTTTTTGAAAGACCACAAGTATCAACCTTCTCAGTACACTCAATATTAGCTACCCTGTATCTCGGGGCTTTTGCCGGAGTTTTTGGTATCCTGTGCTACTTTGCGCTTCAGCAAAAGGCTAATGCCTTCCAGGCTTCGCTTGTATTTCTTATCTTTCCGCTGATTGCGGTAAGTCTGGAAGACTATATTTATGGATATGCTATTTCAACACACTCAATGCTGCTTATTATACCATTAGCTATCGGGATATTTCTTACTCTTGTCGCCAGAAATATCCCTGTAACCAGCAGATGCCGGGATAATTCATCACAGGAATAATCGATTTATAATAACGCAAATAATTCCTGAAGCCTTACTGAGCTCCGGCTAATGCGGAGTGGATAAGCTGGAATACAGACCCGGTAATACACAGCGATTATATTAACAAGCAATGTAATAAAGGAGTTTTTTATGTTCATGTTTCTGCCATTCTTGCTTGCACTGAGCGTGGCAATGGGGGCCATAAACAGAAAGGATAAAGTCAGCTACATTCTGTGGGCCGTTTTACTCATCGTCACTATTTTATCATTCATCCATCATATGACCAATTCGCTGACTTTGTCATTTTAAGGAGTGTGTATGAAAACGCATCATCATCCAACAACATTTGTTCATCTGATTAATCAGATGGGACTCCTTGGGATATGCGTTGCTCTGGTTGTAGCCTTTTATTATCAACTCGTTAGGCATGAGCTGCCTTGTCCAATTTGCTTATTACAGCGGGCTGGCCTTATCATCGCCGGTTTTGGCTTTTTATTTAACCTCTGCTTTGGTCTACGAGGTATACATTACGGGATGGTAATTATTGGCAGTATCCTGACCGGAGTTATGGCATCCCGGCAAATATGTTTGCATATCATGCCCGGTGACACAGGATATGGTTCTGCATTTTTTGGATTACACTTTTATACCTGGGCTCTGATTACGTCAATTCTGATTATTATTGCTGTTGCGGTAACTCTGGCAATCAGTAGCATGAATGTTGCATTTCGTTCATTGAATATTAATCCGGACCTGTTCAGTATTGTCGGTTGGGTATTTCTGTTACTGATTACTGCCAACCTTATTTCAACTGTACTGGAATGTGGCGGAGGGGAATGTGCTGCTAACCCGGTCACATATAAGCTACTGTCGAAACAGGATATTGCCTTTCTGAAAACAGGCCTCCTGACGAGGACAGTTCTCCGGTTATGACGCACTTTTAAAATGACGGATTGGTAAATATATAGCAAGCACCTGTCTTGTAGAAATTGGAGTGGTTATGGGCTAACACGGAAGTTACAGTAACGTTGAAATGGTGCAATAATAGGAATCAAACTTACAACCTTCGCATTACGAATTAGTAGAATCACATTTAACTAACTAAAAGCATGTTGACCAGACTCGCAGACCATTGAATCACGCCACAACCAGTTACTGTCATCTGATGAAAAAGGCTGTGCATAACAGAATCAGGACTGACTGGCATCAGGGTCATGTGCTTCAGCAGCAAATACATAAAATGAAGCAAGATATAAAGAATGAAGGAAAAATCGAGTATGAAAAACGTACAGAATTGTCTGAAGTAACTTCCCTGCAGCATTGACGCCGCAGGGAATCTATTTATGGTGTAACTATATTGAACCAGAACTCAAACTTGTCCATATAGCCCAGCATCTCATCCAGTTTCGCAGCATTACCGGTAACGTTGACTTCTCCTTTATCTTGAGCCTGCTTCAGGGTTTCTTCCTTCAGGATAATTTTATTCAGCGTGTCACGGTTCAGAGTAATCGTGGCATCAGCGTCTTTCGCTTCAGCATTAGCCGTGTGGTTCAGCACGCCATTTTCCAGCTCAAGCTTGTACTTTCCGCCGTCGCTGCCAAGGTCAATATTAAACACCGCCCGGGCATTACCCGCTTTTTCACCGTTGATATGTACAGCCAGGAAATCGAAGAACATTTCAGGGGTCATTGCCCGAACGGTATCCGGACTTGCTGTATTTGGCGTCGGACCTTTAACCACACCGTTACGCAGCTCCTGCGCACCGGTCAGGTAGAAGTTACGCCATGGACCAGATTCAGCCTGATACCCCAATTGTTCCAGCGCATCGGCTTCAAGGTTACGTGCATTCTGGTTATTTGGATCGGCAAACACGACCTTACTCACCACCTGAGCAACCCAACGGTAGTTCCCCTGGTCAAAGTCTGCTTTGGCTTTCTGAAGAATCGCATCGGCACCGCCCATGTATTCAACAAATTTCTTAGCCGCTTCTTCGGGTGGCAGCTCATCAAGGGTTGCCGGATTGCCATCGAACCAACCGAGATACAGCACATACGTTGCTTTTACGTCATGGCTGATGGAGCCGTAATAGCCGCGGTTGGCCCAGGTTTTTGCCAGGCTATCCGGTAGTTTGAAGTTGGCCGCTATTTCGTCGCGAGTCAGACCTTCATTGGCCATACGCAGAGTCTGGTCATTGATATAACGATACAGGTCTCGCTGGCTTTTCAGCAGACCAACAACATTCTCGTTACCCCAGGTCGGCCAGTGGTGCTGGGCCATAATAATTTCAGCTTTGTCACCCCAACGCACTATAGCTTCGTTGATATATTTCGACCACGGCAACGGCTCACGAATTTTTGCGCCGCGTAGCGAGTAAGTGTTATGCAGGGTGTGAGTGACGTCCTCTGCGGCTTCGATGAGTTTCTTCTCTTCGATGAACCACAGCATTTCCGAAGGGGCTTCCGAACCAGGGGCCAGCATAAAGTCGTAAGTCAGGCCATCAATCACTTCTTTCTGGCCGTCTTTATCGATGATATTAGTGGGCGCAATCAGTGTCACCGTCCCCGCAGAGGTGGTCGTCCCCAGTCCGGCGCCAACCTGGCCGGAGGCATCTGGTTTCAGGAGGTTGCCATACATATAGCTGGCACGGCGGCTCATCACGTTGCCGGCCATAATATTCTCGGCTACTGCTGCCTCCATAAAGCCAGCAGGCGCATACACTTTCACCTTGCCGGATTTCACGTCCGCTTCATCGACAACGCCACGCACACCGCCATAGTGGTCAACATGGCTATGAGTATAAATGATGGCGACAACAGGCTTATTGCCACGGTTTTTGAAATACAAATCCATACCGGCTTTGGCTGTTTCCGCAGAAACCAGCGGATCGACAACCGTAATCCCCTCTTTACCTTCGATAATCGTCATATTGGATAAATCAAGGTTACGAATCTGGTAGACGCCGTCTGTTACTTCAAACAAGCCACTGATATTGATTAGTTGGGACTGACGCCACAGACTAGGGTTAACAGTGTCAGGAGATTTTTCCCCTTCTTTTATGAAAGCGTACTGCTGTGGATTCCAGATGACATTCCCTTGCTCTCCCTTAATCACCTCTTCAGGTAAACCAGCGATAAAGCCTTTATGGGCATTCGTGAAATCGGTGTTATCAGAGAAAGGAAGTTGGTTATAAAGCGCATTGTTAGCTTGCTTGGTTGAAGCAGTGGCACCTTTTGGGGCTTCCTGTGCAAATAAAGGTGTCAGCGCAGTGGAAGAGAGTAGCCCCGCCAGCGCAAAACTTTTAACGATCAACTTAAGCCTCATTTGTACCCCTCATGTAAAAATATTCTGTATCACTCAGTCTGGTCGATTAATTATCTGTTAATTCAAACAATTAAAGTTATTGCTGACCATTTTCTCTCTTTTAAATATAACCAAAACGTTACATTTCGCTATTTATGGATACAAATAAATCGTGTTTTACGTCTGCCAGTTACATCCTCTTTTAGTAAGTGGGGTAAGCTCGCTTCCAGTTTCCGGGAGACACTATAATTCTCCCCCCTACTACAGGAATTGTGACTATAAGTTCGTCACTGTGGAGCAAAAATCATCTCATCAGCCAAAAATGCAGCCTGGCCTGATAGCTTTTCCATTTTTCACCGTGAAGTATCTCCGCACTACACTGGATAGTAATTATTCATAATATGAGGCGATTAAGGATGGGGCAGGATTCGGACGACTGGCGCCGTACCTCCAGTGCTGGAAGGGTATGGCAGGATCATAAAGATATGGTCAGGCAAGCGCTACGTGTAAGTATTCCGTGGTTCACATTTGTGAATATCAGCTTTGCGCTTATCATTTTATTTCGCCACATACTCATCAGTGACTTTGACAAGTCGATCAGTGCACAGACTGGAATACTGCCTTTAATAGACGATATTATGGGCAGTATTATTGTTTTTTCGTTCCTGATACTCCTTTTCATTTACCGCCTTCCGACCAGATTTACTCCTCTTTGTCTGGTGATGCTGCTGATTCTCAGTCTGATGTGGAGCTATTGTAGCTACTGTTTTATTGTCTGGTGGCAGCTGCCTTTTGCCTGGCCTCTCAGTGTCATCCTTATGCTTACCGCGCTGGCTGCGCTTTATTACCATCTGCTAGCGTTGCTACTTTTCATCGTCCCGTTATGGCTGACCGCCCTACTGGCCAGTGTGCAGCTTAACCAGTATGTGAATATCCGGTTTTTATTAGTCTGGCTTACTCTTACCGCCATACTCATTTATGGTCGCTTTATCCTGCAGCGCTGGTTTGATGAAGCCTGGTTGCGTTACCAGGAAAACCGGATGCTTATCGCGCGTCTCGACGTTATGGCTCACCAGGATGCACTGACCGGGACCGCTAATCGACGTTCAATGGAAAGTTTTCTTGGGGATGCTCTCCGCCAGACGGAGCCGTTTGCACTGATCATGCTCGATGTGGACTATTTCAAAAACTATAACGACCATTATGGTCACCAGGCTGGCGATGCCTGTCTGGCAAAGGTGGCCTGTGTAGTGAAGAGGTCGATTCGTACTCCGGCAGACCTGGTGGCACGTTACGGGGGCGAGGAGTTTGTCGTTGTGCTGCCTTCTTCGTCGCTGAATGAAGCAGCACTGGTTGCTCAACGTATTCAGACAAACCTGCGTGAAACCGCACTGCCGCATGCAGCATCTGCGGTTAGCGAAACGGTCACCGTCAGCATGGGCATCACCCTTTCCACAGCCGGTGACACTGTTACCGGCATTATTGCCAGAGCGGACGAGGCCCTTTATCGGGCTAAACAACAGGGACGTAATCGTTGGGTAAAGTAAAACCAGTTGCCCGGTGTTTGATACAGATGATCACCTTGCCATACTCAGATAATTAAAACTGAATATTTGGAAGCAAAAAAGAGAGTCGGACTCACGGAACCTTTGCGCTGGTACAGCCTGAATATCAGATAAAATTATGTCCAGCCGCAGACAACCAGTTGACAGTGGAATATTCCTGGTGTTGTGAACAAGGCGACATTCACAACACGACTGTGCTCACGGAATTCAAATGCCGAACGGGTGATTACGATATTCACTACCTCTGCAAAGTTATATTATTCGATTTTCATGCAGATTTCGCCTCCCGGTAATGTCCCGGATAAAATGCCAGTACCCTTTGCATCGTCACGCTGTTCCGGCACTCCGTACAGATAACGTTTCTGGTCCGGTCGTAG
>NZ_JAMLWO010000020.1:22090-24872 GCF_056991255.1 Salmonella sp. A1325 | reverse complement strand
GTGGTGGGTGATGACGGGATCGAACCGCCGACCCCCTCCTTGTAAGGGAGGTGCTCTCCCAGCTGAGCTAATCACCCCCGCTGTGTGGAGTCGCATTATAGGGAGAGTTGAAAATGAGTCAACGCATTTTCTAAAGTTTTTGTTTGTTCGTCGTAAAATTAAACAAAACGATCGTGAATTACCCCGCACTGCATGATTTCTATACGGAAATAGCAAAGCGCAGCGTTCTGACCGGATCAACATTGAGGAATCAAGCCACAGTGATAGAATACAAGGCTATTCATCTTTCCAGGATTTGCCGGTTGTCGGCATCTTTATAAACGTAAGGCCATTTCATGAAAATCAAAACTCGCTTCGCGCCTAGCCCGACAGGTTATCTGCACGTCGGTGGCGCGCGTACTGCTCTTTATTCCTGGCTTTTCGCACGTCACCACGGCGGTGAGTTCGTGCTGCGTATTGAAGACACCGATCTTGAGCGTTCCACGCCGGAAGCCATTGAAGCCATCATGGATGGTATGAACTGGCTGAACCTGGAATGGGACGAAGGCCCATATTTCCAGACCAAACGTTTTGATCGCTATAACGCGGTGATTGACGAGATGCTGGAGGCGGGAACGGCCTATAAATGCTACTGCTCTAAAGAGCGTCTGGAGCAACTGCGTGAAGATCAGATGGCGAAAGGTGAGAAGCCGCGTTATGACGGGCGTTGCCGTCACAGTCACGAACATCATGCCGACGATGAGCCATGCGTGGTGCGCTTTGCCAACCCGCAGGACGGTTCCGTTATTTTTGATGATCAGATCCGTGGCCCGATCGAATTCAGCAATCAGGAGCTGGACGATCTGATCATTCGTCGTACCGACGGTTCCCCAACCTACAACTTCTGTGTGGTGGTGGACGACTGGGATATGGAAATTACCCATGTGATTCGTGGCGAAGACCATATCAACAATACTCCGCGCCAGATTAACATTCTGAAAGCGTTAAACGCGCCGGTGCCGATGTACGCGCATGTGTCGATGATTAACGGCGACGACGGTAAAAAGCTGTCTAAACGTCACGGTGCGGTGAGCGTGATGCAGTATCGCGATGACGGTTATCTGCCGGAAGCGTTGCTGAACTATCTGGTGCGTCTGGGCTGGTCCAGCGGCGATCAGGAGATCTTCACCCGCGAAGAGATGATCAAGCTGTTCTCCCTCGGTGCGGTGAGCAAGTCTGCGAGCGCGTTCAACACTGATAAACTGCTGTGGCTGAACCACCACTATATCAATACGCTGGCGCCGGAATATGTGGCGACGCATTTGCAGTGGCATATCGAGCAGGAAAATATCGACACCCGTAACGGCCCGCAGCTTGCTGAACTGGTGAAGTTGCTGGGCGAGCGCTGCAAGACTCTGAAAGAGATGGCGCAGAGCTGCCGCTACTTCTATGAAGACTTCAGCGAGTTTGACGCCGATGCGGCGAAAAAACACCTCCGCCCGGTGGCGCGTCAGCCGCTGGAAGTGGTGCGCGACAAGCTGTCGGCGATTACGGACTGGTCAGCAGAAAACGTCCACCACGCGATTCAGGCCACGGCGGATGAGCTGGAAGTGGGGATGGGTAAAGTAGGGATGCCGCTGCGTGTGGCTGTGACCGGTGCCGGGCAGTCGCCTGCGCTGGATGTCACCGTACATGCGATTGGTAAAACCCGCAGCATTGAGCGCATCAACAAAGCGCTGGGCTTTATCGCCGAGCGTGAAAGCCAGCAGTAACGCCAGCTGAAACAGAATAAACGGCAGGGCAGACGCCTGCCGTTTATTATTTGTTAGTCCGCCTCATTGATACCTAAACGCGTCAGAAATCCGCGAATACCTTCCCGCGATAAAAACAGCGCCAGTTTTTCCTGTTCCTGAGCAGACATATTTTCAACGGCATCAATAATTTGTCGATAAGCGTGACTGTGCGCCGCGTTCGCATATTCTGCGAAAGCCTCTTCCGCCTGATAAAACGCTGGCAGTTTGCGAAAAGCCGGAATATTGAGAATAAACTCCCGCACGCTGGCATCAATATGGATGAGTCTTGCGCGTCCGCCTTTGACGCCGGGAAATTTTTCGGTTTTCCAGTGTTGTTCTCTGATCCAGCGATTGACGGTTTGTCTGGCCACGCCGAGGCATTCAGCCAGCTCTTCAGTGGTCATTTTACTGCGTAATCTTTTCATATTATTTGCTATCGCGTATCCCTAAGCGTTGTAACAAACCGGTAATCCCTTCACGCACGAGGAGAGAGGTAAACTGTTTCTGCTCGGATGAGGTCATCTCTTTGGCGAGCGTCATAAGCAGCGCTTCAAGCGATGCGTTGCTGGCAGGCGTAAATGTGTCTGCGTGATGGTCAACTGAACGTTCAGCGCTGCGGATATATTCACGAACCTGTTCGTTTACATGAACCAGACGGGCTTTACCGCCCTGGACGCCAGGTTTGGGCGATGTTGCCCAGCCTTCTTTCCGTACCCATTTATTGATGGTTTGTCGGCTGTAACCGGTGAGATTAGCGAGTTCTTCTGGCGTCATCCGTTCCTTGAACATAACGATTCCCTGAATAGTCGTGGGGTTAATTAGTGGTTCATTTTATAGCACCATTTTAGTCGAAACCGTGACGTGTTTAACTACTGAATGCGAGTTGTGCCGCAATGTCCTTTATTTGAATGCTTTTTCAGCGATTGAATTCGGCAAGTTCATTTTGCCGTTGACACATGCCGAGGGAATTCATATGATGCCGCCCGTCAACTCGACAAGCTTTACGTAGT
>NZ_JAMLWO010000020.1:0-21990 GCF_056991255.1 Salmonella sp. A1325 | reverse complement strand
GGGGCTATAGCTCAGCTGGGAGAGCGCTTGCATGGCATGCAAGAGGTCAGCGGTTCGATCCCGCTTAGCTCCACCAAATTTACTCCCGATAAATTTGGCGTATACGTAAAAGCACTATGGGGCTATAGCTCAGCTGGGAGAGCGCTTGCATGGCATGCAAGAGGTCAGCGGTTCGATCCCGCTTAGCTCCACCAACATTCAAACCCCCGTTGAAAAGCGGGGGTTTTTGCTTTTTGTCACAAAATTCATGGCGTCTGATCTGCTCTTCAGGTGCGTTTGTTTGCCGCTGCTTTGCGGTCAATATGAGCTTTTGTTAGATTGCTTCATAATGCGAATATACTTATTATTCATGCGCCTTATATAATGATGTGAGCATTAAAGCAATGCTGGATAAGTGTAACGTATTAAAAAATATAAAAATATTTTTACTGGCTTTCTGCCTGACTGTTCCGGCTGTTCTGCTATCCCGTCTCATTTCTCCCCGCGCCACAATTGATTCCAGCTATATCTTTCTGGCCTGGCTACCGCTCTGCGTCATGTTTTCCGTGCTGTTCTTATTTGGCCGCCGTGGCGTCGCGCCGATGGTAGGCGGAATGATGTTGACTAATGAATGGAATTTTCATTTACCTCTGCCACAGGCGATGGTGCTGCTATTTTGCCAGACGTTTCCCGTGTTGCTGGTTTGCGCTATCGTACGCTGGCAGCTGGGCGCGCGCTGGCGCTACGGAATACCCAACCAAGGCATCTGGCTACGCGTTTTCTGGTTAGGGTTAATGACGCCGTTTGGCATAAAAATCAGTATGCATCTGGCGGGGCACTACCTGGCTTTCCCGGTGACAATCTCTACCTTCTTTGGCACCGGCACCGCTATTTTCTCGATTGTTGATTTATTGAGTCTGATTTCTGCCGCGCTTATTTTTACCCTCTTTTTCTATTATCCGCTGCGGATGATAGTCAGCCCGCACTATACTCGTATTTTCTGGCGGAGGGATGTCGCTCCTTATCTCGCCAAAGAAAAACGCCTGTTTACGCTTCTCTGGTTTGCCACTCTGGCGACGCTATTAGCGGTGCTGTGTACGCCTTTCGAGACAAAGTATATTGCTGGCTATCTGGTGCCAGTTCTGTTCATTGGATTTACCCTCGGCGTGGGGAAAATCAGTTATCCGCTGTTGAATTTTAGTTGGGCTCTCACTGCGCTATTCCTGCTTAGCTATAACCGCAATTTTCTGCAGGGCGTGGGCTCAGAATATTCGCTGGCATTTATCCTTTCAGTTCTCATTTCTTTTAGTATTTGTTTGTTGTACATGGCGCGGATTAATCAGCGTAGCGAATGGTTGAATCGACAGTGGCACTCGCAGGCATTAACCGATCCGTTGACGAAACTGCCTAACCTGCGTGCGCTGGAGCAGTTTCTTTTACAGGATGCCGGGCAAAGCGTGTGTTATTTACGCATGGAAAACCTGGAATTTCTGAGCCGTCATTACGGTATGCAGATGCGCGTGCATTGCGAACGCGAGGTGTTTCGCGTGTTGCAGCCGCTGCTGCAGGAAAAGGAGAAAATTTTCCATCTGCCGGGCAGTGAATTATTGCTGGTACTGACGGGACCGGAGACGGAAGCCCGCCTGCAATACATGCTCAATGTGCTTAATAACCGCAAAATTTACTGGAACAATACCGGTCTGGACATGGAATACGGCGCATCGTGGGGAACATTCGATGGTCGCCAGGAAACCTTGCAACCGCTGTTGGGGCAATTAAGCTGGCTGGCGGAGCAATCCTGCTCGCACCGTCGGGTGCTAGCACTGACCCAGAGTATTGAAGCCGCTTCCGGGCAGACGACGGAACGGGTGCTGCGGTTGCAGAAAATCCGTCAGGCGCTGGAGCGTGGCGCGCTTGTTTTGTATGCGCAACCCATTCGCGACGCGCAGGGAAAAGGGTATGACGAGATTCTGACGCGGCTTCGGTGCGACGACGGTATCATGATGCCCAATCAGTTCATTCCGCTTATCGCCCAGTTTAACCTGAGCGTACGGTTTGATATGCAGGTGATGGAAGCGCTCCTGCAATGGTTGTCCGCGCATCCTTCGGCGGAGCAGGGGGCGCGTTTCTCGGTTAACTTGATGCCGCTGACGCTGCTGCAAAAAGAGACGGCGTCGCGCATTATGCAGCTTTTTAAACGCTATGGCGTCCCGCCTGCTTCGGTCATCATCGAAATTACTGAAGAACAGGCCTTCTCTCATTCCGAAATCAGTATGCACAATATCAACCAGTTGCGTAAGTTTGGCCTAAAAATCGCCATTGATGATTTCGGCACCGGCTATGCAAACTATGAACGGCTAAAACGCCTCAAGGCGGACATCATTAAAATCGACGGCTGTTTCGTAAAAGATATTCTGACGGACTCCCTGGATGCGATGATCGTGAAATCCATCACTGACTTAGCGAAAGCGAAATCGTTGAGCGTCGTGGCTGAGTTTGTTGAAACGCCTGCGCAGCGCGATCTGCTATTGCAGCTTGGCGTACATAGTTTGCAGGGATATCTGATTGGCCGCCCGCGCCCGTTAGGCAAATAAGCGGCATAAAAAAACCGGGGATAGCTCCCCGGTTTCTACATTAAACGCAGACTTACAGTACCAGCGCCGCGATAGAGGCGGACAGTACGCTCACCAGAGTAGAACCGTAAACCAGTTTCAGACCAAAACGGGAAACCACGTTGCCTTGCTCTTCGTTCAGGCCTTTAATCGCGCCCGCAATAATACCGATGGAAGAGAAGTTCGCGAAGGACACCAGGAAGACGGAGATAATGCCTTCAGCGCGTGGAGAGAGGGTAGAGGCGATTTTCTGCAGATCCATCATCGCCACGAATTCGTTGGAAACCAGTTTGGTCGCCATGATACTTCCTACCTGCAGCGCTTCACTGGACGGTACGCCCATTACCCATGCGACCGGGTAGAAGATGTAACCCAGAATGCCCTGGAAGGAGATGCTGTAACCGAACCAACCGGTAACCGTTGCGAACAGCGCGTTCAGCGCCGCGATCAGCGCGATGAAGCCGATCAGCATCGCCGCGACGATAATCGCCACTTTAAAACCTGCCAGAATGTACTCGCCCAGCATTTCGAAGAAACTTTGGCCTTCATGCAGGTTCGACATCTGAATATTTTCTTCGCTGGCATCAACGGTATAGGGGTTGATCAGCGACAGTACGATAAAGGTGCTGAACATGTTCAGAACCAGCGCTGCGACCACATATTTAGGGTCCAGCATGGTCATATACGCGCCCACGATAGACATGGAAACGGTCGACATCGCCGTTGCAGCCATGGTGTACATGCGGTTACGGGACATTTTGCCGAGGATATCTTTATAAGCGATAAAGTTCTCAGACTGGCCGAGGATCAGCGAGCTGACGGCGTTAAAAGATTCCAGTTTGCCCATACCGTTTACTTTGGACAGCAGGAAACCAATAGCGCGGATGACCACTGGCAGAACACGGATATGCTGGAGAATACCGATCAACGCGGAAATAAAGACGATCGGGCACAATACTTTCAGGAAGAAGAACGCCAAACCTTGATCGTTCATACTGCCAAAGACGAAGTTTGTCCCTTCGTTGGCAAATCCGAGCAGTTTTTCAAACATCTCGGAGAAACCTTTTACGAAGCCAAGGCCAACATCCGAGTTCAGGAAGAACCAGGCCAGTAATACTTCGATAACAAGTAACTGAATGACGTAACGAATGCGAATTTTTTTACGGTCGCTGCTAACCAGCAGTGCGAGTACCGCAACAACGGCAAGCGCCAGGACAAAATGAAGGACGCGGTCCATATTTGCTCCAAATATGAGGCAGGTTTAATTTTCGTGCACATTCTATGCAACAGCCGTAAAGAAAACGAGATCCAACACACACTATAATAAGGACCTGTGACGAGATTCAAAATTAGTGATCTGTAATACACTTTTACTGTACTGAATATGAAAATGAAAAGTTATATCAGTGTGCTAATCTTGTAATGTTAAGCCAAACTGTTCTGATACAGGTCGTCATCGTATCGGTCTATCGTTTCACACTATCAAAGTAATCACCCGTACCCATTGAAATGCACTTGATAATCATTATCAATAAACATAGCATGAAACATAGCAAAGGCTATGTTTTTGAGGCAAAAGATGACTGACAATCGCGTAGAGAATAGCAGCGGACGGGCGGCGCGCAAGCTAAGGCTCGCATTAATGGGACCTGCGTTCATTGCCGCGATTGGTTATATCGATCCCGGTAACTTCGCGACCAATATTCAGGCCGGCGCCAGCTTTGGCTACCAGCTACTCTGGGTGGTGGTCTGGGCGAACCTGATGGCGATGCTGATTCAAATCCTCTCGGCAAAACTCGGAATCGCCACGGGCAAGAACCTGGCGGAACAAATTCGCGACCATTATCCGCGCCCGGTAGTCTGGTTTTACTGGGTACAGGCGGAAATCATCGCGATGGCCACCGATTTAGCTGAATTTATCGGCGCGGCAATAGGTTTTAAGCTGATCCTGGGCGTCTCTTTATTACAGGGCGCGGTATTGACCGGTATCGCGACGTTTCTGATTTTAATGTTACAGCGCCGCGGTCAAAAACCGCTTGAAAAAGTCATCGGCGGTTTACTGCTTTTTGTCGCCGCTGCTTACATTGTGGAGCTGTTTTTCTCTCAGCCTGATATGGCGCAGCTCGGCAAAGGAATGGTCATCCCGGCGCTACCGAACCCGGAAGCCGTATTCTTAGCCGCCGGCGTGCTTGGCGCGACGATTATGCCGCACGTGATTTATCTGCACTCGTCATTAACACAGCATCTGCACGGCGGAACGCGGCAACAACGGTACTCAGCAACGAAATGGGATGTCGCTATTGCCATGACGATTGCCGGTTTTGTCAATCTGGCAATGATGGCGACCGCCGCGGCGGCGTTTCATTTTAGCGGCCACACCGGCATCGCCGACCTCGATCAGGCATACCTGACGCTGGAACCGTTACTAAGCCATGCGGCGGCAACGGTGTTTGGTCTTAGTTTGGTAGCGGCAGGGCTTTCCTCCACTGTGGTAGGGACTCTGGCGGGGCAGGTGGTGATGCAAGGGTTTGTCCGTTTTCACATTCCGCTGTGGGTACGGCGCACCATTACCATGCTGCCCTCATTTATTGTGATTTTGATGGGGCTGGACCCTACCCGAATTCTGGTGATGAGTCAGGTGCTGCTGAGTTTTGGTATTGCGCTGGCGCTGGTGCCGCTCCTGATTTTCACCAGTAACGCTACGCTAATGGGCGAGCTGGTGAACACGCGGCGGGTAAAACAGATTGGCTGGATAATTGTCGTGCTGGTCGTCGCCCTGAATATCTGGTTGCTGGTTGGAACGGTAATGGGATTGTCATAAAGACAGAAAGATAGCAGGCCCGATGCGTGGGCGTCATCGGGCTGTTATTCAGCAGAAGGCTTAGTGATGATGTTTGTGACCCCGGCCTCGCCCGCGATGATCGTCGCGATCGCGCCAGCCTTCCCGATAACCGCGTTCATACGCTTTACGCTTATCCCAGCCGCGATGATAGCCGTTGTCATGGCGCCACCAGCGATTTTTACGCCATTCATAATGGTTGTGCCAGTAATCACGGTCGCGCCAGCGACCACCGTCCCAGTAGTTACCGTAATCATCGCGATCGCCAATCTGTAATTTTATTGAGGGCAACAGGGTGATTTCGCCCGCATTCGCGGCAAGCGGTGTAAAAGCCAGCAAGGCTGCCGCCAGAATCAGTGACCTGAACATACTTTCTCTCCTTCACGATCGAGCCGTCGCCGGCCTGTTAATGCAATATTACAAAGCAGTAAAGATTTGTTTCATCGCCTTAACTCTTAAATCATGAAGGAGAGCATTTTTTGCTAAAACCGGCCCTCCAGAATAGCGTCAATTTCTGCACATTCCGCCGCCGAAAAACGGCGATTGGCCAGCATTCCTACGGCGTCTTCGATTTGCGACGGTTTGCTGGCGCCAATCAGTACCGAGGTAACGTTATCGTTACGCAGCACCCAGGCGAGCGCCATCTGAGACAATTTTTGGCCCCGTCGCGCAGCCAGTTCATTCAACTGGCGAACTTTTTCCAGTTTGTCGGCGGTAATCTGTTCTGGTTTAAGGAAACGGCTTCCGCTCGCCGCGCGGGAATCTTCCGGAATACCATTCAAATAACGGTCAGTGAGCTGCCCGCCCGCCAGCGGCGAGAAGGCAATACTGCCGACGCCTTTTTCCTGCAACAGCGCCAGCAGCCCGTCCTCTACCCAACGCTCAAAAAGCGAATATTTAGGCTGATGAATCAGGCAAGGCGTGCCGAGATCCTCCAGAATATCGATAGCTTGTCTGGCCAGATCGGCAGGATAGTTAGAGATCCCCACGTACAACGCTTTGCCCTGGCGCACAAGGTGATCTAACGCTTTCATCGTCTCTTTAAGCGGCGTTTCGGGATCGGGACGATGGTGATAAAAGATATCGACATACTCCAGCCCCATACGTTTCAGGCTTTGATCGAGGCTGGCGATAAGGTATTTCCGTGAACCCCAGTCGCCATAAGGGCCATCCCACATGGTGTAGCCCGCTTTGGTGGAGATGATCAACTCATCGCGCCACGGTAAAAAATCTTCCTGCAGAATGCGGCCAAAATTGCATTCTGCGGAGCCCGGCGGCGGCCCATAATTATTGGCGAGATCAAAGTGGGTAATGCCCAGATCGAACGCGCGTTGCAGCAGCGCCCGGCTATTTTCTACCCGTGTCGCATCGCCGAAGTTGTGCCATAACCCCAGCGAAATAGCGGGAAGTTTGACGCCGCTGCGTCCGCAGCGACGATACTCCATTGTATGATAACGATTCTCATCGGGCTGATAAATCATAACCTTTCCCCCTGTGGCGTGAATAAATAGTGTATACGGTTACACTCGCCAGGCGGTATCCGGCTTTTACTGTTTGCCGCTGTAAACATTGTTTTCCAGGCTTTCATCCCCGTCGTGCTGGACAGCCATTGGCATTCCTTAATACTCAACATAATGTCAACGTCAGAAGGAAAGCTGTCATGCAAAACCCCTATACCGTGGCCGACTATTTGCTGGACAGACTGGCAGGATGCGGCATTGGCCATCTTTTTGGCGTACCGGGCGATTATAACTTGCAGTTTCTTGACCATGTGATTGACCACCCGACCTTGCGTTGGGTGGGATGCGCCAATGAGCTGAACGCCGCTTATGCCGCGGACGGTTATGCACGCATGTCGGGCGCTGGAGCGCTACTCACCACCTTTGGCGTGGGAGAACTTAGCGCTATTAACGGTATCGCGGGCAGTTACGCGGAATATGTCCCGGTCTTGCATATCGTCGGCGCGCCCTGTAGCGCTGCGCAGCAGCGTGGCGAATTGATGCACCATACCCTCGGTGACGGCGATTTTCGTCATTTTTATCGCATGAGTCAGGCGATATCTGTTGCCAGCGCAATATTGGATGAACAGAACGCCTGTTTCGAGATTGACCGTGTAGTGGGTGAAATGCTTGCCGCACGCAGGCCAGGATACATCATGTTGCCCGCCGACGTGGCGAAAAAAACGGCCATCCCGCCTACGCAGGCGCTGGCGTTGCCCGTGCATGAAGCGCAAAGCGGCGTGGAGACGGCTTTTCGTTACCACGCCCGTCAGTGCCTGATGAACAGTCGGCGCATTGCGCTATTGGCCGACTTTCTTGCTGGGCGTTTTGGTTTACGACCACTGTTGCAGCGCTGGATGGCGGAAACGCCCATCGCTCATGCGACACTACTGATGGGGAAGGGGCTTTTTGATGAGCAGCACCCGAACTTCGTTGGCACCTATAGCGCAGGCGCCAGCAGCAAAGAAGTGCGTCAGGCCATAGAGGACGCCGATAGGGTTATCTGCGTCGGCACCCGTTTTGTCGATACCCTTACGGCCGGATTTACTCAACAATTGCCGGCGGAACGCACGCTGGAGATTCAGCCTTACGCGTCGCGCATCGGCGAAACCTGGTTCAACCTCCCGATGGCGCAGGCGGTGTCTACGCTGCGCGAACTGTGCCTTGAATGCGCTTTTGCGCCGCCGCCGACGCGTTCCGCCGGACAGCCAGTGCGGATTGATAAGGGAGAACTGAGCCAGGAAAGCTTCTGGCAAACCTTACAGCAGTATCTCAAACCCGGCGATATTATCCTTGTCGACCAGGGGACTGCAGCTTTTGGCGCTGCCGCGCTGTCGCTTCCTGACGGCGCGGAAGTTGTGGTACAGCCGCTGTGGGGATCTATCGGCTATTCCTTACCCGCCGCGTTTGGCGCGCAAACCGCCTGCCCCGATCGGCGGGTGATTCTGATTATTGGCGATGGCGCGGCGCAGCTCACGATTCAGGAGATGGGCTCGATGTTACGCGACGGGCAGGCGCCGGTCATCCTGCTGCTCAACAATGACGGCTATACCGTAGAGCGCGCCATTCACGGCGCGGCCCAGCGGTATAACGACATCGCGAGCTGGAACTGGACGCAGATACCATCGGCGCTAAATGCGGCGCAACAGGCGGAGTGCTGGCGTGTGACGCAGGCTATCCAACTGGCGGAGGTCCTCGAACGTCTGGTGCGCCCACAACGTCTGTCATTTATTGAAGTGATGTTGCCAAAAGCCGATCTGCCGGAATTACTGCGTACCGTGACCCGGGCGCTGGAAGCTCGCAACGGGGGATAATGGCCCCCGCTGCGCCGGATTAGGGTTCGTGACGATTGGCGGCCAGCAACGGTTTTCCCGCCAGCAATAGCCAGGCGGGGAGCATCACAATGCAGAGCAGCGGCAGCAGATTGGTATCCGGTACGACGACTGCCGCCATAAACAGACTGAGCCAGCCGTCACGTGTCACTACCAGCACTAAGCCAAGAATCGCGCAGGAGACGGTAATCGCCGCGGGTACGGCCTCAACATGGGCATGGAGCATGAGCCCCAGCGCCGCGCCGATAAACACAGCCGGAAAAATGCGCCCGCCGCGAAAGCCGCTCGCCGCCGCGATGACCAGCGCGGCGAGTTTGACGACGGCTAAGGTAAAATAATCTCCCGCGCCCAACGTCTGGCTAAACGCCATTTGTTGCATTTCGTCCAGGCCTTTAAACAGGGTAAGCGGCCCGCCAATGACGCCCAGAATACCCAGTATAAAACCGCCAATGCCGAGAATCAGGACCGGATTTTTCAGTCGGTGCAGCAACTCATGCAGACGCGGAAGGCACCAGACGGCGACCATCCCGGCGGCAATGGCGATCGCCGCGACGATCGCTCCGCTGGCAATGTCCACCAGCCGCATCTGCGTGTAATGGGCGATGGGTAACGAAAAATGCGGATGAAAGAACAGGCTGGTGGTGAGTGACCCCGCCGCTGCCGCCATTAACGGCGCAAACAGGCGATCCCACATGGGAATATCGTTAGAGCCGCTAAGGGGTTGCGAAAAAATCAGCGCCGCAGCGACGGGCGTGCCGAACAGCGCGCCGATGGTGCCCGCTGAGGCCAGAATCGTCCAGTCTAACGCCGTGATACGCGGAAACAGGCGGGAGCCGAAAGCCGCCGCCAGCGCGATATTTATTGTCATTATCGGATGCTCTGGCCCCAAACTTACCCCACCAGCAAGGCCGATGATTAAGGCGAGAAGCAGCCCGGGCAGCGCAGATGGCGAGACCGGCATACTGATTAACGGTTCGATGGCCGGATCGGGGCCAGCGTGTCCGGGACTGTAACGGATAATCAAACCCACCACGATCCCGGTTAGCGTGAGCATACCCACTATCCAGAACGGCGAATCATAAGCGATGCCGATGCTGGCGGGCAGTCGTTGCCAAAGAAATTGCTGAAAAACCGACGCGACTTTCATCGAGGCGATTAAAACCAGGCTTGACGCTACGCCAATAATCAGTGCGGGGAGCGACAGCAGTAGCATCGTTCGGGCACGCGGGTGGAACATAATCTCTTCCTTACACGGGGTCGTATACCTATTTTGCACAGCCTGCCCGACGGCATTGCTGCAATTGGTGCTGAAACAAGAAAGTAATTCTGTGATGAAGATCTATATTTATAGGCAGTCAGCCTGATGGCCGTTGTTGTTATGCCCCCATGAATTTACAGTGTGACAAAGACTTATTTTGACTTTAGCGGAGCAGTAGAAGAATGACAAAGTATGCTTTAGTAGGAGATGTAGGCGGCACGAATGCGCGTCTTGCCCTGTGTGATATCGCCAGTGGAGAAATCTCGCAGGCCAAAACGTATTCCGGCCTGGATTATCCCAGTCTTGAGGCCGTGGTGCGCGTTTATCTCGATGAGCATAGCGTCAGCGTGGAAGATGGTTGTATCGCCATAGCCTGCCCGATTACCGGTGACTGGGTAGCGATGACTAACCATACCTGGGCTTTTTCTATTGCGGAAATGAAAAAAAATCTCGGCTTTAGCCATCTGGAAATCATCAACGATTTCACCGCCGTGTCGATGGCGATCCCGATGCTGAAAAAAGAGCATTTAATTCAGTTCGGCGGCGGCGAACCGGTAGACGGCAAACCTATTGCGGTGTATGGCGCGGGAACTGGCTTGGGCGTGGCGCATCTGGTGCATGTGGATAAGCGTTGGATTAGCCTTGCGGGCGAAGGCGGGCATGTCGATTTTGCGCCTAATAGCGAAGAAGAAGCTATGATTCTGGAAATATTGCGCGCCGAAATTGGCCATGTTTCCGCCGAGCGCGTGCTGTCTGGCCCGGGGCTGGTGAATCTTTACCGGGCGATTGTTAAGTCCGACAACCGTCTGCCGGAAAATCTGCGCCCGAAAGATATTACCGAACGCGCCCTGGCGGATAGCTGTATCGATTGTCGCCGCGCGTTGTCGCTCTTTTGCGTCATCATGGGGCGATTTGGCGGCGATCTGGCGTTAACCATGGGAACATTTGGCGGCGTTTATATCGCTGGCGGTATTGTCCCGCGCTTCCTGGAATTTTTTAAAGCGTCCGGCTTCCGTGGTGGCTTTGAAGATAAAGGCCGCTTTAAAGATTATGTACACGGTATTCCGGTCTATCTGATTGTCCATGATAACCCTGGCTTGTTAGGTTCCGGCGCGCATCTGCGCCAGACATTAGGTCATATTCTATAAGCCAGATGGTGGCATAAACGCCTTATCCGGCCTACAAAAGTGTGTCATCTGTAGGCCGGATAAGCGCAGCGTCATCAGGCAATTAATCATTCTCTTGCCAGTCTCAAACCGCGTGCCTCACGCGGTTTTTTTTCGCCTGTTACCGGCCATGCCGACACGCGTCACATTTCTGCTTAGCAGAATTACTTGTCCAGTAAAAGCATTATTCATCTGGTAACAAGCGTAGGCTTCTCACCGTCATAATTTCCCTCGTTAACTATTACGAGGAAAACGTTATGACTAAAAAACTGATTGCCGTTTGTGCGTGTCCGATGGGCCTGGCTCACACCTTTATGGCGGCGCAGGCGCTGGAAGAGGCGGCGGTAGAAGCAGGATACGAAGTCAAAATCGAAACCCAGGGCGCTGATGGTATTCAAAACCGTCTCACGGCGCAGGACATTGCCGAAGCGACGTTAATTATCCATTCCGTAGCAGTAACGCCGGAGGATAACGAGCGTTTTGAATCACGCGATGTATACGAGATCACGCTTCAGGATGCCATTAAAAATGCTGCGGGCATTATCAAAGAAATTGAAGAGATGATTGCCGCCGAACAACCGTAATTCTCGACAGGGATACAGATATGGCCATTAAAAAACGCAGTGCGACTGTTGTACCCGGCGCATCCGGCGCGGCAGCGGCAGTCAAGAAACCGCAGGCCTCTGGTAATAGCTTCTGGGGCGAACTACCGCAGCATGTGATGTCCGGAATTTCACGCATGGTGCCGACGTTAATTATGGGCGGGGTGATCCTCGCTTTCTCGCAGTTGATTGCCTATAGCTGGCTGGACATTCCCGCCGATACCGGCATCATGGACGCGTTGAACAGCGGAAAATTCGCTGGTTTTAATCTCTCCTTGTTGAAGTTCGCCTGGTTATCGCAATCTTTCGGCGGCGTGTTATTTGGTTTCGCCATCCCGATGTTCGCTGCCTTTGTGGCGAACTCCATCGGCGGCAAACTGGCGTTTCCGGCTGGTTTTATCGGCGGTTTGATGTCCACTCAGCCAACGCAGGTGCTGAATTTTGATCCGGCCAGCCTGCATTGGGTGACCACCGCGCCAGTCCCGTCAACCTTTATCGGCGCGCTGATTATTTCTATCGTCGCGGGATATCTGGTGAAGTGGATGAACCAAAAAATCCAGTTGCCTGACTTTCTGCTGGCCTTTAAGACCACCTTTTTACTGCCGATTCTCTCCGCCATTTTTGTGATGCTGGCGATGTACTACGTGATTACGCCCTTTGGCGGCTGGATTAATGGCGGAATTCGCACGTTGCTCACCGCGGCGGGTGAAAAGGGGGCATTAATGTACGCGATGGGAATCGCCGCCGCGACTGCCATCGACCTCGGCGGTCCCATTAACAAAGCCGCAGGATTTGTTGCCTTTAGTTTTACCACTGACCATGTGTTGCCGGTGACGGCGCGTTCCATCGCGATTGTCATCCCGCCGATTGGTCTGGGGCTGGCGACGCTGCTCGACCGTCGTCTGACCGGTAAACGTCTGTTCAACGCGCAGCTTTATCCGCAGGGTAAGACGGCGATGTTCCTGGCGTTTATGGGGATCAGCGAAGGGGCGATTCCCTTTGCGCTGGAAAGCCCGATCACCGCCATCCCGTCTTACATGGTCGGCGCCATCGTGGGGTCGACGTTCGCCGTCTGGCTGGGCGCGGTGCAGTGGTTCCCGGAGTCGGCAATCTGGGCGTGGCCGCTGGTAAGCCATCTCGGCGTCTATATCGCGGGTATTTTACTGGGCGCGGTGATAACGGCGCTGATGGTGATCTTCTTGCGCCATATGATGTACCGCCGGGGTAAATTGCTGATTGAAAGCCTGTGAAATAAGGACCGATAACATGACGCGACTGACATCGCTTCGCCAATGGCTCACCGAGCGCCAATTAGATGCGGTACTGATCTCCTCGCGCCCGAACAAGCAGCCGCATCTGGGCATTTCCAGCAGCTCAGGATTTGTCCTGATCAGCCGCCAACATGCGCATATTTTGGTTGATGCCCGTTATTACGCCGATGTGAAAGCGCGCGCGAACGGATATTGCACACATCTGCTTGGCGGGCAACAGACGCTGGTGTCGCTGGCGAATCAGATTATCGCTGCGGAAAATCTGCAAACGGTTGGCTTTGAAGGCGCGCAGGTCAGTTGGGAGACGGCGCGTCGCTGGCAGACGGAACTGCAGGCCACCATGATCAGCGTCTCCATTGACGCGCTGCGGCAGGTTAAAACGGCGGTGGAAATCGACCGTATTCGTGAAGCATGTCGCATTGCTGATGCGGGTGCGGAACACATTCGCCGCTTTATCGCGCCAGGCCAGAGCGAGCGGGAAATCGCCGCTGAACTGGAGTGGTTTATGCGCCAGCGCGGCGCGGAGAAAGCCTCCTTCGATACTATTGTCGCCAGCGGCTGGCGTGGCGCGCTGCCGCACGGTAAAGCCAGCGATAAAATCGTGGCGGCGGGGGAATGGATAACTCTCGATTTCGGCGCGCTGTATCAGGGATATTGTTCCGATATGACCCGAACTTTTCTGGTGCCCGGCGCGGGCGCGCCGCAGGAGCA
Organism: Salmonella sp. A1325; assembly: GCF_056991255.1. Lineage (NCBI taxonomy): Bacteria > Pseudomonadati > Pseudomonadota > Gammaproteobacteria > Enterobacterales > Enterobacteriaceae > Salmonella > Salmonella sp. A1325. The sequence goes on along the minus strand of NZ_JAMLWO010000020.1, from coordinate 8,221 downwards.
TCCGCTGTTTCCCGTCTATCACATTGTCCTTGAGGCACAGCTTGCCGCCATTGCGGCTATTCGTCCGGGCGCGCGCTGTCTGACGGTGGATGCCGCCGCGCGCGACGTTATCGACCGGGCGGGATATGGCGAGTTTTTCGCTCATAACACCGGCCATTCTATCGGCATTGAGGTACATGAAGATCCTCGCTTTTCGCCTGATGACCACACAGTACTCGCACCGGGAATGCTACTGACCGTGGAGCCGGGCATTTATCTGCCGGAGCAGGGCGGGGTACGCATTGAAGATGTTGTACTGGTCACGCCGGAAGGCGCGGAAGTGCTCTATTCCATGCCGAAAACCGTATTACTGACAGGAGCCGCATGATGGATTTATCGCTACTGAAAGCGCTGTGCGAGGCGGATGCGATCGCCGCGTCAGAACAGGAGGTTCGCCAGATCTTACTCGACGAAGCGGATCGCCTGCATAAAGAGGTGCGCTTCGATGGCTTAGGATCGGTATTGATCCGACTTAATGCCTCGGATGGCCCGAAAGTCATGATCTGCGCGCACATGGATGAAGTGGGATTTATGGTGCGCAGTATTTCCGGCGAGGGGGCGATTGATGTGCTGCCGGTGGGCAATGTGCGAATGGCGGCGCGTCAGCTCCAGCCGGTCCGCATCACCACGCGGGAGGAATGTAAAATTCCCGGCCTGCTTGATGGCGAGCGCAGCGGCAACGAGGTGAGCGGACTGCGGGTCGATATTGGCGCGCGTTCTTATGACGAGGTGATACAGGCGGGGATTCGTCCCGGCGATCGTGTGACTTTTGATAGCGCGTTTCAGGTGTTGCCGCATCAGCGGGTGATGGGTAAAGCCTTTGATGATCGGCTCGGTTGCTATCTGCTGATAGCGTTGCTGCGTGAATGGCACGATGCGGAATTACCGGCGGAAATCTGGCTGGCGGCCAGTTCCAGCGAAGAGGTGGGATTACGCGGCGGTCAAACGGCGGCCCGCGCCGTTGCGCCGGATTTAGCCATCGTACTGGATACCGCCTGCTGGGCGAAAAATTTTGATTATGGCGCGGCGAATCATCGGCAAATCGGTCTGGGACCGATGCTGGTGCTGAGCGATAAATCGCTGATTGCGCCGCCAAAACTAACCGCCTGGGTTGAGAGCATCGCAGCGCAAGCGGAAATACCGCTACAGTTGGATATGTTCAGCAACGGCGGAACGGATGGCGGGGCGGTGCATCTGAGCGGAACGGGCATCCCGACGGTGGTGCTTGGTCCGGCAACCCGCCACGGACATTGTGCCGCCTCAATTGCCGATTGTCGCGACATTCTGCAGACACAGCAGTTGCTGTCGGCGCTGATGACCGGTTTTACGCGTGATACTGTGGCTCGCCTGACGGATTTCAGGTACTGATTTCGCGCTAAAGGAGTAGTTATGTTAACGATAGAGTTTCTCTGCCCGCTGCCTAACGGTATTCATGCGCGTCCCGCGTGGGAGCTGAAAGAACAGTGCAGCCAGTGGCAAAGTGATATTACTTTTATTAATCATCGTCAGAATACGCGGGCGGACGCGAAAAGTTCGCTGGCGCTTATCGGCACCAGTACGCTGTTCAATGATAGCTGCGTTCTGAATATTAGCGGGCGTGATGAAGAACAGGCTAAACGATCGCTGGAGGCCTGGCTTGCGCACCATTTTATCGACAGCGATAGCGTTCAGCCAGGGCCAGCCGAACTGGCGGCGCATCCGCTGCCGCGATCGCTGCTTCGCCTGAATCCGGATTTGCTGTACGGCGATGTGCTGGCAAGCGGCGTGGGCGAGGGGATTCTGACGCTGTGGCAGAGCGATAATCTGGAGGGCTACCGTACTATTCCCGCGAGCGCTGAAGATCTTACCCGCCTTGAAAATAGCCTGGCGACGTTGGCGGAACAGCTTAATCAACAGCTTCGCGAGCGTGACGGCGAGAGTAAAACTATTTTAAGCGCTCATCTGTCGCTGATTCAGGATGATGAGTTTGTGGGGAACATTCGTCGCTTAATGGTTGAACGCCATCTGGCGCTGGGAGCGGCGATTATTGCCAATATGGAACAGGTTTGTCGCCAGCTTTCAGCCTCGGCAAGTGATTATCTGCGCGAGCGGGTGAGCGATATTCGCGATATCACCGAGCAGTTGTTGCACATTACCTGGCCTGAAAAACAGCCGCGTAATGCGCTGGTGCTAACGCGTCCTACCCTTCTGGTGGCGGAAGACTTAACGCCCAGCCAGTTTTTAAGCCTCGATTTACAGTATCTGTCCGGTATGATCCTCGAAAAGACCGGGCGGACGTCACATACTTTGATTCTGGCGCGCGCTTCCGCGATCCCGGTGCTTAGCGGGCTCTCTGCCGAGGCCATTGGTCGTTATGCTACCCGGCCTGCGGTGCTGGACGCGCAGTGCGGCGTACTAGCGATTAGTCCGGATACCTCGGTGCGCGGCTATTATGCCGTGGCGCAGAAGCTGGCGGATAAACGACAACAGCGGCAGGCGCGCGATGCGGCATTGCTTGCCTGTACGCAGGACAACCAGCGTATCGATATTGCGGCGAATATTGGCACCGCGCTGGAGGCACCTGGCGCGTTCTCCAACGGCGCGGAAGGCATTGGCCTGTTTCGTACCGAAATGCTGTTTATGGATCGCGACAGCGCGCCGGATGAGCAGGAGCAGTTTGAAGCCTACCAACAGGTTTTGCTGGCGGCGGGCGAAAAGCCGGTGATTTTCCGCACCATGGATATTGGCGGCGATAAACATATCCGCTATCTCAATATTCCGCAGGAAGAGAACCCTTTTCTTGGCTACCGTGCGGTGCGCATCTACCCTGAGTTTGCCGGACTTTTTCGCACCCAGCTTCGCGCAATTTTGCGGGCTGCTGTTTTCGGTCATGCGCAGTTGATGATTCCGATGGTGCATAGTCTTGACCAGATTTTATGGGTAAAAAGTGAGCTGAAAAAGGCGGTTGCGGAGCTGCATGGGGAAAGGCTGCGTCACGCGCAGGATATTCCGTTGGGGATTATGGTTGAGGTGCCGTCGGTCTGTTACATCATCGATCATTTCTGCGATGAGGTGGATTTCTTTAGCATCGGTTCGAACGATATGACGCAATATCTGTACGCGGTCGATCGCAATAATCCGCGCGTCTCGCCGCTGTATAACCCGATTACGCCATCGTTTTTACGCATGTTGCGGCAGATTATCCACACTGCCCATGAGCGAGGTAAATGGGTCGGCATTTGCGGCGAACTGGGCGGAGAAAGCCGCTATTTACCGCTACTTTTGGGACTGGGGCTGGATGAGCTAAGTATGAGCAGTCCACGTATTCCGGCGGTAAAAAGTCAGCTACGTCATCTGGATAGTCAGGCGTGTCGGGCGCTGGCAAGTCAGGCTTGTGAGTGTCGCAGCGCCCAGGAGATAGAAGCTCTGCTGAATCAGTTCGCGCCAGAAAAAGAGGTACGACCGCTGTTGGCGCTGGAAAATATCTTTGTCGGCGAGCCGCTCAGTAATAAGGAACAGGTTATCCAGTTTCTGTGCGGTAATCTTGGCGTTAACGGGCGTACCGAACATCCGTTCGAACTGGAAGAGGACGTCTGGCAGCGTGAGGAGATTGTGACCACCGCCGTCGGTTTTGGCGTGGCGATCCCCCATACCAAATCGCAATGGATTCGCCACTCGTCGATCAGTATTGCGCGTCTCGCACAGCCCGTAGACTGGCAGTCGGAGATGGGTGACGTAGAGTTGGTGATTATGCTGACGCTTGGGGCGGATGAAGGGATAAATCATGTGAAGGTTTTTTCACAGCTCGCCCGTAAGCTGGTAAATAAAAACTTCCGTCAGTCGCTGTTTGCCGCCAATGATGCCGACAGTATTCTGGCGTTGCTGAAGGCGGAGTTAACGTTTTAGCATGGGATAACCGCCTGATGGCGCTGCGCTTATCAGGCCTACGTCCGTGAGTGATGGTAGGCCAGATAAGGCGTTTACGCCGCCATCGGGCGAGCGGTTTGTTACTGAAACCGCGCGCTGTAATCCCCTGGCGTCAGGCCAAACTGACGTCGGAACAGACGGCAAAAATAATCGCTATCCTGATACCCGCAACGCAGCGCGACTTCGTTAATCGGCAAGTGGTATTTCTGCAACATAATACGCGCTTTCGCCATTCGCACCCAGCGAACATACTCCACAAAACTCATGGTGCCATGCTGAGTAAATAGCCTGGACAGATGGTTGGCGGTGATATTAAAGAACTGTGCAACGCTTTCTCTGTTTAACGGCTGGGCGTAGTTATCCTGTACCCAGTTACAGATACTGTGATAGAGAAATTCAGTGCGTGGACGGCAGATATCGGGGGGCGTATTCACCACGTTCCGGCACAAATGCAGGAGGCTAAGCACCAGCGGCTGAATAATATTTTGTTCCTGAGGTGAACGGCTTAAATGGGTAAGCGCGGTCAGCATTGCTTCGCCTTCGCCACGTTGCAAATGTGGCAATTCGATACGGCGCGTCGGACGTAAAAGCGATGCTGTACGGTTTTCGTAAAACAATAAACCCAGCCAGGAGGGCGCGAATACCAGACTAAGCAGCATCACTGGTTTATCGCTAACCGCCAGGTTCGCCGCACGGGCAGGGATAAACAACATTTCGCCTTCCGTCAGCCGACGCTGCGTTTTTTCCAGTTGATTACCGTATTCTCCGCGCAAGACGATATCCAGCCGGGGGAGGTCGATACATAAGCTGCCGGAGGGTAGGGAGGGGGGCTGGCTGGCAAACCATACGCGTCCTAATCGGTGTGGATTCAGCACCAGGCCGCTAAACAGATCGGCAAAAAATTGTTGGTCTGCCGGTAAGTCTGTTTTTTTCATTGCCTTTCCTGTGCATGAATGCTTCAACTGTCTGAATTATTTCACTTTACTCTTGCTGAGCGAAAGGTCAAACACCAGCGCGTTGAGTCATCATGTCATGGCGGTTAGTCAGGCGAAAACAGGGATTTATTTTACTATACGTATCCGGTTCGCTGCCTTATTTACGGTTTCATCGCGGCATCTTGCCGGAAAGGATCCTCATTTTCGGGGAAATGTCCCTGAAAAATACCGCAATATGACATGATTGAATACCATTATCGTTAGTAAGGGTTTTGATTAAAGAGGAAAAACCACAAAATCAAAAGGGGATTATTTGAGATAAGGTTTATTGACAGGAAATTATCGTCGGCTGTACCGCGTTAGGTAAATTCAAAGATATCAATTTGTTAACAATATGGTTTGTTTGATGCTATAACTGACACGCTTAAAAAGTAATTTTTTACGCTTGTTCCTCTTTTTTCATCGCTAAAAAATATTTTCATTAGCCTCTCGACAGGAAGAAAATTTTCAGGCTATTTTCTAAAGGAGCCACCATCGTGGCAGCGTCGCTCGGACGGTCCGGGCGCTAACGTTAATCTGAGGATATTATGGCTGACTTCCGCCCTGAACGTCGCTTTACGCGTATCGATCGCCTTCCGCCCTATGTTTTTAACATCACCGCTGAACTCAAAATGGCTGCGCGTCGGCGCGGCGAAGATATTATTGATTTCAGCATGGGTAATCCTGATGGCGCAACCCCTCCCCACATTGTCGAAAAACTTTGCACCGTCGCGCAGCGTCCGGATACGCACGGTTATTCCACGTCTCGCGGCATACCGCGCTTACGCCGCGCGATTTCTCACTGGTATCAGGAACGTTATGATGTCGATATCGATCCGGAAACCGAAGCGATTGTGACCATCGGTTCCAAAGAGGGACTGGCGCATTTAATGCTGGCGACGCTGGATCATGGTGATACGGTTCTGGTGCCGAACCCCAGTTACCCGATTCATATCTATGGCGCCGTTATCGCCGGGGCGCAGGTGCGTTCGGTTCCATTGGTAGAGGGGGTGGATTTCTTCAACGAGCTGGAGCGCGCTATTCGCGAAAGTTATCCGAAACCGAAAATGATGATTTTGGGTTTTCCGTCTAACCCTACGGCCCAGTGCGTCGAACTGGAATTTTTTGAAAAAGTGGTCGCTCTGGCTAAACGTTATGATGTGCTGGTAGTGCACGATCTGGCGTATGCCGATATCGTGTACGACGGCTGGAAAGCGCCATCCATTATGCAGGTGCCTGGCGCGCGCGATGTGGCGGTCGAATTTTTCACACTGTCGAAAAGCTATAATATGGCGGGCTGGCGTATTGGGTTTATGGTGGGCAATAAAACCCTGGTCAGCGCGCTGGCGCGCATTAAAAGTTATCACGATTATGGCACCTTTACCCCGCTTCAGGTGGCGGCTATCGCCGCTCTGGAAGGCGATCAGCAGTGCGTGCGCGATATCGCCGAGCAGTATAAACGTCGTCGCGATGTGCTGGTGAAGGGGCTGCATGAGGCGGGCTGGATGGTTGAAATGCCGAAAGCCTCAATGTACGTCTGGGCGAAAATCCCGGAGCAATATGCGGCGATGGGGTCGCTTGAGTTTGCCAAGAAGCTGCTGAATGAGGCGAAGGTTTGCGTTTCTCCAGGGATAGGCTTTGGTGATTATGGCGACACCCATGTACGCTTTGCATTAATAGAGAATCGCGACCGCATTCGCCAGGCCGTCAGAGGGATTAAAGCGATGTTCCGCGCTGATGGCGTGCTGCCGTCACATCCAAAACCCGTTGAAGCGAGCACGGAGTAGAAAAGCAAACAGGAGCCCCATGGCTCCTGTTTTTTGTCTATGGAAAACCCCCAGCTAGGCTGCTGAGGGATCCCCACAAACTCAGCGCTAATAAATCAGCACCATATTTCGATAGGTTCTGGCGAGGTGGTTAAGAACGGTGCTCAGCACCGTTCGCCTTAAAATTAGCGGAGAGTGTCGTAAGATATTCTCCGCTAACGTCAGATATGAGATAACCCGCCGGGATTTTATACTGTTGGCCTGGTATCGCAGATGTAATCCTTTATTTTCAGCATGATAACCAATAAGCCACAGAACTATTGTGCTCAGTGTTGCCAGCAGGCTCAGTACAAGAAGGCGTCCTGCTGAACGGCTGTAGCTGGCACGCAAACCGAACCCAAAACGCTCACTTTTTTCATCCCGGAAGTTTTGCTCTATCTGCATACGGCGACTGTATAATTTCATGATTTCCCGTGGCTTAAAGTCACCTGCACTACTGAATATAAGCCAGGGTTCTTTTGCCGCTTTGCGGGCATCCCGGACCTGCGATTTACGATGAATTCGACACCGGGAATGTTTGTGCTTACGCCCACGAGTTTGTTTTTTGTGAAGATAAAAGTGTCCGTCACAGCGTGCATATTCTGCCCGTCCCAGAGTACCAGACCCGAGATGTACCGGTCGTGTGCCTGCCTTAATGAGTGGATGTTTTTCAGCTTTGATATCAGTGATATCGTGCCAGCATTCACCTGTTTTTTGTAACCTGAACTTCACTTTACCCCGGACGCGACCAATGAAATCCCAGCCCAGCGATTTTATATGATTGAACCATGCATTCTGGAAGCCAGCATCAGTGACGATAAGTACTCTGGACTTCGGGTTTACCGCTTCGGCAAGCGCATCAAGAAACGCTTTTTGGATCTTTGCGTTCTGCTGTTTTTCTGAGGGAACGATCCAGCTCAATAACGGGAGCGAACGCCCGTCGCAAATCAGACTGGCGCGAAGGACGTGATACTCCTGAGACGGGTAGCCACTCCAGTCAACAGCAATGACGTACAGGGATAACTGGCGTGTCAGCATCGAAATAATATTATTAAAAATCAAAGGAATATCACGATGAAGTGATTCATTGCCGAGCAGACGATCAACGCGTTTGATTTTATTTTTGACCTGAGCAGTTCCGGGTAAATAACGACCGATACTGGTCAGCGTCAGCGATGCGCCATTAATTAGTGCAACAGTGGCATCCAGCAGGGCATTTTGTCGGTATTTGTGAAACGGAGCTAAGGCATCCTGGAAGAAATTCTGACATACTTGATAAGCAGGCATAGAGGAGATCTCATTGAATTGGTTGCACAATCAGTAGATCACAAAACTCTATGCCTGTCTTTTTTCACCCGCCCATTACTGGGGATTCCTCAGAGCTAGGCTGGGGGTTCCGGAAAGCTTTCAGCTTTAAGTCAGTTATTAAAACCCCTTTTGATTTGTTAAAACATCTTGCGGTCTGGCAACTGCAAAAGTTCAACAAGAAATCAAAAG
>NZ_JAMLWO010000019.1:0-26140 GCF_056991255.1 Salmonella sp. A1325 | reverse complement strand
ATTTTTCTCTTCAACCGACCGGCTGTTTGTGTGAAGTGATTCACATCCGCCGTGTCGATGGAGGCGCATTATAGGGATCCCATTTTTTTGCACAAGCGTTTTTTGGATCTTTTTTTCTGTTTGTTGATTTTTCATCCCTTTCGCTCCATTCCTGCGCAAAGTGGCGATTTTTTGATGCTATCTCCCCTTGCACAACGCCGTTAAAGCAACCAAAGTCTTCATGACTATTCATTTATGATGAGGTAGACATGTCTGACACATTACGTCCTTATAAGGATCTTTTTCCTGAAATCGGTCAGCGCGTGATGATCGATACCAGCAGCGTGGTTATTGGCGATGTCCGTCTGGCGGATGATGTCGGGATCTGGCCGCTTGTGGTGATTCGCGGCGATGTGAATTACGTTGCGATAGGGGCTCGTACGAACATTCAGGATGGCAGCGTTCTTCACGTAACCCACAAGTCTCCATCCAATCCACACGGCAACCCATTAATCATTGGCGAAGATGTTACCGTTGGCCATAAAGTTATGCTGCACGGCTGTACCATCGGTAAACGCGTACTGGTCGGTATGGGCTCCATTGTGCTGGATGGCGCGATAATAGAAGATGACGTAATGATTGGCGCGGGAAGCCTGGTGCCGCAGCACAAACGGCTGGAAAGTGGCTATTTATATCTTGGCAGTCCGGTAAAACAGATCCGCCCCCTGAGCGATGCTGAGAGATCGGGCCTGCAGTACTCCGCCAATAACTATGTAAAATGGAAAGACGACTATCTTTCTCAGGATAACCATATCCAACCGTGATCGTCTTCCTGCTGGGCCAGGATTAATGCTTCAGCCTCTTCTTCCAGGTCCCAGCGATACTCACGAAAAATGGCCAGCCATTGCTCCGCTGTTTCTCCACCAAAGCGATACGCCAGTACATCTTTTTTTATTGCACACGTGAGTTGCATCCCATTAACCAGGGCGGGAAAGATGACAGCGCTGGCGGCAGTATCCCATTCTTCGCGGTCAGGAAATTGTATGGCCTGGTTCACGCTAATAATTCCTGCTGTAGCAGCTCAATCACTGGCTCGACCTGCGGTAATACACCGTGCCAAAGCAAAACGGCATGTGCAGCCTGCCCCACCAGCATTCCCAGCCCATCTGCGTAGCGTTTTGCGCCCTGTTGTACACACCAGGAGAGAAATGGCGTATTCCCTTTTTGATAGAACATGTCATAGCAACAGAGGGAAGGGTGAATAAGTGACGCCGGAATCGCCGGGATTTCGCCCCGTATGCCGCTGGAGGTCGCATTAATAATCAGGTCAAACTCACAACCATCCAGCTTGTCCATATCCGTGGCATGAACGCTGCCGGTATGAGCAAAGATTTTCGCCAACGCTTCGGCACGTGAAGCTGTACGGTTAGTGATAGTGACCGCGCAATCCAAAGAAAGCAGAGGTAACAGCACGCCCCGGGATGCGCCGCCCGCGCCAATCAGCAAAATACGCCATCCTGGGCGGATAAAATTTAAACGTTTGAGATCGCTTAATAAACCGATACCGTCAGTATTGTCGCCAAGCAAACGACCATCTTCCAGCCGTTTTAATGTATTGACTGCTCCCGCCAGCGATGCTCGTTCCGTTAACTCATCCGATCGCGCAAACGCCTCCTCTTTAAAAGGTACTGTGATGTTTGCGCCTTTTCCCCCTGCCGCGAAAAAGGCATCAAGCGTATTAATGAAATTATTAATAGGGGCCAGCACGCGACCATAGGGGTGAACAATATCTAGCTGCTGAGCAAACTGCTGATGAATAAATGGCGATTTGCTGTGAGCAATCGGATTTCCAAAAACAGCATAGGTTTCCATCATATTACCCCTGTCGAAACAGTTCGCCCGTCAGAGCATCGCGAATTTCTGAAGGATTTAGACGCCCACCCGTTGCGCCTTCAACCACCGGAAAATCATCACCAAATTGCGCACGCACCTCTTCAACGGTACGGCATGGCGGTAATCCGCTCAGATTGGCGCTGGTGGAAACCAGCGGTTTGCCATACGCATTGCATAGCGCGACCACCAGCGGGTGGTTGGTAACACGAACGGCCAGGGAATCAAAACGTCCCGTGAGCCACCGCGGCGTTGTCGCGGGCGCAGGAAAAACAAACGTTACCGGCCCGGGCCAGCAATCAAATACCGCTTTACGCTGTGCGGCGGTAAGTATGCTGTCATCAATATAAGGTTTTAACTGCTCAAAGCTGGCGGCAATCAAAATGAGTCCCTTATCGACGGGCCGTTGTTTTAACGCCAGCAGGCGCGTAACGGCTGTTTCACTATCGGGATCGCAGCCGACGCCGAAAACGGCTTCTGTTGGATAAGCGATGACATTTTCTTTATTCAGGAGATCTACCGCCGCGGCGATAGATCCTGTTGGCAGGTTATTATTCACTTGTTTATTCCACCGGAACCGGCTTTCCACATTGTTTACTGGCGCAAAAGCGCTTCGTTTTCTTTTCGATGAGTAGCGGATAATGGCACTCGGGGCATTCCCCCGCAACCGGTGTGAAGTTAATGACGAACTGACATTCCGGGTAGCGATCGCAGGAATGAAAGATTTTACCGTAACGAGAACGGCGCTGGACCAAATGTCCTTGCTGGCAGGCTGGACAGGCAATCGCCGTTTCATCCGGTTTATCAATAACCACTGTATGTTCACATTGCGGATACTGACTGCATCCGATGAACATGCCAAAGCGCCCCTGACGCAGCACCAGTACGGCGCCACACTCAGGACACAGTTGCCCCTCCAGAATTTTAACGATATGTCCGTCCGCCTGACTTTTCAGCGGACGAACATAATCGCATTCCGGATAGCGAGAACAGCCGAGAAACGGACCATGTTTCCCGGAGCGAATTACCAGTTCGGCCCCGCACTGCGGGCAGGGCTCATTTTTACGCACCGAAAACAGTGCTGATTTAGCCATATTCACTCATGCAGCATTAACACCTATCAATGCAGCATACCTTCATTTACCTCAAAGAGTAATTCTTCCATTTGCTGATAGGCGTTTTCACAGCCCGGAATGTTGAATAACACCATCAAAATAACCCATTTCAAGTCTTCCAGGTCAAACTCTGCGGTATCCAGCGCCAGCACACGCTCAATCACCATTTCTCGTGTTTCGAGGTTTAGCACCTGAATCTGCTCAAGGAATAACAGGAACCCCCGGCAACTGGCATCAAGCCTTTCACACTCTTCAACCGTATAAATGCGCATTGAAAGAGGGTCGGAAGCAAGTTGCATGGGTTCCGCGAGGCCATCCTGATAGTCAGCGAGTTTTTCCAGCCACAGCAGCGCATTGTAGATGTCTTCGCGATCAAACCCGGCGTCGGTGAGATCACGCTCCAGTCTGTCCTGATCCACGCGCAGCTCGGCTTCGTTATGGATGTATGTTTCAAACAAATACATTAGTACGTCGAACATGGCTTGCCCTCCTTAATCGGACATAGCCGCCGGGTACAGCTGCGATCCATCCTGCTAACTCCAGTTCGAGTAGCTGAGCCACTACCGCTGGCACAGGTTGGCCGGCACGTTCAGCGACGACGTCAACAGGTGTTACCTCATCTCCTACGTTAGCCAGGAGCTCAGGAAATGGCAATGCTGCCTCATCCTGATTTAGTGAATAAAGTGAATTTTCCGCCGTAGTTGGCAACCAGTGTAAGCCGTATTGCAAATTTTCCAGAATATCCTCCGGCGTCGTCACAAGCGTGGCCCCTTGTTTAATTAACCAGTGTGTGCCTTCGCTTCCCGGACTACCGATTGGGCCTGGTAATGCAAAAACGTCCCGCCCCTGTTCAAGCGCGCAGCGCGCCGTCACCAACGAACCGCTGCGCAACGCCGCCTCAATCACCAGCACGCCTTTGCTCAGTCCGCTGATGATACGGTTTCTACGAGGAAAATTTTGCGGTAGCGGAGGCGTTGAAAGCGGAAATTCTGAGACCACTGCGCCGCCAGTGGCAATCAAGTTTTCAGCCAGCACGGCATGTCGGCGAGGATAAATCTTTGCCAAACCATTCCCTAACACCGCTACACTTTTTCCCCCCATACTCACCGCGGCGTTGTGTGCTACGCCATCAATTCCCCGGGCAAGGCCGCTGGTGATCGTCAAACCGCTTTTCGCAAGGCTTTCGCAAAGCAGACGTCCCCAGCGTTCTCCATACCAGGAGTGGCTCCGGCTTCCTACGACGGCAAGTTGGCAGGTATGCAGACAGGCAGGATCGCCGTCAATAAAAATAGCGCCGGGATAATCGTCAATAGCACGCAGCTGGGGAGGATAAATTTCACTATCCGCACACAGAAAATGGTGCTGCGGTAGTTCAAGCCAGCGTAATGTCTCATCAAGCACACCTGCTGGAAGCTGTAAAAAACGTTCAGCTTGCCGCGCGGTAAGACCAGCTTCCTGAAGGTGCGTGCGATTTATCTGAGGCTGGCGAATAAGCGAATTCGCCATGTTCAACATCGCCTCGCCATAAAGGTCGCCGACGTACATTAAACGTAACCAAATTTCGGTACGGGCCATCCTTTCCCTCCCCTGCCACAAGCAGTCTGAACAATCTTTGCGATTGGTCACTGATGCTGTCAATCAGGTGGGGATTTGTCTAGAATAGAGGTAATAATCTTTTCAACTCCTGAACACAACTCTGGATAATTATGTCAGTTTTGCAAGTGTTACATATTCCGGACGAGCGCCTTCGCAAAGTCGCAAAGCCGGTTGAAGAAGTGAATGCAGAAATTCAGCGTATCGTCGATGATATGTTCGAAACGATGTACGCGGAAGAAGGTATCGGTCTGGCCGCAACGCAGGTCGATATCCACCAGCGGATCATCGTGATTGACGTTTCGGAAAACCGCGACGAGCGCCTGGTACTCATTAACCCGGAATTGCTGGAGAAAAGTGGCGAAACGGGTATAGAAGAAGGCTGTCTGTCGATTCCGGAACAGCGCGCTTTAGTGCCGCGCGCCGAGAAAGTGAAAATCCGCGCGCTGGATCGCGACGGCAACCCGTTTGAGCTTGAAGCGGATGGTTTGCTGGCAATCTGCATTCAGCATGAGATGGATCACCTGGTCGGTAAACTGTTTATCGATTATTTGTCGCCGCTGAAACAACAACGTATTCGTCAGAAAGTAGAAAAACTCGACCGCCTGAACGCCCGGGCTTAAAGGACAAGAACCAACGTGTCAGATTCACTACGTATTATTTTTGCGGGTACACCTGACTTTGCAGCGCGTCATCTCGACGCGCTGTTAACTTCTGGACATAACGTTGTCGGCGTATTTACCCAACCCGATCGTCCAGCAGGTCGCGGCAAAAAGTTGATGCCCAGCCCGGTAAAAGTGCTGGCGGAAGAAAAAGGCCTGCCCGTTTTCCAGCCCGTGTCGCTTCGTCCTCAGGAAAACCAGCATCTGGTTGCTGACTTACATGCCGACGTCATGGTTGTCGTAGCATATGGTCTGATTCTCCCAAAGGCAGTGCTGGATATGCCCCGTCTCGGATGTATCAACGTTCACGGTTCGCTGCTTCCACGCTGGCGCGGCGCGGCGCCTATTCAGCGCTCACTCTGGGCAGGCGATGCGGAAACCGGCGTCACAATTATGCAGATGGATGTAGGGCTGGATACCGGCGACATGCTGTATAAACTTGCGTGCCCGATTACCGCAGAAGATACCAGTGGCTCACTGTATAATAAGTTGGCTGAACTTGGCCCGCAGGGGTTAATTACCACACTAAAACAACTGGCGGACGGCACAGCGACGCCTGAAGCGCAGAATGAAGCGCTGGTCACTCATGCGGAAAAGCTCAGTAAAGAAGAAGCGCGTATCGACTGGTCTCTCTCCGCAGCACAGCTGGAGCGTTGCATTCGCGCCTTTAATCCGTGGCCAATGAGCTGGCTGGAAATCGACGGCCAGCCGGTAAAAGTCTGGCAGGCATCCGTCATAGAGGACGCCACGCAGTCGCTGCCGGGAACCATTCTGGCCGCGACGAAACAGGGCATTCAGGTTGCAACAGGCAAGGGGATATTAAATTTGCTTTCGCTTCAGCCTGCCGGCAAAAAAGCGATGAGCGCCCAGGATCTGTTAAATTCACGCAGGGAATGGTTTATTCCTGGTAACCGTCTTGCCTGACGGTCACGTCTTTATACGCCCGGTGTTACCGGGCATTTTTATTTTATACATATGAAAAAACAAAACAATTTACGTAGTCTGGCGGCACAGGCCGTTGAACAGGTCGTCGAGCAGGGACAATCATTAAGTAATGTGCTCCCGCCGCTGCAACAAAAAGTCGCCGATAAAGACAAAGCGCTACTTCAGGAGCTGTGCTTTGGCGTCCTGCGCACCCTTTCACAGCTGGAATGGCTGATCAATAAGCTGATGTCTCGTCCAATGACCGGCAAGCAGCGTACAGTGCATTACTTAATTATGGTTGGCTTTTATCAGTTGCTGTACACCCGCGTCCCTCCCCATGCGGCGCTGGCTGAAACCGTTGAAGGCGCGGTCGCCATCAAACGTCCGCAGTTGAAAGGGTTAATTAACGGCGTCCTGCGCCAGTTCCAGCGCCAGCAGGAAACGTTGCTTAATGAGTTTGCGACCAGCGATGCGCGCTTTTTACATCCCGGTTGGCTGGTAAAGCGTTTGCAAAATGCCTACCCCACACAGTGGCAACGCATTATTGAAGCGAATAACCAGCGTCCACCGATGTGGCTACGTGTAAATCGTACACACCACACCCGCGACGGTTGGCTTGGCTTACTTGAAGACGCAGGCATGAAGGGATATCCGCATCCCGATTATCCCGACGCTGTACGTCTGGAAACGCCAGCTCCGGTACATGCTTTACCCGGTTTTGCTGAGGGTTGGGTAACTGTCCAGGATGCCTCTGCGCAGGGATGTGCGGTTTTTCTCGCTCCTCAGAACGGTGAGCACATTTTAGACTTGTGCGCCGCGCCCGGCGGTAAAACCACGCATATTCTCGAAGTGGCCCCCGAAGCAGATGTGTTGGCGGTTGATATTGATGAACAACGGCTCTCCCGCGTTTACGACAACCTAAAGCGTCTTGGGATGAAAGCGACAGTTAAACAAGGGGATGGACGTTATCCCGCCCAATGGTGCGGCGAGCAGCAGTTTGACCGTATTCTGCTGGATGCGCCCTGCTCCGCAACCGGCGTCATTCGCCGTCATCCAGATATCAAATGGCTGCGTCGCGATCGCGATATCGCGGAACTGGCGCAATTACAGGCGGAGATTCTTGATGCCGTCTGGCCGCGCCTGAAGCCCGGCGGGACGCTGGTTTACGCCACCTGTTCCGTACTGCCGGAAGAAAACCGCGATCAGATCAAAGCCTTTTTGCAACGCACTCCCGATGCCGCGCTCAGCGAAACGGGAACACCTGATCAGCCAGGACAGCAGAATCTGCCGGGCGGCGAAGAAGGTGATGGGTTCTTTTACGCTAAGCTAATCAAGAAGTGATGAGATAACGGGCCACGACTGATGAAAATTATCATACTGGGCGCAGGGCAAGTTGGCGGAACACTGGCGGAAAACCTGGTCGGCGAAAACAACGACATCACGGTGGTTGATACCAACGGCGAACGGTTACGCAGTTTGCAAGATAAGTTCGATCTACGCGTAGTTCAGGGGCATGGTTCGCATCCCCGCGTGTTGCGCGAAGCGGGCGCTGACGATGCGGATATGCTGGTCGCTGTCACCAGTTCAGATGAAACTAATATGGTTGCCTGTCAGGTAGCCTATTCACTCTTCAACACTCCAAACCGTATCGCCCGCATTCGCTCCCCGGACTATGTTCGCGATGCGGATAAACTCTTTCATTCTGAAGCGGTTCCGATTGATCATCTGATCGCGCCGGAGCAGTTGGTTATCGATAATATTTATCGTCTGATCGAGTATCCAGGAGCATTACAGGTTGTAAACTTTGCCGAAGGGAAAGTCAGTCTGGCAGTAGTAAAAGCCTACTATGGCGGTCCACTAATAGGTAACGCGCTCTCGACAATGCGAGAGCATATGCCGCATATCGATACCCGCGTTGCCGCAATTTTCCGCCATGACAGACCAATCCGTCCTCAGGGCTCGACTATCGTGGAAGCAGGGGATGAAGTCTTCTTTATTGCGGCTTCACAGCATATCCGTGCAGTAATGAGCGAATTACAGCGTCTGGAAAAACCCTACAAGCGCATCATGCTGGTGGGCGGCGGCAATATCGGCGCCGGGCTGGCAAGGCGTCTGGAAAAAGACTATAGCGTTAAATTGATCGAACGCGATCAACAACGCGCCGCAGAACTGGCTGAGAAACTGCAAAACACGATCGTCTTTTTTGGCGACGCTTCCGATCAGGAATTGCTGGCGGAGGAGCATATTGATCAGGTCGATCTCTTTATCGCGGTCACTAACGATGATGAAGCCAATATCATGTCCGCGATGTTGGCTAAGCGGATGGGTGCCAAAAAAGTGATGGTGCTGATTCAGCGTCGAGCTTATGTCGATCTTGTGCAGGGTAGCGTTATAGATATTGCGATTTCTCCGCAGCAGGCCACCATCTCTGCATTACTGAGCCATGTGCGTAAAGCAGATATCGTCGGCGTTTCCTCACTACGTCGCGGGGTTGCCGAAGCCATCGAAGCCGTCGCGCACGGCGATGAAAGCACTTCCCGCGTGGTTGGCCGCGTCATTGACGAAATTAAACTGCCGCCAGGCACCATTATTGGCGCGGTCGTTCGCGGTAATGATGTCATGATTGCTAATGACAATTTGCGCATTGAACAAGGCGATCACGTCATTATGTTTTTGACCGATAAAAAGTTTATTACCGACGTCGAACGTCTGTTCCAGCCAAGTCCTTTCTTCCTCTAATTTAAGGGGCGCTCATTCAGCGCCCTTTTTAATTCCATTTATTTATCAAGGTTTAATTTATTTCGCTAAACAGAAGCCGTAAATGGAAAATGCCTTAGCATTTGTTAAACTTATAACGTCAGCTGCATAGGGAGAATAAAAATGAGTTTTATTAAAGAATTTCGCGAATTCGCGATGCGCGGGAATGTTGTGGATTTGGCAGTGGGTGTCATTATTGGCGCGGCATTCGGTAAGATTGTTTCTTCACTGGTTGCCGATATCATTATGCCGCCGTTGGGATTGTTAATCGGCGGGATCGACTTTAAACAATTTGCTTTTACGTTACGCGAAGCGCAGGGAGATATTCCGGCGGTCGTCATGCATTACGGCGTGTTTATCCAGAACGTATTTGATTTTGTGATTGTGGCCTTTGCTATCTTTGTTGCCATTAAGCTTATCAACAGACTCAACCGTAAAAAAGCAGAAGAGCCGGCAGCTCCGCCAGCGCCTTCTAAAGAGGAAGTGTTATTGGGCGAAATCCGCGATCTGCTGAAAGAACAAAATAACCGTTCTTAATAAGCAGAAGGCCAGTGGTAAAAAAGTCACTTACTTTCTTGCCACTGGCCTCCCAGTTCCCTCGATTACCGTGTTTACCTTTACGCAGATAACTTCCTTTGCCTTTCTTATTTTTTTCAACGCGTTGCCTGAAAAGGGGATCGTGCAGTAATGCCTCAATGGCATTGTCCTTTATCTGCCCTTTCTTATGTTGATAACGACTCATAATGTCTCCCGATTGTATAAATTAACGGCGCGAGTGTAGCCCTGCCGGTTCAATAAATCAACATCCTGATTTCGCCCCACTGGCCCCCTGCTCCAGGGCTTCCAGAATGGAACAATAGACGCTACTGTGGGCCGTTCCGCAACAAGCATCATTAAGCCTTTGTAACGAACGCTGCATCGTTTGCAGTTCCGCAATCCTGGCTTCAACCTCCTGCAATCGCTCTTGCACAATACTTTTTGACTCCTGACAGGTATGGTGCTCAGGATCAATTCGGATCGATAAAAGTTCACGGATCGACTCAAGCGTGAAACCCAACTGCCGCGCATAACGAATAAACTTGAGACGCTGCAGATCGTTTTCGGTATACAGGCGAAATCCACCTTCAGTACGTACCTCATGATCCATCATCTGCTGTTTTTCATAGTAGCGAATGGTATCAGGCGTTACGTCTGCCAGCTTTGCCAGCTCACCAATGCGATACATACAAGCTCCGTTAATTATCGTTGATTTTATGCAGCAGTTTTTCTGCATACTCACCGTGTAAAAAGTCGGTACTCAACCCAGCCTGCCGAAGTTTTAGTTCAAGCAGCGAGAGCTGGCGACTAACCTGATGGTATCGAGGGTCATCTTCCCGGATACTGTTGAGGATATCAAGTAACTGAATAGCATCTCTGCGCTGCTCCAGTTCAGGGGGAAGACAGCCCGCATTCTTGAGTAAGCGATAACCCGCACGAAGTTCCGCCGGCACATGAGAATCATCATCCAGAATAAGCGGCTCGCCGCGGCCAGGCAGATTATCAAACTCGCCTTTACTCTGTGCCTCGATAATATGACGCTCTGCCCACTGGTCAAGTAACCACATACGTCGCTCCAGGGATTGAACGAAAAGAATACAATTATTGTAGATATGTGGGGTTCAGGAGGGTATAAAAAAACCCGCCGAAGCGGGTTTTTTTACGTTACTACAGATTACTCTGCAGCAGCTTCTGTTTTCTCTGAACGATCAACCAGCTCGATGTATGCCATCGGCGCGTTGTCGCCTGCACGGAAGCCACACTTCAGAATGCGAGTGTAACCACCGGCGCGGCTCGCGAAACGCGGGCCCAGCTCGTTAAACAGTTTTGCCACGATCTCGTTATCACGAGTACGGGCGAATGCCAGACGACGATTAGCAACGCTATCAGTCTTGGCAAGAGTAATCAGCGGCTCAACTACGCGACGCAGCTCTTTCGCTTTAGGCAGGGTCGTCTTGATGATTTCATGACGAACCAGTGAACCTGCCATGTTGCGGAACATAGCCTGGCGATGGCTGCTGTTGCGGTTCAGTTGACGACCACTCTTACGATGGCGCATGACCTTATCCTTCTCAGTAAAACCTTAACCTGTGATCCGGTTACTCGTCAGCGATGCTTGCCGGTGGCCAGTTTTCCAGGCGCATACCCAGAGACAGTCCACGGGAAGCCAGCACGTCTTTAATCTCGGTAAGAGATTTTTTACCCAGGTTAGGCGTCTTAAGAAGCTCAACCTCGGTACGCTGTACCAGATCACCGATATAGTGGATAGCTTCTGCCTTGAGGCAGTTAGCAGAGCGGACAGTCAATTCCAGATCGTCAACAGGGCGCAGCAGGATCGGATCGAATTCTGGTTTCTCTTCTTTCACTTCCGGTTGACGTACATCACGTAAATCAACGAAAGCTTCCAGTTGTTCAGCCAGGATGGTTGCCGCACGACGAATCGCCTCTTCAGGATCGATTGTGCCGTTGGTTTCCATTTCGATGACCAGCTTGTCCAGGTCGGTACGCTGTTCTACACGCGCTGCTTCAACATTGTAGGCAATACGCTCTACAGGGCTGTAGCAGGCGTCGACCAGCAGACGGCCGATTGGGCGCTCATCTTCTTCCGAATGAATTCGGGTAGAAGCCGGCACATAACCACGACCGCGCTGAACTTTGATACGCATACTAATAGACGCGTTTTCATCGGTCAGGTGGCAGATCACGTGCTGCGGCTTGACGATTTCGACATCCCCATCATGGGTGATATCGGCTGCAGTCACAGGGCCAATGCCAGATTTATTCAAGGTAAGAATAACTTCATCTTTACCCTGAACTCTCACCGCCAGCCCTTTCAGGTTGAGCAGGATTTCCAGGATGTCTTCCTGAACGCCTTCTTTGGTGCTGTACTCATGTAGTACACCATCAATCTCAACCTCGGTCACCGCGCAACCCGGCATCGATGAGAGCAGAATACGGCGCAGTGCGTTACCCAGAGTATGGCCGAAGCCACGCTCTAAAGGCTCAAGGGTCACCTTGGCGTGCGTCGAACTCACTTGCTCGATATCTACCAGGCGCGGTTTTAGAAACTCTGTCACAGAACCCTGCATTGTGTCCTCTCTTTGGTACTAAGCTTTACTTGGAGTAAAGCTCGACGATCAGGTGTTCGTTAATGTCCGCAGACAGATCAGAACGCTCAGGCTTACGCTTGTACGTACCTTCCATCTTGCTAGCATCAACTTCCAGCCAGGTTGGCTTTTCACGCTGCTCAGCCAGCTCCAGAGCGGCTTTCACGCGAGACTGCTTCTTCGCTTTCTCACGAATGCTAACAACGTCATTCGGACTAACCTGATAAGAAGCGATGTTAACAACACGACCGTTTACCATAATTGCTTTATGGCTAACCAGCTGACGTGCTTCTGCACGAGTGGCGCCGAAGCCCATACGGTATACAACGTTGTCCAGACGACCTTCCAGCAGAGCCAACAGGTTTTCACCGGTGTTGCCTTTCAGACGTGCTGCTTCTTTGTAGTAGTTACGGAACTGACGCTCCAGCACACCGTAAATGCGGCGAACTTTTTGCTTTTCACGCAACTGCACACCATAGTCAGACAGACGCGGCTTACGCGCACCGTGCTGGCCAGGAGCTTGTTCAATTTTACACTTGGTATCGATCGCGCGAACGCCAGACTTAAGGAATAAGTCGGTGCCCTCACGACGGCTCAGCTTGAGCTTAGGACCCAAATATCTTGCCATTTTCTTTCTCCAACTAACCTGGAAAACGAAGCGTTATACGCGACGTTTTTTCGGCGGACGACAACCGTTATGAGGGATCGGAGTCACATCAGTAATATTAGTGATGCGGAAACCAGCGGCGTTCAGAGCACGAATAGTAGATTCGCGGCCTGGACCCGGACCTTTAACCATAACTTCCAGATTCTTGATGCCGTATTCTTTCACGGCGTCAGCGCAACGCTCTGCTGCAACCTGAGCTGCAAACGGAGTGGATTTGCGAGAACCACGGAAACCGGAACCACCGGCTGTTGCCCAACCCAGCGCATTACCCTGACGATCGGTAATAGTCACGATGGTGTTGTTGAAAGAAGCATGGATATGAGCCACGCCGTCAGAGACTTGTTTTCTTACACGTTTACGTGCGCGAACTGGTGCCTTTGCCATTATTCAATCACCCCGATTATTTCTTGATCGGTTTGCGCGGACCCTTACGGGTACGAGCGTTGGTCTTGGTACGCTGACCGCGAACCGGGAGACCACGACGATGACGCAAACCGCGATAGCAACCAAGATCCATCAGGCGCTTGATGCTCATGCTGATTTCACGGCGCAGATCACCTTCAACGACAAATTTGGCAACTTCGTCACGCAGCGTGTCGATTTGTTCTTCAGACAGCTCACTGATCTTAACATTTTCAGCGATACCCGCTGCAGCCAGGATGGCTTTAGAACGGGTCTTGCCGACACCGTAGATCGAAGTTAACGCGATCACGGCGTGTTTCTGATCAGGAATGTTAATGCCTGCTATACGGGCCACTATGCACTCCTACTATTTAATATGTACGTACCATGCTGAAAAGCCCGTTTTCAGGATACTCAAATGGAAACGTACAGACATACAAAAGATTGGCTGGCTAATCTAGCCAGCTCAACCCAACTTTGCAAGAAAAATATGCGAAAAAATCAGCCTTGGCGCTGTTTATGCTTCGGCTCGGCACTGCAAATCACACGGATGACACCATCACGCTTAACGATTTTGCAGTTACGGCATAATTTCTTGACGGAAGCACGAACTTTCATTTTTACTCTCCGTAACTTCTCAGGCGACCAATTAACGGCCGTAGCCTTTCAGGTTCGCCTTCTTCAATGCAGACTCATACTGACTGGACATCATCAGAGTTTGCACTTGAGCCATAAAGTCCATAATCACGACAACAACGATAAGCAGTGAGGTCCCACCGAAGTAGAACGGCACTTTCATTGCATCACGCATGAACTCCGGGATCAGGCAGATAAAGGTAATATACAGCGCACCAACCAGGGTCAGGCGGGTCATTACTTTATCGATATACTTCGCCGTTTGCTCTCCCGGACGAATTCCTGGTACAAATGCACCGGACTTCTTCAGGTTATCTGCTGTTTCACGCGGGTTGAAAACCAACGCCGTGTAGAAGAAACAGAAGAAGATGATTGCAGACGCATAGAGTAACACATAAAGCGGTTGCCCAGGCTGCAAATACAGCGAAATTGTTGTCAGCCAGTTCCAACCAGTACCGCCCCCGAACCATGACGCGATGGTCGCCGGGAACAGAATAATACTGGAAGCGAAGATTGCCGGGATTACCCCCGCCATATTCACTTTCAGCGGTAAATGTGTGCTCTGTGCAGCATAGACACGACGACCTTGCTGACGTTTGGCGTAGTTTACCACAATACGGCGTTGACCACGTTCAACGAATACTACAAAGAACGTCACTGCAAATACTAATACTGCAACCAACAGCAACACGAGGAAGTGCAGGTCGCCTTGACGCGCTTGCTCGATAGTATGGGCAATGGCTGGCGGGAGTCCCGCAACGATACCAGCGAAGATGATGATTGAGATACCGTTACCGATACCGCGCTCAGTAATCTGTTCGCCGAGCCACATCAGGAACATGGTTCCTGTAACCAGACTTACAACAGCGGTGAAATAGAATGCAAAGCCTGGATTCATCACCAGGCCCTGCATACCAGGCATATTCGGCAAACCGGTAGCAATACCGATCGACTGGAATATCGCCAGCACCAGAGTACCGTAACGGGTGTACTGGCTGATCTTACGACGACCAGACTCCCCTTCTTTCTTAATTTCTGCCAGCGTTGGATGAACCACCGTCAACAGCTGGATAATGATCGACGCCGAAATATACGGCATGATCCCCAGGGCAAAGATAGAAGCACGGCTGAGAGCACCACCAGAGAACATGTTAAACATTTCAATGATGGTGCCTCGCTGTTGCTCAAGCAGTTTGGCAAGTACAGCGGCATCAATACCAGGGATCGGAATAAAAGAGCCAATACGGAACACAATCAGCGCGCCGATAACAAACAGCAGTCTGCGTTTCAGCTCACCTAAGCCACCTTTGGCACTTTGAAAATCTAATCCCGGTTGTTTAGCCATCTGCTACTTATTCCTCGATTTTACCGCCAGCAGCTTCGATAGCAGCACGAGCGCCTTTAGTAACACGCAGGCCACGAACAGTTACCGGAGTAGTGACTTCGCCAGCCAGGATCACTTTCGCGAACTCGATCTGGATACCGATAATGTTTGCCGCTTTCAGCGTGTTCAGGTCTACAACGCCGCCTTCTACTTTCGCCAGGTCAGACAGACGAACTTCGGCTGTAATCGCTGCTTTGCGAGAAGTGAAGCCGAATTTCGGCAGACGACGGTACAGAGGCATCTGACCACCCTCGAAACCGCGACGTACGCCACCGCCAGAACGAGACTTCTGACCTTTGTGACCACGACCACCGGTTTTACCGAGGCCAGAACCGATACCACGACCCAGGCGTTTACCCGCCTTTTTGGAGCCTTCGGCCGGAGACAGAGTATTTAAACGCATCTCTTACTCCTCAACTTTAACCATGAAGGAAACCGCGTTGACCATACCACGAACAGCAGGAGTATCCTCGCGCTCTACGGTGTGGCCAATACGACGCAGACCCAGGCCAAGCAGCGTTGCCTTGTGTTTCGGCAGACGACCGATTGCACTGCGGGTTTGAGTAATTTTAATAGTCTTTGCCATGGTTTATTTCCCCAGAATTTCTTCAACGGATTTACCACGCTTGGCAGCGACCATTTCTGGAGAATTCATATTTTCCAGGCCATCAATAGTTGCACGAACCACGTTGATCGGGTTGGTGGAACCGTATGCTTTAGCCAGAACGTTATGAACCCCAGCAACTTCCAGAACGGCGCGCATTGCACCACCGGCGATGATACCGGTACCTTCGGAAGCTGGCTGCATGAATACACGAGACCCCGTGTGAACACCTTTAACCGGGTGCTGCAGGGTGCCGTTGTTCAGCGCGACGTTAATCATATTGCGACGGGCTTTTTCCATCGCTTTCTGGATCGCTGCTGGAACTTCACGCGCTTTACCGTAACCAAAACCTACGCGACCGTTACCATCGCCTACTACAGTCAGAGCTGTGAAGGAGAAAATACGACCACCTTTAACGGTTTTAGATACGCGGTTTACCGCGATCAGCTTTTCCTGCAGTTCGCCAGCTTGTTTTTCGATGTGAGCCATCTTACACCTCTACCTTAGAACTGAAGGCCAGCTTCACGGGCAGCATCTGCCAGTGCCTGGACACGACCATGATATTGGAACCCGGAACGGTCAAAGGACACATCTTTGATGCCTTTTTCCAGAGCGCGTTCAGCGACAGCTTTACCCACAGCTGCAGCCGCGTCTTTGTTACCGGTGTACTTCAGTTGTTCAGCGATAGCTTTTTCTACAGTAGAAGCAGCTACCAGAACTTCAGAACCGTTCGGTGCAATTACCTGTGCGTAAATATGACGCGGGGTACGATGTACCACCAGGCGAGTTGCGCCCAGCTCTTTGAGCTTGCGGCGTGCGCGGGTCGCACGACGGATACGAGCAGATTTCTTATCCATAGTGTTACCTTACTTCTTCTTAGCCTCTTTGGTACGCACGACTTCGTCGGCGTAACGAACACCCTTGCCTTTGTAAGGCTCAGGACGACGGTAGGCGCGCAGATCTGCTGCAACCTGGCCGATCACCTGCTTATCAGCGCCTTTCAGCACGATTTCAGTTTGAGTCGGACATTCAGCAGTAATACCTGCCGGCAGCTGATGGTCAACCGGGTGAGAGAAACCTAAAGACAGGTTTACTACATTCCCTTTAACCGCTGCACGATAACCTACACCAACCAGCTGCAGCTTCTTAGTGAAGCCTTCGGTAACACCGATAACCATTGAGTTCAGCAGGGCACGCGCGGTACCAGCCTGTGCCCAACCGTCTGCGTAACCATCACGCGGACCGAAGGTCAGTGCATTATCTGCATGTTTAACTTCAACAGCATCGTTGAGAGTACGAGTCAGCTCGCCGTTTTTACCTTTGATCGTAATAACCTGACCGTTGATTTTGACATCAACGCCGGCAGGAACAACGACCGGTGCTTTAGCAACACGAGACATTTTTTCCTCCGATTAGGCTACGTAGCAGATAATTTCGCCACCAAGACCAGCCTGGCGCGCTGCACGATCAGTCATAACACCTTTAGAGGTAGAAACAACTGCGATACCCAGACCGGCCATAACTTTCGGCAGCTCATCTTTACGTTTGTAGATGCGCAGGCCTGGGCGGCTGACACGCTGAATGCTTTCTACAACAGCTTTACCCTGGAAATACTTAAGAGTCAGTTCCAGTTCCGGCTTGGTGTCGCCTTCAACTTTAAAATCTTCAATAAAACCTTCTTCCTTCAGCACGTTGGCAATTGCCACTTTCAGCTTGGAGGAAGGCATGGTGACCGCAGCTTTGTTCGCGGCCTGACCGTTACGGATACGGGTCAGCATATCCGCGATCGGATCTTGCATGCTCATCTGTCTTTACTCCCGTGATTCAATTGGTGACAATTACCAGCTAGCCTTTTTCAGACCCGGAATTTCACCGCGCATAGCGGCTTCACGGACCTTAATACGGCTCAACCCGAACTTCCGCAGGAAAGCGTGCGGACGACCAGTTTGACGGCAGCGGTTACGCTGACGTGACGGGCTGGAATCACGCGGCAGAGTCTGCAGCTTAAGAACCGCATTCCAACGATCTTCGTCGGTTGCGTTCACATCAGAGATGATCGCTTTCAGTTCAGCGCGTTTCGCGAAGTATTTATCAGCTAAAGCTACGCGTTTTACTTCGCGTGCTTTCATTGATTGCTTAGCCATTTAGTAACCCTACCTTACTTGCGGAACGGGAAGTCAAAGGCAGCCAGCAGAGCACGGCCTTCTTCGTCAGATTTCGCAGTAGTGGTAATGGTAATATCCAAACCACGAACGCGGTCGACTTTATCGTAGTCGATTTCTGGGAAGATGATCTGCTCACGGACACCCATGCTGTAGTTACCACGACCGTCGAATGACTTAGCGGACAAGCCACGGAAGTCACGGATACGAGGAACAGCAATAGTGATCAGGCGCTCAAAGAACTCCCACATGCGTTCGCCACGCAGAGTTACTTTACAGCCGATCGGATAGCCCTGACGGATTTTGAAGCCTGCAACAGATTTGCGTGCTTTGGTGATCAACGGTTTTTGACCGGAGAT
Source organism: Salmonella sp. A1325 (assembly GCF_056991255.1). Taxonomy (NCBI): domain Bacteria; kingdom Pseudomonadati; phylum Pseudomonadota; class Gammaproteobacteria; order Enterobacterales; family Enterobacteriaceae; genus Salmonella; species Salmonella sp. A1325. Next base: position 7,863 of record NZ_JAMLWO010000019.1, on the reverse strand, counting down.
TGCTGTCAGGTCTGCTGCTGCGTTATCCAGCAGTTTCTTGTCAGCGATCGCTTCACCAACACCCATGTTCAGGGTGATCTTCTCGACCCGAGGGACTTGCATGACAGAATTGTAGTTAAACTCAGTCATGAGTTTGTTAACTACTTCGTCTTTGTAGTAATCATGCAGTTTCGCCATCGTACTACTCCAAATTACTTGATAGTTTCGCTGTTAGACTTGAAGAAACGGACTTTTTTGCCGTCTTCGAATCTAAAGCCTACACGGTCAGCCTTGCCGGTTGCCGCATTGAAGATTGCAACGTTAGAAACCTGAATTGCAGCTTCTTTTTCAACGATGCCGCCCGGTTGGTTCAGAGCCGGAACCGGCTTCTGGTGTTTCTTAACCAGGTTGATACCTTCAACAATGACCTTGCCGGAAGACAGGACATTCTTAACTTTACCGCGTTTACCTTTATCTTTACCGGTTAACACGATAACTTCGTCATCACGACGGATTTTCGCTGCCATGATTCGCTCCTTAGAGTACTTCTGGTGCCAGAGAGATAATTTTCATGAACTTCTCGTTACGAAGTTCACGAGTTACCGGCCCAAAAATACGCGTACCGATAGGCTGCTCGCTGTTATTGTTTAAAATAACGCATGCATTACCATCGAAGCGAATGACAGAACCGTCCGGGCGACGAACACCCTTCTTGGTGCGCACCACTACCGCCTTCAGCACATCACCTTTTTTGACCTTACCACGCGGAATCGCTTCTTTGATGGTGATCTTAATGATGTCGCCTACGCCTGCGTAGCGACGGTGCGAGCCACCCAGAACCTTGATACACATTACGCGACGTGCACCGGAGTTGTCGGCGACGTTCAGCATAGTCTGTTCTTGGATCATTTTAGTGCTCCGCTAATGTCAACTACTACTGAGACCCGAAAATCAGGTCGTTAAAAAAACCCCATATCGAGGGCGCGGCATTATAACACCGCAAATCAGATATGGGTAGAAAAAATAAACGGCCCATCGCTGAGCCGTTTATTCGTTGAGAATGCGTACTGTATTACAGAACCGCTTTCTCTACAACGCGAACCAGAGTCCAGGATTTGGTCTTGGACAGCGGACGGCATTCGCGGATTTCAACCACGTCGCCGATACCGCATTCGTTGTTCTCGTCATGTACGTGCATTTTGGTCGTACGCTTGATGAATTTACCGTAGATCGGGTGTTTCACAAAACGTTCGATAGCAACAACAATGGATTTCTCCATTTTGTCGCTAACCACGCGACCTTGCAGAGTACGGATTTTATCGGTCATTACGCACCCGCCTTCTCAGTCAGTAAAGTCTTAACGCGTGCGACATCACGACGCACTTGCTTCAACAGGTGAGACTGTTGCAGCTGGCCACTTGCAGCCTGCATACGCAGGTTGAACTGCTCACGCAGCAGGTTCAGTAGCTCGGTGTTCAGCTCTTCAACGCTCTTCTCACGCAGCTCTTTTGCTTTCATTACATCACCGTCTTAGTTACAAAGGTGGTTTTAATCGGCAGTTTCGCTGCTGCCAGCTTGAATGCTTCACGGGCCAGCTCTTCCGGTACGCCGTCCATTTCATACAGGACTTTACCCGGCTGAATCAAGGCAACCCAATACTCCACGTTACCTTTACCTTTACCCATACGCACTGCCAGCGGCTTTTCAGTGATCGGTTTGTCCGGGAATACACGGATCCAGATCTTACCTTGACGCTTAACTGCACGGGTCATAGCACGACGTGCTGCTTCGATCTGACGGGCAGTCAGACGACCACGGCCAACAGCTTTCAGGCCGAAGCTGCCGAAGCTAACATCCGCGCCTGCAGCCAGACCACGGTTGCGGCCTTTGTGCATTTTACGGAATTTTGTACGCTTTGGTTGTAACATCAGCGACGCTCCTTATTTACGGCCTTTACGCTGCTGCTTTTTCGGTTGAGCAGCCGGTTTTTCCGGTTGTTCAACAGCAGCCATACCACCCAGGATCTCGCCTTTGAAGATCCACACTTTAACGCCGATTACACCATAAGTGGTGTGCGCTTCAGAGGTGTTGTAGTCGATGTCAGCACGCAGAGTGTGCAGCGGTACGCGACCTTCGCGGTACCATTCGGTACGTGCGATTTCCGCGCCGCCCAGACGGCCGCTAACTTCAACTTTGATACCTTTAGCGCCCAGACGCATGGCGTTCTGTACAGCACGCTTCATCGCACGACGGAACATAACGCGACGTTCCAGCTGAGAAGTGATGCTGTCAGCAACCAGTTTAGCGTCCAGTTCAGGTTTACGAACTTCGGCGATATTGATCTGTGCAGGAACGCCAGCGATATCCGCTACGACCTTACGCAGTTTTTCTACGTCTTCACCTTTTTTACCGATAACGATACCCGGGCGAGCAGTGTGAATAGTCACACGGATGCTCTTAGCCGGACGCTCGATAACGATACGAGATACAGACGCTTTAGCCAGTTCCTTCGTCAGGTACTGACGTACTTTAAAATCGCTGTCCAGGTTGTCAGCGAATTCTTTGGTGTTCGCAAACCAGGTAGAGTTCCATGGTTTTACAATACCCAGGCGAATACCATTAGGATGTACTTTCTGACCCATTGCTAGTCTCCAGAGTCTCAGCGATCGGACACAACCACAGTGATGTGGCTGGTGCGCTTCAGGATGCGATCTGCACGACCTTTTGCACGCGGCATAATGCGCTTCATGCTCGGGCCTTCGTCTACGAAAATTTTCGTAACTTTCAGATCGTCAATGTCAGCGCCATCGTTGTGTTCAGCGTTAGCAATGGCAGATTCCAGAACTTTCTTGACCAGTACAGCCGCTTTCTTGTTGGTGTAGGTCAGAATATCCAGAGCCTGCGACACTTTCTTACCGCGAATCAGGTCAGCAACAAGGCGAACCTTCTGAGCAGAAGAACGAGCATGGCGATGTTTAGCGATAGTTTCCATCTCTTCCTCCTACCTTATTTCTTCTTCGCTTTTTTATCAGCAGCGTGGCCGCGATAAGTACGAGTCGGTGCGAATTCACCCAGTTTGTGACCGACCATTTCGTCGGAAACAAATACCGGAACGTGCTGACGACCATTATGGACAGCGATGGTCAAACCGATCATGTTAGGAAAGATCGTTGAACGACGGGACCAAGTGCGCAGGGGCTTCTTGTCTCCGCTTTCCACCGCTTTCTCTACCTTCTTCAGCAAGTGCAGGTCAATAAAAGGACCTTTCTTGAGAGAACGTGGCATGGCTTATCCTCTAAAATTATTTGCTACGGCGACGTACGATGAATTTATCAGTACGCTTGTTGCTGCGGGTCTTCTTACCTTTGGTCTGAACGCCCCACGGAGTTACCGGGTGCTTACCAAAGTTACGACCTTCACCACCACCATGTGGGTGGTCTACTGGGTTCATCGCAGTACCGCGAACGGTAGGACGAACGCCACGCCAGCGTGCAGCACCTGCTTTACCCAGAACGCGCAGCATATGCTCAGCATTGCCAACTTCGCCCAGGGTTGCACGGCAGTCTGCTTCGACTTTACGCATTTCACCAGAACGCAGACGCAGGGTGACATAAGCGCCATCGCGAGCAACGATCTGAACGTAAGTACCAGCGGAACGTGCCAGCTGACCGCCTTTACCTGGTTTCATTTCTACGTTATGAACGGTAGAACCAACCGGGATATTGCGCATCGGCAGGGTGTTGCCTGCTTTGATTGCAGCATCAACGCCAGACTGAATCTGGTCGCCAGCTTTCAGGCCTTTCGGGGCCAGGATGTAACGGCGTTCGCCGTCTTTGTACAGAACCAGCGCAATGTTCGCGGAACGGTTCGGATCGTACTCAAGACGTTCAACAACTGCCGGAATACCGTCTTTGTTGCGTTTGAAGTCAACAATACGATAAGCCTGTTTGTGACCACCACCGATATGACGAGTGGTGATACGGCCATTGTTGTTACGACCACCGGATTTGCTGTTTTTTTCAACCAGCGGAGCAAAAGGTTTGCCCTTGTGCAGCTCTGGGTTGACCACTTTAACGACGTGGCGACGACCCGGAGATGTCGGTTTACATTTAACAACTGCCATTGTATTACTCCTCCGACTTACTCAGCGCCGCCGACGAAGTCCAGATTCTGGCCTTCTTTCAGGGTGACGTAAGCTTTTTTCCAGTCGCTACGACGACCGATACGCTGTCCGTGACGTTTAACTTTCCCTTTAACTACTAGGGTGTTAACGACTTCGACTTCGACTTCAAACAGTTTCTGCACAGCAGCTTTGATTTCTGCTTTGGTCGCGTCTTTAGCAACTTTGAGAACGATGGTGTTGGTTTTTTCCATCGCAGTAGACGCTTTTTCAGAAACGTGCGGTGCGCGCAGCACCTTCAGCAGACGTTCTTCACGAATCATGCCAGCATCTCCTCAACTTGCTTAACAGCATCAGCAGTCATTACGACTTTGTCGAAGGCGATCAGGCTAACCGGGTCGATACCAGTCGCATCGCGTACGTCAACCTTGTGCAGGTTACGTGCGGCCAGGAACAGGTTCTCGTCCAGCTCACCGGTGATGATCAGCACATCTTCCAGAGCCATGTCTTTCAGTTTCTGTGCCAGCAGCTTAGTTTTCGGCGCTTCTACAGAGAACTTCTCGACAACGATCAGACGATCCTGACGTACCAGTTCGGACAGGATGCTTTTCAGCGCGCCGCGGTACATCTTCTTGTTAACTTTTTGACTGTGGTCCTGCGGACGAGCAGCGAAGGTCACGCCACCGGAACGCCAGATCGGGCTCTTGATAGAACCTGAACGCGCACGGCCAGTGCCTTTCTGGCGCCACGGTTTTTTACCGGAACCAGTTACTTCAGCACGAGTCTTCTGAGCACGAGTACCCTGACGAGCACCAGCTGCATAAGCAACAACAACCTGGTGAACCAGCGCTTCGTTGAAATCACGACCGAAGGTAGTTTCGGAAACAGTCAGCGCGCTCTGCGCGTCTTTCAATACTAATTCCATTGCTATCCCCTTACGCCTTCACAGCTGGTTTAACGATCAGGTCGCAACCGGTTGCACCCGGAACACCACCCTTAACCAGCAGCAGGTTGCGCTCAGCGTCAACGCGTACTACGTCAAGGCTCTGAACGGTTACGCGCTCATTACCCATCTGACCTGCCATTTTCTTGCCTTTGAACACTTTGCCCGGAGTCTGGTTCTGACCGATAGAACCCGGAACGCGGTGAGACAAGGAGTTACCGTGAGTAGCGTCCTGGGTACGGAAGTTCCAGCGCTTAACGGTACCAGCGAAACCTTTACCTTTAGAGGTACCGGTTACGTCAACTTTTTTAACGTCAGCAAACAGTTCAACGCTGATGCTCTGACCTACGGTGTATTCTTCGCCTTCAGCCAGACGGAATTCCCACAGACCACGGCCAGCTTCTACGCCAGCTTTAGCAAAGTGACCCGCTTCCGGCTTGGTGACACGGTTAGCTTTTTTAGCACCCGTAGTAACCTGAACAGCGCGGTAGCCATCGTTAGCCAGGTCTTTAACCTGAGTAACACGGTTTGCTTCAACTTCGATTACGGTTACTGGGATAGAGACGCCATCTTCAGTGAAGATGCGGGTCATACCCACTTTTTTACCGACTAAACCAATCATTGTATCAACCTCTCAATCGCTCGATGACCTGATTAACCCAGGCTGATCTGCACGTCTACACCGGCAGCCAGGTCCAGACGCATCAGAGCATCAACGGTTTTCTCGGTTGGCTCAACGATGTCAACCAGACGCTTGTGAGTGCGAATTTCGTACTGATCGCGCGCATCTTTGTTAACGTGCGGAGAGATCAGAACGGTAAAGCGCTCTTTGCGGGTCGGCAGCGGGATCGGACCGCGAACCTGCGCACCAGTGCGCTTGGCAGTCTCGACGATTTCCGCGGTTGATTGATCGATCAGACGATGATCAAACGCTTTCAGGCGGATACGGATTCTTTGGTTCTGCATGAGACCAGAGCTCCAATTATTTTATAAACGAAAATGATTACTCCTCACACCCATTACGATTGATGGGAGAGTGTAACCGTTCTTACGTAGCTCCCCGATTGGGAGCATTGTTAAATAGCCAAATCGGCTATTCGAGGTTCAAATCGAACCTGCCGTCAATTACGACAAGCCCGCGCATTATACGTAAATCTCAGCCTGACGCAAGTGTCGGATAGAAATTAAGCGCTTTATTCTTATGCGAGCATGATTCCAGGTGGTACGCATGGGATGGCAACGCGCATCTTTTCTTTGGAAGGCATCAGGCAAACCTGGCAATACGTCGTTGTCGCAGTCGCATAAATCTATAAAGGTGAGCACAAGCCTTGACGAGGATTTGCTTATGTTTGTTGCCCTCCCCTTTCTCATTTTTTATGCGTCGTTCTCTTTATTACTTGGCATATACGACGCGCGTACCGGACTGCTGCCTGACCGGTTTACCTGTCCATTACTGTGGGGGGGTCTGCTTTATCACCAGATTTGCCTGCCGGAGCGTTTACCGGATGCGCTTTGGGGTGCTATCGCCGGCTATGGCGGATTCGCGTTAATTTACTGGGGCTATCGCCTGCGTTATCAGAAAGAGGGGCTTGGATATGGCGACGTCAAGTACCTTGCAGCCTTAGGAGCGTGGCATTGTTGGGAAACACTACCGTTACTGGTTTTCCTTGCCGCCATGTTGGCCTGTGGCGGGTTTGGCGTCGCGCTACTGGTGAGAGGTAAATCGGCATTAATAAACCCGCTACCTTTTGGGCCATGGCTGGCAGTGGCGGGTTTCATAACAGGTTGGAAAGCTTTCTTTCCAGACGGTTAATCGGTAACCTTAATTTGTGATTGCAGATAATTTTGCATACCAAGTTTGGCAATCAAATCCAGCTCAGTTTCCAGCCAGTCGATGTGACCTTCCTCGTCGGCAAGAATTTCAATCATCATATCCCGGCTGACATAATCATGAACGCTATCGGCATAGGCTATTGCCTCACGTAGATCTTTTGCGCCTTCCAGTTCGAGCCGGAGATCCGATCGTAGCATCTCTTCGACATCTTCACCGATGCCCAGCTTGCCCAGATCCTGTAGGTTCGGTATGCCTTCCAGAAATAAAATACGCTCAATATACTTATCGGCGTGTTTCATCTCATCAATGGATTCATGGTACTCAACATCATTAAGCCGGGTCAGCCCCCAGTTTTTGAACATACGGGCATGAAGAAAATACTGATTAATTGCGACAAGCTCATTTCCCAATAGTTTATTGAGATAATTTATGATTTTAACATCACCTTTCATTTTATAGTCCCTCCGCTTCCACTCTCTAGAGCGTAGATGGGGCTACAGGGATGTCAAAAAAAAGAGTGTGACTCAGGCGATCTCTTTAAATTCCGGCATTTGCGTTAACTCATCCTGCATCACTTCTCGCGCGGCGCGAATACACTTACCACATTGATTTCCCACAGGAATAAATTTACGCAACTGTTGAAATGACTGTGGATGAAATTGTCGTACAGCCTGGCGGATTTTTTTATCGCTTATACCATTACACAAACAAACGTACATGATCGCTCCCGTTCAATTTCCGCACAAAGTGTAAATGAGAATGGTTATGATTACAATAGCACAAAGCGATTTACGCCATGGGAGAAGCGTTAAAAAGGGTGAATAAATATAACGGCGGCTAAATAGCAGGCAACAAAAAGGGCGCCGAAGCGCCCTCTTCAATTCAAAACTAATTAACGAGTAATTAGCCCAGAACTTTAGCAACAACGCCCGCGCCAACGGTACGGCCGCCTTCACGGATTGCGAAACGCAGACCGTCGTCCATTGC
>NZ_JAMLWO010000018.1:0-36962 GCF_056991255.1 Salmonella sp. A1325 | reverse complement strand
TCGCGAGGTGGCGTATATTACGCTTTCCTCTTTCAGAGTCAACCCTGAATTTCAGGATTTTTCTCTTCAACCGACCGGCTGTTTGTGTGAAGTGATTCACATCCGCCGTGTCGATGGAGGCGCATTATAGGGAGTTCTCTGCTGACCGCAATAGAAAAATTGCAGAAAAATGACTGTTTGCTGCATTCCCCAGCAAAACCCCTGGTTATACCCATTTACGCACAGACTTATCCACAAAATGCGCGTTCATTTCCTGGATCTTCTCACTCTGCAAACGATCTTTCAGGGATAAAAGCGGGGCCAGAATTTAAAAAGAAAAATTCGCGAGCATTGCGCAAACGTTTTCGTTACAATGTCGCCGCAAAATGAGAATGCCCCATAAGGGGCGTTAGCTGAGTTTTTCACGAAAAATTCAGCTAACGCTCTCTGTAATCGTCAAATCCAGGGGATTTACCATGCAACAACGTCGTCCAGTCCGCCGCGCTCTGCTCAGTGTTTCTGACAAGGCCGGTATCATCGAATTCGCCCAGGCACTTTCCGCACGCGGTGTGGAGCTGCTGTCAACGGGTGGCACCGCGCGCCTGTTAGCGGAGAAAGGTCTGCCAGTGACCGAAGTTTCCGATTACACCGGCTTCCCGGAAATGATGGATGGACGCGTAAAGACCCTGCATCCAAAAGTACACGGCGGCATCCTCGGTCGTCGCGGCCAGGACGATGCCATTATGGAACAGCACCACATCGCCCCTATCGATATGGTTGTCGTTAACCTGTATCCGTTCGCCGAGACCGTTGCCCGCGAAGGTTGCTCGCTAGAAGATGCAGTAGAGAACATCGATATCGGCGGCCCGACCATGGTGCGCTCCGCCGCGAAGAACCATAAAGACGTGGCTATCGTGGTGAAGAGCAGCGACTACGACGCCATTATTAAAGAGATGGATGCTAACGAATGTTCTCTGACCCTCGACACCCGTTTCGATCTCGCGATTAAAGCCTTCGAACACACCGCCGCCTACGACAGCATGATCGCTAACTACTTCGGCAGCATGGTTCCGGCCTACCACGGTGAAAGCAAAGAAGCCGCCGGTCGCTTCCCGCGTACGCTGAATCTGAACTTCATTAAGAAGCAGGATATGCGCTATGGCGAGAACAGCCACCAGCAGGCTGCCTTCTATATAGAAGAGAATGTGAAAGAAGCGTCCGTTGCCACCGCACAACAGGTTCAGGGCAAAGCGCTTTCCTACAACAACATCGCCGATACCGACGCGGCGCTGGAGTGTGTGAAAGAGTTCAACGAGCCAGCCTGCGTAATCGTCAAGCACGCTAACCCGTGCGGCGTGGCGGTAAGTACCTCTATTCTCGACGCTTACGATCGCGCCTATAAAACCGACCCGACCTCCGCGTTCGGCGGCATCATCGCTTTCAACCGCGAGCTGGATGCCGAAACAGCGCAGGCCATCATCTCCCGTCAGTTCGTGGAAGTGATCATCGCCCCATCCGCAAGCGAAGAAGCGCTGAAAATCACCGCAGCCAAGCAGAACGTCCGTGTTCTGACCTGCGGTCAGTGGGGCGAGCGTGTTCCGGGCCTGGATTTCAAACGCGTTAACGGCGGCCTGCTGGTTCAGGACAGGGATCTGGGTATGGTGAGCGAAGCTGAACTGCGCGTGGTTTCCAAACGCCAGCCGACCGAGCAGGAGCTGCGCGATGCGCTGTTCTGCTGGAAAGTGGCAAAGTTCGTGAAATCCAACGCCATTGTGTATGCCAAAGAGAACATGACCATCGGCATAGGCGCAGGCCAGATGAGCCGTGTCTACTCCGCGAAAATCGCCGGGATTAAAGCGGCTGACGAAGGTCTGGAAGTGAAAGGCTCCGCGATGGCCTCTGACGCCTTCTTCCCGTTCCGTGACGGTATTGATGCCGCTGCCGCTGTCGGCGTGAGCTGCGTTATCCAGCCTGGCGGTTCTATCCGTGATGATGAAGTCATTGCCGCTGCCGATGAACACGGCATTGCGATGATCTTCACCGACATGCGCCACTTCCGCCATTAATTCAGGGAGCAGACGATGAAAGTTTTAGTCATTGGTAACGGCGGGCGCGAACACGCGCTGGCCTGGAAAGCCGCACAGTCGCCGCTGGTTGATACCGTTTTTGTCGCACCGGGTAACGCCGGCACCGCGCTGGAACCTGCGTTGCAGAACGTGGCTATTGGGGTCACCGATATTCCGGCGCTGCTGAGCTTTGCTCAGAACGAGAAGATTGATCTGACCATCGTTGGTCCGGAAGCCCCGCTGGTAATTGGCGTAGTCGATGCCTTCCGCGCCGCTGGCCTGAAGATCTTCGGCCCAACTGAAGGCGCTGCGCAGCTGGAAGGCTCCAAAGCCTTCACCAAAGATTTTCTTGCGCGTCATCACATCCCGACGGCGGAATACCAGAATTTCACCGAGATTGAGCCAGCCCTGGCTTATCTGCGTGAGAAAGGCGCGCCGATCGTCATCAAGGCCGATGGTCTGGCTGCGGGCAAAGGCGTCATCGTGGCGATGACGCTGGAAGAAGCCGAAGCCGCCGTTCATGACATGCTGGCAGGCAACGCCTTTGGCGACGCGGGCCACCGTATCGTGATTGAAGAGTTCCTCGACGGCGAAGAGGCAAGCTTTATCGTGATGGTCGACGGTGAGCATGTGCTGCCGATGGCCACCAGCCAGGACCACAAACGCGTAGGCAACGGCGACACTGGCCCGAACACCGGCGGTATGGGTGCTTACTCACCAGCGCCGGTGGTAACTGATGAAGTGCATCAGCGCACCATGGAACGCATCATCTGGCCAACCGTGAAAGGCATGGCGGCGGAAGGGAATACCTATACCGGGTTCCTGTACGCGGGTCTGATGATCGACAAGCAGGGCAACCCGAAGGTTATCGAGTTCAACTGCCGCTTCGGCGATCCGGAAACCCAGCCGATCATGCTGCGCATGAAATCGGATCTGGTGGATCTTTGCCTGGCCGCCTGCGACGGCAAGCTGGATGAGAAAACCTCCGAGTGGGACGAACGCGCTTCATTAGGCGTGGTGATCGCCGCGGGCGGTTATCCGGGCAGCTACAACACTGGCGATGAGATCCACGGCCTGCCGCTGGAATCCTCCACTGACGGCAAAGTCTTCCACGCTGGCACCAAACTCGCCGATGACGACCGCGTGTTGACCAGCGGCGGACGCGTCCTGTGCGCCACCGCGCTGGGCCACACCGTGGCCGAAGCGCAGAAACGCGCTTACGCCCTGATGACCGACATCCGCTGGGACGGCAGCTTCAGCCGTAACGACATCGGCTGGCGCGCCATCGAGCGTGAACAGAACTAACGGCTGAGTTTAGCCAGCAGCGTTTTGCGCGTAATGCCCAATTGACGGGCGGCTTCGGTTTTGTTGCCGCCCGTTTTTTCCAGCGCCGCCAGAATCACCTCTTTTTCGACGTCCACCAGCGGTTGGATCTCACCACTGTATTCCGTTTTTATCGGCGTCGCGGCAATAGCGAGAGGCAATTCGCGTTCAGAAATGTATTCTCCCGTCAGTAACACCACCGCTCGTTCGATAGCGTTTTCCAGCTCACGGATATTACCCGGCCAGTCGTAGTGGATCAGCAGATCCATCGCCTGCGGCGTAAACCCCTTCACCGCTTTGCGGTTACGTTCGGCAAAACGCCGCAGAAAATGGTCTGCCAGTAGCGGAATATCTTCCCGACGCTGGCGCAAAGAAGGCATTTCAATCGCCACCACATTCAGGCGGTAATAGAGATCCTGGCGAAAGCGACCGGCACTCACCTCTTCCGCCAGATCGCGGTGGGTAGCGGCAATTAACCGAACATCCACAGATATCGTCTGGTTACTTCCCACGCGTTGCACTTCGCGCTCCTGAATCGCCCGCAGCAAACGTACCTGCATTAACGGCGAGATATCGCCGATTTCATCAAGAAACAATGTCCCGCCGTCAGCTTCGACAAAGCGTCCCTCCCGACGTTTATCCGCGCCGGTAAACGCGCCTTTTTCGTGTCCGAACAGCTCAGACTCCAGCAGCGATTCATTAAGCGCGGCGCAGTTGAGCGTGACCAGCGGTTTATCGCTCCTGGCGCTACAGGCGTGTAGCGCCCGCGCCACCAGCTCTTTACCCGTGCCGGAGTCTCCGTGAATCAATACCGTGGCGTCTGATGGTGCGACCATCGCGATTTCATTCAGTAAATGTTGCATCGCCGGACTGCTGCCAATCATGCCAAACTGCGCAGCCGACGCCGATGGCAATTCAGCGCCCGTTTCCCGCGTATGCGCCAACGCCTTTTCCAGCGTCTCCTGCAGACGGTCAAAATCCAGCGGTTTAATTAAATAGTCGAGCGCGCCGGCTTTCAACGCCTCTACCGCCGTTTCCACGCTGGAAAATGCCGTCATAATCAAAATCGGAATGGCAGGGTTGAGCGCTTTAATCTCCTTCAGCGTGGCGATACCGTCCATCTCCGCCATACGCACATCGCACAGTACCAGATCAAAGACTTTCTCACGCACCTGAGCCAACGCATCATGCCCATTGTAGGCCAGAGCGACGTTATAGCCCCAGCCCCGAAGCAGCGCCTGTAAAATCGTGCAGTGGCTTACATCATCATCCACAACCAGAATATCGATTTTTCCGCGTATCACCCTTGTTAATCCTGTTGTCTCGCTATCACTGGCAACCAGATAGTAAAGACCGCGCCTTTACCCTCAATACTTTTCACCTTAATCGCGCCGCCATGCTGTTCGATGATATTTTGCACCACCGCCAGCCCCAGGCCTGTCCCGTCAGCTTTGGTCGTAAAATAAGGTGTAAAAATCGCCTCCAGCTGATCCGGGGCGATCCCTTTCCCGCTATCGGTAACAGTGATGATAACGCGGTCGGTCCCACTTTCTTTTGCCTCTACGCTAATCGTTCCCTGGCGGCCAATCGCATGAATAGCGTTCAGGTACAAATTCAACAGCACCTGAGTCAGCCTGTCCGGGTCAGCCTGAATACGCTTAAGCGTCTCATTCGCCGTGAACCTCAACTGAATCTCTCTGCTTTGGGCATCCTGACTGACCAGATTCAGGGAGTGAGTAATAATATCATTGAGGTTAACCGTCTGGAGCGTCAGATGCGCGGGCTTTACCAGTTCGAGCAATTCGCTTACCACCCGGTTCAAACGGTCGGCCTCTTTGGCCATCACCTGCGCCAGTTCATGCGACTCGCCGCCGGCTGGCGTGCGCTCGGCAAAGTATTTCGCCAGCCCTTTGATGGACGAGAGCGGGTTACGAATTTCGTGCGCGACGCCCGCCGCCAGATGCCCCATCGCCACCAGCTTTTCTTTACGCTTCATTGCATCAAGCAGTTCTCTGTGCGAGCGCTGATAACGCTGATGCCAAAAAAACGCCAGTAACGTTGCCAACAGCACCGCCGCTAACGCAGACAAAACAATCAGCGTATTACGCCACTCCCTTGCCTGTGTCGCGGCCAGCTCGCTGGCGTCAAAGGCAATAAAAATAGTTTGTTTCGCTGGTTCGTCATCATTGGCGCTACGCGCCATGCCGTGCCCCCTCATACCGTGACCTCTCATACCGAAAAGCGGCTGGAACTGACGGTAAATTTCCAGCGCAGGCACCGTCTCGCCGTTAGCAGCAACGTCGACACGCCGCCAACGCTCCTGCGGCCCGGGGTTTAGTTGATGCATTTCAGATGGGGAATAGAGCGATTTGCCCACCATGCCAGGGTTGCTATGAGTGATGATTACCCCCTGCGCATCCGTTACAGCGAACCACAACACGCCTGGCTGACCCGCCATCTCTTCCAGCAATGTCTGCTGCTGCGCGTGATGCATCCGCATTCCCATACCTACTCGCGTGCCAGACTCCAGAGCGCGAATGAGTACATTTCCCTTTTCCAGCAGCGTCTGCCTGGCGGCAGCGCTCTCACGGCCATAGTCGCGAATGACCATAATGGAAAATAGCCCCACCAGAATGAAGATCGCCGCAGGTAACAGCCGACTCAACCACGTTGCAGCGGCATCTTTATGTAATCGTATAAAACTCACAGGCTTCCCCGGCTCGTTTTTATTTTCCTTATTTAAGCAGAGATCATGCCATTCTTCGCTCCGCATAACCGCGCGTTGTCGCACACCCTTTCGGATACGGGTGGGTAAAAATGACTCGCCAGGCGGGTTATGCGAGTCATTTTTACTCGCTTTTTGCCGCCTGAAGCGGGTTAACTCGCTGCCCGACAAGGAATAGTTACCTGGCACGGAAGATGCAAGAGAGAGGATAAGATGAGCAACAGGAAAACGCAAAATGAAACGGAACAATAAATCAGCTATCGCGCTAATCGCCCTCTCTCTTTTGGCCCTGAGCTCCGGCGCCGCCTTCGCCGGGCATCACTGGGGCAACAATGACGGTATGTGGCAACAGGGAGGTAGCCCATTAACTACGGAACAGCAGGCGACGGCGCAGAAGATTTATGATGACTACTACACGCAGACCAGCGCGCTGCGCCAGCAACTGATATCCAAACGTTATGAATACAACGCGCTACTGACCGCCAGTTCGCCGGATACTGCGAAAATTAATGCGGTTGCCAAAGAGATGGAGTCATTAGGCCAGAAGTTAGATGAGCAACGCGTGAAACGGGATGTCGCGATGGCGCAGGCTGGCATACCACGCGGCGTAGGAATGGGCTATGGCGGTTGCGGCGGCTATGGCGGCGGTTATCATCGCGGCGGCGGTCATATGGGTATGGGAAACTGGTAAAGCATGTTTGCCGAATGGCGGCTTCGCCATTCGGTATTCCATCAAAAGGTTTTCGCTTGCGGCTGCCAGTGACAGAAATCTGAATTCGCCACCAGCAAAAGTTGCGATCCTTCCGGCGCCTCCAGCCATGCTACGCTCACCTCTACCGATGAGCGGTTCTGGCGGCGCTCAATGTGGCTTATTGCCCAGGAATCCAGATCCGGTTTCAGCGTTTCACCTTCACAGGTGGTTACCGTATGGTCGGCGTGCCAGCGTCCCTGGCGTAGTATGACCCGCCCCAGGCGCAAGGCGTCGCTGGTCTGACGGATTTGTTCGGCGCGATAGCGATACAAGGCAATCTGATCGTTGGAAAGCTGCTGCTTCTGCCCCCCGACTTCACGCTGCATAAAACTGAGTTCGCCATGAGCGTCGAAACGCGCGCGAATATGTTCTGGCGGTTTGCTGTAAATATTGAGTTCAATAAGCGAAAGCGTATCACCCTGCCAACGATATTCGCTGGTCGTCGTGCTGCCGCTATGCCACGGGCTAAAAACAGAAAGCAGATGGACTTCATCGTTCGTATCTTTACGCCAGATACGCACCGCGCCGTGATCGCCGGCAAAGCCGCTGGCAGTAAACGGAGGCGGTGAAGCGTTATGACTGCAGGCAGTCAGCAACAGCGCGCCAGAAAACAGAAACGCGCGACGCCAGACAGACAAAAGGGGCTGACGAGCCCCTTCGATAAAACTGTTCACAGCTACGCGTCTTACTTAACTGCGTCTTTCAGCGCTTTACCAGAAACAAACGCCGGTACGTTAGCGGCGGCGATTTTGATTTCTTTACCGGTCTGTGGGTTACGGCCAGTGCGCTCAGCACGGTGGTTCACTTTGAAGGTACCGAAACCAACCAGTTGTACAGCATCGCCTTCTTTCAGAGACTCAGTAATAGCAGCCAGAGTGGATTCCAGAGCAGCTTTAGCCTGGGTTTTGGACAGTTCTGCTTTGTCTGCAATTACATCAATCAGTTGAGTCTTGTTCATAAGTTATCCTTACAATGTGTTTATCGCTTGCTAAGCATCGAGTGCGACGGAAATGCCAGAAAAGCACTCTCCTGCATACACGCACCGATAGCCACTTTTTTTCGCCTCCCAAATGTAGACCAGACGGGGGGCATAAGGGAAGCCTTATGGCACGACAAATCAGACGTTAAATCACGTTTTCTGGTGTCATTGCTGAAAATTTATACCGATATTGCTCTCACCAGCCTCGCGCAGGTCTGCCCTGAGCCCTTTTATCAGTTCAATATCGCGTTCTTCGCAGTCGGCTAAAAGTCGGAATATTTCCCACTGAATATCCCATTCCTGTTCAACGGCAGGGTTCGTTTTGAGCTCCTCATCGGTCATTTCCCGACCAGCCTGAGTCATTTCCAACATCGCCACCGTAGTAATAGAAGTCTTACTAACCTCAATAGCGTGTTCCAGCGTTTCGCCGCTAAGACGAGAATGCATTAATTCGCTTAATGCGACACAGGCATCAATCGCCGGATAAACGCCGTACAGATCATAGTCGTCGGCTGCCGGAATTGCCTCTTCAAACTTCTCCAGTTGGCTATCGAAATTGACCTTTGCATCTTTCACCGTCAGGGTTTCCCAGATCAGATCCAGAATGCGACGGTAGATCTGTCCGTCGCCGAATCCCGTCTGCTTGCAAAACATGGCGTAGTTCGGGTACATGCGCTCGCACAAGCAGGCCATAAAGGTAACGTGCTGCCAGCTTTCCAGCCGCTCCAGACGCAAATGAATCGGGTTTTGTAACATGATGGAATCTCGAATCGGAAATTAGCGGCAGTTTACCTGAATCAGCGCTGAATTTCTTGCCAACGAATAAACGCCGGACGCCCGGAAGCGACGGCATCCGCCCAGCGCGTCGGCTCCGGCAGGCGATACCCTTTCATACAGCGCTGTACCCACGCCAGCGCGCTGTCAGTACTGACCCGGTGCCCCGTCGCGATAAACAGCGGATTACAGCGCGCCTTGCTGCGCCATACCCACGCCAGTTGCTCGCCTTTATCCATTAAGGGGCTAAGTGCGCCAGGTTCGGCGGAAAGTGGTTCAAATTTACCGCATAGCCGTTTTTTCGCTACGCCGATGGTCGGCACGTCCACCAACAGTCCAAAATGACTGGCGACGCCAAGCCGACGCGGATGCGAAATACCGTGACCGTCCACAAACAGCAAATCGGGCTTTTGCGAGAGCTGTTCCCACGCCGCCAGCAGCGCAGGATATTCACGAAAAGAGAGAAAGCCGGGGATATATGGCATGGTGGTGGCAATACGCGCCACCTTGTACTCTACCAGTTCAAGCGACGGATATTTCAGCAATACCATCGCCGCCCGCGTCACCTCGCCGCCCTGCTCAAAACCGACGTCCGCCCCGCCGATAAACGCTGGCGGATCTTTGTCCAACCGATCTTCGCGGCAAACCGATGAAGCAAGTTCTATCTGTTGAGCGCGTAACGACGCGAGATCCATACTAACTCCTTAGCTGTGATACTGCGCAGAAAGTCGGTGCACTGCCTCCACAAATGCGCCAGCATGTTCTGGCGGCACATCCTGATGGATGCCATGTCCAAGGTTAAAGACGTGCCCTTCTCCCTGACCGAAACCAGCAAGTATAGTCGCTACCTCGTCTTCGATCCGTGCCGGCGGCGCATACAGCATCGAGGGGTCCATATTGCCCTGCAGCGCCACTTTATGGCCAACGCGACGGCGCGCATCGGCGATATCTGTCGTCCAGTCGAGACCCAGCGCGTCGCAGCCGGTTTCCGCCATCGCCTCCAGCCACTGACCGCCACCTTTAGTGAACAGCGTTACCGGCACGCGGCGACCGTCGTTTTCACGCAGCAGGCCATCGACGATTTTATGCATGTAGTAGAGGGAGAACTGCTGGTAATCGCGGCCAGTCAGCACGCCGCCCCAGGTGTCGAAAATCATCACCGACTGCGCGCCCGCTTTGATTTGCGCGTTGAGGTACAGCGTGACGCTTTTCGCCAACTTATCCAGCAGCAGATGCAATGCCTGCGGGTCAGCGTACATCATCTTTTTAATCACCGTGAAGGCTTTGCTACTGCCGCCTTCCACCATGTAAGTCGCCAGCGTCCACGGGCTGCCGGAGAAGCCGATCAGAGGAACCTCGCCTTTTAGTTCGCGGCGAATCGTACGCACTGCATTCATCACATAACCCAGTTCATCTTCCGGATCGGGAATGGGCAGCTTATCGACATCGGCTTTGCAGGTGACAGGAGCCGTAAAGCGCGGGCCTTCCCCGGCTTCAAAATAGAGCCCCAGGCCCATCGCGTCCGGAATCGTCAGGATATCCGAGAAAAGGATCGCCGCATCAAGCGGATAACGGCGCAGCGGCTGTAAAGTGACCTCGCAGGCCAGTTCGGCATTTTTGCACAGCGACATAAAATCGCCCGCCTGAGCGCGAGTGGCTTTGTACTCCGGTAGATAACGGCCCGCCTGGCGCATCATCCACACTGGCGTAACATCAACGGGCTGGCGCAGCAGCGCACGTAGATAACGATCGTTTTTGAGTTCGGTCATTTTTACATTCCTTTAGCGTTGATGCGCCCAGTGTAACATGTCAATCATATTCAGCCCGACACATTGCCACCGTATCTTCGATCAAACGGCGCGCGACGGTGCCCGGCGGCGGCAGTAGCGGCAGATCGTCATAACGATACCAATTTGCTTCCAACAGCTCTTTCGGGTCGATGACGATATCGCCGCTGTCGTACTCCGCCATGAAAGCGGTCATCAGCGACTGCGGGAACGGCCACGGCTGGGAAGTCACATAGCGCAGATTTTTCACCTTAATGCCGCTCTCCTCCATTACCTCTCGCGCGACCGCCTGTTCTAAGGTTTCGCCGACTTCAACAAACCCGGCTAGCACGGTATGCACGCCGTTGCGGTGGCGAACGTGCTGGGCAAGGAGGATCGAATCCTCACGGCGAATGGCAACAATAATGCAGGGGGCGATTTGCGGGTAGTAACGCTCGCGGCAATGGCTGCACAGCATCGCCCATTCGGTTTTACTCGGGTGCATAGGGTGCCCGCAATAGCCGCAAAATTTATGCGATCGGTAAAACTCCGCCAACTGTACGCCACGTCCCGCCAGTTGGAACAACCCGGCATCCTGATCGATAACCTGGCGAACCGATCCCATATCATGGCGTCGATGCTGTAACACCAGCCAGACGGGCTCGCCTTGCCATTCACCTATCCGGAGTGCGCGCTGCCCCACAAGATCGAAATTTGCCGCCAGCCCGTGTGGTAATTCCCCATACGGCAACCATAATTTTTGTTCATGGCTGACGATCCACCAGCCACTCTCTAATTTTTCAATTATACGATCCATAGCTCTTGCACTACCTTTGCTTCACTGGCATGTTGTTAACATTATTTTTACATTCATGGCGAGCAGCCTTTATCTAACTTGCGGAGACAATCATGCTAAACCAGCTGGAAACCCTGACGGAGCGCGTTGGCGGAAGCAACAAACTGGTCGATCGCTGGCTGGATGTACGTAAGCACCTGCTCGTGGCTTACTACAATCTGGTTGGCATTAAGCCTGGCAAAGAATCGTACATGCGGCTGAATGAAAAAGCGCTGGATAATTTTTGTCAGAGCCTGGTCGATTACCTTTCCGCCGGGCACTTCAGTATTTATGAACGTATTCTCCATAAATTGGAAGGAAACGGTCAGCTTTTACATGCGGCAAAAATCTGGCCGCTGCTGGAAGATAATACGCAGCGCATTATGGATTATTACGACACCAGCCTGGAAACTGCCATCGATCACGATAATTGTCTCGAATTTCAACAAGCTCTGTCAGATATCGGCGAAGCGCTGGAAGCCCGCTTTGTGCTGGAAGACAAGCTGATTATGCTGGTGTTTGACGCGATGCACGACGGCGCCAGAGTCAAACGTCCCGCTTGAGTTCTGCGCGAGTAACGGGTAGTTTACTTCAGCCCCCTCTTCGGAGGGGCGGTTATCTTGTCGGAGTGCTAATTTTCCACAAAAGCGTTCGTGATGCGTCAAGGCGGCAAGTCGGTGAATCTCCAGGAGCTTACATAAGTAAGTGACTGGAGTGAGCGGACGAAGCCAACGAAGAGGCAGCGCGAAGGATGAAGTGGAAAAGGCTGAGACCGTTAATTCGGGATCCGCGGAACCTGATCAGGTTAATACCTGCGAAGGGAACAAGAGTAATTCTGCTTTATGCTGCTGCCTTTACGGGCGGCGCACATCCATTACTCCATCCGTCGTCTGACAAGCCACGTCCTTAATTTTTTGGAATGAGCTATGTCTACAACAACGTTAACCCGCCGCGAGCAGCGCGCTAAAGCCCAGCATTTTATCGATACGCTGGAAGGGACTGCCTTTCCCAACTCGAAACGCATCTACGTGACCGGTTCGCAGCATGATATTCGCGTACCGATGCGTGAAATTCAACTTAGCCCGACGCTCATCGGCGGCAGTAAAGACAACCCGCAGTTTGAAGAGAACGAACCCGTGCCGGTGTACGACACCTCCGGTCCCTATGGCGATCCTGAGGTGGCGATTAACGTCCAGCAGGGTCTGGCGAAACTGCGCCAGCCGTGGATTGACGCACGTAACGATAGCGAAGAATTAGACGACCGTAGCTCGGCTTACACCAGAGAACGTCTGGCCGACGATGGCCTGAACGATCTGCGTTTTACCGGTCTGTTAACGCCAAAACGCGCCAAAGCCGGACACCGCGTGACGCAACTTCATTATGCCCGCCAGGGGATCGTCACTCCCGAAATGGAGTTCATCGCCATCCGTGAAAACATGGGCCGCGAGCGCATTCGCAGTGAAGTACTGCGCCACCAGCATCCCGGAGAAAGCTTCGGCGCGCGCCTGCCGGAAAACATTACGCCGGAATTCGTGCGTGATGAAGTGGCTGCGGGCCGCGCGATTATTCCCGCCAACATCAACCACCCGGAATCGGAGCCGATGATTATTGGCCGCAACTTCCTGGTCAAAGTGAATGCCAACATCGGCAACTCGGCGGTCACCTCCTCTATCGAAGAAGAGGTGGAAAAACTGGTGTGGGCGACGCGCTGGGGCGCGGATACGGTAATGGACCTTTCCACCGGGCGCTATATTCACGAAACCCGTGAGTGGATCCTGCGTAACAGTCCGGTACCGATCGGCACCGTCCCGATCTACCAGGCGCTGGAGAAGGTCAACGGGATCGCCGAAGATCTTACCTGGGAAGCGTTCCGCGACACGCTGCTGGAGCAGGCCGAACAGGGCGTCGACTACTTCACCATCCACGCGGGCGTGCTGCTGCGCTACGTGCCGATGACCGCCAAACGCCTGACCGGGATTGTCTCGCGCGGCGGTTCGATCATGGCGAAGTGGTGTCTCTCCCATCACAAAGAGAACTTCCTGTTCGAACATTTCCGCGAGATTTGCGAAATCTGCGCCGCCTACGACGTTTCCCTGTCGCTGGGCGACGGCCTGCGCCCCGGCTCCATTCAGGACGCCAACGACGAAGCGCAGTTCTCCGAGCTGCATACGCTGGGCGAGTTGACCAAAATCGCCTGGGAATACGACGTGCAGGTGATGATTGAAGGCCCGGGCCACGTGCCGATGCATATGATTCAGCGCAACATGACCGAAGAGCTGGAGAGCTGCCACGAAGCGCCGTTCTACACCTTAGGGCCGTTGACCACCGATATCGCGCCGGGCTATGACCACTTCACCTCCGGTATTGGCGCGGCGATGATCGGCTGGTTCGGTTGTGCGATGCTGTGTTACGTGACGCCGAAAGAGCATCTCGGCCTGCCAAACAAAGAAGATGTGAAGCAGGGGCTAATCACCTACAAAATCGCCGCCCACGCCGCGGATTTAGCCAAAGGACATCCGGGCGCGCAGATCCGCGATAACGCCATGTCGAAAGCGCGCTTTGAATTCCGCTGGGAAGATCAGTTTAACCTCGCGCTCGACCCGTTCACCGCCCGCGCTTATCACGATGAAACCCTGCCACAGGAGTCCGGCAAGATTGCCCACTTCTGCTCCATGTGCGGGCCGAAATTCTGCTCGATGAAAATCAGCCAGGAGGTCCGCGACTACGCCGCCGCGCAAGCCATTGAAGTCGGCATGGCGGATATGTCGGAAAACTTCCGCGCCAAAGGTGGCGAAATCTATCTCAAGCGGGAGAAAGCCTGATGTATCAGCCTGATTTCCCGACCGTGCCGTTCCGCCTCGGGCTTTACCCGGTGGTGGACAGCGTTGCATGGATTGAACGCCTGCTGGAGGCGGGCGTGCGCACCATCCAGTTGCGTATCAAAGATAAACGCGATGAAGAGGTGGAAGCCGACGTTATCGCCGCCATCGCGCTGGGGCGTCGTTATGACGCCCGCCTGTTTATCAACGATTACTGGCGTCTGGCAATTAAGCACCGCGCTTACGGCGTGCATCTGGGCCAGGAAGATCTCGAAACCACTGACCTGAAAGCGATTCAGGCGGCGGGCTTACGCCTGGGCGTATCGACCCACGATGATATGGAGATAGACGTGGCGCTCGCCGCTAAGCCTTCTTATATCGCGCTGGGTCACGTCTTCCCTACTCAAACCAAGCAGATGCCTTCCGCCCCGCAGGGGCTGGCGCAACTGGCCAGTCATATTGAACGACTGGCGGATTACCCGACCGTCGCGATCGGCGGCATCAGCCTTGAACGCGCTCCGGCGGTACTGGCAACTGGCGTCGGCAGTATTGCCGTGGTTAGCGCCATTACTCAGGCCGCCGACTGGCGCGCCGCTACCGCGCAGTTACTGGATATTGCGGGAGTTGGCGATGAATGACCGCGATTTTATGCGCTACAGCCGGCAAATCCTGCTCGGCGATATCGCCATTGAAGGCCAGCAAAAACTGCTCGCGAGTCATGTCCTGATCGTAGGTTTAGGCGGGTTAGGTTCACCCGCCGCGCTGTATCTGGCGGGGGCAGGCATCGGCACACTGACGCTGGCGGATGATGACGATGTTCACTTGAGCAATCTCCAGCGGCAAATTCTGTTCACCACCGACGATATCGCCCACCCGAAGGCGCAGTCGGCAAAGCTACGGCTGGCGCAGCTCAACCCCGGTAGCGAGCTGATCGTATTGCAACAACGTCTGACTGGCGATGTGCTTAAAAACGCGGTCGCGCGAGCCGACGTGGTGCTCGACTGTACCGATAACATGGCCACGCGCCAGGAAATTAACGCCGCCTGCGTGGCGCTCAGCACTCCGTTAATTTCCGCCAGCGCTGTCGGCTTTGGCGGCCAACTGATGGTGCTCACGCCGCCGTGGGGACAAGGCTGTTACCGCTGCCTGTGGCCGGATGATGTCGAGCCGGAACGTAACTGCCGCACCGCTGGCGTGCTCGGCCCGGTGGTGGGCGTGATGGGTACCTTGCAGGCGCTGGAGGCAATTAAATTGCTTAGCGGGATGGAAACACCGAGCGGTGAGCTACGCCTCTTTGACGGTAAAACCAGCCAGTGGCGCAGCCTCGCGCTGCATCGCGCCAGCGGCTGTCCGGTCTGCGGAGGGCGACATGCAGATTCAGTTCAATGATGAACCGATGCAGTGCGCCGAAGGGCAAACCGTCAGTGAGCTGCTCACGCAACTCAATCAGCTTAAACCGGGCGCGGCGCTGGCGCTCAATCAGCAGATCCTGCCGCGCGAGCAGTGGGAACAGCAAATCGTGCAGGAAGGCGACCAGATCCTGCTTTTTCAGGTTATTGCAGGGGGGTGATATGTTACGTATTGCCGATAAAACGTTTGATTCACATCTGTTCACCGGCACCGGAAAATTTGCTTCGTCGCAGCTGATGATCGAGGCGATTCGCGCCTCCGGCAGCCAGTTGGTGACGCTGGCGATGAAGCGCGTGGATTTACGTCAGCACAACGACGCTATCCTCATGCCGCTCATTGAAGCGGGCGTCACGCTGTTACCCAATACTTCAGGGGCGAAAACCGCTGAAGAAGCGATCTTCGCCGCCCAGCTGGCGCGTGAAGCGCTGGGCACAAACTGGCTGAAATTAGAAATCCATCCGGATGCCCGCTGGCTATTGCCGGACCCGATCGAAACGCTAAAAGCTACCGAGGCGCTGGTGAAGCAGGGCTTCGTGGTACTGCCCTACTGCGGCGCGGATCCGGTGTTGTGCAAGCGGCTGGAAGAGGTCGGCTGCGCGGCGGTGATGCCGCTTGGCGCGCCTATCGGTTCGAATCAGGGGCTGGAAACCAAAGCGATGCTGGAGATTATTATCCAGCAGGCCACCGTGCCGGTGGTGGTCGACGCCGGAATCGGCGTACCCAGCCACGCGGCGCAGGCGCTGGAAATGGGCGCTGATGCGGTACTGGTCAACACGGCGATTGCCGTGGCGGACGATCCGGTGATGATGGCAACCGCTTTCCGCCTGGCGGTAGAAGCGGGAGTACTGGCGCGTCAGGCGGTGCCGGGTAATCGTAGCACCTACGCCAGCGCCACCAGCCCGCTCACCGGGTTTCTGGAGGCGTTAGCATGAAAACCTTCACCGACCGATGGCGGCAACTGGAGTGGGACGATATTCGCCTGCGTATCAACGGTAAAACCGCCGCCGACGTGGAGCGCGCGCTGAACGCCGCGCATCTTAGCCGGGACGATTTGATGGCTCTGCTCTCCCCCGCTGCCGCCGATTATCTGGAGCCGATGGCGCAGCGCGCGCAAAAACTTACCCGCCAGCGCTTTGGCAACACCGTCAGTTTCTATGTGCCGCTTTATCTCTCGAACCTGTGCGCCAACGACTGTACCTACTGCGGTTTCTCGATGAGCAACCGCATTAAGCGTAAAACGCTGGATGAGGTGGATATTCAAAGGGAGTGCGATGCTATCCGTAAACTGGGCTTTGAGCATCTGTTGCTGGTGACTGGCGAACATCAGGCCAAAGTAGGAATGGACTATTTTCGCCGTCATTTACCGGCTATCCGTCGTCAATTTTCATCATTACAGATGGAAGTCCAGCCCTTGTCGCAAGAAAACTATGCGGAGCTCAAAACGCTGGGGATCGATGGCGTGATGGTTTATCAGGAAACTTACCATGAGGCAATCTATGCACAGCATCACCTGAAGGGAAAGAAACAGGACTTTTTCTGGCGGCTGGAAACGCCGGATCGGTTAGGCCGGGCAGGTATCGACAAAATCGGTCTTGGCGCGCTAATCGGGCTTTCCGACAGCTGGCGGGTGGATTGCTATATGGTGGCGGAGCATCTGTTGTGGATGCAGAAACACTACTGGCAGAGTCGCTATTCTGTTTCCTTCCCGCGTCTGCGTCCGTGTACTGGCGGTGTGGAACCCGCATCTGTGATGGATGAAAAGCAACTGGTGCAAACGATTTGCGCTTTCCGGTTATTGGCGCCGGAAATTGAATTATCACTCTCCACCCGCGAATCGCCGTGGTTTCGCGATAACGTGATCCCGTTGGCGATCAACAACGTTAGCGCCTTCTCGAAAACCCAGCCCGGTGGGTATGCTGACGATCATCCGGAACTTGAGCAGTTTTCTCCCCACGATGCCCGTCGGCCTGAAACCGTAGCAAGCGCGTTAAGCGCGCAAGGGTTACAGCCCGTGTGGAAAGACTGGGACAGTTGGCTGGGGCGCACTTCGCAAAGCAGATGAGAGAGAATGTAAAAACGTAAATTTATTCCGCGCTGCCACGAAAAATTAAAGACTGTTGAAAGCGTTGCGTTTTTCATGGTAGTGCCGTCAGCGGGAATGCAGTCCAGGGCGAAAAGCGTCTTCCTCGTTTCGCCCTACTTTTCTTAAAGAAATAAATCTGTATACTATTTCATTAATATTCTTATCATCCATATGACTGTTTAATAAAACAAGATGAGAAGCATCATGAGGTAACTTTACTTTAATTGCAAAGCAAGTTCCCGTTCAAAAAAGAGGACACCACACCAGAGCAAAATAATACCATTACAATCACCAAAATACGGAAACAAACATCATGACAACTAACAAAAAAAAGACGCTATCGATTCATAGCGATGAATTTAAAGCATACGGAAAAGTAATTTCCACAATAAATGTAGAACCACTACTTAAATATCTTAAAGATGAAATTACGCTGCCACATGATCGCATAGAATATGTCAGAAGTGATGAACGCTTAAGCCATTGCGCCGCCGTGAGCGAGATTCAGCGGCAAATCTACGGTGACATGCCCGTTCAGGCAGGATATGTTTGTGGCGTAAATACCACTCAGGATGGCTTTGAATATCATCAGGGGAGTGAAGTCATTATTGCAGCCAGCGATTTTTTCCTGTTTTTGGGTAAACGAGAATTTATGCAGGGTGATACGTTTAATGGTGAACTAGCCCAGCCATTTTTCGTTCCGGCAAAATCGGCGATTGAGCTTTATAGTACCACACTACATTACTGCCCCATTAGTATAAATACCCAACCTTTTAGCGCAGCGATTATTCTCCTCGATGGGACTAATGAATATATACCCGACGAAAATAAGCCAGCAATGCTGAGTAAGCGAAATACCTGGTTTATCGCGCATGAAAGTTTTACTGAGCATCCTTGCCCATTTTTAAAAGGACCGCATCTTTGCGTTAATGACATTATTCACGTCTAAAAATGGCGAAGATTGCTCTTCGCCTGCTCTTTACCCGGCAATGACCGCTACGCTGTCTCTTGTTCGCAAGCGTGGTGGCATTGTCAAACCACAGCGATCCTGCCCCTCGCCCTGCCATGCACTCGCAAAATAATAATGATTTGCCGCCGACGGGTAGACCACCACTGCCAGTTCATTACTCTTTTTCAGTAAAGACTGTGGTAACGTGAAGCGATATTCCGGCCAGCCTTTTTCGGCAATTAACTTATCGTTAAGCCAGATTGCTACGCTTCCCTGTACTTCAGGTAAATAAAGCTGAATATCATCGGTCACCGTCTCCAGTGCAAAGCGTAACTGGTAGCGGCCCGGACCGCACCACGCCTCCATCCCCTGCTGCTCCCACCCTTTTGTAACATCAACGGGTCGGGAAACGTTATCAACCAGTAACTGCCAGTGCTTATCCAGCACCACATCGTGACCATTTTCCGCTATCTGTAATGAAAAACAGCGGGCCTGCCAGGGATCAATTTTCAGCGGAAAACTTTCAGCGAGTTGCTCTTCCAGAATTGAAATATCTCCCGTCGCAAGATGCCACTCCGCCAGCTGCCCGCAAAGGCCCGGAAAATGTAGCCAGCCATAGAGAGGGGTCTCACCGTCATTAAATACGGTGACGTAACGCGATGTTTCATCCTGCGTTATCCGAGTCCAAACGGCCGTTTTCCGGGAGGGATAGTCAACAAAGGGACGATCGCTTTTCAGCATGTCAGCCAACATGCTGCACGCAGGTTGCGTCCCAATCAGCTTTTGCAACCTTTCGGTAAGAGAGCAGTCTTTGCCTTTTTCCTCGCTATATGCCACGAGCTCACCGTCGACCAGTAGCCGGCCTCCGGCAGCGACAAAGCGCTCCAGTTGACTCAGCGTGGCGGCTGATTGCACCACTTTAACGTCCGCTAACAGAAGAACCGGGAAATTCATGCCATTAATGCGCGTTCCGTCAGCCTGGAGCAAATTCTCCTCATCAATGAAGAAATATTCGACGCCCTGAGCGCTGAGTTGTTTTGCCCAATATTCACCCAACTGCCCTTCGTTGCCCTCCACGCCGCAGTACCAGAAAGTTCGTTTGGGATAGAGTACGCCAACATCAACATACGGGTTTCCCTGTTCAAGAAATTCGGCAAGACGGCCAGACTCATAGGCAAACCCGGCATGGAAGGCATACCAGGGCTGGAAGTTAATCCCCGGCGCAAAATCAAAGCGCGGGTTAGTCAATACCTCGTCGTTTGCTTCCCCATCTCTCAGCCAGAACGCGTGCATTAAAAATTGCCGGGCACCGAGGAGGTGATGCCGCAATGCCTGCAACCGGATATCATGCAGTGAAATTTCCCACTGCCCGGCGGCAAAATGCGTACCCGGCTTCACCCGCGCATAATATTGCTCAACAATACATCCTTTACGCCCATGAGCGCGCGCCACGGAGTCGCCGACCTTCGCGGCCATCTGTGGCTCACTGTTTCGCGAATCGACAGCCGTAATATCCCGCCAGCCATCAAGAGCAAAATAATCCATAGCAAAATTACACCGGCTATCTTCGGTGATAATTTTACTGGCGAAATTCCAGCTACTGACGTGGCTTAATACTTCATGACCACTTAGCTTTACGCCCTGATCGTGCGCCCACGCTGACAACGTGCCGAAAAAGGCCTGCATCGCCTGCCGGGAATAGCAAGAAAATAACTCACAGCGGCGGCGTGCGGTGCGGCTGCCTATATCCATAACTAAGGACATCAGGTTTTCAGCCAGGCAATAAGGCGCCTGTTGCAACGCATCAATGAGCCTTTTTTCATACATTAAGGAGGATTTGACCGAACCAACCTGTTCATTCCATTGCCAGAAACAGGCATGTGGCTGATCGAAAAAGAGATACGCTACCGTCTTACCAAAATGATCGCCAAAGGCCCGGGCATAAGGTTCATAACCGACACGAATAAAATTTTCCGCCGCTTCGGGCATCAGGTAATTAATCATTCGTGAGGTTCGGCAGCGCGCTGCGGTAAAGAGCGTCACAATCGAATCCGCCCCCCAGGGCAATTCGCTTCCTTTAAACGTGACCTCAAATTCCCCGGTGGTTGCCCTGGTAATACGGGCTAATGAAGAAACATCAACAATTTCTTCCGCTCTGCACTGATCTGATGAAGATGTAGCATACGCGGCGACAATTTCCCATTCATCCCATTCCGGCTTGCCGTCTGCAAAAATCCACTCCATCCCACACTGCTGTAAGGCCTCGGCATCCGCAGAGCGGATCCCGGAAAGGCGGCATGTCAGCATATCTGCAGACAGGCTGGACTGGCTCCAGAAAAGATGGCGCTCGCGCAACTCATCTCTTCCCTCAACGGTTCTTCCCCCGGCGTGGCCGGAAAGCCAGTTGTAATCGTCATAGATACCCATCATCAGCCCCATCCCGGCGGCTTTATCGGCCGTATATCGACAGGCAGCCAGCCATTCCTCACTGAGATAACTCTCCAGCGGAAGGCTCAGACGTGCGGCTATCTGGAATGAACCATACCCTCCCGCCTGCAATTGCCTCAGTTGGCTATCGATCTGCTCTTTGTCCGGAATGGTATGCCAGAACCAGTAGGTTGCAGGCAGATGCCATACATCCGGGTTTTTAAAGCTTTGCCGCGCCTTTGCTAATGAATCATTCATGATTTTTCCCTTCTTTCAGCGGCGGAACATCATAATGACAAACGTAAGTCAAAATGGCATACAGCGCTGCGCCCACCAACATCGCCACCACTACGCCAATGTTTGCTGTCGCAAACACGCTGGTTTTGGTTTCAGCCGTCAGTAAGAAACCGACCAGGTGGGCAATCCACGGATCGCCAGAGGTAATGGTTCCCATGCCGATAACTGATGCAACAAAGAGCGACAATAATGCCGTCCAGCGACCGTTACGCCCGCCAAGTCCCGCAGGCTGCGCCATATCAGTGTTCCAGCGCAACCGCTTTTGCCGGGCGAAGTCGACAAGCTGGATCGCGCCCATTGATCCCAATACCACGGATACTGTCGCCAGGAAGGACTGGAAAGTAGCGAGGAACGAGTCGGAAACAAACAATAAGTAGAACGCGCCGAACGCAATAATGACCGCATTGATCGCGGTCGTGGTTGAACGACTGGCTGGCACGCCCATAGCCAGAAGTGCGAGGCCCGAGCTGTAAACACCCGTAATGGCTGCCGCCAGCAGGGAGATAATGATCACGATAGAAAACGGCACATAAAACCATAACGGCAGGAACGAGGTTAAGGCAGCAATCGGCTCGGAGGCTGCCGCACCGCTCAGTTCAGGATTACTGTCGGCCAGCAATGCGCCCAAAATCAGCAGGATGGAAACCGGTAGCGAAATCCCCAACGACGTCCAGAAAATAACTTTCCCGGCAGGGGTCTTGCGCGGAAGGTAACGGGCGAAATCACCACCATAGTTGAGAAAGCCCAGCCCAACCATCGTCATAGCCATAACCATGCCGCCGATAAACGTTAAAAAACCTGCATCGGGCGCGGCACCCGCCTGCGACCAGTGAATATGCGGCAGAATCAGGATAATAAAGATGATGCTCATTCCCCCCGTTAACCATGCAATATACTTTTCTACCTTCATGATGAGCTGGTGGCCATAGATGGCAACAGACATGGTCAATACTAAGGTCACGACGAACCAGCTCAGCAGGCACCCTAAGGTAGGATGACCGTTTTCTGCAGCAAACACGGCCGGCCATAACCGGGCAAAGAGCGAGGCACCGGTGGTCGACGACAGTGTAATAATGGTAATTTTCCAGCCCATATTGGAAATATAGGCAAACAAAGTGGGGATCTTATTCCCGTGATAACCGAAAGCAAATCGAGTCTGTGTTAAGGTTGGCAATCCAGTGCGCGGCCCACCAACCGCCAAAATGCCCACCAGCGTACTCGATAAAAAATAACCGATAATACCGGCAATAATCGCCTGCCACAGACTTAACCCCAGTGAGTAAACGTAAATCCCATAGGTAATACCGAGAATAGAGACATTCCATGAAAACCAGATCGGAAAAAGCCCGGCAGGCGAGCCATAACGTTCTTTATCGCTAACGGGGTTTACCCCATTGGTTTCGACTTTCATCGTACCTGATACATCAGACGGGTTCTGGATTTGGCTCGTCATTTTATTTCCTCTCATATTGAGCAAGCCGTGATAATACGGCTTCATACTCAGGCATGTTAGATGCGCCTTCCCGCTCGACCGCCAGCGAAGCAAAAGCAGAAGCAAATTTTGCTGCACTGAGCAACGGCTGGCCCTGCGCAATCGCAGCAGCAAATGCACCGTTGAACGCATCCCCCGCACCGGTAGTGTCAATACTTACTGCTTTTAGTGCTGGAATATGGGTAAATTGTTCGCCGTCATATATCAGTGCCCCCTGAGATCCCATAGTTATAATAATATTTTTTGCCCCGAGAGATTTGATGGTCTGCGCCGCTGCTTTCGCGCTCTCGATATCTTTTATCTCGACACCGGACATCTGCGATGCTTCTGTTTCATTAGGGGTAAGATAATCAATATATGGCAAGCATTCTTTTGCCTGGTCAGAATAAGGCGCTGGGTTGAGGATAGTTTTCACGCCTGACCGATGAGCCATCTTTAACACCAATGCGGTTGCTGTAAAGTTGTTTTCTAGCTGAGTAAGCAATATTTTCGCATCAACTAATTCACTGGTAATACTTGCAACTTCCGCTTCAGTAATATATTGATTGGCACCAGAATATATCGCGATCTTGTTTTCACCTGCAGGTTCCGATACATATATGATGGCACTACCTGTTTTATGTTCTTTGTCCTGATAGAGGGTAAAACTGTGAATGTCGGATGAAGAGAGGTGGTCATGTGCCATCTGGCCGAAATGGTCATTGCCGACTTTACCGACGAAATGCACCTGCACGGGGCATTTACTGGCCGCCATCGCTTGATTTGCCCCCTTGCCGCCAGGCCCAATAATGGTATTACTGGCCAGAATTGATTCGCCGCTTTTAGGGAAGCGATCAACCTTCGCAATAATATCAACATTAAACGATCCTAATATACAAACTTTGTTTATCATTATTTTACCTTTTTTGTTTGTTATCGTTTTTTTGCGTCGATTGACCTGATTGAGAAACATTTCAATGGAGGTTCCAACGTTATTAACAGGCTGCGAGTGAAAAATACGGCGTAATATTATTGCACCACCATGGCAACGTTCAACTACCCCTTGATCTGCTAACAAATTCAAATCATTACGGACAGTTTCTTTACTGACAGAAAATAAAATAGCGAGTTGATTAACTGTAGCTCGCTCATGTTTATTCAAATATGCCAATATTTGACGTTGCCTTTCTTTTCCAAACATAATTTCACCTCATGTAACGTTTATATCTTTTATAATCTCCTGATTCCATGAATCCTTTCACACTACCATCACAAAAACAAAAGCAAACGGGAATTTTTTTGGAAAAGTGGCTTTTATTCAATTGGATAGTGTTAGTAAATGAAAAATGTCACTACGAGAGAAGGTTTTGGAAAACTACGTGGGGAAACGATTTTATCCGTAAACGGAATGATCGAGCAAGCGGGGATTACTCCCGCGGTCCTCTCACAGCACCATACATATCCATATACGGTACATCCTGTCTGCTTCCGGCTTACGCCTTCCACATTGAGTCTGTTTCGTACGCAGTGTCGTCTGACTTCTGTTTAAAATTCAGGGCAATGGCTATCCATTGCCTTGTGTTTCAGGAGACTGAGCACACGCGTGACTTGCCGCTCGTAACAGGTCTGGCCCTTCATGCACTTTCCCTCGCCGGGTGTAGGGGGCTTTCGTCTCTTAGTCACTCTTTAGCCATCACAGCTAAAGAACAACGCTGGTCACGGCGTACTAAAAAAAAAGCCAGTCAAAAAACTGACTGGCTTTCATGCTAAGCGAGGTGATTACTCGTTATCAGAACCGCCCAGACCTGCGTTCAGCAGTTCTGCCAGGCTTGCAGATGCATCTTCCGCAGTGACCTGCGGTGTTGCTGGCTGCTCGCCCGCGGCGCGACGGCGCATACGATCCTGGTGGTACGCATAACCGGTACCGGCCGGGATCAGACGACCCACGATAACGTTCTCTTTCAGGCCGCGCAGTTCGTCGCGTTTACCCGCAACGGCTGCTTCGGTCAGGACACGGGTGGTCTCCTGGAACGATGCGGCAGAGATGAACGATTCGGTTGCCAGAGACGCTTTGGTGATACCCAGCAGATCGCGGGAGAAGGTAGCCCCCACTTTGCCGTTCGCTTCCAGCTCGCGGTTAGCGATCTTGACGCGAGAGTATTCAACCTGTTCGCCTTCCAGGAAGTCGGAACTACCGGCGCTTTCGATGGTCGCTTTACGCAGCATCTGACGAACGATAACTTCGATGTGTTTATCGTTAATCTTAACGCCCTGCAGACGGTATACATCCTGAACTTCGTTAACAATGTAACGCGTCACAGCATGAACGCCACGCAGACGCAGAATGTCGTGCGGCGCTTCCGGACCATCGGAAATCACATCACCACGTTCTACACGTTCCCCTTCGAACACGTTGAGCTGACGCCATTTCGGAATCATCTCTTCGTACGGGTCACTACCATCAACCGGCGTAATCACCAGGCGACGTTTGCCTTTGGTTTCTTTACCGAAGGAAACGATACCTGCGATTTCAGCAAGGATTGCCGGTTCTTTCGGACGACGCGCTTCGAACAGGTCGGCAACGCGCGGCAGACCACCGGTGATATCCTTGGTACCGCCGGATTCCTGCGGAATACGCGCCAGGGTGTCACCAGAACTGATCTGTACGCCATCTTCCAGCTGTACAATCGCTTTACCCGGCAGGAAGTACTGCGCAGGCATATCGGTACCCGGGATCAGAACGTCATTACCCTGAGCATCAACGATTTTCAGCGCCGGACGCAGATCCTTACCACCAGTAGTACGTTCAGCCGAATCCAGAACCACCAGCGAAGACAAACCGGTCAGTTCGTCGGTCTGACGCGTAATGGTCTGACCGTCGATCATGTCAGTGAAGCGGATGAAACCACTCACTTCGGTGATAACCGGCATGGTGTGCGGGTCCCAGTTTGCCACGGTTTCGCCGCCGGCAACCTGCTCGCCATCACCTTTCGCCATGACAGCGCCATAAGGCACTTTATAGCTCTCTTTGGTACGACCGAATTCGTCGATCAGCTTCAGTTCGGTGTTACGAGAAGTGATAACCAGTTTACCGCTGGAGTTCACAACCGACTTCACGTTGCTGAGCTTGATGCTACCTTTGTTCTTAACCTGGATGCTGGATTCAGCAGCCGCACGCGATGCCGCACCACCGATGTGGAACGTACGCATCG
Source organism: Salmonella sp. A1325 (assembly GCF_056991255.1). Lineage (NCBI taxonomy): Bacteria > Pseudomonadati > Pseudomonadota > Gammaproteobacteria > Enterobacterales > Enterobacteriaceae > Salmonella > Salmonella sp. A1325. The sequence goes on along the minus strand of NZ_JAMLWO010000018.1, from coordinate 11,096 downwards.
TCAGCTGTGTACCCGGTTCACCGATGGACTGTGCCGCGATAACGCCGATAGCTTCACCTTTGTTGATGATGTGGCCACGCGCCAGGTCACGACCATAGCAGTGCGCACATACACCAAAGTCGGTGTCGCAGGATACAACGGAACGCACTTTAACGGCGTCAACGGAGTTTGCTTCCAGCAGGTCACACCACTGTTCGTGCAGCAACGTGTTGCGTGGAACCAGAATGTCCGCGGTACCCGGTTTCAGCACATCTTCCGCCGTCACACGACCCAGAACGCGGTCACGCAGCGGCTCTTTCACGTCGCCACCCTCGATAACCGGGGTCATCAGGATACCTTCGTGCGTACCACAGTCATCTTCGGTCACTACCAGATCCTGCGCGACGTCAACCAGACGACGGGTCAGATAACCGGAGTTCGCGGTTTTCAGTGCGGTATCCGCCAGACCTTTACGCGCACCGTGCGTGGAGATGAAGTACTGGAGTACGTTCAGACCTTCACGGAAGTTCGCGGTGATTGGCGTTTCGATAATGGAGCCATCTGGCTTCGCCATCAGACCACGCATACCGGCCAGCTGACGAATCTGTGCCGCAGAACCACGCGCACCGGAGTCGGCCATCATGTAGATGCTGTTGAAGGAAACCTGCTGCTCTTCCTGGCCGTCACGGTTAATCACGGTTTCGGTTTGCAGGTTATCCATCATCGCTTTGGATACACGATCGTTCGCCGCAGCCCAGATATCGATAACTTTGTTATAGCGTTCGCCAGCGGTTACCAGACCGGACTGGAACTGCTCCTGGATCTCAGCAACTTCAGCTTCCGCCTCAGAGATGATCTCGTGTTTTTTCTCCGGGATGACCATGTCATCAATACCAACGGACGCACCTGAACGCGCTGCATAAGCAAAGCCGGTGTACATCGTCTGGTCCGCAAAAATAACGGTCGGTTTCAGACCCAGAATACGGTAGCAAGTGTTCAGCATTTTGGAGATCGCTTTCTTGCCCAGCGCCTGGTTGACGATGGAGAAAGGCAGACCTTTCGGTACGATCATCCACAGAATGGCGCGACCAACGGTCGTGTCTTTCAGGCTGGTGTGCGCAACGAATTCGCCGTTTTCATCTTTTTCATATTCAGTGATACGCACTTTAACGCGCGCATGCAGAGAGGCCAGACCTGCGCGATAGATACGCTCAGCTTCTTTCGGGCCAGTCAGCACCATGCCTTCGCCTTTGGCGTTAACACAGTCACGGGTCATGTAGTACAGACCCAATACCACGTCCTGAGACGGAACGATGATAGGTTCGCCGTTCGCCGGAGACAGGATGTTGTTGGTAGACATCATCAGCGCACGCGCTTCAAGCTGGGCTTCCAGCGTCAGCGGTACGTGAACAGCCATCTGGTCACCATCGAAGTCGGCGTTATAGGCCGCACAAACCAGCGGGTGCAGCTGGATAGCTTTACCTTCGATCAGTACCGGTTCAAATGCCTGGATACCCAGACGGTGCAGTGTTGGTGCACGGTTCAGCAGTACCGGGTGTTCGCGGATCACTTCGTCCAGGATATCCCAAACGACGGCTTCTTCGCGCTCAACCATTTTCTTCGCGGCTTTGATGGTGGTGGCGAGGCCACGCAGTTCCAGCTTGCCGTAGATGAACGGTTTGAACAGCTCCAGCGCCATTTTCTTCGGCAGACCGCACTGATGCAGACGCAGGTATGGACCTACGGTGATAACAGAACGACCGGAGTAGTCAACACGCTTACCGAGCAGGTTCTGACGGAAACGACCCTGTTTACCTTTGATCATGTCGGCCAAAGATTTCAGAGGACGCTTGTTAGAACCGGTGATCGCACGACCGCGACGACCGTTATCCAGCAGGGCGTCAACCGCTTCCTGCAGCATACGTTTTTCGTTGCGTACGATGATGTCCGGCGCAGCCAGATCCAGCAGACGTTTCAGACGGTTGTTACGGTTAATGACGCGACGATACAGATCGTTCAGATCTGACGTGGCGAAACGACCACCATCCAGCGGAACCAGCGGACGCAGATCTGGCGGCAGAACCGGCAGAACGGTCAGGATCATCCACTCTGGCTTGTTGCCAGACTGTACGAAGGCTTCCAGCAGTTTGATACGCTTGGTCAGCTTCTTACGCTTGGTTTCGGAGTTGGTTTCGTTCAGCTCTTCGCGCAGAGTTTCACACTCTTGCTCCAGATCCATGCTCTTCAGCAGGGCCTGGATAGCTTCCGCACCCATCTTGGCGTCGAATTCGTCACCGAACTCTTCCAGCGCGTCCAGATACTGCTCTTCAGTCAGGATCTGTTGACGTTCCAGGTTGGTCATACCGCCTTCGATAACCACATAAGATTCGAAGTACAGTACACGTTCGATATCACGCAACGGCATATCGAGCAGCAGACCGATACGGGACGGCAGCGATTTCAGGAACCAGATGTGAGCAGTCGGAGACGCCAGCTCGATGTGGCCCATACGCTCACGGCGTACTTTGGTCTGGGTCACTTCAACGCCGCACTTCTCACAAATAACACCACGGTGTTTCAGGCGCTTGTACTTACCGCACAGGCACTCGTAGTCTTTTACCGGCCCAAAGATACGGGCGCAGAAAAGGCCGTCACGCTCAGGTTTGAACGTACGGTAGTTGATGGTTTCCGGCTTTTTAACTTCACCGAAAGACCATGAACGGATCATGTCTGGCGAAGCCAGAGCAATTTTGATCGCATCAAACTCTTCGGTTTTAGTCTGCGCTTTCAGAAACTTTAATAAATCTTTCACGGATTTGCTCCCGTCGGAGTTAGCACAATCTGGTGTCGGGTTTTACCCCGACACCAGTGACCTGTTTGAGCGAGAATTACTCGTCTTCCAGTTCGATGTTGATGCCCAGCGAGCGGATCTCTTTCAACAGAACGTTGAAGGATTCCGGCATACCCGGTTCCATCTGATGGTTGCCGTCCACGATGTTCTTATACATCTTGGTACGACCGTTCACGTCATCAGACTTAACGGTGAGCATTTCCTGCAGGGTGTAGGCGGCGCCGTAAGCTTCCAGCGCCCACACTTCCATCTCCCCGAAGCGCTGACCACCGAACTGCGCCTTACCACCCAGCGGCTGCTGAGTAACCAGGCTGTAAGAACCGGTAGAACGCGCATGCATCTTGTCATCAACCAGGTGGTTCAGTTTCAGCATGTACATGTAACCGACGGTTACCGGACGTTCGAACTGTTCACCCGTACGGCCATCGAACAGGGTGATCTGACCGGAGGTCGGCAGGTCGCCCAGTTTCAGCAGCTCTTTGATTTCCGCTTCTTTCGCACCGTCGAACACTGGTGTGGCAATCGGCATACCTTTACGCAGGTTTTCTGCCAGACGCAGCACTTCATCATCGCTGAAGGTGCTCAGGTCGACTTTCTGACGAACGTCGGCGCCCAGATCGTAGGCACGCTGGATGAATTCGCGCAGTTTCGCGACTTCCTGCTGCTGTTTCAGCATGGCGTTAATCTTGTCGCCAATACCTTTCGCAGCCATACCCAGGTGGGTTTCCAGAATCTGACCAATGTTCATACGAGACGGTACGCCCAGCGGGTTCAGTACGATGTCTACCGGCGTGCCGTTTTCATCGTAAGGCATGTCTTCGATCGGGTTGATCTTAGAGATAACACCCTTGTTACCGTGACGACCTGCCATCTTATCACCCGGCTGGATACGGCGTTTAACGGCCAGATAGACCTTCACGATCTTCAGCACGCCCGGCGCCAGATCGTCGCCCTGGGTGATTTTACGGCGCTTCGCTTCAAGTTTTTTCTCGAACTCGTGTTTCAGTTCGTCATACTGCTCAGCCAGTTGTTCCAGCTGATTTTGTTTCTCTTCGTCGGTCAGACCGAGTTCCAGCCAGCGGTCGCGCGGCAGTTTGTCGAGCTTCTCAGCTTCAACGCCGCCGGAAACCAGCACCGCACGGATACGGCTAAACAGGCCCGCTTCGAGGATCTGCAGTTCTTCAGACAGGTCTTTTTTCGCCTGCTTGAGCTGCATCTCTTCGATTTCCAAAGCACGTTTGTCTTTTTCTACGCCATCGCGAGTAAAGACCTGAACGTCGATAACCGTACCGGAGACACCGTTAGGTACGCGCAGAGAAGAGTCTTTAACGTCAGACGCTTTCTCACCGAAGATCGCACGCAGCAGTTTCTCTTCCGGCGTCAGCTGGGTTTCACCTTTCGGCGTCACCTTACCGACCAGAATGTCACCACCGGTCACTTCCGCGCCGATGTAAACGATACCGGATTCATCCAGTTTGGAGAGCGCAGCTTCACCCACGTTCGGGATATCAGCGGTGATCTCTTCCGGCCCCAGCTTGGTGTCACGGGACACGCACGCCAGTTCCTGAATGTGGATGGTGGTGAAACGGTCTTCCTGGACAACACGCTCGGATACGAGGATGGAGTCTTCGAAGTTGTAGCCGTTCCACGGCATGAACGCCACGCGCATGTTCTGACCGAGCGCCAGTTCACCGAGGTCGGTGGACGGACCGTCTGCCAGCACGTCGCCGCGTTCAACCGGCTCGCCCAGAGACACACATGGCATCTGGTTGATACAGGTGTTCTGGTTAGAGCGGGTGTATTTGGTCAGGTTATAGATGTCGATACCTGCTTCACCCGGGTACATCTCGTCTTCGTTAACTTTGATAACGATACGGGACGCATCCACGTACTGAACAGTACCGCCACGTTTAGCTACTGCAGTAACACCGGAGTCGACGGCGACAGCACGTTCCATACCGGTACCCACCAGCGGCTTATCAGCACGCAGAGTCGGAACCGCCTGACGTTGCATGTTCGCACCCATCAATGCACGGTTGGCGTCATCGTGTTCCAGGAACGGGATCAGGGACGCACCGACGGAGACCACCTGCTGGGTGGAAACGTCCATGTAGTCAACCTGGTCACGGCTGAACAAGCTGGATTCGCCTTTGCTACGGCAGGTAACCAGATCTTCTACAAAGTGGCCTTCGTCATCCAGGTTGGAGTTCGCCTGAGCGATAACGTAGTTGCCTTCTTCGATAGCAGACAGGTAATGAATTTCGTCAGTGACCACGCCATCAACCACACGACGGTACGGCGTCTCAAGGAAGCCATATTCGTTAGTCTGTGCGTACACGGACAGGGAGTTGATCAGACCGATGTTCGGACCTTCCGGCGTTTCGATTGGACATACGCGACCGTAGTGCGTCGGGTGTACGTCTCGAACTTCGAAGCCTGCGCGTTCGCGGGTCAGACCGCCTGGGCCGAGTGCGGAGATACGACGTTTGTGCGTAATCTCAGACAGCGGGTTGTTCTGGTCCATAAACTGAGACAGCTGGCTGGAACCAAAGAACTCTTTCACTGCCGCGGAAATCGGCTTGGCGTTGATCATATCCTGAGGCATCAGGGTATCCAGATCGCCCAGAGACAGACGCTCTTTCACCGCACGCTCTACACGCACCAGGCCAACGCGGAACTGGTTTTCCGCCATTTCGCCGACGGAACGGATACGACGGTTGCCGAGGTGGTCGATATCATCCACTTCGCCTTTACCGTTACGGATATCGATGAGCTTCTTCATGACATCAATGATGTCGTCTTTGCTCAGGATACCGGAACCTTCGATTTCGTCGCGCAGCAGAGAACGGTTGAACTTCATACGACCCACCGCAGACAGGTCATAGCGGTCTTCGGAGAAGAACAGGTTCTCAAACAGGCTTTCAGCCGCTTCACGAGTCGGCGGCTCACCAGGGCGCATCATGCGATAGATTTCTACCAGCGCGCTCAAACGATCGTTAGTTGGGTCGACGCGTACCGTTTCAGAAATGTACGGGCCGTGGTCCAGATCGTTGGTAAACAGCGTTTCGATACGCTTGTGGCCGGACTGGCTCAGCTTAGCCAGCAGATCCAGGCTCAGCTCCATGTTCGCCGCGCAGATCAGCTCGCCAGTGGATTCGTCAACGTAGTCTTTAGAGACGACTTTACCTGCGATGTACTCAACCGGAACTTCGATATGCTTGATATCGTCTTTTTCCAGCTGACGGATGTGACGCGCGGTAATGCGACGGCCTTTTTCAACGTACACTTTGCCGTTAGCTTCGATATCGAACGACGCGGTTTCGCCACGCAGACGTTCTGGAATCAGCTCCATCTGCAGTTTGTTGTCGCGAATTTCGAAGACGACTTTCTCAAAGAACAGGTCAAGGATCTGCTCAGTGGTGTAGTTCAGCGCACGCAGGATGATGGTCGCAGGCAGTTTACGGCGACGGTCGATACGCACGAACAGGTTGTCCTTCGGATCGAATTCGAAGTCCAGCCAGGAACCACGGTAAGGAATGATGCGCGCGTTATACAGCACTTTACCCGAAGAGTGGGTTTTACCTTTGTCGGAGTCAAAGAAGACGCCCGGACTACGGTGCAGCTGAGAAACGATAACACGCTCAGTACCGTTGATAACAAAGGTACCGTTGTCGGTCATGAGCGGAATTTCGCCCATGTAGACTTCTTGTTCTTTAATGTCTTTAACGGTGCCTTCCGGCGCTTCGCGCTCGTAGATCACCAGACGCAGTTTCACGCGCAGCGGTGCGGAATAGGTCACGCCACGGATCTGACATTCCTGAACGTCAAACACCGGTTCGCCAAGGCGGTAGCTGACGTACTGCAGCTCGGAATTACCGCTGTAGCTCTGAATCGGGAACACGGAACGGAAGGCTGCTTCCAGGCCGTACTGCCCTTCAGGATCTTGCTCGATAAACTTCTGAAACGAGTCAAGCTGGATAGAAAGGAGATAAGGTACATCCAGAACTTGTGGACGTTTACCAAAATCCTTACGAATACGTTTTTTCTCGGTATAGGAGTAAACCATAGGGTTCCTCAGCTCGCTGACAAGTCGACCCATCTGTCCTGCGGGGGACAGTTTGTGCAACACTATTTTGTTGACCGGAAAATGGATACTTTCCGCAATGCCTGTTGCTATCACGCTTAAACCATTTCATTGCGATTTACACAGAACGTACGCTCTGTCGCAGTATATTAAGTCGTCGATAGAAACAAGCATTGAAAGGCACAGCAGTAGTCAAACAGTGTGAAACGCTACTGGCGCCTTACAGCGCAAAAAGGCTGGTGACTAAAAAGTCACCAGCCATCAGCCTGATTTCTCAGGCTGCAACCGGAAGGGTTGGCTTATTTAACTTCAACTTCAGCGCCAGCTTCTTCCAGAGATTTTTTCAGTGCTTCAGCGTCATCTTTGCTCACGCCTTCTTTCAGAGCGGCCGGAGCAGATTCTACCAGGTCTTTAGCTTCTTTCAGACCCAGGCCAGTTGCGCCACGTACTGCTTTGATAACAGCAACTTTGTTAGCGCCAGCAGCTTTCAGAATTACGTCGAATTCAGTTTTTTCTTCAGCAGCTTCAGCCGGGCCAGCAGCTACAGCTACAGCAGCAGCAGCGGAAACACCGAATTTTTCTTCCATTGCAGAAATCAGTTCTACAACGTCCATTACGGACATAGCGGATACTGCTTCAATGATTTGATCTTTAGTGATAGACATTTAAATTGTTCCTGAATATCAGAATAAGTTTATACGTAAGCAAATGCTTGATAAAGACAACTGCGATTACGCAGCTTCTTTTGCATCGCGTACAGCAGCCAGTGTGCGAACCAGTTTGCCAGCCGAAGCTTCTTTCATGGTTGCCATCAGGCGTGCAATTGCTTCTTCGTAGGTCGGCAGAGTTGCCAGGCGGTCGATCTGAGACGCCGGGATCAGCTCACCTTCAAAGGCTGCAGCTTTGACCTCAAATTTTGCATTCGCTTTCGCGAACTCTTTGAACAGACGAGCAGCAGCGCCCGGGTGTTCCATAGAGTATGCAATCAGGGTCGGACCAACAAACGTGTCTTTCAGGCACTCGAACTGAGTACCTTCAACGACGCGGCGCAGCAGGGTGTTACGAACAACACGCATGTATACGCCAGCTTCACGACCTGCTTTACGCAGTTCAGTCATTTTATCTACAGTTACGCCACGGGAATCCGCAACTACTGCAGACAGCGCGCCTTTGGCTACTTCGCTGACTTCAGCAACAATCGCTTGTTTGTCTTGAAGATTTAAAGCCATTAGCTTTGCTCCTGGATGTTTGCCGGAACTCATGTTCCGGAACTCACTTCACTCATCTCAACGAGAAGAGCGTCTTAATACGGTGAGCAGAAACAAGCCAGAGTATAAAAAATAATCTTAGCGTTCTGTCACCGTCTACGCAGGGGATTAAGCCTCTTGCGAGACGCCTGCGGTCTTCGACGGAGGCCTGGATAGGCCAGGCTCCAACGAACAAATCTTTTCTATCCGCCGCTATTCAGCTTGTGGCGGCGTTGGCTTCCTTCGTTCGCACCAGTCACATAGTTAGCTATGCTCCTGGCGACTCACTCAGTTGCCGCCTTGCCACAACCCGAATATCTCGGATATACGTCTGCAACTAGCAGAATACGTGGGGGTAAGATTGTAGACAAAATCACCGCCCACGTAAAGACTAATCTTAGTTCGCAGATGCGCTCAGACCAGCCTGATCAACGGCAACGCCAGCACCCATGGTGGTGGAGATGCTAACTTTCTTGATGTACACGCCTTTCGCCTGGCTCGGTTTTGCTTTTTTCAGCGCAACCAGCAGAGCTTCCAGGTTTTCTTTCAGTTTGTCAGCGTCAAAGTCCACTTTACCGATGGTGGTGTGGATGATGCCATTTTTGTCGTTACGGTAACGAACCTGACCTGCTTTAGCGTTCTTAACCGCTTCAGCAACGTTCGGCGTTACGGTACCGACTTTCGGGTTTGGCATCAGGCCGCGCGGACCCAGAACCTGGCCCAGCTGGCCAACAACGCGCATTGCATCCGGGGATGCGATAACAACGTCGAAGTTCATTTCGCCTTTCTTGATCTGGTCAGCCAGATCTTCCATACCTACCAGCTCAGCACCAGCAGCTTTAGCTGCTTCAGCGTTCGGGCCCTGGGTAAATACGGCAACGCGAACAGAACGGCCAGTACCGTGCGGCAGTACAGTCGCGCCACGAACGTTCTGGTCAGATTTACGAGCATCGATGCCGAGGTTAACGGCAACGTCAACGCTTTCGTTGAATTTAGCAGTGGCCAGCTCTTTCAGCAGGGCAATAGCTTCGTTGATGTCGTACTGTTTGGTCGCATCAACTTTTTCACGGATCACGCGCATACGCTTGGTCAGTTTAGCCATTTCTTAGTCCTCCACTACCAGGCCCATGGAACGTGCAGTACCTTCGATGGAGCGAGTCATCGCTTCAATGTCGGCACCGGTCATGTCGGCAGCTTTGGTCTGCGCGATTTCCTGCAGCTGAGCGCGGGAAATTTTACCTACTTTGTCTTTGTTCGGCTTGCCGGAACCAGACTTGATACCAGCCGCTTTTTTCAGCAGAACAGCTGCCGGAGGCGTTTTGGTAACGAAGGTGAAAGAACGGTCAGCGTAAACGGTAATAACAACCGGAATCGGCAGACCTTTTTCGATGGAATCCGTTTTTGCGTTGAACGCTTTGCAGAATTCCATGATGTTCACACCCTGCTGACCCAGTGCTGGACCAACCGGCGGACTCGGGTTCGCCATACCAGCTGCAACCTGCAGCTTGACGTAGGCTTGTACTTTCTTAGCCATTCTAAATTCCTCGAATTGGGTAGTATCGCTTCAAAGAAGCTCCCCGTGATAAATATCGCTTCATGGGCATAAGGCCCATAAAAACAAAAGGCGCGAAATTGTATGTCAATTTCGCGCCCTATGCAACGATTAGATCGCTGCTTTTTTGATCGCAGCCTTACGCTTTCTCAACCTGGCTGAAGTCCAGCTCTACCGGGGTCGCACGACCGAAGATAGAAACAGACACTTTCAGGCGAGACTTCTCATAATCGACTTCTTCGACAACGCCGTTAAAGTCTGCGAACGGACCGTCGTTAACACGAACCATTTCACCCGGTTCAAACAGAGTTTTCGGCCGCGGCTTATCGCCAACCTGCTGCAGACGGTTCATGATCGCATCGACTTCTTTGTCGCTGATCGGCGCCGGACGGTCTGACGTACCGCCGATAAAGCCCATCACACGCGGCACGCTGCGCACCAGGTGCCAGCTTGCGTCGTTCATGACCATCTGAACCAGAACGTAACCCGGGAAGAATTTGCGTTCGCTTTTGCGACGCTGGCCGCCACGGATCTCAACGACTTCTTCAGTCGGCACCATGACTTCGCCAAACAGCTCTTCCATATTGTGTAATTTGATATGCTCGCGCAGCGATGTGGCTACGCGGCCTTCAAAACCGGAAAACGCCTGAACGACGTACCAGCGCTTTTTAGGTGCTTCAGACATCTCAGAACCTCAGGCCAGTGATAAAGGATACCAGGCGAACCAGAATACCATCCAGTCCCCACAGGATCAGTGACATAACTGCGGTAACCGCAGCGACGATCAGCGTGGTGTGCAGCGTTTCCTGGCGAGTCGGCCAAATGACCTTACGGACTTCGGTTCTCGCTTCACGGGCAAAAGCAACGGTTGCTTTACCTTTTGTCGTCAACAGCGCGACACCACCCGCTGCAGCAATCAGAATTACTACGGCCAGCGCACGCAGCGGCAGCATCATGTCGCGATAGAGGTAGTTGCCGACGATTGCGACGATCAGCAATATGGCAACAACTATCCACTTCATCGCTTCCAGGCCGCGCCCGCTCCCTTGAGCTTCGGTATTCGCACTCATAAACCAACCTGTCAGAAGTATTCTACAAACATTTTCACCCCGCAATCGCGAGGCAATCCAAATCGAAACGCTTATTCGCCTTTCGGATTATACGCCCTCTACAGAGCCTGTCTCAGCAATGATTATGACAAATAAAATCACTGATGAGCCAGGTTCTGGTGTGAAAGCGTGCAAAAAGGGCATCAAATGATGCCCTTTTATTGCGCATTGCGTCAAATGTTATCAGCGATTAGCCGAGAACTTTAGCAACAACGCCCGCGCCAACGGTACGGCCGCCTTCACGGATTGCGAAACGCAGACCGTCGTCCATTGC
>NZ_JAMLWO010000017.1:0-45292 GCF_056991255.1 Salmonella sp. A1325 | reverse complement strand
TGATGGTGAATGGCGGCGGCAATCACCGGCTTTAAGCGGGTGAAGTCGTCCACGACGGGAACGGCGCGCGGTGCGGGTGCGGCGACCGGTTCGGGGAAGAAGCGGTTGACGGCGGCGGACATGCCGCGGATGGCGAAAATCAGCAGGAACAGAAACGCCAGCACGAACCCCATGCCGAGGAACATCAGGGTGAAGCCTTCACCTAATAGCAGAGCTGCATCAGTCATAAAATAGCCTTCAGGCAGGAGGCACGATAATGGTGCTATTTATGACGATGAAATAATAAGGGTGGATTTCCCTGAGCCGCCCCCGGCCAGAGCCCTTGGTTATTATTATCGTCATAACGTATTGCCACCATTATCGTGCAATTTACGTAATCAGGTTTATTTGATGAAACTTACGTTCTGGCATATTTCATCAGCGACGATCTCTTTACGCTGATTAAAAATAATTTTGTTCTGTTCAAACAGATTATTCCCATGGGTATCAATAGAAACAATCAGCGGGCCAAACTCTTTAACCCGGCAGACCCACAGCGTTTCCGGCATCCCCAGATCGCGCCATTGGGCATCTTCAATTTCTTCCACGCACACGGCGGCTACAACCGCACAACCGGCAGGGAATACGCAGTGCAGCGCTTTGTGTTCAGCACAGCCCTCTTCGGTACCTTTACCCATACCGCCTTTACCCACAATTAATTTCACGCCGGTCTGCGCAATAAATTCTTTTTCGAATTTCTCCATACGCATGCTGGTGGTTGGTCCAACGGAGACCATTTCAAACTTATCGTCTTCGCCTTTAATTGGGCGGACAATTGGGCCAGCGTGTAAAATAGCGCCGCCGCGAACATCTACCGGAAGTTCGCGACCACCTTCAATTAAACGGCGATGAGCTACGTCACGGCAGGTAACAATATGACCGTTGAGATAAATAATATCGCCAGCCTTAATATCCGCTAAATCTTCATCTTTAATTGGCGTAGTCAGGATTTTTTTAGTCATCAGAAATTCACTCCGCTGTGAGACGTAATGGTGTAATTCAAATCTTTATCGAAAACGATGTGCCCTTTACGGTGCGACCAGCAGCCGACGTTTACCGCCACGCCGATGGTAGAAGGATGACGCGCGGTGTTTTCAATGTTCACGCCCATAACGGAGGTATTACCGGACATCCCCTGCGGCCCCAGGCCAATTTTGTTAATGCCATCTTCCAGCATTTTTTCCAGCGAGGCTGCACGCTCATTCTCGTTATGCGAACCGATCGGACGCATCAGCGCTTTTTTCGATAGCAGTGCCGCCGTTTCAACAGAGGTCGCTACGCCCACGCCAACCAGCAGCGGCGGACAAGCGTTGAGGCCGTAGCTGGTCATCACATCCAGTACAAAGCGGGTCACACCTTCATAGCCTGCACCCGGCATCAGCACCATCGCTTTCCCCGGCAGAGAACAACCACCGCCCGCCATATAGGTATAAATGCTGCACTGATCGGAATTGGGAACGATCTCCCAGAAGACCGTCGGCGTACCTTTACCCACGTTTTTACCGGTGTTGTATTCATCAAAAGTTTCTACGCTGTTGTGGCGCAGCGGAGAATCTACAGTTGCTTTGATCACCGCCTCACGCAACAACGCTTCCAGCTCGCCAATCAGCGGAAAGTTCGTCCCGCACTCCACCAGAAACTGAATGACACCGGTGTCCTGGCAGGAAGGTCGATCCAGCTCTTTCGCCAGACGCTGGTTCTCAATCATGGTAGTAAAGATGACGTCGGCCAGTTTACTGGTCTCTTTCTTATGCAAATCTTCCAGTTTTGCAGTGACATCATCAGGCAAAACTTTGCCGGTATATCCCACAAACTTGGCCATAACGTCGGTCATATGGGATATCTGTTCACTTTTACTCATAAATGCTCCTTAGTCAGAACAGCTTCCGTTAATTACGGATGAAAAGGGAAAAGGATTGGCAGCAGGATCAAGCTGACAATGGTTGAAACGATAATCAGGGGGATACCGGCCTTAGCGTAGTCGACAAATTTATAGCCACCCGCGGAGAGCACCATCATGTTGGCAGGCATACCGATAGGGGTTGCGTAGGCGCAGGAACCGCCAATGACCGTCGCCATCAGAACCGCACGTGGGTCGGCCCCCATACCTGCGGCAATGGACAAACTCACCGGCACCAACAGCGCTGTCGTTGCGGTATTGGACATAAAGTTGGTCATCACAACGGATAAGGCGAAAACGGCGATCAGCAACATGAACGGTGAGGAGTTTTGCCCCAGCATGCCAATCACGTGATCCGCAACCAGTTTTCCTGCTCCGGTCATCTCAAGAGCTTTTGCCAGCGCCAGGGTGCCGCCAAAGATAAAAATAGTCTGTGAATCAATGGCTTTATAGGCCTGTTTTTCCGTGAGTACGCCGCTTACGACCAGCACAAGAGCGCCAATACAACCGGTCACGGCCAGGCTGACACCGATCTTCTTCTCAAAGATCATGCCGAGGATCGTTGCGATCAACACCACGAGTGAGAGCCGTTGTTTCCACTGTGGAACATGGCTGTAGTCACGTTGCTCCCCGACGCTCCCCACCTCACCGCCGGTCGCATTATTCGGCAGAAAGCGATAGCCAATAGTCAGGAAGTAGAGAATGCCGCAGATGAGCATCGGGAGACCGATTTTTGCGTATTCAAAAAAGCCAAAGCCGCCGCCAATATTCTGTAGCGCAGACTGCGCGATAAGATTTCCCGGCGCGCCAATTAACGACAGGTTACCGCCCAACGCAGCGGCGAAAACCAGCGGCATCAGTAGACGAGAACGCGAGAAGCCCGATTTTGCCGCCACGCCGATCACCACCGGAATCAAAACCGCAGCGGTACCGGTGTTAGAGAGGACGCCAGACATCAACCCCACCACCACCATAATGGTGAAGATCAGCTGTTTTTCTGTTTTCGCGAAGCGCGTGATGACGCCGCCCACTTTGTTTGCCATACCGGTCTCGAACAACGCACCGCCCACGATGAACATCGCGACAAAGAGGATGACGTTAGTGTCGATAAAGCCAGCAAAGGCCTGTTTGATATTCAGAACTCCGGTGATAACTAAGGCCACGCAGACAATCATGGAAGTGACGGCCAGTGGCACTTTTTCCCATACAAACATGACGATAGCGAACACCAATAAACATAAGGTAAGGGTAATGGGTTCCATATTTATAATTATCCAATCAATGATATATGATATTGTATCCAATGTTGACGAGGAGAAATTATTCCCATACAAAAACTAAGTCAAATCGTTTCTCAGGAAAAATGCAGGAGTGGGATCTACATCAAGATCGTAGTTGGATCGTTACTGGACGTGATTAATAGAATTGAAGAATTGGTTGAAGCGCCTGCGATGCTCACGCAGGCGAAAAGATCAGGCAGAAGGGTCACCAACATAGCGGGTCAGCATATTCTCCATCGAGCGAATAATGTGTTCGCGCATGCGCTGGCGTGCCAATGTTTCATCATGAAGTTCAAGAGCTTGCAGAATACTTTTATGTTCCTGAATGGAAATCACGGCATACTCTTCTTCGGTGACCTTATGGCCCATCGACAGGCCGTTCCACATATTACAGAGCAACATTTTCATTTTTTCGTTGCCAGCAACATTCCATATTTCCATATGAAATGCCTGATTCAGGTCGGAGTATTCCGCCGAGTTATTTTCCGCGAGAGCCTTTTCAGCGGCATAATGCACCTGGGCTATCCGCGAGATATCGGTGCCGGGACGAGAAGCTTTAGCCACCGCCTCACTTTCTAACAGCGCGCGAATTTCATAGTGTTCACGGATCGTTTGTTCATTGATGCCCAACACCACCGCCCCTTTATTAGGGCGCACTTTTATCAGCCCATCCGCCGCCAGAATCTGAAACGCCTCGCGCACTGGCATACTGGACACGCCGACCATTCCGGCAATGCCTTCTAACGTAATCTCCTGCCCTTCCACTAACTCCCTCGAAAGAATCGCTTTACGCAGCACCGCCGCGACCTGTTCTTTCGCTGAAAGAAGCTTAATCTTCCCTAACTTAGGCTTCTGCACTTTCCCAATCCTTCATATGTTGACGCATTATTTCTGCTAAAGAGAGGAAATAACGCTGCATAACTTGCCCAATCTCATCACGCCGCCCCTGGCGTATGACGTCAGCCAGTTCAGCGAAAAGCTGCGCCGACTCCTGATTATCTTTTTTCAGATGCAAAATAACATAAGAGACATAACCGTCCAGGAACTGCTGATACACCTTTTCCAGATAGCGGTTATTCACATAAGAAATCAGCATCGCATGACACTCCAGTTCGCAGGATTTGTCTTCTGCGACAGCCAGCGCTTGCGCACGTATCAGGAGGGCATCGCCTACTTCGCTGGGTATCAGCGAAAACATTTCGGCGGCCATCGCGGCAATCACGCGAAAAATATGACTCACGCGATCGGCCTCAAGATGCGCGACCTGCATGTGTCTGTTGGGCAGTCGGATTAAAAAACCTTCCTGTTCGAGTGACTGTAGCGCTTCTCGAACCGGCATTCGTGAAAGACCGAGCTGCTCCGCAATACTTTCCTGCGCGAGTTCTTCTCCCGCTTTTATATTGCCGGAAAGAATTTCATAGCGAAGCATTTGCGTAATGTGATCGCGGGTTTGCGTTCTTTGGATCTTTTTCACGACGTTCTCGTTAATAACCGATAAGACGTGAGGAGTTTAGCAGATTTAGTGCTTGATTTCGTGGCTTGTTTACAGTCAAAGAAGCCGGAGCAAAAGCCCCGGCATCGGGCAGGAACAGCTTATTTATTAATAAAATCTTCACCCAACTGAATATCTTTTTTCAGCGTATCCAGCATAGCGTCCAGCGAATGTTGCTCGAAAGCGCTCAGTGTGCCGATGGATTTACGCTCTTCTACACCGTTTTTACCCAGCAGCAGCGGCTGAGAGAAGAAACGGGCATACTGACCGTCGCCTTCCACATAGGCGCATTCCACCACGCCTTTTTCGCCCTGCAGAGCGCGAACCAGAGAAAGACCGAAACGTGCGGCAGCCTGACCCATAGAGAGGGTTGCCGATCCGCCGCCGGCTTTCGCCTCGACGACTTCAGTACCGGCGTTCTGAATACGTTTAGTCAGCTCGGCCGCTTCTTGTTCGGTAAAACTTACGCCTGGAATCTGCGACAGCAGCGGCAGAATCGTCACGCCGGAGTGCCCGCCAATCACCGGGACTTCAACTTCCGTTGGCAGCTTACCTTTCAGCTCTGCAACAAAGGTATTAGAGCGGATGATATCCAGCGTGGTGACGCCAAACAGTTTGTTTTTGTCGTATACGCCTGCTTTTTTCAGCACTTCCGCCGCAATCGCAACGGTGGTGTTCACCGGGTTGGTGATAATGCCCACGCACGCTTTCGGGCAGGTTTTAGCGATCTGCTGCACCAGGTTTTTCACGATGCCAGCGTTAACGTTAAACAGGTCGGAACGGTCCATACCCGGCTTACGCGCCACACCCGCAGAAATCAGTACTACGTCAGCGCCTTCAAGCGCCGGGGTTGCGTCTTCACCGGAGAAACCTTTGATTTTTACAGCGGTGGGGATGTGGCTCAAATCAACGGCCACACCGGGAGTCACTGGAGCGATGTCGTACAGGGAGAGTTCTGAACCTGAAGGCAGTTGGTTTTTTAAAAGTAATGCCAGCGCCTGACCGATACCACCAGCAGCGCCGAGGACTGCGACTTTCATCCTAAACTCCTTATTATATGATTAGCTAAGTGTCTATTGCTCCGCGGCGGCGACCTTAATTCACAAATTCAATGATTACAATCCTCACTCATCAAGAATGCGGAGTCGCGCAATTTTGGCTTTTATGCATTTAATTTGCGTAATCCGGATCGACTGCAACCAGAGAGCAACGTTCCTACAGGTGGTGACAATATACCCTACTATCCTCTCAAAACAACATCATTTTGATAACAATTAATTTACTTTTAATCTTATTTCCGAGGCGTGACACAGGCATGTTTCTTGATAACGAAATTTGATAGAATTCCGCTCTTTCATAACATTATTTCAGCCTTAAACAAGGCAGACTGTTTGCATAAAAATTCATCTGTATGCACAATAATGTTGTTTCTACCGCCATATTACGGGTGACTTATGCGAAGCTCGGCTAAACAAGAAGAACTAGTAAGAGCGTTTAAAGCGCTCCTCAAAGAAGAAAAATTCAGCTCACAGGGCGAAATCGTCCTCGCGTTGCAGGATCAGGGCTTTGAAAATATCAATCAGTCCAAGGTCTCGCGCATGTTGACTAAGTTCGGCGCAGTGCGTACACGTAACGCAAAAATGGAAATGGTGTACTGTCTTCCGGCTGAACTGGGCGTCCCAACAACATCCAGTCCGTTGAAAAATCTGGTGCTGGATATCGACTATAACGACGCTGTCGTGGTGATTCATACCAGCCCCGGCGCGGCACAACTCATTGCACGCCTGCTGGATTCACTGGGGAAAGCAGAAGGTATTCTCGGCACGATTGCCGGCGACGATACTATCTTCACTACGCCTGCCAGCGGCTTTTCCGTAAGAGATCTGTACGAAGCCATTCTGGAACTTTTTGAACAAGAGCTTTAGTCCCACTTCCTCCGTCGTCGTACGGCGGAGGCACCTTTTTGTCCTCTCCCCTCGCCGCTTTCCTGTACGGCTATCATTTGGCAAATCATGCCATTAAACATTCACCACATGAATGACAAATCAAAAAAACGCACAAAATGTCAAATTTTTTAAAAGATTGATTTTCTTTTATTTTTTAAATGACAGCGGCGAAAAACAGCAATTTTAATTCCATAACGTTATAAAAAATAAAATTTTTAATGTCTTTAAAAAGCAGAAACAATTAGCGTGGTATTAATTAATCGCGTGATTAGTGTATACTTAATTTTGTGATGAGGGTCACGAAACAAAGACCCCAGTAAAGGAATTCGACGAGGTAAAAATCATGAAAATCAAAACCACTGTTGCAACATTAAGTATTCTGTCCGTTCTCTCTTTTGGCGCTTTCGCCGCAGAACCTATCAGCGCAGAGCAAGCGCAAAATCGTGAAGCAATCGGATCGGTTTCAGTCAGCGCTATCGGCTCATCGCCTATGGATATGAATGCCATGCTGAGCAAAAAAGCGGATGAACAAGGCGCTACGGCCTACCACATTACCGAAGCGCGTAGCGGCAGCAACTGGCACGCCACTGCCGAACTGTACAAATAAAATTCACCTGCCATCGCATATAACGTGTCATTGCTTCGCGGAGATATCGCATAAGAAAAGCCTATTAATCCGCGAGGTTGACCCTATAAAGGAATAAAAGACCATGAAAACGAAATACATTATCGCATCACTCGGCCTGGCCACTCTGCTCTCTTTCGGCGCAAATGCCGCAGTACATCAGGTCAACGCGGAACAGGCGCAGAATCTGCAACCGATGGGCACCATTTCCGTCTCGCAGATTGGCAGTACGCCAATGGATATGCGCCAGGAGATCGTCGCTAAAGCCGAAAAAGCAGGCGCTAATAGCTATCGCATCATCGAATTAAAAGAAGGTGATAACTGGCACGCCACCGCCGAGTTGTATAAGTAAACCCTCGTCGTCTAACCCGACGACTTGCCCCCGCCTGTCGGGGGCTTTTTTATGCTTTTTCAATGCCGGACATTAAACCGTAGCCGCCCCTCCAGCTCTTCTTCCGCTTCATCAAAGAGTAAAATCAGCGCCCCGTAGCGCCTGCGCAGTTTATCAGGCAGGTGAACGAACTCAATCTCTAGCGGTAGAGGTAAGATATCGCTCATTACCGCATCCCATAATGTATCAAGATCGCTTACTTTCTCACTGGCAAGACCAAACGTCTGCGTAAACTCGCGATAAAAATCGCTTTGGTTTTTAATATCATTAAAATCAAAAGTATAGACATTCATAGCCAGCCACCATCCCCGACAGACAATTGTCTGTTTTACTACTAAGCATCATTATGCAGAGGTTTCACTTCCAGAAACGCTTTTAGCCCCGGAGCACTCTTGCGCTGTTTTTGTATCTCAAATAAGTATAGTCATAAAAAAACCGACGCTTTTGGCATCGGTTCTTGTGGGTTAGCTATCGGTAAGCGCGTTCTGGTATTTATGTAACATGCCCGTCAGGCGTTTAACCGGTTCCGTCACCTGCGGCGGCGCCTCCCAGATACGTAATTTCTCCTGATAGATATCCAGCTCATCCAGCAACTGACCAAAGTAGCGTCGCCGTTTATCATCGCTTCCGGCGGAAATAACATGGTCTGCGGTACGACGAAGCTGACGGTGGAACACTGACAGATCTTCATTAACCGGTATCGGCGCGTCGCGCAGACGTTGATGAGCAATGATCATCGTTAGCGCCAGGCGAAACTTCGGCAAATCGCCAGGGAATTTATTCATCAGCAAAAAGAGTTGCTGATATAACGCAGGCAGACGGTTTTCTTTACGACGTACCACGTTGGTCGTCATTGCCGAGACCGCAGCGGAAACAAACTGATTAAGCAGCACGCGACCGGTTCGATCTTTGGATTTATCACGCACCAGCAGGATGACGATAAACGCCAGCATACAGCCGACAATTTGCCCCAACGCGCTGTCGAGGAACTGGCTGAAATGGAACGTCATCGGATTATCCAACACAATAATGTTAATCGTACTGGCCAGCGCCCCCATCGACCCCAGACGCCGTTTCTGGACCTCAATGCCGATAAAGAACCCCAATACCGCCAGGCTCAAACATAACAACAGCATACTTTGCTGCGTATTGGGAATAATCACCAGGAAATAGAGCAATCCCAGCGGCAACGCCGCCAGAGTGCCATAAATAAAATCAATGCAGACCATGCGCGGATTGGGTAAACGCATCGCCAGCGAGGTCACCACGGCAATCATCACCATCGCGCCATTACCCGATGTCCAGCCGGTCCATAGCCAGAATAATGTCCCCAGTATGCAGGAAAGCGTGGTGCGCCAGAAGTTCACCATCGCATGGTGGCGTTCAGCGGATTCCACTTTAACTACGGGTTCGCCTTGCAGGATCTCTTCTTCCGTCGCGCTGATTTTGGTGTTGCTGATCACGCCGCGTTTTAGCAGCAGATAGCGCGTCGCAGCGCCTACCCAGCTATAAAGCGTGACGGGCGTTTCGCGCTCGCCGGTCCAGACAATGACACGCCGCATCCGTTTTAACTGCCTGTGGACATCCTGTACCGTTTCAATCGGCGTCTCGAACAGTTCCCGGAATGTATCGGTAATCAGTTCCGGCCGCGTGTTTTGAATAAGATAAGTTTCACAGGATTGCGTAATCAGCGTGAGCGAAAGCGTATTCAACGCTTTCAGGCGGCGGTTAGCGCGTACCCAGCGCGAAGATTCCATATTCAGATTACTTCGCATCCCCTCCAGCGCCGCCGTGCGTCGCACCAGATCGCCCCAGGCGTTGTCGACTTCTTCGCTGTCGCCATGCTTAATACAAAGTTGCATTAGCTGATATTGCGCTACCAGTAAACTGTCCAGTTCGCGATCAACCTCCTGCTTTATCGATCGCGGCGAAAAAAGCAGATCCGCTAAAATAGCGCAGCCAATGCCGATGACGATTTCGCTACAGCGCTCAAGCGCAAATTGCGGCGTGAGCAGCGGCTCCGTCTGAATGGTAATCACAATGATCAGCGCAGTATAACCTGACAGTCCCCACGCATAAGAGTTTTCGATCCGTACTAAAGAGGAGATCCAGGTACAAAAACCGGCCCAGACACAGCACACCAGAATCATCAATAGCGGCGCGCGGATCATAGAGATAATAATGATAAGCGCGGCGATACAGCCAATAAACGTCCCGATAATACGCAACATTCCGCGATAACGGATAGCGCCGGAATAGGGTTCCCCGCCGGCGGCAAATGCCGGGCCTGCCGCCACGATCGCGGCGGTCAGCACCGCCCAACGCGGCGTCTCCAGTTGAAAATGGAAGCCGATAAATAATGCCAGCACAATGGCGCACGCCAGCTTTACCGCAAAACGAATGTGCTGGTTGGCAATGGAGAAAATGCCCATGACGATTAACCGAATTCGCGCAGCCGGTGCGCCAGTTTACGGAAGAAGGAGTCCTGGCTTGCGTCACGATCCTGCTTACCGGTGATCACGACGGTTGCCGTCGTACCGGCAGGCCACAAATTCCCCTGTTGCTCGTCGAGCCGGATGCGCACCGGGACACGCTGGGCCAGACGCACCCATTCGAGGTTAGAGTCTATCGTCGCCATCCCTTTCGCATCGCTGGTACTGCTGGCATTCGTTACCCCTGCCGCCACGCTATCGACGGTACCTTTTAATACCCGGTTGCTGCCAAGCGGCGTGATTTCGGCACGATATCCCGGACGCACGCCTTCCAGCTTGGTCTCTTCCATATAGGCTTGCACGTAAAAAGAGTTCTTTTTCACCAGGGCGACGGCTGTGGAACCACGGGTAATAAATTCACCGGCATAAACATTGAGGTTAGTCACCCAGCCGTCGGCAGGCGCGCGAATGACGGTGCGCTCCAGATCGAGTTTAGCCAGGTCGCGCGTCGCCTGGGCTTTAGCCAGTTGATGCAGTACAGTCTGCAAAACATTGTTCGCCTGATCGATCTCTTCCCGGGACATCGCCTGTACGCCGAGGCGATTACGGCGACCGGCTTCCTGGCGTTTTTCCTGCGCCAGGACCTGATAATAGGCTACATCAGCTTCCGCTTCCGCCAGCGCTTTTTGATAGCGTGGCTGATCGATGGTAAACAGGACCTGATCCTTTTTCACCAGTTGGTTATCATGCACGTTTACATGGGTAATCAGGCCCGCGACATCCGGGGCAATAGCGACGACATCGGCGCTAAAACGCGCGTCGCGCGTCCAGGGAGATTCGGTGTAATACACCCAGGCGCGGAAAATGGCGATAAAGGCCAGAATAACCAGTACGAGGGTAATGGCCGTACGGGAGAGTTTTCTTGTTAGTGTTTTCACTTCAACCTCAAACGAACAGGCGCGATATTAAATAAAACAGACAACAATACAGCGCGGTATTGAACAAAGCCGGATGCCAGACAAAATCATAGATACCCGTCGGCACAAGCATCCGACGCACCAGCCAAAAAATAGCCAGTGACAAAAGCAATTCGAAAAATATCGGTGGGAAGGAAAGACCAAACACCACGATAACGGGAAACAGACTCATGTTGACCTTGATTTCTGAGAGAGAGCAGGCGATAGATTGTTAAGCTACATCGCCGCAGAGAAGGGCAAGAGACGCCAGGCGAGAGCGACATAGCTCTTATTCGAATAATAGTATATTAACGTAATTGTTATGCTGTTATCTATATTATGTGATCTAAATCACTTTTAAGCCAGAGTGAATAATGGAACGATTAAAACGAATGTCAGTATTCGCCAAAGTTGTCGAGTTTGGCTCTTTTACCGCCGCAGCCAGACAGCTGCAAATGAGCGTATCGTCCATCAGCCAGACTGTGGCGAAACTGGAAGATGAGCTTCAGGTTAAATTGCTCAACCGCAGCACACGCAGCATTGGGCTCACCGAAGCTGGAAAAATCTATTATCAGGGCTGTCGTCGTATGCTGCATGAAGTGCAGGATGTTCACGAGCAGCTTTACGCTTTTAATAACACGCCTATCGGTACATTGCGTATCGGCTGTTCTTCAACCATGGCGCAAAATGTGCTGGCCGGGCTTACCGCAAAATTATTAAAAGAGTATCCCGGTCTGGCGGTCAATCTGGTGACAGGAATTCCGGCTCCGGATTTAATTGCCGACGGGCTGGACGTGGTGATCCGCGTGGGCGCGCTGCAAGACTCCAGCCTGTTTTCCCGTCGACTTGGCGCGATGCCGATGGTTGTGTGCGCCGCCAAGCCCTACCTCGCTCAGTACGGCGTCCCGGAAAAACCCGCCGATCTCAGTAGCCATTCCTGGCTGGAATATAGCGTGCGCCCGGATAATGAGTTTGAACTTATCGCGCCGGAAGGAATTTCTACCCGACTGATTCCACAGGGGCGGTTCGTCACTAACGATCCGATGACGCTGGTACGCTGGCTGACCGCCGGAACCGGAATCGCCTATGTGCCGCTGATGTGGGTGATCGATGAGATCAATCGTGGCGATCTGGAGATCCTGCTGCCTCGCTATCAGTCCGATCCTCGTCCGGTGTACGCGCTGTACACCGAAAAAGATAAGCTGCCGCTTAAAGTGCAGGTAGTGATTAACGCGTTAACTGACTATTTTGTCGATGTCGCACACCTGTTTCAGGGGATGCACGGGCGAGGGAAAGAAAAATAAAAACACCGGGTAATTGCTGAAGACGATTGCAGGCCAGATGCCACCCGACGCAGACATTGCCTGGTGGCGCTGCGCTTATCAGGCCTGGGCGGCACACACCACAGGCCTGATAAGGCGGACAGTTATGCGGTGCCGCCAACCGTCAGGTTATCGACTTTCAGCGTCGGCTGGCCTACGCCTACCGGCAGACTTTGACCCTCTTTCCCGCAGACCCCCACCCCGTTATCCAGCTTAAGGTCGTTGCCGACCATGGAGATCTGTTGCATCGTTTCAATGCCTGATCCAATCAACGTCGCACCCTTCACCGGCGTCGTGACTTTGCCGTTTTCAATCAGATACGCTTCCGAGGTAGAGAACACAAACTTGCCGGAGGTGATATCCACCTGACCACCGCCAAAGTTAGGCGCATAGATGCCGTACTCAACGGATTCGATAATTTCCTGCGGCGTTGACTGCCCCGCCAACATATAGGTATTCGTCATACGCGGCATCGGCAGATGCGCATAAGATTCGCGACGCCCGTTACCGGTCGGCGCAGCGCCCATCAGGCGCGCGTTCAGCTTGTCCTGCATGTATCCTTTCAGTACGCCATTTTCAATCAATACGTTGTACTGGCCTGGCGTACCTTCATCATCGATAGCAACGGAGCCGCGACGGTTCATCATTGTGCCGTCATCCACTACGGTGCAAAGCGCGGAGGCAACCTGCTCGCCGATCTGACCGCTAAACACAGATGTCCCACGACGGTTAAAATCACCTTCCAGCCCGTGACCGACCGCTTCGTGCAGCAATACGCCCGGCCACCCGGCGCCCAGAACCACCGGTAACGTCCCCGCTGGCGCAGCGACCGCGGAGAGATTAACCAGCGCCATGCGTACCGCTTCTTTCGCCCACGCGTCGGCGCGCACCTCGCCGTCGAGATCGGCAAGAAAATACTCATAACCAAAGCGACCGCCGCCGCCGCTGGCGCCGCGCTCGCGTTTACCGTCTTCTTCCACCTGCACGCTAACGGACAAACGCACCAGTGGACGGACATCCGCCGCCAGCGTCCCGTCGGTCGCCGCCACGAGGATTAATTCATATACGCCGGTCAGGCTGGCGTTAACTTCCTGCACGCGTTTATCGGCTTCTCGCGCCGCTTTATCAACGCGTCTGAGGATATCCAGCTTCTCTTCGCGGCTCATACTTTGCAACGGATCAAGGGTGGTGTAGAGCGGCTGATGCGCTACGGCGGCGAGCGTTTTTACCTTGCCTTCGCCGTTCTCGCGTACAATGGTTCGCGCTGCCTGCGCACTCTGCTCCAGCGCCAGGAGGCTTATCTGGTCAGCATAAGCAAAACCGGTTTTTTCGCCGCTAATGGCGCGAACGCCAACGCCCTGGTCGATATTATATGAACCATCTTTAATGATGCGGTCTTCTAAAACCCAGGATTCGTGATAGCTCGACTGAAAATAGAGGTCGCCATAATCAAGACGGCGTTCGGCCAGTTGGCCCAAAATAGCGAACAGATCCTGATGGTTCAGGCCATTCGCCGCTAGCAATTGTTCACTTACCAGGTTCAGACTCATCGTTTTTGCTACTCGTTGATTTCTGCCGGATGGCGGTTCACGCCTTATCCGGACTACGTTGTTAGATTGTACAAACCGGATAAACGCAGCGCCGTCCGGCATGACTATTTACTGAGAGTGGGGCAATTCCTCGCCCCCGTCAAATCATTGCTGGCTTTCTTTTCTCGGTTGGCGCAGAACTTCGTTAATCTGCGGCGCATCGACCGGGCCGGTAATGCGATAACGCAGAATGGAGACCTTGCTCCATAGCGGCCCCAACACTTTACTGGCGGCAAATACCGCCGCGCCGACAATCGGGTTAACGGCAAACGCGGCGGCGACGCCCACGGTGGCGGAAATTTCCGGCGCGACAACGGCCTCCATATCAAGACGACGACGCACCAGATCAACAGAACCTTTCATTGCAATATCCGCTTCCAGCCCATCCACCAGCGTATCGTCAGTATGCAGGACGCCATCTTTAATCCACGCGGTACTATGAATAGAGTCGAAATAGAAGCCCTCGCTAAAGGTATCTCTGAAGTCAAACCGCAGCTTACGCAGCAACGCATCAAAACTGAGCAGCCGCAGTAACTGTCCGGCATGACCGCTACTGAGATCAGTAAACTCGCCTTTACCCAGACGCGTACGTAAAATCCCGTTGAGCGTGGCTTCCTCAGGTTGCCAGGGCGGGTTTCGCCAGTGCAGATCGTAATCTACGTTAAAAGACGCGTTCTGGATTGGCGTCGAGATACCGAAGAACCCGGCAGCCGTGTCGAGGTTACTACCATGCAGACTACCTTTCAGCGAGGTTCGTTCATTACCCGGCGCATTCACCCACTCGCCGTTCGCTTTCAAACGGGCGAATCCGGTATCGATCAGGCCATTCGCCAGAGTCAGCGTATTGCCTTTGATGGCGAAATCACCATCAATACGCCCATATTTTTGCCCCCACAGCCAGCACTCTTCGCAGCGAAGCTGTAAGTCCGGCCAGCCGCGGAAGCTAATCGTGTTCGCCGAAGCCAACGGCGATGTCGGCGTGGGTGACGAGGCGTGCGTTTTTGCGACGCCAGGGTTGTAGTACAGGTACTTAATGTTCGCCAGCCACGGCGCATGGTTGCGCATGAGCAGCGTGGCGTTCACCTCACGGCCCTGCGCTTCAATTTTTGTTCCGTTCAGCGAGGGGGCTGAAACGACGCTCAAATTGTTCCACTGCTGGCCGCCCAGCGATAGCGCGGGAGTACGCAACGTGACGCGTTGAGGAAACTCGGCCGAACTGCTCACGTTATCCGCCGCGCCTTTCTGGAATAACGCCAGCCATTGCGCGCCATCCAGCGCCGGCAGATTGAGCTCAACGCCTTGTTGAGCAGGTAATGGCGGAATCGTCCGGCTGTCCGTCGTCCAGATAGCCCGATCCAACGTCAGCTTCTGATTTAATAACCAGCGGCTGTTAAAGTGATTTTTACTCCCTGCTCTCCCCGTTAGCGCAAAACTTTTCAGGTTGCCGTCAGCCTGAATGTTCACCGGAATGGCTTCGCCTGCGGGTTTATTTAGCGGAGAAGGTAAGTGACTGCTCACATTTCTCAGATCGCCGTTCAGCTCGATGCGATAAGTGGTGTCAGCATGATATGGAAGATCGATGCCGACTTTACCATTCCACGTCACGCTGCCGCTCAGGGCGTCATTCAGTTGCGGCGGTAAGACGCCCATACGCGTTGGTTGCCAGTTACCGTTCAGGTTGACGGCGACCTGATAGGCTTTTGCCCCTTCCGTCGTACTGAAATCCAGGTTAAGCGGCTGATTAAACCAGTTTGCCGTCAGCGGCCCGCTTTTTAGCGCGCCATTCACAAAGCTGAATTTACCGTTCAGATTTTTGAGCGTGCTGTTTAGCGGCTTAATAAACAGACTGTTATTACGCAACGAGACATCGCCCTCAGCGGTAACCTGTTCGCCATCCAGCGGAATATCAAGATGTAAGCGAGCATTCACATCGCCATCTAATTGGAGCTCCGCCAGCGTCGAGCCAAGCGAGTCTTTTAGTGGCGTCTCGTCGAAATAAGGCCCAACGGCTTTTCCCGGCCCGTTAATATCGGCATCAATGAGCAGTTTCTCTTTGGAATAATCCGGAATCGCCGCCGCGAGTTTGCTGGCCTTCACCCCGCCCAAATCGACGCTATCCGAACGCATCCACAGGCCGTCGTTCAGGAAATCCAGTTCAATGTTGAGATTTTTTAGCGCCGGCCAGTCGGGTTGAAAAGCAAACGTCGCATTGCGTAGCGGCACCAGCACTTCAAACTGACCTTCGTTATGCTTATAGGGAAAGAGGTGCGGGTTACCACCGTAAACCAACGTGGCGTTATCCGCCTCGCCGCCCTGAATCGCGCCGCTAAGGTAATCGACCAGCGCTTTGCCCATCAGGTTTTCCGGAAAATAGCGCCACGCCTGAGATCCATCGTCGGTACTGATTCCGGCCAGAATACCCAGCCACGGTTCGTCGCCCGTCGGTTGCAGATAGCGGAACCCGCCGCGCGCATGTACCGCCTTTGCTTTGACGTCAATGTCGCGGCCATCAAGCTGAAAGCCGTTCTCATTCTTCAACCAACTAAGCGTCGCGACGCCGTTTTCAATTTCCAGCGGCGCGCGAAAAACGGTTTCATAGGGCATTTTAGCCTGCTGCATCGCAACCTTCATCTGCCCGTCTTCTACGCTTCCCGCCAGCGTACCGGAAAAATGTTCCGCGCCGGGCAACAGCTTCCACTGTTTCCAGGCAAGATTTTCCCACGATGCCTGAAAACGCGTTTTTTCGGTCGCCTGTAGCGGAATATCCAGCGCCAGAGTGGCGATCTTTCCGCTCGGCTGCGTAGCCTGCCATATTTCGCCCAGCACAGGCGACAGTTTAGCCGCCAGCGGACGTAATGCTTCCAGCCCCGCCAGTTCAAGATTACTGGCGCGAATGCGTAGCTCATCGCTACGTGTGTGATTCTCGCCGCCGACGCCCTGCTGCGGGAGCCAGGCCACGGTTAAGGCTCCGCTCGGCCAGGGTTTACCATCAAGCGTAATCCGTGTGTCCGGAATATAAAACTGCCAGCCCGGCTGCTCGCGGCTAATCTGCGCCGTAAGGTTATCGACAGACAGCGTGTGCGTCGTGTTATCGCCCAACCAGCTTGCTCCGCCCTGTTTCAGCCAGACGTCTCCTCCGGCGATTTCGCCTTTACTGAGCGTCATCCAGCCTTCCAGACTGAAACGCGCCGTCTGGAGCGCCACATTATCCTGCATCCATTTACCCAGCCACGGCTTGACGTCAATATCGTCGGCCTGTAACCAGACTCTGCCGTTATTCAGCAAACCGTCGTCATCGCGTAAATCCATCCGCACCTGCATCACACCGTGCTGCCCGGTCAGGCTGGAGAGACTGACCTCGCCTTCGGCGCGGTGCCGCTCTTTGCCGTTTAGCCAGGTAAGCTGTGGGATCGCCAGTTCCGCGCGTTGTCCGGAAAGCGTCAGAAAACTGATTTGGCTATCGCGCAGATCGAAATGATCGAACTGACGCAGGAAAAGATCGCTTAAACGGCTGGTTTCGATGCCTTCGCCGTCGCTGCTTTGAAGAGGCGTGTTGGTGCGGAAATTGAGTTGCCAGAAGGTCAGGTCGCGAAACTGCCAGCGCATATGCAACAGGCTTTGCCAGACGTCCAGCGCCAGCGTAACGCGTTTTATCGACAGTTCGCCGCCATCTTTCAGGGCGGCATGAATATTATGCGCTTCCAGCGTAGGGCCAAAATTTTGCCAGCTTGCGGAGAGTTGGCTGGCGGCCACCGGCACGCCGGTCACAGACTCAATCTTATTCAGGATAGCTGGACGCCAGGCGTCAAGATGAGGCAACGCCAGGCGCAGCCCGCTAACCAGCAGCGCTGCAATGACGATGAGCGCGGCTCCAGTGAGCAATAAAATCCCCGGCAATCGCCTCACGCGTCTCTCCTTGTCTGCCAAAAAATACGACTCACAACCTTGCTTTGCCGGACGGCGGCGTGAACGCCTTATCCGGCCTGCAAATGCTCGTACGGGTCGTGGTCTTTTACATCATTACGACGTCAAACTGCTCCTGGTTATAAAGCGGTTCGACCTGAACTTTAACCTGTTTGCCGACAAAGATTTCGACTTCCGCCAGCGCGTGTGATTCTTCGCCTTTCAGCGCTTCCGCCACCGCAGGAGAAGCATAAACCAGGAAGCGATCGGAGTCATAAGCGTGATGAACACGTACAATTTCACGCATGATCTCATAGCAGACGGTTTCCACCGTTTTTACCGTCCCGCGGCCATGACAGGTTGGACACTCGTTACAAAGCACATGTTCCACGCTTTCACGGGTCCGTTTACGGGTCATTTCCACCAGTCCCAGCGGCGAAAAACCATTAATACTGGTTTTCACGCGATCCTTACTTAACGCCTGTTCCAGCGAATGCAGCACCCGACGGCGATGATCTTCATTATTCATGTCGATAAAATCGATAATGATAATGCCGCCCAGATTACGCAGGCGTAGCTGGCGGGCAATGGCCTGAGTCGCTTCAATATTGGTATTAAAAATGGTGTCGTCGAGATTACGGTGTCCGACAAACGCGCCGGTATTGATATCTACCGTCGTCATCGCTTCGGTTTGGTCGATAATCAGATAACCGCCGGACTTGAGTTCAACCTTGCGCTCCAGCGCGCGCTGGATTTCATTTTCCACGTCATAAAGATCGAAGATCGGCTGATGGCCACTGTAATGCTCCAGTTTACTGGTCATTTCCGGGATGTATTCTGCGGTAAACTCCAGCAGCGACTCATAGGTCAGACGTGAGTCTACGCGAATTCGGTCCAACTGCGCATCGGCGAAATCGCGCAGCACGCGCTGCGCCAGCGCCAGTTCGCCATACATCTGGTAGCGCGTTTGCGGACGCTTTTTGCGCTCCATGACTTTCGTCCAGACGCGCTTGAGATAGGCGGCATCAGACGCGAGATCCTCTTCACACACACCTTCCGCCGCGGTACGGATAATAAACCCGCCCTGTTCGTCGCAGTACTCCGCCACCACCTTTTTCAGGCGCTCGCGTTCACTTTCGCTTTCGATGCGCTGGGAAACGCCAACGTGTGACGCGCCGGGCATAAAAACAAGGTAACGGGAGGGCAACGTGATGTCCGTGGTCAAACGCGCGCCTTTCGTGCCGAGCGGATCTTTCACTACCTGCACCATCAGATCCTGTCCCTGACGCACCAGTTCGGAGATATCGCGCACCGTAAACTGTTTTTGCTCGTCGCCCGCCACGCATTCGGTATGCGGCATAATATCGGAAGCGTGAAGAAATGCGGCTTTATCCAGCCCAATATCTACAAAAGCCGCCTGCATACCTGGAAGTACACGACTTACACGACCTTTGTAGATATTGCCTACGATTCCGCGTCGCGCTTCGCGCTCAATATGGATTTCCTGAAGAATACCGCCATCAATGTACGCCACGCGCGTTTCCGATGGCGTTACGTTTACCAACAATTCAGCCGTCATGTTTATCCCTTTTATCACGCAGTGCGTTAAAATGACTCAACAACTCATACGTTTCAACCAGCGGTAAGCCGACCACGGCGTGATAGCTGCCATTTATCTTCCTGACAAAACAGCCACCCCGCCCCTGAATACCGTATGCACCTGCTTTATCTAAAGGCTCGCCGCTGGCGACATAGCCAGTAATATCCTGCGCAGAAAGCGTGCGGAAAGTCACCTCCGTTACCACCAGACAATCCAGCGTCTGCTGCGAGTCCGCAAGCGCAACAGCAGTCATCACCTGATGCGTATTTCCGGAAAGCAAACGCAGCATTTCTGCGGCATGAGCGGCGTCGCGCGGCTTTTCCAGCACCTCGCCGTTTAACACGACTATCGTATCCGCGCCCAACACCGGCAGATCACGGGGAACCAGCGCCACGCCAGCCTGCGCCTTTTCGCGCGCCAGCCGAACAACATACTGCTGCGCGCTTTCCTGAGCACGCCGTTGCTCTTCAATACCAGGCACGACCTGCTCGAATGAAAATCCAAGTTGAGTCAATAATTCCTGGCGACGCGGGGAACCGGAAGCAAGATACAGAGTTGTCATATCGACCTTTATTGCACAGCAAACTGCTGGCGTACTTTACGCATCAGCAAAAAGAGCCAGGGCCACAGCACGCCATTGACTACACTACTCCAGAACACTTCCGGTCTGAAAGAGACGTTGATCACTAAAAACTCGGCCCAGAAAACAATAATATCCACGGCCAGTGAAAGCAACATTACCACCAGCGCCTGCTGCCAGAGCGCCAGGTTACGGAAGAGCTGGAATTTCAGAGCGACCAGGTAGGCGACAATACTCATCGACAGAGCGCGCACGCCAAGTGTGGAACCGCTGATGAGATCAAGTATGGCACCCATCACAAATCCCGTCCCCACATTTACGCGGTGCGGCAGGGCCAGAATCCAGTACAGTAAGATGAGCAAAACCCAGTTTGGCCGGAAAACAATGATGTCGTCCGGCCAGGGCATGATTTGCAGCAACAGCGCAATAAGAAAAGAGAGCCAGATAACCCAGCGCCCCTGGCTACGATAGCTCGCCACCATTACCCTCCCGGCGCACGCGCAGGCGGCGTGGTCGCGCCCGAAGGCGATGGTTGCGTTGATACCGGCGCCGTCTGGCCCGCAGATGGCTGAGTAATCCCCGTCGCCGGGTCCGGCACTGGCGCCGGCGGCCCCATCGCATCCGGAGAAGGCAACACCTGCGGCATCATCTGCATCAGGCGCTCATTGGCGACGCGGTGAACCTCTTCCGGCGTCATCGGATTGGCGCCGTTACGATCGGCTCCCCACAACAGCAGCAGATAGCGTAAACGCTGCAAACCCGCGGTTGGACGTGCCTGAATGACGGTATAGGCGCGCTGAGTGTCCAGCTTGACGGAGGAGACCACCGCCACCGGATACCCTTCCGGGAAACGCCCACCAAGTCCGGACGTTACCAGCACATCGCCGACGCGAATATCGGTATTGGCGGGCAGATGTTCAAGCTGAAGATCGTCAGTACAGCCGTTACCGGCGGCAATCACGCGGATGTCATTGCGCAGTACCTGAATCGGCAGCGCATGAGTCGCATCGCAAATCAGCAACACGCGGCTGGTCAGTTTCGCCACGGCGACAACCTGCCCTACGACACCTTTGTCGCTAATGACCGGTTGACCTTCATATACGCCATTAACGCTGCCTTTATCGATAACGACCTGATCGCTGTAAGGATCGTTAACCGTTGAAATAACCTGCGTCACCATTTTCTGCTCGTCCTGACGCAGCGGCGACCCCAGCAGCTCGCGCAACCGCGCGTTCTCCTGTTTGTACTGCCCCAGCATCAGCAGATCGCTGTTTTTTAGCAGTAATTCCTGGCGCAGCGCCCGGTTTTCCAGCTCAAGCTGGTCGCGAGAAGCCAGCGTTTGTGACACGCTGTCGAGCAGTTCACGAGGGCCGTTTGAAATAAAATAGAAAGGACTGACGGCAGTGTCCATGTACGTTCGGATTTGACTGAACGTCCCCAGGCGGCTGTCGGCAATGATAACGCCGAGCGCCACCAGCACCGCCAGAATAAGGCGAATCTGTAGCGACGGGCCACGGCTAAAAATTGGCTTCATAGGCTATGCGTATTCTCGCGTCGGAGAGGCAGGACAATCCAGGGATAATCCTGCCCGTATCCAACTACTCTTCGCTGAACAGGTCGCCGCCGTGCATATCGATCATTTCCAGCGCCTTGCCGCCGCCGCGCGCCACACAGGTCAGCGGATCTTCAGCAACCACGACAGGAATGCCCGTCTCTTCCATTAACAGACGGTCAAGGTTACGCAGCAGCGCGCCGCCGCCGGTGAGCACCATACCGCGCTCGGAGATGTCTGACGCCAGCTCCGGCGGACACTGTTCCAGCGCCACCATTACCGCGCTGACGATACCGGTCAACGGTTCCTGTAACGCTTCCAGAATCTCGTTTGAGTTCAGGGTAAAGCCGCGTGGAACGCCTTCCGCCAGGTTACGGCCACGCACTTCGATCTCACGGACTTCGTCGCCCGGATAAGCGGAACCGATTTCGTGTTTAATACGTTCTGCGGTAGCTTCACCGATCAGAGAACCGTAGTTACGACGAACGTAATTAATGATGGCTTCGTCGAAGCGGTCACCACCAATACGGACAGAAGAAGAGTAAACCACGCCGTTCAGGGAGATAACGGCAACTTCAGTGGTACCACCACCGATATCCACAACCATTGAACCGGTTGCTTCAGAAACTGGCAGACCTGCGCCGATCGCGGCCGCCATCGGCTCTTCGATCAAAAAGACTTCACGGGCGCCTGCGCCCTGAGCGGATTCACGAATTGCGCGGCGTTCTACCTGCGTCGCGCCGACCGGCACGCATACCAGTACGCGCGGGCTTGGGCGCATAAAGCTGTTGCTGTGCACTTGTTTAATAAAGTGCTGGAGCATTTTTTCGGTCACAAAGAAGTCAGCGATAACGCCGTCTTTCATCGGACGGATCGCAGCGATATTGCCCGGCGTACGGCCCAGCATCTGCTTCGCATCATGACCGACTGCAGCCACGCTTTTCGGCGAACCGGCACGATCCTGACGAATGGCCACAACGGAAGGCTCATTCAATACGATGCCTTGTCCTTTTACATAAATGAGGGTATTCGCGGTACCCAGGTCAATGGACAGGTCATTGGAAAACATGCCACGAAATTTTTTCAACATACTAAGGGATAATCCTGAAAGCTGGGGCGGAAAACAAAATCCGCTTACTTTACCAACCACACGCAGCAGCGACAAGGCGCAAAAATCATCTGCTACGGTGAAAATTAGTGCAGTTCGTTTCCTTTGTTACAAATCTCGGCCTGAGTCCCTCAGAGCTGAAAAAATCAGCAGCAATCCTCGCCTTCGTTTGCAACCTGTCAAAGGTCATTCACCTGCATATTTGCTGCAACAATCTGGCGAGCAGACAAGCACACCCCCATGAGGCGCAGCGCGCGTTATTCTACGTGAAAACAAATTAAACGGCAGGTTAAACCGAGTATCTTTGCGAATATTTTTTCACGTTTGTGTCAAGTAGTTGGGAGGAGGCAAAAAAATCACCCTGCCCGCCAGCCACGCCGCGTTTTGTCAGCGTCTGCCACTCGCCGCGCGAACGGACGCCCGTCGCGTAAACCTGCGTAGGCGTACCCGCGCAGGCCTCTACCAGACTTTGAACCAGAAGCTGGTTTTCCGTTCGCTTCTCAATGTTTCTGACCAGACTCGGATGCAGCTTGAGTAATTCCACATTGAGCGCTTTAATCCAGCTCGTGCTAACCAGCGTCAAACCCGCCTGTGTCACCGCCACCCGAACGCCAAGCGCATTGACTAAGCGAAGGATGGGTTGTAACCGACTGATGTGTTGACAAACATCTGCCTCCGCAAGTTCAATAATTATGCGATTTCGCTGTGATTTTTCACACTGCATTAACGTATCGCGCAACCAGCGCTGAAAACGCGGACGAATCAGCGACTCAACCGTCAACTGCATTGCCAGATTTTCATCCGGCCAGTAGCCCAGCAACGTAATCAGGCGGCTAATTTGTAATCTGTCATACTCTTCCGATAAACCAAATTGCAACACCATCGGCATATACTCCGCCGAGCTCACCTCTTCTTTACCCTCATAGATGCGACACATCAATTCCCGATGATGTACGCGACCTTCTCGCGTGACCGCCGGTTTTTGATAAAGTCGCGGTCCGCCCCGGTTCAGCATCTGCTCAATCAATGTGCGCCAGCGCACATTGCCGCGCCCTTTTTCCGGCAGAGTGTCGTCGTAGATAGCCCAGCTATTTCCCCCCTGCAGGGCGGCATTCCGCGCCGCGGCTTCAGCATGTTCCATCACCTGCTCGGTGGACTGTCCGCTGCGCCAGGCGCAAATGCCGATATGTACCATATCGTCACGATCGAGCATTTTGTTAGCCGGTAGCGCATCGACAGCTTTTAAAAGCTGTCCGGCAATACTTTCCGCTTCTTTCAGCGTTCGATGTGGTAGCAGCACGGCAAAGTCGCTGCGGTGATAACGCGCCAGCAGCGAGCCTGGGTAACGCATAATAAATGTCGATAGCAGATTGATAAGCATAAACATCTGCTCTTCCGCCTGATTGCCTCCCAGGCTGTCGCGCAGAAGATTGAAATCTGGCAAGCGGATCATCATCACCACGCCATGCACTCCCACTTTTTCCTGATCTTCCAGCAGCGTCGCCAGCTGGTTATCAAAGAACAGACGGTTACCGAGTCCGGTTTTGGTGTCCTGCGCGGCGTAGGAACGAATGAGAGTGTCCAGGCGACTACGCTGTTCGTGAGCAAACTGAATTTCGGAAAGCAATACATCAAGCGCGCTACTGGTGCGCGCCGGCCATTCGTAAACAGAACCGCGGACATTCGCCCCGCGTTCGCCGTTCAGAATACGCGTTGAGCGAATTTCCAGAAGCTCTTGCCCGGAAAGCTGCCGCTGCAGCCAGCGCACCGATAAAAACAAAATCAGAACGATAAAACCGATCGCCAGCGTCAGCGGCGCCGTGGTGATCAGTGAGTGAAAATAGTTACCCATCGGGTCCTGATAAACCAGACGTAGCGACATTCCTGGATGTTTTATCAGCGGTACGACCAGCTCGCGATACATGTCGCTGGTGCCGGCTGGCCGATAACCTCTGGCGCGAGAATGGCTGTAGACGCTGCGCTCCCCCTGCAACAGATCGACACGCACAATATCGGAAGCGATCATGAGTTCGTCGATTTGCGGCGTCAGCGAGACAATATCATGGGTCACCAGGTGCGTATCAATGGCTGTCGCCGTCGCCTGCACACGGCTGACATACTTAGACTGTACGGCGTTATAAAAGCTTAACGAGCAACCTATCAGAGTCACGAAGATCGTTAACCCCGTGAGCAGCGTGATAAAAGCTGAGAATTTCGTCGTTAATCGCATCCTTGAGTTAACTCCGACGGTTATAAACAGTATGAAAAAGCGAATCTGAAGGCGGAATTCGCCACGGCGCGCAATGAAGCAGGCATACTACCAAAATGGATCTATCTGGCAATTTATTGCGTTGCATCGGCATCACGTTTTAATTAGCGAGTATAGTCTTCGTAGCTATTTTTCCAATCTACCATGTAAAGTGAGGACAGGTTATGCAGGCGTTGATCTTAGAACAGCAGGACGGTAAAACCCTCGCATCCGTGCAACATCTCGAAGAGAGTCAACTGCCGGCAGGTGATGTGACGGTGGATGTCCACTGGTCCAGCCTGAATTATAAAGATGCTCTGGCTATCACCGGAACAGGGAAAATTATCCGTCATTTTCCGATGATTCCTGGTATTGATTTCGCCGGCATCGTTCACGCAAGCGAAGATCCTCGCTTTCATGCAGGCCAGGAAGTACTACTGACTGGCTGGGGCGTGGGCGAAAACCACTGGGGCGGCCTGGCCGAACGCGCACGCGTTAAAGGCGACTGGCTGGTCGCGCTGCCTGCGGGACTGAGCAGCCGTAACGCCATGATCATCGGCACCGCCGGTTTTACCGCCATGCTGTGCGTCATGGCGCTTGAAGATGCAGGTATTCGCCCGCAAGACGGTGAGGTTGTCGTCACCGGCGCCAGCGGCGGCGTGGGCAGCACTGCCGTTGCATTACTGCATAAGCTGGGCTATCAGGTTGCAGCAGTATCAGGACGTGAAAGCACCCACGGCTATCTTAAGAGCCTGGGAGCTAACCGTATTCTCAGCCGCGATGAGTTTGCTGAATCTCGCCCGTTGGAAAAACAGCTGTGGGCCGGTGCAATTGATACCGTTGGCGATAAAGTGCTGGCGAAAGTGCTGGCACAGATGAACTATGGCGGTTGCGTGGCCGCCTGCGGCCTGGCGGGCGGCTTCGCGCTGCCGACCACCGTTATGCCATTCATTCTGCGTAATGTGCGTTTGCAAGGGGTGGACTCGGTGATGACCCCACCGGCACGTCGCGCAGAAGCTTGGGCGCGTTTGGTTAAGGATCTGCCGGAATCGTTCTATGCTCAGGCCGCCACAGAGATTACGCTGGCGGATGCGCCGAAGTTCGCCGATGCCATCATCAATAATCAGGTTCAGGGCCGTACGCTGGTGAAGATAAAATAACGTCACGTATAAAAAAATTTACACTTAATTAACTATTTATTTTTACACATTGACACACTCCCTGTCATATTCACTACACGCTATGTTGTGGTGGGTAGACCGGGAGTCTGTGATGAAAAAGATACGTCCATTAACAGAAGCCGATGTGACTGCGGAATCGGCTTTTTTTATGCAGCGCCGACAGGTGCTAAAAGCATTAGGCATCAGCGCGGCCGCCTTATCCTTACCCTCAACGGCGCAGGCCGATCTCTTCAGTTGGTTTAAAGGCAACGATCGTCCGAAAGCGCCTGCCGGTAAACCGCTTGAGTTTAGTCAGCCTGCCGCCTGGCGAAGCGATTTAGCGTTAACGCCGGAAGATAAGGTGACGGGCTACAACAATTTCTATGAGTTTGGCCTTGATAAAGCCGACCCGGCGGCCAATGCCGGAAGTCTGAAAACCGAACCGTGGACGTTGAAAATCAGCGGGGAAGTCGCGAAGCCATTTACGCTGGATTACGACGATTTAACACATCGTTTCCCATTAGAAGAGCGTATCTATCGAATGCGCTGCGTCGAAGCGTGGTCCATGGTCGTGCCGTGGATTGGTTTCCCTTTATATAAGCTACTCGCGCAGGCACAGCCCACCAGCCACGCTAAATATGTGGCATTCGAAACGCTATACGCGCCGGATGATATGCCAGGACAGAAAGATCGCTTTATTGGCGGCGGACTGAAATACCCTTATGTCGAAGGGCTACGTCTGGACGAAGCCATGCATCCGCTGACTCTGATGACCGTTGGCGTCTATGGTAAGGCGTTACCCCCGCAAAACGGCGCGCCTATTCGACTCATCGTTCCATGGAAGTATGGTTTTAAAGGTATTAAATCTATTGTCAGCATTAAACTCACCCGCGAACGTCCGCCAACCACCTGGAATTTGTCGGCTCCCAACGAATATGGTTTTTATGCCAATGTGAACCCGCATGTGGATCATCCACGCTGGTCTCAGGCTACCGAACGCTTTATTGGTTCAGGCGGTATCCTCGATGTGCAAAGACAGCCGACGCTGCTGTTTAACGGCTACGCCAATGAAGTCGCTTCGCTGTATCGCGGTCTCAATTTGCGGGAGAATTTTTAAGTGCGTCTGACAGCAAAACAGATAACCTGGCTAAAAGTTTGTCTGCATCTTGCCGGTTTTTTGCCGCTTCTGTGGCTCTTTTGGGCGATAAATCACGGTGGACTCAGCGCAGACCCGGTAAAGGATATCCAACACTTTACCGGCAGAACCGCGCTTAAATTTTTGCTCGCCACCTTGCTGGTTTCACCGCTGGCGCGCTACGCTAAACAGCCATTATTGATACGCACACGCCGCCTGTTGGGGTTATGGTGTTTCGTTTGGGCTACGCTGCATTTAACCAGCTATGCCTTACTGGAACTGGGGATACATAACCTGGCGTTGTTAGGAAGCGAGTTGATTTCACGCCCTTATTTGACGCTTGGGATCATTAGCTGGCTGGTGTTATTGGCGCTGACGTTGACCTCAACGCAATTTGCGCAGCGTAAATTGGGCAAACGCTGGCAAACACTGCATAACGTCGTCTATCTTGTCGCGATCCTGGCTCCCATACATTACCTGTGGTCGGTAAAGATTTTATCACCGCAACCGGTCATCTACGCGGCATTAGCGTTAGCCCTTTTAGCGTTGCGTTACCGGAAGTTTCGCCAGTGGTGGCGCTAGTTTGGTGAACTGTGCGGTCGATTGCAAAACGCAAAACAGGTAATGTCCTTTTTATGTTTCGGGTTGATTATCTTCCCTGATAAGACCAGTATTTAGCTGCCAATTGCGACGAAATAGTTATAATGTGCGACTTTACATTGCCCAACGGCGATTTTCGTTCGCAGAAAGGGTGACAATCGAGCAATGAAGGTATATTTTGTTTTTTGCCCGAAAATGGCAGAAGATAGCCACACAATGACTGGCAAATCATGAATTTCACCTTCGGGTGCTACGGCATAACAGGCAAATCAAAGATGCGCGGTATTTTACCCGCGGCAGTCATTCACATGCTTTACAGACGGCGCTAAAACGCCTGTCACAATCACACTAAACAAAGAGTACGGAACCCACTCATGGATATTCGTAAGATTAAAAAACTGATCGAGCTGGTTGAAGAATCAGGTATCTCCGAACTGGAAATTTCTGAAGGCGAAGAATCTGTTCGCATCAGCCGCACAACGGCAAACGCCGGTTTTCCGGTGATGCAGCAGGCTTATGCGGCGCCGATGATGCAGCAACCCGCTCTGTCTAACGCTGTCGCGCCAACGGCTACTCCAGCAATGGAAGCGCCTGCCGCAGCGGAAATCAGTGGTCACATCGTACGCTCCCCAATGGTTGGTACTTTCTACCGCACCCCAAGCCCGGACGCGAAAGCGTTCATCGAAGTGGGCCAGAAAGTGAACGTGGGCGATACCCTGTGCATCGTTGAAGCCATGAAAATGATGAACCAGATCGAAGCAGACAAAGCAGGTACTGTGAAAGCGATTCTGGTCGAAAGTGGTCAACCGGTAGAATTTGACGAGCCACTGGTCGTCATCGAGTAACGAGGCGAACATGTTGGATAAAATTGTCATCGCCAACCGCGGCGAGATCGCATTACGTATTCTTCGAGCCTGTAAAGAACTCGGCATCAAGACCGTCGCTGTGCACTCAAGCGCGGATCGCGATTTAAAACACGTATTGCTGGCGGATGAGACGGTCTGTATTGGCCCGGCACCGTCCGTAAAAAGTTATCTGAACATCCCGGCTATCATTAGCGCCGCTGAAATCACCGGCGCGGTGGCAATCCACCCGGGTTACGGCTTCCTTTCTGAGAACGCCAATTTTGCCGAGCAGGTTGAACGCTCCGGCTTTATCTTTATCGGCCCGAAAGCGGACACCATCCGCCTGATGGGCGATAAAGTGTCCGCGATTACCGCGATGAAAAAAGCGGGCGTGCCGACCGTACCAGGATCTGACGGCCCGCTGGGCGACGATATGAATGCGAACCGCGCTCATGCCAAACGTATTGGCTATCCGGTGATCATCAAAGCGTCCGGCGGCGGCGGCGGCCGCGGTATGCGCGTGGTTCGTAGCGATGCTGAACTGGCGCAGTCCATCTCCATGACCAAAGCGGAAGCGAAAGCGGCTTTCAGCAACGACATGGTATACATGGAAAAATACCTGGAAAATCCACGCCACATCGAAATTCAGGTGCTGGCGGACGGCCAGGGCAACGCTATCTATCTGGCGGAACGCGACTGTTCCATGCAGCGTCGCCACCAGAAAGTGGTTGAAGAAGCCCCGGCGCCAGGCATTACGCCGGAACTGCGTCGCTATATCGGCGAACGCTGCGCGAAAGCGTGCGTAGACATCGGCTATCGCGGCGCAGGGACGTTCGAATTCCTGTTCGAAAACGGCGAGTTCTATTTCATCGAAATGAACACCCGTATTCAGGTTGAACACCCGGTGACTGAAATGATTACCGGCGTCGATTTGATCAAAGAGCAGTTGCGCATCGCGGCGGGTCAGCCGCTGTCGATCACACAGGACGAAGTTGTCGTTCGAGGCCATGCGGTAGAATGCCGTATCAATGCTGAAGATCCGAACACCTTCCTGCCAAGCCCTGGCAAAATCACGCGCTTCCATGCGCCTGGCGGCTTTGGCGTTCGCTGGGAATCTCATATCTACGCGGGCTACACGGTGCCACCGTACTATGATTCCATGATCGGCAAACTTATCTGCTACGGTGAAAACCGCGACGTGGCGATTGCCCGTATGAAAAATGCCCTGCAGGAACTGATTATCGATGGTATCAAAACCAATATCGATCTGCAGACCCGCATCATGAATGACGAGCACTTCCAGCACGGTGGAACCAACATCCACTATCTGGAGAAAAAACTCGGTCTTCAGGAAAAGTAATCGCACGTTAATCTCAAAAGGCCGGTGAATCCGGCCTTTTTTATTTCTGGGGATAGCGATGCCCCATCATGTACAATTCCCGCTTTCTTCACCCATAAGGGACAAAAAATGGACGCTCGTTTTGTTCAGGCCCATAAAGAGGCGCGCTGGGCGCTGTGGCTGACCCTTTGCTATCTGGCGGCATGGTTAGTGGCTGCTTACTTACCTGGAGACTCGCCGGGAATTACCGGTCTGCCGCACTGGTTCGAGATGGCCTGCTTATTGACGCCGCTGGTCTTTATTTTGCTGTGCTGGGCGATGGTGAAATTCATTTATCGCGATATTTCGCTGGAGGATGACGATGCAGCTTGAGGTCATTCTACCGCTGGTAGCCTATCTGGTCGTGGTCTTCGGGGTCTCGATTTACGCTATGCGCAAGCGTACCGCTGGCACCTTTTTAAACGAATATTTTCTTGGCAGCCGTTCGATGGGCGGGATCGTGCTCGCGATGACGCTTACCGCCACCTATATTAGCGCCAGTTCCTTTATCGGCGGTCCCGGCGCGGCTTATAAATACGGTCTGGGCTGGGTCTTGCTGGCGATGATCCAGCTTCCCGCCGTCTGGCTTTCACTGGGTATTCTGGGTAAAAAATTCGCTATCCTGGCGCGTCGCTATAATGCCGTCACGCTTAACGATATGCTATTCGCTCGTTACCAAAGCCGCCTGCTGGTGTGGTTGGCAAGCCTGAGTTTATTGGTCGCGTTTATTGGCGCAATGACCGTACAATTTATCGGCGGCGCGCGACTGCTGGAAACCGCGGCGGGAATTCCCTACGAAACCGGCCTGCTAATATTTGGCGTCAGTATCGCACTCTATACGGCGTTTGGCGGCTTTCGCGCCAGCGTACTTAACGATACGCTACAGGGCCTGGTGATGCTGGTCGGCACGATAGTGCTGCTGGTGGGCGTGGTCCATGCGGCGGGCGGTCTAAGTCAGGCCGTTGACACGCTGCACGCTCTCGACCCCAAACTGGTAACGCCGCAGGGTGCCGATGACATACTTTCTCCCGCTTTTATGACCTCTTTTTGGGTACTGGTCTGTTTTGGCGTGATTGGCCTGCCGCATACGGCGGTGCGCTGCATCTCCTATAAAGACAGTAAAGCGGTACACCGGGGCATTATTATCGGTACGATTGTCGTGGCGATTTTAATGTTCGGGATGCACCTTGCCGGCGCGCTGGGTCGCGCGGTGCTTCCAGATCTGACGGTGCCGGATCTGGTGATCCCAACGCTAATGGTGAAAGTTTTGCCGCCGTTTGCCGCCGGGATCTTCCTCGCTGCGCCAATGGCGGCGATCATGTCAACAATTAACGCCCAACTGCTGCAAAGTTCCGCGACGATCATTAAAGATCTCTATCTCAATCTACGCCCCGATCAGATGCAAAATGAGATCCGGCTGAAGCGTATGTCGGCAGCGATTACTTTACTGCTAGGCGCGCTGTTGCTGCTGGCCGCATGGAAACCGCCAGAGATGATCATTTGGCTCAACCTGCTGGCGTTTGGCGGCCTGGAAGCGGTGTTCTTATGGCCGCTGGTATTGGGCCTTTACTGGGAGCGGGCAAACGCGGCAGGCGCGCTAAGCGCCATGATCGTGGGCGGCGTGCTATATGCCCTACTTGCCACATTTAATATTCAGTACCTGGGCTTTCATCCGATTGTGCCCGCGTTACTGTTAAGTTTATTGGCTTTTCTGATCGGAAACCGATTCGGCTCTTCCGCTTCGCAAGCCACCGTATTGTCTACTGATAAATAAAGAGTTTTGCCATGCCATGGATCCAATTGAAACTGAATACCACCGGCGCGAATGCTGAAGAGCTGAGTGATGCGCTGATGGAAGCGGGCGCCGTTTCCATTACCTTTCAGGATACGCACGATACGCCGGTTTTTGAGCCGTTGCCGGGCGAAACCCGTCTGTGGGGCGATACCGATGTGATCGGTCTGTTCGACGCCGAAACCGACATGAAAGACGTTGTCGCGATTCTGGAGCAACATCCGCTGCTGGGTGCCGGATTTGCCCATAAAATCGAACAACTGGAAGATAAAGACTGGGAACGCGAATGGATGGATAATTTCCATCCGATGCGTTTTGGCGAGCGTCTGTGGATTTGTCCCAGCTGGCGTGACATTCCGGACGAGAATGCCGTCAACGTGATGCTCGACCCGGGACTGGCGTTCGGTACGGGTACGCACCCCACCACCTCTTTATGTCTGCAATGGCTGGACGGGCTCGATCTCAACGGCAAAACCGTGATCGACTTTGGCTGCGGTTCAGGCATTCTGGCGATTGCCGCGCTGAAGCTGGGAGCGGCAAAGGCGATTGGTATTGATATCGATCCACAAGCTATTCAGGCCAGTCGCGATAATGCCGAACGCAACGGCGTGTCTGACCGGCTGGAGCTGTACCTGCCGAAAGACCAGCCAGAAGCCATGAAAGCCGACGTGGTCGTCGCTAACATCCTGGCAGGCCCATTACGCGAACTGGCCCCGTTAATCAGCGTACTGCCCGTTGAGGGCGGTCTGCTGGGGCTTTCAGGTATTCTCGCCAGCCAGGCGGAAAGCGTCTGTGATGCTTACGCCGAGCTTTTCACTCTCGACCCGGTCGTCGAAAAAGAAGAGTGGTGCCGCATTACTGGCCGTAAGAAATAATTCTTGTCAGCGTGGTCGCCCGGCCACGCTTTTCTCCACACAGCTGCCTTAACGCCTTTCTGTCACCGAGACATCATTAAATTCATCAAATGAATGCCTGAAATAACTTCTTTGTCACTATCCGTCTGGATAAACAGCTGCTACCAACGGACAAAAGGTACTGGCGTTTAACGGGTCGCAGCCATCGCCCTCGTGCTTAGTAAATGCTGTCCGGGTTGTTCTGCAGCATCCGCTAACGCGCTCTTCAGCACAGCTGGAAAAATTTATGCGTGCCATTCATGAACACAAAAGCGCGTCTGTGCGCCCCTTC
Source organism: Salmonella sp. A1325 (assembly GCF_056991255.1). NCBI lineage: Bacteria > Pseudomonadati > Pseudomonadota > Gammaproteobacteria > Enterobacterales > Enterobacteriaceae > Salmonella > Salmonella sp. A1325. The sequence continues at coordinate 12,234 of NZ_JAMLWO010000017.1, read as the reverse complement.
CGACTGACAATGGAGAAAAATCACGCGCAGCGGGAAGTGATCTTGTCCTGAAACGAGACGGCGATCCCATTCATTTGGGGTAATTAGCTTATAAAAAAAGCAGATTATTCCGTTTATCTTGTTTCTGGACGAAGAAATATAGAGAAGTTACGGGAATTTGTAAGCGCGTACAAAACCGCCGACAATAAATAACTCTATGATTTTACTGAATTATAAATTTATTTTGCTGTTTTTAAGCACGATTCATTGATCTACAACAGTGGATTGTTCAAAGTTTGGCCTTTCATCTCGTGCAAAAAATGCGTAATATACGCCGCCTTGCAGTCACAGTATGGTCATTTCTTAACTCATGCGCATCGGACAATATCAGCTCAGAAATCGCCTGATCGCAGCGCCCATGGCTGGCATTACTGACAGACCTTTCCGGACGCTGTGCTATGAGATGGGAGCAGGATTGACAGTATCCGAGATGATGTCTTCTAACCCGCAAGTGTGGGAAAGCGATAAATCTCGTTTACGGATGGTGCACGTTGATGAGCCAGGAATTCGCACGGTGCAAATTGCCGGTAGCGACCCTGTTGAGATGGCCGATGCCGCACGTATTAACGTGGAAAGCGGTGCCCAGATTATTGATATCAATATGGGGTGCCCGGCGAAGAAAGTGAATCGTAAGCTGGCAGGTTCAGCCCTCTTGCAGTACCCGGATTTAGTGAAGTCTATACTCATCGGGGTCGTAAACGCAGTGGACGTTCCTGTGACTCTCAAGATTCGCACCGGCTGGGCGCCGGAACACCGTAACTGCGTAGAGATTGCCCAACTGGCTGAAGATTGTGGTATTCAGGCTCTGACCATCCATGGCCGCACCCGCGCCTGTTTGTTCAACGGAGAAGCTGAATACGACAGTATTCGGGCAGTTAAGCAGAAAGTTTCCATTCCGATTATCGCGAATGGCGACATTACTAACCCGCATAAAGCCAGAGCTGTTCTCGACTATACAGGGGCGGATGCCCTGATGATAGGCCGCGCAGCTCAGGGAAGACCCTGGATCTTTCGGGAAATCCAGCATTATCTGGACACTGGGGAGCTGCTTCCGCCGCTGCCGCTGGCAGAGGTAAAGCGCTTGCTTTGCACGCATGTTCGGGAACTGCATGACTTTTACGGTCAGGCAAAAGGGTACCGAATCGCGCGTAAACACGTCTCCTGGTATCTCCAGGAGCACGCTCCAGACGACCAGTTTCGGCGCACATTCAACGCTATTGAGGACGCCAGCGAACAGCTGGAGGCGTTGGAGGCATACTTCGAAAATTTTGCGTAAACAGAAATAAAGAGCTGACAGAACTATGTTCGAACAACGCGTAAATTCTGACGTACTGACCGTTTCTACCGTTAACTCTCAGGATCAGGTAACCCAAAAACCCCTGCGTGACTCGGTTAAACAGGCACTGAAGAACTATTTTGCTCAACTGAATGGTCAGGACGTTAATGACCTGTATGAGCTGGTACTGGCTGAAGTAGAACAGCCCCTGTTGGACATGGTGATGCAATACACCCGTGGTAACCAGACCCGTGCTGCTCTGATGATGGGCATCAACCGTGGTACGCTGCGTAAAAAATTAAAAAAATACGGCATGAACTAATTTCGATTAGCTAACTGCTTGTTTAAAAAGGCGCTACTCGGCATGGGGAAGCGCCTTTTTTATACGCATCACATGGAATTTGGTCATGAAAGCGGAATGTGAACCTCAGTACTTTGGCGATGAATCGAAGAAGATTATTCACGGTGACGCGCTAACAGAACTTAAAAAACTGCCTTCTGAAAGCATTGACTTAATTTTTGCCGATCCGCCTTACAATATCGGAAAAGATTTCGACGGTATGGTGGAATCCTGGGACGAAGCGTCTTTTCTGGCCTGGCTGTATGAATGCATTGATGAGTGCCACCGCGTACTGAAGAAACACGGCACCATGTACATCATGAATAGCACAGAAAATATGCCGTATATCGATCTCAAATGCCGAACGCTTTTTACCATCAAAAGCCGTATCGTCTGGTCCTATGATAGTTCCGGGGTGCAGGCGAAAAAATACTTTGGTTCTATGTATGAACCGATCCTGATGATGGTAAAGAACCCGAAAAGCTATACCTTTAACCGTGACGCGATTCTGGTCGAGACCACCACGGGCGCCAAGCGCGCGCTAATCGATTATCGAAAAAACCCGCCTCAACCATACAATCAGAAAAAAGTGCCGGGCAACGTCTGGTCATTTCCTCGCGTACGTTATCTGATGGATGAATATGAAAACCATCCTACGCAAAAGCCCAGCGCGCTGTTAAAACGGATCATACTGGCCTCTTCTAACCCGAGCGATACCGTATTGGACCCTTTCGCGGGCAGTTTCACCACAGGCGCTGTCGCAGCGGCGTCAGGTCGTAAGTTTATCGGTATTGAACTCAATAATGAGTACGTAAAAATGGGGCTCAGAAGATTGAGCGTCACTTCGCATTATTCAGAAAATGAACTTGCAAAAGTCAAAAAGAGAAAAACACAAAACCTGTCCAAAAAGCAGCGAAATGTCGGGATAAACGCGCTATCTTCAGAGAAGTAAAAGCATTGTAAGTCCGCTTTTCAGCGTCAAAATTTCATGTATATTCCCTGCACGCATGGGCATGAATACACAGGATTTGACGATGATACGTAAGTATTGGTGGCTGGTTGTTTTTGCCGTCTCCGTTTTTCTTTTTGATGCGCTTTTGATGCAATGGATCGAATTGATGGCGACTGAACAGGATAAGTGCCGAAACATGGATTCGGTTAACCCTCTTAAATTGATCAATTGTACCGATCTGGAGTAGCGAACCGGGCGATTTAACCTATGATTATTTATCACCCGGATTTCTTTTATCCCTTATAAAAACAGGGAATTAAAACACGTTGAGGATAAAAGAAGGGGTGATACTGTCTCGTCCTGTTCTTTTCCTGCATAACCAATGAGCTAATGATACATGCCGGTTAGTGAGTACAACCACATCCTTGTGGCGGTTTCATTTGCTGTCGCTATTTTTGCGTCCTATACCGCATTAAATATGGCCGGACGCGTAGCCGGAAGCGCCCGATCAAACGCCAGAATATGGCTAATGGGCGGCGGCTTCGCGCTGGGCGTCGGTATTTGGGCGATGCATTTTGTCGGGATGCTGGCGATGGATCACGCGATGAACATGCGCTTCGATCCGTTCCTCACCGGCCTCTCCATGCTGATCGCGATCGGCTCCTCCCTGTTTGCGCTATGGCTGGTTAGCGCTGAAAAACTGCGCCTGCGCCGTTTACTACCGGGCGCGCTGGTGATGGGACTGGGCATCAGCGCAATGCATTATACCGGGATGGCGGCGCTGCAATTTGCTTCCATTATCGTCTGGAATAGCGCGTGGGTTACCCTCTCTATCATTATCGCGCTACTGGCGTCCTGCGGCGCGTTGTGGCTCACGTTCCGCCTGCGTCATGAGGGAACAGATGTCGCCCTGAGGCGAGCAGGCGCCGCGGTATTAATGGGAATAGCTATCGCCGGCATGCATTACGCCGGCATGAAGGCCGCACACTTTCCCCAAAACTGGCCGATGGAGCATCGTGGCGTCGATAGCAACTGGCTGGCTGTTCTTGTCAGCGTGGTCGCGCTGACTATCCTGGGCATTACTCTGCTGGTTTCTTTATTTGACGCCCGGCTTCAGGCCCGTACCGCACTACTTGCCTCTTCACTGGCGCAGGCGAACCAGGAACTGGCGCAGTTGGCGCTGCATGATACGCTCACCCGTTTACCAAACCGGGTACTCCTTGAGGATCGTCTGGAACAGGCCATCAGCAAAGCGAATCGGGAAAGCACGTCTTTCGCGCTACTGTTTATGGATCTGGATGGCTTTAAAGCTATTAATGACGCTTATGGTCATGATATTGGCGATAAGCTACTGGTGGCGGTCACGCATCGTCTGAACCAACCGCTGAGCGGGCAGTTTACCCTGGCGCGGATTGGCGGCGACGAATTTGTGCTGCTTGCAGAAGTCAGCGCGCCTGACGAAGCGGCTTCCCTTGCCAGCGCGCTGGTACATTCGATAGATGCGCCCTTTACGATAGATCCGTATGAACTGGTCGTCACCCTTAGCGTGGGAATAGCGCTCTATCCGCTGGACGGAAAAAACGAACGGGAACTGATGTTCAACGCCGATGCCGCGATGTACCACACGAAACATACGGGGCGTAACGGATACCATTTCTTTCAGCCATCAATGAATATGTTGGCGCAAACCCAGCTTCAGCTAATGAATGACCTGTGGCTGGCGCTGGAAAGACAAGAGCTCAGGCTGGTGTACCAGCCTAAATTTCAGGCTCCTGCCGGCCCCATTGTAGGATTTGAGGCCCTGTTGCGCTGGTATCATCCAAAACAAGGCGTACTGAATCCTGACCAGTTTTTACCGCTGGCGGAAAAAACGGGTCTTATCGTCACTATCGGTAGCTGGGTGATAGACGAGGCGTGTCGACAGCTCCGCGAGTGGCACTTACAGGGATACGCCTTATGGTCAGTGGCGGTAAACCTGTCCGCCTTACAATTTGAGCAGCCCGGGCTTGTGGACACCATTACGCGGAGCCTGGCCCGACACAGTATCCGTCCCGATTTATTGATTCTGGAAATCACCGAAACCACGGCGATGAACAAGCCAGAGCAAAGCGTCGCTATACTCACCAGATTAACGGAAATGGGGGTTAAGGCCTCTATTGACGACTTTGGCACCGGTTATTCCAGCCTTCTCTATCTGAAACGTCTTCCGGCGTGCGAACTAAAAATTGATCGCGCTTTCGTACATGAACTCAGCGAGGCAGGCGACGGCGCGACCATTGTTGCGGCTATTGTCGCGCTGGCGAAAGCGTTAAATCTGCAAATTGTGGCAGAAGGGGTAGAAAATGAAACGCAGCAACAATTTTTGACCCAGTTAGGATGCCATACGCTTCAGGGGTTCCTGCTTGGCAAGCCGCGTACGGCAGAGGAAATTGCTCGCGATATTCGGGACCCAGCCAATATATTCACAAGGTCAATATATAATATCAACTCAAAATAATCTCAGGCTTCTTCCGCCTGTTGTTCATTTGGCATTAATTGCCTCACACTGCCATCCGGGCTTAGCATTTTTAATACATTATCGACTAATGCAGGCGCCTGCTTATAAAGATCATAACTTGTGGGATTCATTAACCAGTTCTTTACTATTCCGCTAAAACTACCATGCAGAATAATTAATATGACATCCAGATCAAGACTGCCTGAGATCAGCTTTTTATCCATACATCGCTGTAATACTTCAAGCAGCGACTGATGATGGAAACCCATCTTCTCCCGAATGGCCTGTTCCGATATCATACCATTATGGAATTCACATTTATGATATAAAATCTGCATTAATGCCTGCTGACGAGGCACTGCCGCAATATATTGTAAGGCTGCAATAAATTTCTCTCGTAGATCCTGTAAAGGATTATCATTCCAGCATCCCGTAAGCCTATCCTGAATAAGTTCGCGTAAAGGTGGTTGCTGTAACCAAACCTCATTAAACAACTGCGTTTTATTCTCAAAGTGCCAGTAGATGGCGCCCCGCGTGACATCAGCGGCATCAGCGATATCATTCAGCGTCGTGTTGGCAACGCCGCGCAAAGCGAACTGCGCAATAGCGGTTTCAATCAAGTGTTGCCGCGTTTTAAGCGCATCCGCCTTCGTTTTCTTCGCCATAATTAAGATATCCTGGACCATAAAAACGATAAATACGCTGATAAAATACTCAGCATAAAAAACAACTTTACCATGTCCTTTTTAGTCAGACGAGAGACAGCTATTTTTATTTCGCACAACACCGCCAAATCAATAATAAAAACAAATAAATTAATAAAACACATTCATATAAAATATATATTTCTAATCATGTTATTCAACATCATGATTTTACTAATCGGGACATTATGAAACGACAGGGAATAGTTCTTTTTTTTTGCTTTTATGTGCCGTGAACCCCATCCCAAAATAAGTATTGCTTACATCACAAGCTAATAATTTGTAGGATACCCCACTGCTATTCTATTTTTCGCGCGTTAACGCCTTACCGTTATCCGGTGAATAACGAGCTTTCGGTTTTTTAAGGAACAGTAATGACGAAACATGCCAGGTTTTCACTCCTGCCCTCATTCATCATATTCTCTGCTGCGCTGCTGGCCGGTTGTAATGACCAGGGAGATACCCAGGCTCATGTCGGCGAGCCGCAAGTCACCGTCCATGTGGTCGAAACAGCGCCGCTAGCCGTAACGACCGAACTTCCCGGACGTACGTCCGCATTTCGCATTGCGGAGGTTCGCCCCCAGGTGAGCGGGATCGTGCTTAAAAGAAACTTCACCGAAGGTAGCGATGTAGAGGCCGGGCAGTCGCTTTATCAGATCGATCCTGCCACTTATCAGGCCGATTATGACAGCGCTAAAGGCGAACTTGCTAAAAGCGAAGCGGCTGCGGCTATCGCGCACCTGACGGTCAAACGCTATGTTCCACTGGTCGGCACAAAATATATCAGCCAACAGGAATATGATCAGGCGATTGCCGACGCCCGCCAGGCCGATGCCGCCGTTGTGGCGGCAAAAGCCGCTGTTGAAAGCGCGCGTATTAACCTTGCGTATACCAAAGTCACCTCGCCCATCAGCGGGCGTATAGGAAAATCTAATGTGACTGAAGGCGCGCTGGTGACTAATGGTCAGTCAACTGAACTGGCTACCGTGCAACAACTCGACCCGATTTATGTCGACGTGACGCAATCAAGCAACGACTTTATGCGACTCAAGCAATCCGTCGAACAAGGTAACCTGCATAAAGACAGCGCCAGTAGCACGGTTCAACTGGTAATGGAAAATGGTCAGGTCTACCCGATTAAAGGCACGCTGCAATTTTCCGACGTTACCGTAGATGAAAGCACCGGCTCTATCACGCTCAGGGCGGTTTTCCCTAACCCGCAACACAGTCTGCTTCCCGGTATGTTTGTGCGCGCCCGCATTGATGAAGGCGTCCAGCCCAATGCCATCCTTGTCCCCCAGCAGGGCGTAACCCGCACGCCGCGCGGCGACGCAATGGTGATGGTGGTTAACGATAAAAGCCAGGTCGAAGCCCGCAATGTCGTGGCGGCGCAGGCTATTGGCGATAAATGGCTCATCAGCGAAGGGTTAAAACCGGGCGATAAGGTCATCGTCAGCGGCTTACAAAAAGCGCGACCGGGCGTCCAGGTGAAAGCCACTACCGATGCTCCTGCAGCGAAAACGGCGCAATAAGGTAACCGTACATGGCAAACTTTTTTATTAGACGTCCTATTTTCGCCTGGGTTCTGGCCATTATCCTGATGATGGCTGGCGCACTGGCAATAATGCAACTTCCCGTTGCGCAGTATCCAACCATTGCGCCGCCAGCGGTTTCTATTTCTGCAACCTATCCTGGCGCGGATGCGCAGACGGTACAGGATACGGTTACTCAGGTTATCGAACAAAATATGAACGGTATCGATAACCTGATGTATATGTCCTCTACCAGCGACTCTGCTGGTAGCGTGACCATCACCCTGACCTTCCAGTCCGGAACCGATCCGGATATCGCGCAGGTTCAGGTGCAAAATAAATTGCAGCTCGCCACGCCTTTACTGCCGCAAGAAGTCCAGCAGCAGGGGATTAGCGTTGAAAAGTCCAGCAGCAGCTTTTTGATGGTCGCCGGGTTCGTCTCGGATAATCCGAACACTACCCAGGACGACATCTCTGACTATGTCGCCTCTAACATTAAGGATTCTATCAGCCGTCTGAATGGTGTGGGCGACGTTCAGCTATTTGGCGCACAGTACGCCATGCGTATCTGGCTGGATGCGAATCTGCTAAATAAATACCAGCTCACGCCAGTTGATGTCATCAACCAGTTAAAAGTACAGAACGACCAGATTGCGGCAGGCCAACTGGGCGGTACGCCAGCATTACCGGGCCAGCAGCTTAACGCCTCAATCATCGCCCAAACGCGTCTGAAAGATCCGCAAGAGTTCGGCAAAGTTACGTTGCGCGTCAATACCGACGGCTCTGTCGTCCATCTCAAAGATGTCGCGCGTATTGAGCTTGGCGGTGAAAACTATAACGTTGTAGCGCGCATTAACGGTAAACCGGCCTCCGGTCTCGGTATTAAACTGGCGACCGGCGCTAACGCGCTGGATACCGCAACCGCAATCAAAGCGAAACTGGCAGAACTGCAGCCTTTCTTCCCTCAGGGAATGAAGGTGGTTTATCCTTATGACACAACGCCCTTCGTAAAAATATCTATCCACGAAGTGGTAAAAACGCTGTTTGAAGCGATTATTCTGGTGTTCCTGGTAATGTATCTGTTTTTACAGAATATCCGGGCAACCCTGATTCCTACCATCGCTGTTCCTGTCGTGTTGCTAGGCACTTTTGCGGTACTCGCCGCCTTTGGCTATTCCATCAATACCCTGACGATGTTTGGTATGGTACTAGCGATAGGGCTGTTGGTTGACGATGCGATAGTGGTCGTAGAAAACGTTGAACGTGTAATGATGGAGGATAACCTTTCTCCCCGAGAGGCGACGGAAAAATCCATGTCGCAGATTCAGGGAGCGCTGGTTGGTATCGCGATGGTACTGTCTGCGGTATTTATCCCGATGGCCTTTTTTGGCGGCTCGACCGGGGCAATTTATCGCCAGTTCTCTATTACTATTGTTTCAGCAATGGCGCTATCCGTTCTGGTTGCGTTGATTCTGACGCCAGCGCTATGCGCTACGCTGCTTAAACCCGTATCTGCTGAACATCACGAGAAAAAAAGCGGCTTCTTTGGCTGGTTCAATACCAGGTTTGATCACAGCGTTAACCACTATACTAACAGCGTAAGCGGTATCGTGCGTAATACGGGTCGCTATCTCATTATCTATCTACTTATTGTAGTCGGAATGGCGGTTCTGTTTTTACGCCTCCCAACCTCCTTCCTGCCGGAAGAAGATCAGGGGGTTTTCCTGACTATGATTCAGCTCCCCTCTGGCGCTACGCAAGAACGTACGCAGAAAGTGCTGGATCAAGTTACTCATTACTACCTGAATAATGAAAAAGCGAACGTCGAAAGCGTGTTTACCGTAAACGGCTTTAGCTTTAGCGGTCAGGGACAAAACTCAGGGATGGCATTTGTCAGCCTTAAACCCTGGGAAGAGCGTAACGGTGAAGAAAACAGCGTCGAAGCCGTTATCGCCAGAGCGACACGCGCCTTTAGCCAGATTCGCGACGGGTTGGTGTTCCCATTCAACATGCCGGCAATTGTCGAGTTAGGTACCGCGACAGGTTTCGACTTTGAACTGATTGATCAGGGAGGACTCGGTCACGATGCGTTAACAAAAGCGCGTAATCAACTGCTGGGTATGGTCGCGAAGCATCCTGATCTATTAGTGCGCGTACGCCCGAACGGGCTGGAAGACACGCCACAGTTCAAGCTGGATGTCGATCAAGAAAAAGCGCAGGCGCTCGGTGTTTCGCTGTCTGATATCAACGAAACCATCTCCGCGGCGTTGGGCGGCTATTACGTTAACGACTTTATCGATCGCGGACGAGTGAAAAAAGTATACGTTCAGGCTGACGCTCAGTTCCGTATGCTGCCGGGAGATATCAACAATCTTTATGTACGCAGCGCCAATGGCGAGATGGTGCCCTTCTCTACCTTTAGCTCAGCACGGTGGATTTATGGTTCGCCACGCCTGGAACGCTATAACGGGATGCCGTCAATGGAACTGCTCGGTGAAGCAGCGCCCGGACGAAGTACCGGTGAAGCCATGTCGTTAATGGAAAACCTGGCTTCACAGCTGCCAAACGGTATTGGCTATGACTGGACAGGTATGTCGTATCAGGAACGGTTGTCAGGTAACCAGGCGCCGGCGCTGTACGCAATCTCACTCATTGTCGTTTTCCTCTGCCTTGCCGCTCTGTATGAAAGCTGGTCAATTCCGTTCTCGGTAATGCTGGTCGTACCGCTCGGCGTGGTTGGCGCTCTGCTTGCAGCGTCATTGCGCGGTCTGAATAATGACGTTTACTTCCAGGTTGGCTTGTTAACCACTATTGGCCTTTCTGCTAAAAACGCCATCCTGATTGTCGAGTTCGCCAAAGATCTCATGGAAAAAGAAGGACGTGGATTGATTGAAGCGACGCTGGAAGCATCCCGTATGCGTTTACGTCCTATTCTAATGACCTCGCTGGCCTTTATTCTCGGGGTAATGCCGTTAGTTATCAGTCGTGGCGCAGGTAGTGGGGCACAGAACGCAGTAGGCACAGGGGTTATGGGGGGAATGTTAACCGCAACCTTATTAGCTATCTTCTTCGTGCCAGTATTCTTCGTTGTTGTAAAACGCCGATTTAATCGCCATCACGATTAACCGGTAAACAGAGGCGTCTTCGGACGCCTTTTTAAACGGTACGTCTTTATCTCCGCTATTCCCCCCTCTCCGCTTACTTTTTGCATTCTCCATAGTTTTTACAATTCACATGAATTGAGATGATTCCTCATGTCGGCCATTTTTTCTGTGGTGGTAAAATAACTCTCGTTTTCGCAGCGGTTAGAGCCAGCATTTACGTTGCTGTACTTCGCGAAACGCTGATTAATGAGGTAACACCATGAAAAGACTAATTCCAGTTGCATTGCTTACCACCTTATTGGCAGGTTGTGCACATGATTCTCCCTGCGTACCGGTTTATGACGATCAAGGGCGGCTGGTTCATACCAATACATGTATGAAAGGTACAACGCAGGATAACTGGGAGACAGCAGGCGCTATCGCTGGCGGCGCTGCGGCGGTAGCAGGGGTGACGATGGGTATCATTGCGCTTTCTAAATGATACATGCAGGCGCGGCAATGCCGCGCTTTCAGTAATAATATAAAGGTCGTAAGGATACTCAGCGACGTAATCTGTTCAGCCTGTCCCCCGAAAGTTAACACGATAAAACGCTCTCTTTTCTTACTCGCCCATCCCGATGGTATTTATTCTATTCCTTGTCCGATGCAGACAAAATTGTAGCTTGATAGCATCGTAAGCCGCATTAAAAACAGGCTTTATACAGTAAGACTTAGAGCGTGGTCATTAGGCGTAATTATTACAGACAGTCTGGATATAAACCGGAGCATACACGTAATACATGAGGATTTTGAGCACTGTCCCAGGGCCAAACTGGCAAATAAAATAGCCTAATGGGCCAGATTCTTAGTCCTCAGCGAATATCTCTATTGCTTATTAGAGGCGTAAGTAAAAGCCGTTTGTACATCTACTTCAGCACGGTTCACATTCGATGGTTCAGGCGGATATATGGCGGGAAATCACGTTTACTAAAACGGTTTTTATCCACCCTACGAAGATGTTATATACCCAAAATAATTCAAGTTGCTTAAAGGCGGCAAGGGAGTGAGTCCCCAGGAGCATAGATAACTATGTGACTGGGGTGATCGACAAATCTGCCGGGAGCAGATTTGAACGTCGCGTGCGACGGCCCGTCAGGGCGAGGCCCATGAATGGGCCGAGTAATCCGTAGCCAACACATAAGCGACTTGAAGTATGAAGGGTATAAACCAAATATAAAACGCGTCGGCGCCATTATCCGATAACTTTTTCCATAGAAAGATAAATGCAAAAGGCCCAATCTTTCGATTGGGCCCTTTACTTTATTTGATGTCTGGCAGTTTATGGCGGGCGTCCTGCCCGCCACCCTACGGGCCGTTGCTGCGCAACGTTCAAATCCGCTCCCGGCGGATTTCTCCTCCTCAGGAGAGTGCCCACCGACAAACAACAGATAAAACAAAAGGCCCAGTCTTTCGACTGGGCCTTTTGTTTTATTTGATGTCTGGCAGTTCCCTACTCTCGCATGGGGAGACCCCACACTACCATCGGCGCTACGGCGTTTCACTTCTGAGTTCGGCATGGGGTCAGGTGGGACCACCGCGCTACTGCCGCCAGACAAATTCTTTTTCAAATGCCGAACTTTAACCGTATTAAGTGGTGCTGATACCCAGAGTCGAACTGGGGACCTCACCCTTACCAAGGGTGCGCTCTACCAACTGAGCCATATCAGCACACTAAATTTGATGCCTGGCAGTTCCCTACTCTCGCATGGGGAGACCCCACACTACCATCGGCGCTACGGCGTTTCACTTCT
>NZ_JAMLWO010000016.1:0-49456 GCF_056991255.1 Salmonella sp. A1325 | reverse complement strand
CTTTTGATTTCTTGTTGAACTTTTGCAGTTGCCAGACCGCAAGATGTTTTAACAAATCAAAAGGGGTTTTAATAACTAGCTTAAAGCTGAAAGCTTTCCGGAACCCCCAGCCTAGCTGGGGGTTTTCCATAGACAATAAAACGGGCCGCAAATGCGGCCCGTTGGCTTTTGTAGGCCGGATAAGCGTAAGCGCCATCCGACTACGAGATTAACGTTTGTAGATGAACTCGACGCCTTCTTCGTCGTCTTCATCCCAGTCGTCATCCCAGTCATCGTCTGCGTCTTCTTCCACTTCAGCCAACTGCTGGCGATGATAATCGTCCCACATGAACTCGACTTTTTCCGGCTGTTTTGCTTCTTCAGCCTGCGCGATCGGATTCTCGATGATAAAGGTCATCACATCCCAGCAGAGATCTTTCACCCCCAGCTGACTGGCGGCGGAAATCAGATAGTATTTCCCTTCCCAGCCCAACGCTTCGGCGATCGCTTTCGCTTTCTCTTCCGCTTCGGTTTTATCCATCAGATCGATCTTGTTGAACACTAACCAGCGCGGTTTAGCCGCCAGATCCTGGCTGTATTTTTCCAGTTCGCCAATAATGATACGGGCGTTTTCCACCGGATCGGAACCGTCGATCGGATCGATATCAATGAGGTGCAGCAGTACGCGGCAACGTTCGAGGTGCTTCAGGAAGCGAATCCCCAGGCCCGCGCCTTCCGCCGCGCCTTCGATCAACCCCGGAATGTCAGCCACCACAAAACTCTTTTCGCTGTCCATACGTACCACGCCCAGGCTCGGCACCAGCGTGGTAAACGGATAGTCCGCGACTTTCGGTTTTGCTGCCGATACCGCGCGAATGAACGTTGATTTACCGGCGTTTGGCATCCCCAGCATCCCGACATCCGCCAGCAGCATCAGTTCCAGCAGCAGGTCGCGCTTATCGCCCGGCGTACCATTGGTTTTCTGGCGCGGCGTACGGTTAACCGAGGATTTAAAACGGGTATTGCCTAACCCATGCCAGCCGCCCTTCGCGACCAACAGACGCTGACCGTGTTTGGTCATGTCGCCCATCGTTTCACCGGTTCCCTGGTCGATAACGCGCGTACCGACCGGCACTTTAATGGTCACGTCTTTACCGCGTTTACCGGTACAGTCGCGGCTCGCGCCATTCTGACCACGTTCAGCGCGGAACGATTTTTCAAAGCGGTAATCGATCAGCGTATTCAGGTTTTCATCGGCTTCCATCCAGACGTCGCCGCCGTCGCCGCCATCACCGCCGTCCGGGCCGCCTTTCGGGATATATTTTTCGCGGCGGAAGCTCACACAGCCATTACCGCCATCGCCTGCAACGACCAGAATCGATGCTTCATCAACAAACTTCATTTTATTCTCCGTAAATCATTCGCCTGAGCGGGGTTGCGAAACCACCGTTTCATGCTTACGTAAACCGCCCCAAATACGATGACCAATGGCGGAATACATCGCGCCCGCAACCACGACAAACGCACCGAGATAACCTAAAAGGTTTAACATCGGTCTGGCGAAGAAATCGGGCCAGGCCATAGATAAAAGATCTGAAAACAGCAGGGTAAATAGCGGTGTAAGCGTGATTATCGCGCTCACCTGCGCCGCCTGCCAACGCGCCATCGCTTCCGCCAGGGCGCCATATCCTACCAGCGTATTTAGCCCGCAGAAAATCAAACAGGCGAGCTGCCAGTCGCTCAGTTGCGCTATCACCATCGGTTTTGCCAGCGGCAAGAGCGCTATCGTACATAAAGTGTACAGTAAAAACAGGATCTGCTGCGAGGCCAGACGTCGCAATAATACTTTTTGCGCCACGCCATAGCTCACCCACACCATCGCCGCGCCTACGCCAAAAATAACGCCCCAGGTGTAGTCGGTCAGTCGGGTAAAAATCTCGATCAGACTGGTGTTAAAAAACATCACCAGCCCGCTCAATAACATCAGCGCGCCAATCACCTGCGTACCGCGCATCTTTTCTTTCAGAATAAAGACGCTGGCGACCATCATGCCAACCGGCGAGAGCTGGCCGATAACCTGCGACGCGGTTGGGCTTAAATATTGCAGGGAAGAACTGAACAAAATGAAATTACCGAACAGTCCGCAGGTCGCTATCGCCAATAACACCAACCAGCGCGGCTTACGAAAAATACGCAGCGGCGGCAGCTTTCTTTTTACTGCCAGTATCGCCCCGAGGCCAATACTGGCCATTAAGAAGCGGTAGAAGACAATGGTTGAAGGCTCCATCACCTCCAGCACTTGCTTCATTGCTATTGGCAACGCTCCCCAGCACATCGCGGTAGTGAGCGCTAAAAGAATGCCAATGCCTGCCTGCTGCTTCATGCCGTGTTCCCTGCAAAGACCCGTTAACGGCATTCACACAGCCACACGGGTATATTTTAGTCGGCCATCGAATGTAAAAAGCCCCGCAACAGGTGCGGGGCTTTCATCCGTTACCGGACCACAAAAAACTTACTCAGCAACGATGCTGATGTATTTACGGTTTTTCGGGCCTTTAACTTCGAATTTCACTTTACCGTCTGCTTTAGCAAACAGAGTGTGGTCACGACCGCAACCAACGTTGGTGCCAGCGTGGAATTTAGTACCACGTTGACGAACGATGATGCTGCCTGCCAGAACTGCTTCACCGCCAAAGCGTTTTACGCCCAGACGTTTAGCTTCAGAATCGCGACCGTTACGAGTCGAGCCGCCAGCCTTTTTATGTGCCATTTAATCTGCTCCCCTAATCTTAAGCGCTGATGCCGGTAATTTTCACATCAGTGAACCACTGACGATGGCCCTGCTGCTTACGGTAGTGTTTACGGCGACGAAACTTAACGATTTTAACTTTCTCGCCACGACCGTGGGCAACAACTTCAGCTTTGATTACGCCGCCATCAACGAAAGGAACGCCGATTTTGACTTCTTCACCGTTTGCGATCATCAGAACTTCAGCGAACTCGATAGTTTCGCCAGTTGCGATGTCCAGCTTTTCCAGGCGAACGGTCTGACCTTCGCTTACTCGGTGTTGTTTACCACCACTTTGGAAAACCGCGTACATAAAAAACTCCGCTTCCGCGCACATCTTTCAATGATTCAGAGCGCGCTATAAATATTCACAATAGGGCGCGAATATTACGCAAATTGCACGGCTTTGACAAGTGCTACCATCAATACATGAAGAAAAAAAACACAACGCATACGGTAACGTTTATCTGCGGCGTTTTTTCAGTACAATCAGGGTATATTTCTAACCATAAACCCTACGTTACCTCATTCAGACATGGGATAATCGGGGCGATAAGCCCGGCTTTTGCGATGAATTTAGAAAAAATCAACGAGTTAACCGCGCAAGATATGGCGGGTGTCAATGCGACAATCCTTGAACAGCTTAATTCCGACGTTCAACTGATTAATCAGCTAGGATATTACATTATTAGCGGCGGCGGAAAACGCATTCGTCCGATGATTGCCGTTCTTGCCGCGCGTGCGGTGGGTTATCAGGGTAACGCGCACGTGACTATCGCCGCTCTGATCGAGTTTATCCACACGGCGACGCTGCTACATGATGATGTGGTGGATGAATCCGATATGCGTCGCGGCAAAGCGACGGCAAATGCCGCTTTCGGTAATGCCGCCAGCGTGCTGGTCGGCGACTTTATCTATACCCGCGCCTTCCAGATGATGACCAGCCTCGGCTCGTTAAAAGTGCTGGAAGTGATGTCGGAAGCGGTCAACGTGATTGCAGAAGGTGAAGTGCTGCAATTGATGAACGTGAATGACCCGGACATTACCGAAGAAAATTACATGCGGGTGATTTACAGTAAAACGGCGCGTCTGTTCGAAGCCGCCGCCCAGTGCTCCGGTATTCTTGCCGGTTGTACGCCTGAGCAAGAGAAAGGGTTGCAGGACTATGGCCGCTACCTTGGTACGGCTTTCCAGCTCATTGACGATCTGCTGGATTACAGCGCCGACGGCGAGCATCTCGGTAAAAATGTGGGTGATGACCTCAATGAGGGCAAACCCACCTTACCGTTGCTTCACGCCATGCGCCACGGTACGCCAGAACAGTCAGCGATGATCCGTACCGCTATTGAACAAGGTAATGGCCGTCATCTTCTGGAACCGGTTCTGGAAGCGATGACCACCTGCGGCTCGCTGGAATGGACGCGTCAGCGAGCGGAAGAAGAAGCCGACAAAGCGATATCCGCGTTGCAGATATTGCCGGATACCCCATGGCGTGAGGCGCTAATCGGTCTCGCACACATCGCGGTGCAGCGCGATCGTTAATGCCGTTCTCTTATCCCGCGTACTACGCGGGATATCCCATTAAGTTCCAATAAACTCCAGATACTTTGTTCCCTGTCTTTTCATATAGCCATATAGGGCTTCCCCTGGCATATTCTGAATATTGCTGCCACTTACATGAACTTTTTAGAACATTCTTTCACGAAGCGTTATAGTATCGAACGTCGTCGGGTTGTTAAAACCGTAAGTGATTAACCTAAGGAGTGATGGATGTATGGAAAGCAAGCTTATTGACTGGCATCCGGCCGATATCATTGCCGGACTACGTAAAAAAGGGACTTCAATGGCCGCTGAGTCACGTCGGAATGGATTGAGTTCATCCACGCTGGCCAATGCATTAACGCGCCCGTGGCCGAAAGGAGAGTTGATTATCGCGAAAGCATTGGGAACGGAACCCTGGGTTATTTGGCCATCGCGTTATCACGATCCGCGCACGCATGAGTTTATCGACAGAACGCGGCTTATGAGAGCGCGTAATAAAAACAAACAGAATGTAGAGTAAGTGCCTGTAAAACAACCCCCGCATCGCGTTCGCGGGGGTTATTCAGCGTACAGAAGGTTATTCGCCTTTCACGCGTTCAATATTCGCGCCTAGCGCGCGCAGTTTGTCTTCGATGCGCTCATAACCGCGATCGATGTGATAAATGCGATCCACAATCGTCGTGCCTTCCGCAATACAGCCCGCCAGCACCAGGCTCGCAGATGCCCGCAGATCTGTCGCCATGACCTGGGCGCCAGAGAGCGTTTCTACGCCATGGCATATGACGGTATTGCTTTCAATTTCCGCACGCGCGCCCATGCGACTGAGTTCAGGCACGTGCATAAAACGGTTTTCAAAGACGGTTTCAGTGATAAAGCCCGTCCCTTCCGCCACCAGGTTCAGCAACGTGAACTGCGCCTGCATATCGGTCGGGAATGCCGGGTGCGGCGCGGTACGGACATTGACCGCCTTCGGTCGTTTGCCGTGCATGTCCAGACTAATCCAGTCCTCGCCCACTTCGATATCCGCGCCAGCATCGCGCAGTTTCGCCAGTACCGCGTCCAGAGTGTCCGGTTGCGCGTTACGGCAGAGGATTTTGCCGCGAGAGATCGCTGCCGCCACCAGGAAAGTCCCCGTTTCGATACGATCCGGCAGCACACGATAAACGCCGCCGCCCAGACGCTCTACGCCCTCGATCGTAATACGATCGGTGCCCTGCCCGGCGATCTTCGCCCCCAGCGTAACCAGGAAGTTAGCGGTGTCGACAATTTCCGGCTCGCGCGCGGCGTTTTCAATGATGGTCGTCCCTTCCGCCAGCGTGGCGGCGCACATAATGGTGACGGTCGCGCCGACGCTGACCTTATCCATCACGATATGCGCCCCTTTAAGACGCCCTTCGACGGAGGCCTTTACGTAGCCCTCTTCCAGCTTGATGGTCGCACCCAGTTGTTCCAGACCGGTAATATGCAGATCAACCGGACGCGCGCCGATAGTACAGCCCCCCGGCAGAGAGACTTGTCCCTGACCAAAACGGGCAACCAGCGGCCCCAGCGCCCATATCGAGGCGCGCATGGTCTTAACCAGATCATAAGGCGCGCAGAACACGTTCACCTGGCTGGCGTCAATGTGTACCGATCCATTGCGTTCCACTTTCGCGCCTAATTGGCTCAGGAGCTTCATCGACGTATCCACGTCTTTCAGTTTTGGGACGTTTTGGATCTCTACCGGTTCTTCTGCCAGCAGAGCGGCGAACAGGATCGGCAGCGCGGCGTTTTTGGCGCCGGAAATTGTGACTTCGCCCTGGAGCGTCGTTGGCCCCTGTACACGAAATTTATCCATTATTGTATTCTCAGTTAAGCATTCATCTCCGCTACCGGCAGGTTACCCGTAGCTTAAAATCCGTTAAGTTTACGATCGCGCGCCCATTCCGCCGGGGTATATGCTTTGATCGATACGGCATGGATACGGTTGTCCGCAATGTACTCCATTAGCGGCCCATAGACCGTTTGCTGTTTCTTGACCCGGCTCATGCCGTCAAACATCTCGCCCACGGCAATAACCTGAAAGTGACTGCCATCGCCGGAGACGTGGACTTCCTGGAGGGAGAGGGCATTCATCAGCACACTCTGAATTTCATGATTTTCCATGGGTTCTTTATTCGTCAAATAGTGAAAACAGCCCAACATCTTAGAGCAAAGTCGCGCCGTCTTAAATAAGCAAAAGATTACGCTGATAAATCAGCGCGGTAAAAGTGCCGGATGGTGCTGCTAACGCAACTTATCCGGCCTACGGGGATCATGCGAAGTGTAGGCCGGATAAACCATCCGGCATTCATTACATACGGGGAAGTACGTCTTCGGGCAAGTTATATAATTGCGCCAGCGCGTAAACCTTGTCGTTAACGCCAGACAGCGACACGGCATTGCCCTGCTTTTTTGCCTGGTTCACAAGGTGCGCCAGCAGCGCCAGTCCCCCCGTATCCACCCTGGAGATCTGGCTCAGGTCGATACGGGTAACGCCAGTCATCGCTTCTACGCGCGCGTCCCATAGCGGCGCCAACACGTCCTGATCCAGCTCTCCCGCCAGCACCAGAGTGTCCGCCTCACGCGTCCAGGTGAGTTGCGGCGTCATTACTGTTTCTCGTCCAAAGTAATTTTCTGTTGAGAGATAGATTTCAGTTGTGCGGTCAGGCCGTCGATGCCTTTAGTACGCAGCAGATCGCTCCACTCATTTTGCTTGGTAGTGATCATGCTGACGCCTTCCGCAATCATGTCATACGCCTGCCAGTTGCCGGTCTGAGTGTTTTTGCGCCACTGGAAATCCAGGCGTACCGGCGGACGACCGTTGGGATCGATAATCGTTACACGGATAGGCACAATGGTCGCATCGCCCAGCGGTTGCTCAGGCGCTATCTGGTAAGTCTGACCGTGGTACATCGCCAGCGCCTGACCGTAGGCCTGTTTCAGGTATTCGCGAAACGCTGCAAAATAGGCTTCACGCTGCGCCGGGGTCGCCTCTTTGTAGTAGCGGCCCAGCACCAGCGCGCCGGCATATTTTACCTGCACGTACGGTAGAAGTTCCTGATCAACAACGTCGCGCAGGTAATCCGGGTTGGCACGAATTTTCGGCTGTTCGTTTTTCAGGCGATCAAAAGTTTTCTGCGCCGCCTCGTTCATCAGTTTATAAGGATTGCTCTGATCCGCTGCCGTTGCTGCGCTTAATGGCGCAATGACCAGCAGGGCCACCATCATCAGTCGTTTAAACATGCCTCAATTCTCCTGAGATTATTTCGTTTCGCCCGCGGGCGTTGTGGCTTCAGTATGGCCTTCCGTTGCGGCTGGCGCATCGCCAGAATTCTTATTGTCGTCGCCTTTGCTGTTATAAAGGAACTGACCAATCATATCTTCCAGCACCATTGCAGACTTGGTGTCCTGAATCGTACTCCCATCTTTGAGGATAGACGTTCCCAGCTCAGGATCTTCAAAACCGACGTTTAATGCCAGATATTGCTCCCCCAGCAGCCCGGAAGTACGAATACTCAACGAGCTGGTATCGGGAATATGGTTATAACGCTCTTCGATGTCGAGCGTTACGCGCGGCAGGTATGTTTTCGGATCAAGCGAGATATCTTCAACCCGCCCGACAACCACCCCGCCGATGCGTACCGGGGAACGCACTTTCAGACCGCCGATGTTATCGAAGGTCGCATAAACCTTATAGGTCGGCTCCGTGCGCATAGAGGTCACATTTGCCGCCTTCAGGCAAACAAACAGCGCCGCCAGCAACGCTACCAGCAAAAAAACGCCTACCCAAATTTCATTTTTTTTCGTTTGCATGAACTCAATTCCCAAACATCAGTGCGGTCAGCACAAAATCCAGCCCCAGAACGGCCAACGATGCGTGAACCACGGTACGCGTCGTTGCCCGGCTAATCCCGGCAGAAGTCGGTATTGCGTCATAACCGTTGAATAACGCAATCCATGTTACCGTAATGGCGAACACCACGCTCTTTATCAGACAGTTCACCAGATCCATACGCCAGTCGACGGCATTCTGCATCGCGGACCAGAAGAACCCGGCGTCGATTCCCTTCCAGCTTACGCCGACCAGCGAGCCGCCCCAGATACCGACCGCCACAAAGATAATGGTCAGTAGCGGCAACGAAATCACGCCCGCCCAGAAGCGCGGCGAAATCACCCGGCGCAATGGATCGACCGCCATCATCTCCATACTGGAGAGCTGCTCCGTCGCCCGCATCAGGCCGATTTCCGCCGTCAACGCCGACCCGGCCCGCCCGGCAAACAGCAACGCCGCGACCACCGGCCCCAGCTCGCGCAGCAGCGAAAGCGCCACTAACATGCCAAGACTGGTCTCCGCGCTGTAAGTGGTCAGAACCAGATAGCCTTGCAGCCCCAGCACCATACCGATGAATACGCCGGAGACAATAATGATAAGCATCGACAAGACGCCCACATTATAAAGCTGGCGCACCAGCAGCGGCGCATGTTTGCGAAACTCCGGCTTACCGATAATCGCATTGAATAACATTAACCCGGCGCGCCCGAACGTCCTGACGGTTTTGATCCCGCTGTGTCCGAGTGCTGCCAGCGCATTTAACAGCATGAGTGGCTTAACTCCCTGTTTCGAGTAAATCAAGGTGATAGTCGCCCGCCGGATAGCGGAACGGAACCGGCCCGTCGGCAATACCGTCAAGGAACTGACGCACGCGCGGGTCCGTATTCTCCTGCAACGCCTGAGCGCTACCGTGAGCGACGATTTTTTTGTCCGCCATGATCCAGGCGTGATCCGCAATACTGAGCACCTCTGGCACATCATGCGAGACCACCACGCAGGTCACGCCCAGCGCGCTGTTCAATTCTGAAATCAGCTTCACCAGAACGCCCATGGTAATCGGGTCCTGGCCGACAAACGGCTCATCGAACATGATGAGATCCGGTTCCAGAGCGATGGCGCGCGCCAACGCGGCGCGGCGCGCCATTCCACCGGAGAGCTCGGAAGGCATCAGTTTTGCCGCACCGCGCAGCCCGACAGCTTCCAGTTTCATCATCACAACGCTTTTTAGCAGCGGCGCGGGTAAATTGGTGTGCTCCCGTAGCGGATAGGCCACATTGTCAAACACGTTCATGTCGGTAAACAGCGCTCCCGACTGAAACAGCATACTCATACGTTTGCGGACGGTGTAGAGCCGCGAACGGGACATGGCCGGCACATTCTCGCCATCAAATAAGATCTCGCCCTTATCCGGCGGGATCTGTCCGCCAATCAGGCGCAACAGCGTGGTTTTACCGATGCCCGACGGCCCCATGATCGCCGTGATCTTCCCGCGCGGCACCGTCAGGGAAATATTATCGAAAATGCAGCGTTCGCCACGGGAAAAGCTGACGTCGCGCATATCGACTAAATTGGCCGCAGACTGACCCATTGATTCATCCTTCGTATTGCCTTGTTGAGGTAACCATGGCGCTGAATTTAACCATGGGTTCGACATAATTACAGAATATTAACTGACAGGGTTAGCGAAAGCTGGCATTCGTTTTACTTTTTAGCCGCATAAAGTCAAAATTAGGACTTCGTTACGGCTTCCAGATATCCCTTCCAGGGGACCGGCGAGTATACCTGAAGAAAGGACTTTAGATGCTTTTAGCGATGGCGCTACTCATAATTGGTTTGCTTCTGGTGGCCTACGGCGCCGATCGTCTGGTGTTTGCGGCCTCTATTTTATGCCGTACATTCGGTATTCCCCCGCTGATCATCGGGATGACGGTCGTGAGTATCGGCACCTCGCTGCCGGAAATTATTGTGTCGGTCGCCGCATCGCTACACGGTCAGCTCGATTTGGCCGTCGGCGCGGCGCTCGGTTCTAACATCACCAATATTTTGCTGATCTTAGGGCTGGCGGCGCTGGTTCGTCCATTTACCGTGCATTCCGATGTTTTACGTCGCGAATTGCCATTAATGTTATTTGTTAGCGTGGTAGCCGGTTCCGTACTGCATGACGGACAGTTAAGCCGCAGTGATGGTATCTTTCTCCTGCTTCTGGCTGTGCTATGGCTGTTATTCATTGTTAAAATCGCGCGTCTGGCCGAACGCCAGGGGAATGACAGCCTCACCCGCGAACAACTGGCGGAGCTGCCGCGCGAAGGCGGGCTCCCCGTCGCGTTCTTATGGCTGGGCATTGCGCTGGTCATCATGCCGATGGCGACGCGCATGGTAATCGATAACGCTACGGTGCTGGCGAACTATTTCGCCATGAGTGAATTAACGCTCGGTCTGACAGTCATCGCCGTCGG
Organism: Salmonella sp. A1325; assembly: GCF_056991255.1. NCBI lineage: Bacteria > Pseudomonadati > Pseudomonadota > Gammaproteobacteria > Enterobacterales > Enterobacteriaceae > Salmonella > Salmonella sp. A1325. The sequence continues at coordinate 38,838 of NZ_JAMLWO010000016.1, read as the reverse complement.
CACCAGTCTGCCAGAGCTGGCGACGGCGATTGCCGGCGTGCGAAAAGGCGAAAATGATATTGCCGTTGGTAATCTCATTGGCGCCAATATTTTTAATCTCGCCATCGTGCTGGGACTGCCTGCGCTGATCGCGCCGGGGGAGATCAACCCGCTGGCATTTGGGCGTGATTATAGCGTGATGTTGCTGGTTAGCGTGGTTTTCGCTTTACTTTGCTGGCGGCATCCGCGTCAGATTGGTCGGGGCGCAGGTATACTGCTGACCGGCGGGTTTATCGTATGGCTGGCGATGCTCTATTGGCTATCGCCACTTCTTGTTGGATAACTGGAAACGGATTATGTCGCATTTAGCGTTGCAACCGGGGTTTGACTTTCAGCAGGCAGGCAAAGAGGTCCTGGAAATTGAACGTGAAGGCCTGGCGGAGCTTGATCAATATATCAACCAGCATTTCACGCTGGCCTGTGAAAAAATGTTCAACTGCACCGGAAAAGTGGTGGTCATGGGGATGGGAAAATCCGGTCATATCGGACGGAAAATGGCCGCCACGTTCGCCAGTACCGGCACCTCTTCCTTTTTTGTACATCCAGGCGAAGCCGCGCACGGCGATTTGGGGATGGTTACGCCGCAGGATGTGGTTATCGCTATCTCCAACTCCGGCGAATCCAGCGAGATCGCGGCGCTAATACCGGTGCTTAAACGGCTGCACGTACCGTTAATTTGCATTACCGGGCGACCGGAAAGCAGCATGGCGCGTGCGGCAGATGTGCATCTGTGTGTTAAAGTGCCCAAAGAAGCGTGTCCGTTAGGCCTGGCGCCTACCACTAGTACCACCGCAACGCTGGTGATGGGCGACGCGCTCGCCGTGGCGTTGTTAAAAGCGCGCGGCTTTACCGCCGAGGATTTCGCTCTGTCGCATCCTGGCGGCGCGCTGGGACGTAAGCTACTGCTGCGCGTAAGCGATATTATGCATACTGGCGATGAGATCCCGCATGTTAATAAACATGCCACCCTGCGTGATGCGCTGCTAGAAATTACGCGTAAAAATCTCGGTATGACCGTCATTTGCGATGAATCCATGAAGATCGACGGTATCTTCACCGACGGCGATTTACGTCGCGTGTTCGATATGGGCGGCGATATGCGCCAGTTGGGGATCGCCGAGGTGATGACGCCAGGGGGCATTCGCGTGCGTCCCGGTATTCTCGCTGTCGATGCGCTGAATTTAATGCAGTCCCGCCATATCACCTCCGTACTGGTTGCTGATGGCGACCAGTTACTCGGTGTGTTACATATGCATGATCTCCTGCGTGCAGGCGTCGTGTAGAAACTCAAGGATAATTAACGATGAGTAAAGCAGGTGCGTCGCTTGCGACCTGTTATGGCCCCGTCAGCACCCATGTCATGACCAAAGCGGAGAATATCCGCCTGCTCATCCTGGACGTGGATGGCGTATTGTCTGACGGCCTGATTTATATGGGCAATAACGGCGAAGAGCTGAAGGCTTTCAACGTTCGTGACGGCTATGGTATTCGCTGTGCTTTGACCTCCAATATCGAGGTTGCCATTATTACCGGACGAAAGGCTAAACTTGTAGAAGATCGCTGCGCCACGCTGGGGATTGTCCATCTTTATCAGGGACAGTCGAATAAGCTGATCGCCTTTAGCGATCTGCTGGAAAAACTGGCCATTGCGCCGGAAAATGTTGCCTATGTCGGCGATGATCTGATTGACTGGCCAGTGATGGAAAAAGTGGGGTTAAGCGTTGCCGTTGCGGATGCGCATCCGCTGCTGATCCCCCGCGCTGACTATGTGACGCACATTGCCGGCGGGCGCGGCGCGGTACGTGAGGTGTGCGATTTGCTGCTGCTGGCGCAGGGCAAGCTGGATGAGGCCAAAGGGCAATCGATATGAGTAAAACCAGACGTTGGGTTATCATTCTACTGTCACTGGCCATTCTGGTACTGATTGGTATCAATCTGGCGGATAAAGACGATCCTGCTGCCGTGATGGTCAACAGCAACGATCCCACGTATAAAAGCGAGCATACGGATACCGTCGTGTACAGTCCGGAAGGCGCGTTGAGCTATCGTCTGATCGCGCAGCACGTTGAATATTTTTCCGATCAGGCGGTCTCATGGTTTACGCAACCGGTATTAACCACCTTTGATAAGGATAAAGTGCCGACATGGTCGATCAAGGCCGATAAAGCCAAATTGACTAACGATCGGATGCTCTATCTGTATGGCCATGTTGAAGTCAACGCCCTGGTGCCTGACGCTCAATTACGCAGAATTACCACCGATAACGCGCAGATTAATCTGGTGACGCAGGATGTTACCTCGAACGATCTGGTGACGTTATACGGCACAACATTTAACTCCAGCGGACTGAAAATGCGCGGTAACTTACGCAGCAAGAACGCCGAGCTGATTGAAAAGGTTAGAACCTCTTATGAAATTCAAAACAAACAAACTCAGCCTTAATCTTATGCTTGCCGGCTCGCTGCTGGCCGCCAGCATTCCGGCCTTCGCCGTCACGGGCGATACCGAACAGCCTATTCATATTGACTCGGATCAACAGTCGCTGGATATGCAAGGCAACGTCGTGACCTTTACGGGCAACGTGGTGATGACCCAGGGCACGATTAAGATCAACGCCGATAAAGTCGTGGTTACCCGCCCTGGCGGCGAACAGGGGAAAGAGGTGATCGACGGTTACGGCAATCCGGCCACCTTCTACCAGATGCAGGACAACGGTAAGCCGGTGAAAGGCCACGCTTCCCATATGCACTACGAGCTGGCGAAAGATTTTGTGGTGCTGACCGGCAACGCTTATCTGGAGCAGCTTGACAGCAACATTACCGGCGACAAAATCACCTACCTGGTGAAAGAGCAGAAAATGCAGGCCTTCAGCGAGAAAGGCAAACGCGTCACCACCGTTCTGGTGCCGTCGCAGTTGCAAGACAAAAACAAAGGCCAGACTCCGGCGCAAAAGAAGAGTAACTAATTCGTTATGGCAACATTAACTGCAAAGAATCTGGCGAAGGCCTATAAAGGCCGTCGCGTAGTGGAAGATGTCAGTCTGACCGTTAACTCCGGGGAGATTGTCGGGCTGCTCGGCCCAAACGGCGCGGGTAAAACCACCACCTTTTATATGGTCGTCGGTATCGTGCCGCGTGACGCGGGCAATATCATCATCGATGATGAAGATATCAGTCTGCTGCCGCTGCACGCGCGTGCGCGCCGCGGTATCGGCTATTTGCCGCAGGAAGCCTCTATTTTCCGCCGTCTCAGCGTATTTGATAACCTGATGGCGGTACTGCAAATTCGTGACGATTTGACCGCAGAACAGCGAGAAGACCGCGCCAACGAGCTGATGGAAGAGTTTCATATCGAGCATCTGCGCGACAGCATGGGACAGGCGCTGTCCGGTGGTGAACGCCGTCGTGTAGAAATAGCCCGCGCGTTGGCCGCTAATCCCAAATTTATCCTGCTGGATGAACCCTTTGCCGGCGTTGACCCGATTTCCGTTATCGACATCAAACGCATTATCGAGCATCTGCGCGATAGCGGGCTCGGCGTGCTGATCACCGACCATAACGTCCGTGAGACGCTGGCAGTCTGTGAACGTGCCTATATCGTGAGCCAGGGCCACCTTATTGCCCACGGTACGCCGACAGAAATCCTGCAAGACGAACACGTTAAGCGTGTATATCTTGGGGAAGACTTCAGACTCTGATAGGGTAGAGGGCTATGCTGCTCTAGCGGGAGAAAACGACTCTGAATATGAAGCAAGGTTTGCAACTCAGGCTTAGCCAACAACTGGCGATGACGCCTCAGCTACAACAGGCTATCCGTCTGTTGCAGTTGTCTACGCTGGAACTTCAGCAGGAACTCCAGCAAGCGCTGGAAAATAACCCGCTGCTTGAGCAAACCGATCTTCATGACGAAATCGACACTCAGCAACCTCAGGATAACGATCCTCTCGATACCGCCGACGCGCTCGAACAAAAAGAGATGCCGGAAGAGCTGCCGCTTGACGCCAGTTGGGATGAAATTTACACCGCCGGGACGCCGTCCGGCCCCAGCGGCGATTATATCGACGATGAGCTGCCCGTCTATCAGGGTGAAACGACGCAGTCGTTGCAGGATTATCTGATGTGGCAGGTTGAGCTAACGCCCTTCTCGGACACCGATCGCGCTATTGCGACATCCATTGTCGACGCGGTAGATGATACCGGCTATCTCACCGTATCCCTGGATGAAATTCGCGAAAGCATGGGCGATGTAGAGGTGGATCTCGATGAGGTCGAAGCCGTCCTGAAGCGTATTCAGCGTTTTGATCCGGTGGGCGTCGCGGCAAAAGATCTTCGCGACTGTCTGCTGATCCAGCTTTCACAATTCGACAAATCCACGCCGTGGCTGGAAGAGGCGCGGCTCATTATCTGCGATCACCTTGATCTGCTGGCCAACCACGATTTCCGCACGTTGATGCGCGTTACCCGACTAAAAGAAGAGGTGCTGAAAGAGGCGGTAAACCTGATTCAGTCGCTCGATCCCAGACCCGGCCAATCGATCCAGACCGGCGAGCCGGAGTACGTTATCCCGGATGTGCTGGTACGCAAGCATAACGGTCGCTGGACGGTGGAGCTTAATAGCGACAGTATTCCCCGTTTACAGATTAACCAGCACTATGCCGCCATGTGCAATAGCGCGCGCAACGATGCCGACAGCCAGTTCATCCGCAGTAATTTACAGGATGCGAAATGGCTGATAAAAAGCCTTGAAAGCCGCAACGACACGCTGCTGCGCGTCAGTCGCTGCATCGTCGAGCAACAGCAAGCCTTTTTTGAACAGGGCGAAGAATATATGAAACCGATGGTACTGGCGGATATCGCCCAGGCCGTCGAGATGCACGAATCCACCATATCCCGCGTGACCACGCAGAAGTATTTGCACAGCCCGCGCGGTATTTTTGAACTCAAATATTTCTTTTCCAGCCACGTCAATACCGAAGGCGGAGGCGAAGCCTCTTCCACCGCGATTCGCGCGCTGGTGAAGAAGTTAATTGCGGCGGAAAACCCCGCGAAACCACTGAGCGACAGCAAGTTAACCTCTCTGCTGTCAGAACAAGGTATCATGGTGGCGCGCCGCACTGTTGCGAAGTACCGAGAGTCTTTATCCATTCCGCCGTCAAACCAACGCAAACAGCTGGTTTGACCCAACCGATAAGGAAGACACTATGCAGCTCAATATCACCGGACATAATGTCGAAATTACTGAAGCCCTGCGTGAATTTGTGACGACAAAATTCGCCAAACTTGAACAGTATTTTGAGCGGATTAATCAGGTATACGTGGTGTTGAAAGTGGAGAAGGTCACGCATATCTCGGATGCGACGCTACACGTTAACGGCGGCGAAATTCACGCCAGCGCGGAAGGCCAGGATATGTATGCCGCCATTGACGGCTTGATTGATAAACTGGCAAGGCAGTTAACCAGGCATAAAGATAAACTGAAACAACACTAATTGTCCGGGCAGTTAGCCAGTGCAGGACGGCCTGTTGTGTGACACAACGGGCCATTTGTACAGTTAGCGCTCCGAACCTGGCCATCAACCTGACAGGACAGGTTCTTAGGTGAAATTATGATAAATAACGATACGACTCTACAACTGAGCAGTGTACTTAACCAGGAGTGTACGCGTAGCGGCGTTCATTGTCAGAGTAAGAAACGCGCGCTGGAAATCATCAGCGAACTGGCGGCAAAACAGCTCAGTTTACCTCCTCAGGTCGTGTTTGAAGCCATTCTGACACGCGAAAAAATGGGCAGTACCGGTATTGGTAATGGTATCGCCATCCCGCACGGGAAACTGGAAGAAGATACCTTACGCGCCGTCGGCGTGTTCGTTCAGCTCGAAACGCCGATCGCGTTCGACGCCATCGATAACCAGCCGGTCGATCTCCTCTTCGCCCTGCTGGTGCCCGCCGATCAAACTAAAACGCATCTGCACACGCTGTCGCTGGTAGCGAAACGTCTGGCGGATAAAACGATCTGCCGCCGCCTGCGCGCGGCGCTGAATGATGAAGAGCTGTATCAAATCATTACTGACACCGAAGGTGAGCAGAATGAGGCATAACAACTCAATGGCATTTCTTTCTGTCGTTGTGAGGAGAAACGGTACATGGTACTGATGATCGTCAGCGGGCGTTCCGGATCAGGTAAATCTGTCGCTCTGCGCGCGCTGGAAGATATGGGATTTTACTGCGTGGATAACCTCCCCGTCGTGCTGTTGCCCGATCTGGCGCGAACGCTGGCCGATCGCCAGATTTCCGCCGCCGTCAGCATTGATGTGCGCAATATGCCTGAATCACCTGAGATTTTTGAACAGGCGATGAATAATCTGCCTGGCGCTTTCTCGCCGCAATTGCTGTTTCTTGATGCCGACCGCAATACCTTGATTCGCCGCTACAGCGACACGCGCCGTTTGCATCCGCTTTCCAGCAAAAACCTTTCTTTAGAGAGTGCGATCGATAAAGAGAGTGACTTGCTGGAGCCGTTACGCTCACGTGCGGATCTGATCGTCGACACTTCAGAAATGTCCGTCCATGAGCTGGCGGAGATGCTGCGTACCCGGCTGTTGGGCAAACGCGAGCGCGAACTGACGATGGTATTTGAGTCCTTCGGCTTTAAACATGGTATCCCGATTGATGCGGACTATGTGTTTGATGTCCGCTTTCTGCCCAACCCGCACTGGGATCCAAAACTGCGCCCCATGACCGGGCTTGATAAGCCGGTAGCCGCGTTTCTTGACCGACACACAGAAGTTCACAATTTTATCTATCAGACTCGCAGCTATCTTGAGCTATGGTTACCGATGCTGGAGACCAACAACCGCAGCTACCTTACCGTCGCTATCGGTTGTACCGGCGGGAAACACCGTTCGGTGTATATTGCAGAACAGCTGGCAGACTACTTCCGCTCGCGCGGTAAAAATGTCCAGTCTCGCCATCGCACGCTGGAAAAACGCAAAACATGACCGTAAAGCAAACTGTTGAAGTCACCAATAAGCTGGGCATGCATGCCCGGCCTGCCATGAAGCTTTTCGAACTGATGCAGGGTTTTGACGCCGAGGTGCTATTACGCAATGACGAAGGCACCGAAGCGGAAGCAAACAGCGTCATCGCGCTGTTAATGCTCGACTCCGCCAAAGGGCGTCAGATAGAAATTGAAGCCACCGGCCCGCAAGAAGTTGAAGCGCTGGCGGCGGTTATCGCGCTGTTCAATTCCGGCTTTGACGAAGACTAAACCTCCCCCTCTATACCCTATTTCCCCCAACGCCGTCCCGGTATTTGATGACAATCATCCCAAAACCGGGCGTGTTACGCCTGCCTGCCACTTATCCCGCAGCCCCACCCTTTCGTAAGATTTGTACATTTCGTGCGCTTTACCTATGCATAAAAACATTAAGAAAACCTTAAAAAATTTCGTTTAGGTTTTATTTAAGTTCTTTGTCCATACTAAATTTATGTGAATAAATTTTTCCAGGACTTGCCATGATCTTCTTATCCAAACAGACTCCGCTGGGCACCGGTCGACATCGTAAATGCTATACGCATCCGGATAATGCCCGGCGTTGCATAAAAGTCATTTACAACCGTAACCACGGCGGTGATAAAGAGATTCGGCGTGAACTGAACTACTATGCGCATCTGTCCCGCTACCTGACGGACTGGAGCGCTATCCCCCGTTATTACGGCACGGTAGAAACCGATTGCGGCACCGGCTATGTCTACGACATGATTACCGATTTCAACGGCGCGCCCTCTATGACCCTGACCGAGTTCGCCGCGCAATGCCGTTATGAAGAGGATGTCGCTGTCCTGCGGCGGCTACTGAAAAAACTGAAACGTTACCTGCTGGATAACCATATTGTGACGATGTCGCTGAAGCCGCAAAATATCCTGTGCCAGCATATCAGCGAGTCAGAAGTGGTTCCGGTGGTTTGCGACAATCTGGGGGAAAGTACCTTTATCCCGCTGGCGACCTGGTCAACATGGTGCTGTGAACGCAAACTGGAGAGAGTGTGGCAGCGGTTTATCGCCCAGCCTGCGCTGGCCGTTGCCCTGGAGAGGGACGCGCAGCCAAAAGACAAGAAACGGCTGGCGCTTACTTCTCACGAAGCTTAATGGCCTGTTCTTATCAGGCCTGGACGACACAGATCGCAGGCCGGATAAGGCGTTCGCGCCGCCAATCGGCAAAATTAATTAAGCTGGTTGCGCGTCATAAAAGATTCCCCGCCCAGTTGGCGCATCTGGCGCATAATCCACGCCTGCCGGCTACGCACATAGCCAGAAGGCGCATTCGCCTTATAGCGTAACGGATTTGGCAATACCGCCGCCAGCAACGCGGCTTCAGACACACTCAAGCGACTGGCAGGTTTATGAAAATACCGTTGTGCCGCAGCCTCCACGCCAAAAATACCATCGCCAAACTCCGCGATATTCAGATAAACCGTGAGAATGCGCTTTTTGCTCCAGACAGTTTCAATGCCCAGCGTTAGCCCAGCCTCCAGACCTTTGCGCAGCCAACTGCGTCCATCCCATAAAAAGAGATTTTTCGCCGTTTGCTGCGAAAGCGTAGAGGCGCCGCGAATACGGCTCTCATTCCGCTCATTATGCGCCAGCGCTTTTTCAATCGCCGGAACATCAAAGCCCCAGTGCTCAGGGAACTTCTGGTCTTCCGCCGCAATTACCGCCAGCCCCATCCACGGCGAGATATCCGCCATACTGACCCAGTCAGATTGCGCCACATAACCGAACTCTCCACTCAGCCAGGCGCTAATCTGCCGTTCCGCCATCACCGCCGAAAAAGGCACCGGAACCACGCTAAACAGCGCAATGCCGCCGCCCCAAAAGACGGCGAGCGCAGCAAGGATACGTAAAAGTAGACGGCGCAAAAACGTTAACGGCGCGATGCGTCGTTTGCTCATTCCGCCAGAACCAGCACGCGCGACACTAATTTATCAATGCCGCTTGCCGCCTGGGCGATATCCTGCGCCAGCATATAGGCAGGGGTGGTCACGACCTTGTTATCCTCGTCCACAACGATATCATCAACCGGGCAAGGTACGTGTTCGGCGCCCATCTCTTCAAGTACTTCAGCGGTATCAATATCCGTCCCTATTGTCAGACGTAGCGGGAAGTCAAAGATTTTCGGCAACATTGCGGGCGCGATACAGATGAAGCCCAGCGGCTTGCCGGACTGGTGCATGGCCTTCGCCAGCGCGACGACATCGCTATCCACCCGGCATTCGCTCCCCTGGCTGGCGAAATTACTCAGGTTCTTCGCCGCGCCGAAACCACCAGGCACAATGAGCGCATCCAGCTCCTCTGGCTGAGCCTGGGACAGGGGACGAATATCGCCCCGCGTAATACGCGCCGCCTCAATCAGAACGTTACGCGTTTCCGCCATCGCTTCGCCGGTCAGGTGATTAATAACATCCGCTTGTGGTTTATCCGGCGCGAAGCAGACAGCCTGCGCGCCGCTGCGGGCAATGGCCAACAGCGTCAGAACGGCCTCATGAATTTCGGCGCCGTCATAGACGCCGCATCCGCTGAGCACTACGCCAATTTTTTTCATGGTGAACATCCTCCTGCAACCGACTCAAGCCCATTAATAATTTTGATTAAAATGCTACGCTTCACACATTTAAATGATTCATGTAACAAATCATTTAGGATTTGCTATCTTAACTGCGTGCGGCCTGAAAACAGGACTGCGCCTTTGACATCATCATAATAAGCACGGCGCAGCCACGATTTCCCTGGTGTTGGCGCAGTATTCGCGCACCCCGGTCAAACCGGGGTCATTTTTTTTCCGCGTTTGCCACCCAGGCTTTCAGCACCGCGACATCGTGCTGCCACTCCTGCTTCATCTCTTCAATCCATTCCGCGACATTATCTTCCCAGGCGGGAAGATCCGGCGACTGGATTTGCTGGCCAAGCTGTTGCAGATGACGCAGCCCTACCGAACCGGCGGCGCCTTTAATCTTATGCCCTTCCTCAACGACGCCTTTTTTGTCACGCGCCGTCAGATTGGACTCCAGCACGCTTAAATAGCCAGGCATCATTTTTTCAAACACCGCGAGACCGTCGGTGATCAATTTAGGCCCAACCAACTCGATGTATTGTTCCAGCATCGGGATATCCAGCAGCGCTTGCGCTTTATCGCTCTCTTCAGGCGTCACGGTACTCTCCTCTTTATCGGTGGCATCCCAGAATTTTTTAATCATCGCGGTTAAGGCCGGTACCGACAGCGGCTTACTCAGCACATCGTCCATACCAGCGTCCAGATACTCTTTTTTATCTTTCAGAACGTTAGCCGTAAGCGCTACCAGCGGCGGTAAATCTTCCCGCGTGTGGCGACGGGTCAGTTCTCTGGCGATATCCAGACCCGTCATATCCGGTAGCTGAATATCCAGTAAGACCAGGTCATATTCGCCCGGCGCGAACATCTCCAGCGCCGCCTTGCCGGTCATCGCGACATCCACGCTGTTACCCAGTTTTTCCAGTACCGAACGCGCTACGATCACGTTCAGTTCAATATCTTCGACCAGCAGAACATGCAGCGCGGGCAGCGGCATGTCGTCTTCATCAAAGGCGTCCTCCACCTCTTCCGCCACCGCTGGCGCATGAACCGTTAGCGTAAAGGTCGATCCTTTGCCCGGCAGACTGGAAACAGTAATATCGCCGCCCATATTTTTCGCCAGCCGACGGGAGACCGCCAGCCCGATACCGGTCCCCGTCGCCGGTTTACCGCCATGACTGTCTTTTACCTGATAATACATGGCGAAAATTTTATCCTGCTCATCCTGCGGAATGCCGATCCCGGAATCTTCCACTTCAAAGTGCAGCATGTCGCCTTCATCATAGCGCGCCCGCACCGTCACCTGGCCCTGCTGAGTAAACTTCACCGCATTGCTGATCAAATTCCATAAAATCTGGCGCAGACGCGTTCCGTCGGTAATGACTTTGTGCGGCAGCGGCAGCGTCGGCTCAAGCACAAAACGTAGCCCTTTTTGCTGCGCCTGCAAACCGGAAAGGTTTTCCAGATCGGCCATAAAGCTGGTGAAATCAACCGGTTGGTTATCAAGCTGAACCTTACGCCGCTCCATCTTATCCATATCAATGATATCATTGAAAATATTGCCTAACGTCACGGCGGAGACATGGATTGTCTTAAGGTATTTTTCCTGTTCGGCGGTGAGATCGGTATCCAGCAGGATGCGGCTTAAACCGACGATGCCGTTAAGCGGGGTGCGCAGCTCATGACTGATGGTAGAGATAAACGTGGTCTTGTCGCGGCTGGCGCGTTCCAGCGCGTCCTGATAACGCTTACGTTCGGTAATATCACGACCAAATCCCATCAGGCCATGACGTTTACCGACACGGTCGTAATAAGGCACTTTACGAATTTCAAAGCAGGCTTTTCGTCCGTCCGGGTAATCCAGCCACTGTTCGTAGGTCAGGGAGACGTTATGGCGGAATACTTTTTCATCGGTTTCAATGACTTTCTCCGCCGCTTCGGGAGAGTACACATCTTCCGGCTTCAAATGCACCAGCTGTTTTTCGCTCTTGCCGGTTAGCAATTCCATTGCGCGGTTACAGCCGGAAAATTCTTTATCCTCATTACGATAAAAAACCAAATCCGGCGAGGCGTCCAGAAAGGAGCGCAGAAAAGAGGATTGCTGTTCTAGCTGGATTTGCGCCTCTTCACGCTCTTTAATTTCTACTTTTAGCTGTTCAAATGTCTCTTGCAGCTCCGCTTCCGCTTTTTCGCGATCGGCAATTTCCTGATTAAGCTGGGCAATATTGTCCTTCAACTGTACGTTAAGCTTGAGATCGCGCTCGCGCATCTCCTCCAGCTTTTGCACCAGACGCGACAGTCGCTGCCTTGATTCTTCCAGTTGTTCAACAACAACGGATAAGAAATAGACCGCCCAGGGCGTAATTAACAGGCCAAAAAAGATGGAACGAATAACGTCGATACTTTCAACCTGACCATGCAGCACCATGGTCACCGCCATCTGCACGACAATCGCCAGCACCACCAATGCCAACGCCAGGAGCATGGAAAAGCGCACCAGACCCAATTTCATCATCAGGTCGACATAGTATTGCGCCAGCATACGAATTTGCTTCATAGAGGATTCCTTCACCACAACTTCGCACATAATACCCAATTATGGGAACCGCGTTGAATATTGTGCGAAATATGCGTAGCGCCCCTCATCACGCTACGCTACAGGTGGTATCCAGGGACGGGCCAGCGCAGAGCCCTGTACGCCATGCTCATTCAGGTATTTGTCCAGCTCAACCATCCCCGTCCAGCGATTCTCGCACCACAGCGGGGCAAGCAGCGTCGGACGGCGAGCGCTGGCTGAAATTCGGTGATAAATTACCTCCGGCGGCGTATGACGAATCATCTCACCTGCCGTTAGCGTGTAGTCGTCCAGTTCGATGCCGTTCAGCCGCCCCGCTTCCCAGGCGTTGGCCATCGTACTGCCTTTCACAATATGCAGCGGATGCAGTTTAATACCGTCAACGCCCGTCTCCACCACACGCTCCATGGTTTGCAGGCATTCTGCCTGCCCTTCTCCCGGCAGCCCCACAATCAGATGCGCACACACTTTCAGCCCGCGCTCCCGGGCAATCCGGGTGGTACGCTGATAGCAGGCGAAGTCATGCCCGCGGTTAATTCGGCGCAGGGTTTTATCGTGCGCGGTTTGCAATCCCAGTTCCAGCCACACCTCGTAGCCTTGATCTTTATATTCACACAGTAAATCTACTACTGCCTGCGGGACGCAATCCGGACGCGTACCGACACATAACCCGACGATACTGGCCTGGCTGACCGCCTGTTGATACATGGAACGCAGCACCTGCACTTCTGCAAAGGTGCTGGTGTAGGCCTGGAAATAGGCCAGATAGCGTTTAGCGCGGTTCACCAGATGCGCCTGATGCGCAAGCTGCTCGGCAATGGAATGATGCTGCTGCGCCTCATCGGCAAAAGAGGCGACATTACAGAAGGTGCAACCGCCGCGCCCGATGGTGCCGTCGCGATTAGGGCAGCTAAAACCGCCATGAAGCGTCAGCTTATGAACCTTTTGCCCATACCGACGTAAAAGATCCCCACCAAACATATTGACTAATTTCTGTAACTGCATAATCTGATAGACCGCCTCTTAAAAAGAGGCCAAAGCCTGCCATTTTTAGTCTCCTTTGGCGATGACCTGGATCAATCGTCCCGGAAGGCTTTTATCCATTGCATAATCAAGCAAAATAAACGATATTTCATTCATAATCCCGCTGATGATTTTTCCTGATATTCCCCTCTTTTTTCAGCGTTTGCTGGGTCATCGATAAAAACAGTATCATTCAATACTGCTCACGCTTAAAACAGCATAAAATGCTAAGATTTTTGAAAAAACAAGGTCAGATAACGCCTGGCGAGCGGCTCTTATAGTGAGACAGATCACAGGCTTTCTGCCGCTCCGTATTAGCGGCCACTCTATAAAAAACCTTTTAATTTCAATATATTCAAAAAGTTATCTGTGCTACAGCACACTTTTTCATAAATCAGTTTGCCATTTGACCTGGGTGTGGATTCCCGATAAGTTGGGGATCCGCTGGAAGCTTTCTGGATGAGCCGTCTGCTCATCATATTTATGCAGTAATTGAGATTCCCTCTTAACCGTATTTACCAATGCGCAAAGGACACAAAGAGGGCGAATGCGAGGTAAGCGTATGATGCGCCAGCCCCGTCGCCATGCTCTTGCTGTGCCCGCGCGCCGTCGGTTGGGAGAGCGTCCCGTAGAGCCTGGGGAGGTTCACTGATATGTTGTACGATAAATCCCTTGAGAAGGATAACTGTGGTTTCGGCCTGATCGCCCACATAGAAGGCGAACCTAGCCACAAGGTAGTGCGTACCGCCATACACGCGCTGGCCCGGATGCAGCACCGTGGCGCGATCCTTGCCGACGGTAAAACCGGCGACGGTTGCGGCTTGCTGTTACAAAAACCTGACCGTTTCTTTCGCATCGTGGCCGAAGAGCGCGGCTGGCGCTTAGCCAAAAACTACGCCGTCGGGATGATCTTTTTGAATAAAGATCCTGAACTGGCCGCCGCGTCACGCCATATTGTCGAAGAAGAATTACAGCAGGAAACCCTGTCGATTGTCGGCTGGCGCGATGTGCCAACCAATGAAGGCGTGCTCGGTGAAATCGCCCTCTCCTCCCTGCCGCGTATTGAGCAGATTTTTGTCAACGCTCCGGCGGGCTGGCGTCCGCGCGATATGGAGCGCCGTCTGTTTATCGCCCGCCGACGTATTGAAAAACGCCTGCAGGACGACAAAGATTTCTACGTATGCAGCCTGTCGAACCTGGTCAACATTTATAAAGGTCTGTGTATGCCGGCGGATCTGCCGCGCTTCTACCTGGATCTTGCGGATCTGCGTCTGGAATCGGCCATCTGCCTGTTCCACCAGCGCTTTTCCACTAACACCGTGCCGCGTTGGCCGCTGGCGCAGCCGTTCCGCTACCTGGCGCATAACGGCGAGATTAACACTATCACCGGCAACCGCCAGTGGGCGCGCGCCCGTACCTATAAATTCCAGACGCCGCTGATCCCGGATTTACAGTCCGCTGCGCCGTTTGTTAACGAAACCGGTTCGGATTCCAGCTCGCTGGACAACATGCTGGAACTGCTGCTGGCAGGCGGGATGGACATCATCCGCGCCATGCGACTGTTGGTGCCGCCCGCCTGGCAGAACAACCCCGATATGGACCAGGATCTGCGCGCCTTCTTTGACTTTAACTCCATGCATATGGAACCGTGGGACGGTCCGGCAGGCATCGTGATGTCCGACGGGCGCTTCGCCGCCTGTAACCTTGACCGTAACGGCCTGCGCCCGGCACGCTACGTCATCACCAAAGACAAGCTGATTACCTGCGCCTCCGAAGTCGGTATCTGGGACTATCAGCCGGATGAAGTGGTCGAGAAAGGCCGCGTCGGCCCAGGCGAACTGATGGTGATCGACACCCGCGGCGGACGTATTCTGCATTCCGCGGAAACCGATGACGATCTGAAAAGCCGCCATCCGTATAAAGCGTGGATGGAAAAGAATGTTCGCCGTCTGGTGCCGTTTGAAGAGTTGCCAGATGAAGAAGTCGGTAGCCGCGAACTGGACGATGACCTGCTCGCCAGCTATCAGAAACAGTTTAACTACAGCGCCGAAGAGCTGGACTCGGTTATCCGCGTGTTGGGCGAAAACGGCCAGGAAGCCGTCGGCTCAATGGGCGACGACACCCCCTTTGCCGTGCTCTCCAGCCAGCCGCGTATTATTTACGACTACTTCCGCCAACAGTTCGCGCAGGTCACTAACCCGCCTATCGACCCGCTGCGTGAAGCGCACGTCATGTCGCTCGCCACCAGCATCGGTCGCGAAATGAACGTCTTCTGCGAAGCGGAAGGTCAGGCCCATCGCCTGAGTTTTAAATCGCCAATTCTGCTGTACTCCGATTTCAAACAGCTCACTACCATGAGCGAGCATCACTACCGCGCCGACTGGCTTGACATTACCTTTGATGTCACCGAAACCACACTGGACGCGACGGTTAAGGCGCTGTGCGATAAAGCGGAACAGATGGTGCGTAACGGCACCGTGCTGCTGGTCCTCTCGGATCGCAATATCGGTAAGAATCGCCTGCCGGTGCCCGCGCCGATGGCGGTGGGCGCGGTGCAAACGCGTCTGGTGGAACAAAGCCTGCGCTGCGACGCCAACATCATCGTAGAAACCGGAAGCGCCCGCGATCCGCATCACTTTGCGGTACTGCTCGGCTTTGGCGCAACGGCCATCTATCCGTACCTGGCCTACGAAACGCTGGGGCGTCTGATTGATACCCAGGCCATCGCTAAAAACTACCGTACCGTGATGCAGAACTACCGCAACGGCATCAACAAGGGGCTGTACAAGATTATGTCCAAAATGGGCATTTCGACCATTGCCTCTTACCGTTGCTCCAAACTGTTTGAAGCGGTCGGGCTGCACGATGATGTGGTAAACCTGTGCTTCCAGGGCGTGGTCAGCCGTATCGGCGGCGCGAGCTTTGATGACTTCCAGCAGGATCTGCTGAATCTCTCCAAACGCGCCTGGCTGGCGCGCAAACCCATTAGCCCTGGCGGCCTGTTGAAGTACGTCCACGGCGGCGAATATCATGCCTATAACCCGGATGTCGTGCGTACCCTGCAACAGGCGGTACAGAGCGGCGAATACAGCGATTATCAGGAATACGCCAAACTGGTCAATGAGCGTCCGGCGGCAACGCTGCGCGATCTGCTGGCGATACATCCAGACGGCGAGGCGGTGACTATTGACGAGGTTGAACCCGCCAGTGAGCTGTTTAAACGCTTTGATACCGCAGCCATGTCTATCGGCGCATTAAGTCCGGAAGCGCACGAAGCGCTGGCGGAAGCGATGAACAGCCTCGGCGGCAACTCCAACTCCGGCGAAGGCGGTGAAGACCCGGCGCGCTATGGCACCAATAAAGTGTCGCGTATCAAACAGGTGGCCTCCGGTCGCTTTGGCGTGACGCCGGCGTACCTGGTCAATGCCGATGTGATCCAGATTAAAGTCGCGCAGGGCGCGAAACCGGGCGAAGGCGGTCAGTTGCCGGGGGATAAAGTCACTCCGTATATCGCTAAACTGCGCTATTCAGTGCCGGGCGTGACGCTGATCTCCCCGCCGCCGCACCACGATATCTACTCTATCGAGGACTTAGCGCAGCTGATTTTCGACCTCAAACAGGTCAACCCGAAGGCGATGATCTCCGTGAAGCTGGTGTCCGAACCGGGCGTTGGCACCATCGCGACCGGCGTGGCGAAAGCCTATGCGGATCTGATCACTATCGCCGGCTACGACGGCGGTACCGGCGCCAGCCCGCTCTCTTCGGTGAAATACGCTGGCTGCCCGTGGGAACTCGGACTTGTTGAAACCCAGCAGGCGCTGGTCGCTAACGGTCTGCGTCACAAGATTCGTCTGCAGGTGGACGGCGGTCTGAAAACCGGCGTCGATATCATTAAAGCGGCGATTCTCGGTGCGGAAAGTTTCGGCTTCGGCACCGGCCCGATGGTGGCGCTGGGCTGTAAATACCTGCGCATTTGCCATCTGAACAACTGCGCAACCGGCGTAGCAACTCAGGATGACAAGCTGCGTAAGAACCACTATCACGGCCTGCCGTTCAAAGTGACTAACTACTTTGAATTTATCGCCCGCGAAGTGCGCGAGCTAATGGCTTCACTTGGCGTGACCCGCCTGGTGGATTTGATTGGCCGCACCGACCTGCTTAAAGAGCTGGAGGGCTTCACCGCTAAACAGCAGAAGCTGGCGCTGTCTCGTCTACTGGAAACCGCTGAACCTCATCCGGGTAAAGCGCTGTACTGCACCGAGAATAACCCGCCGTTTGATAACGGCGTGCTGAATGCGCAACTGTTGCAGCAGGCGAAGCCATTTGTCGATGCGCGCCAGAGCAAAACCTTCTGGTTCGACATCCGCAACACCGATCGTTCCGTCGGCGCGTCGCTTTCCGGCTACATCGCACAGACCCACGGCGATCAGGGGCTGGCTTCCGATCCGATTAAAGCGCACTTCAGCGGTACCGCAGGCCAGAGCTTTGGCGTGTGGAACGCGGGCGGTGTGGAGTTATATCTGACTGGCGATGCCAACGACTATGTCGGTAAAGGTATGGCAGGCGGTTTGATCGCCATCAGACCACCGGTAGGTTCCGCCTTCCTCAGTCATAAAGCCAGCATTATCGGCAACACCTGCCTGTATGGAGCGACCGGTGGCCGTCTGTACGCGGCGGGCCGCGCGGGCGAACGTTTCGGCGTGCGTAACTCCGGGGCGATTACCGTGGTAGAGGGCATCGGCGACAACGGCTGTGAATACATGACCGGCGGCATCGTCTGCGTGCTGGGTAAAACCGGCGTTAACTTCGGCGCGGGGATGACCGGCGGCTTCGCCTATGTGCTGGACGAAGATGGCGAATTCCGTAAACGCGTGAACCCGGAACTGGTAGAAGTACTGGACGTTGATTCGCTGGCTATCCACGAAGAGCATCTGCGCGGCCTGATCACCGAGCACGTGCAACATACTGGTTCGCAACGCGGCGAAGAGATCCTGTCCAGGTGGTCAAGCTTCTCAACCCAATTCGCGTTAGTTAAGCCCAAGTCCAGCGATGTCAAAGCCCTGTTGGGCCACCGTAGTCGTAGTGCGGCAGAATTGCGCGTGCAGGCGCAGTAAGGAATTGAAATGAGCCAGAATGTTTATCAATTTATCGACCTGCAGCGCGTTGATCCGCCGAAGAAACCGCTGAAGATCCGTAAGATCGAGTTTGTTGAAATCTACGAACCGTTTTCTGAAGGTCAGGCGAAAGCCCAGGCGGATCGCTGTTTGTCCTGCGGGAACCCCTACTGCGAGTGGAAATGTCCGGTACATAACTACATCCCGAACTGGCTGAAACTGGCTAACGAAGGGCGTATTTTTGAGGCGGCTGAGCTATCGCACCAGACCAACACCCTGCCGGAAGTGTGTGGCCGCGTCTGCCCGCAGGACCGCCTGTGTGAAGGCTCCTGTACGCTGCACGACGAGTTCGGTGCAGTAACCATCGGTAACATTGAGCGCTATATCAACGATAAAGCGTTTGAGATGGGCTGGCGCCCGGATATGACCGGCGTGCGCCAGACGGACAAACGGGTAGCGATTATCGGCGCAGGTCCGGCAGGGCTGGCGTGCGCCGACGTGCTGACCCGCAACGGCGTGAAGGCGGTAGTCTTTGATCGCCATCCGGAAATCGGCGGCCTGCTGACCTTCGGTATTCCAGCTTTCAAACTGGAAAAAGAGGTGATGACCCGCCGTCGCGAGATCTTCACCGGCATGGGTATTGAGTTCAAACTTAATACCGAAGTGGGCCGCGACGTCGAGCTTGACGAGCTGTTGAAAGAGTACGACGCGGTGTTCCTTGGTGTCGGAACCTATCAGTCAATGCGCGGCGGGCTGGAAAATGAAAATGCGGACGGCGTATTCGACGCTCTGCCGTTCCTGATCGCCAATACGAAGCAGATCATGGGGTTTGGCGAAACCAGCGACGAACCATATGTCAGCATGGAAGGCAAACGCGTGGTGGTGCTGGGCGGCGGCGATACCGCAATGGACTGCGTACGTACCTCCATTCGTCAGGGCGCAACGCACGTAACCTGTGCTTATCGTCGTGATGAAGAGAACATGCCGGGTTCCAGACGCGAAGTGAAAAACGCGCGCGAGGAAGGTGTCGAATTTCAGTTTAACGTTCAACCGCTGGGCATTGAAGTCAATGCCAACGGCAAAGTGAGCGGCGTAAAAATGGTGCGCACTGAAATGGGCGAACCGGATGCCAAAGGCCGTCGGCGGGCGGAGATCGTCGCCGGTTCCGAGCATGTGGTTCCGGCTGATGCGGTGGTGATGGCGTTTGGTTTTCGTCCACACAGCATGGAATGGCTGGCGAAACACAGCGTGGAACTGGACTCGCAGGGACGAATTATCGCGCCGGAACGCAGCGATAATGCTTTCCAGACCAGCAACCCGAAAATCTTCGCCGGTGGCGACATCGTGCGCGGTTCCGATCTGGTGGTGACGGCGATTGCCGAAGGCCGTAAGGCGGCTGACGGGATTATGAACTACCTCGAAGTGTAACCCTTCCGGCTCCCCGGTTGATGCCTTGTGCTGATGGCTGGGGAGCCGATATTCCTCTCCTCAATATCTCTCCTGCCGATTCTGGAAACCCGCTCGTAAATCGAGATGTAATGCCATGTAAAATCCGTTCATGGATTGATCCGTTTACGCCTGAAGCGTATTGATAGCGTTCTAATTTCACAATGAAACTATCACGTAAGGGATGACATGACGAATCCAACTTTAGCGCCACAGTCTGATGAATATCAGCAAATTCATAACGGAATTGTTCAACTGCTGGATACAGCGCGGACACAAACCGTTCGCAGCATCAACACCATCATGACAGCAACCTATTGGGAAATGGGTCGACGCATTGTTGAATTTGAACAAGGCGGTGAAGCCAGAGCTGCTTATGGTGAACAGCTAATTGATCGTTTATCACAGGATTTAAGCCAAAGATATAAACGAGGTTTTTCTGCCAGTAATCTATGGCAATTTAAAAAGTTTTATCTTTATTTTCAAAAAATTGAGATTCTCCAGACAGTGTCTGGAGAATCTCTCCATTTGGCGCAACTGGCTAAATCTTTCCCACTCCCCTGGTCGGCGTATGTCCGCCTCTTGTCGGTAAAAAATCCCGATGCCCGCACTTTTTACGAGAAAGAGACGCTACGTAACGGCTGGTCCGTACGGCAGCTCGACAGGCAAATCGCCACTCAATTTTACGAACGAACGCTACTGTCCCACGACAAATCCGCCATGTTGCAGCAGCCTGCACCCGCCGAGCCAAACGTTTTGCCGGAGCAAGCCATACGCGACCCGTTCATTCTGGAATTTCTTAACCTGAAGGACGAGTATTCCGAATCAGATCTCGAAGACGCGCTGCTCAGCCACCTGATGGACTTTATGCTGGAGCTCGGTGACGATTTTGCTTTTGTTGGCCGCCAACGCCGACTACGCATAGACGACAGCTGGTTCCGCGTCGATCTGCTGTTCTTCCATCGTCGCTTGCGCTGCCTGTTGCTCGTTGACCTGAAGGTAGGCAAATTCAGCTATAGCGATGCCGGGCAGATGAATATGTACCTGAACTATGCCAAAGAGCACTGGACAATGCCCGGAGAAAACCCGCCAGTCGGCCTGGTTTTGTGCGCAGGGAAAGGCGCGGGGGAAGCGCATTACGCGCTGACTGGCCTGCCAAACACCATCATGGCGAGCGAGTACAAAGTGCAGTTGCCCGACGAAAAATTACTCACAGACGAACTTATTCGTTCGCAAACCATGCTGGAAACTCAACTCACACGCGGTGGTTCACTGACAACGGAGAAAAACTAGCGAACCATTAATTCCATGAATAATTATCAAGAAAATATCACACGAAAACGTTTGCTTTATTCTGAGAACTGTATATTATGCGGCGGATTTTTTGGGCAAAATTCATGGAGGCGTTGTGTCGCAGGACAACAATTATAGCCAGGGCCCCGTCCCTCTGGCGGCGCGGAAGGGCGTGATTCCACTGACGTTTGTCATGTTGGGTTTAACGTTTTTTTCCGCCAGTATGTGGACCGGAGGGACACTCGGCACCGGTCTTTCTTATAATGATTTCTTCCTCGCAGTTCTCTTCGGTAATCTCCTCCTCGGTATCTACACTGCATTTCTTGGTTACATCGGCGCAAAAACCGGACTCTCCACCCACCTCCTTGCACGTTACTCCTTTGGCGTTAAAGGCTCATGGCTTCCCTCCTTGCTGCTTGGCGGCACACAGGTAGGCTGGTTTGGCGTTGGCGTAGCGATGTTCGCTATTCCGGTCAGTAAAGCGACGGGCATTGATGCCAATATTCTGATTGCCGTTTCGGGTCTGCTGATGACCCTGACCATTTTTTTCGGCATCTCGGCGTTGACCATTTTGTCTATCATTGCCGTACCCGCGATCGTGATTCTGGGCAGCTACTCCGTCTGGCTGGCGGTCAGCGGCGTGGGTGGGCTGGAGCATTTAAAAACGATAGTGCCGCAGACGCCGCTGGATTTTTCCAGCGCGCTGGCGCTGGTGGTGGGCTCGTTTGTCAGCGCCGGTACATTAACCGCCGACTTCGTCCGCTTCGGGCGTCATGCCAAAAGCGCCGTACTGATTGCGATGGTCGCTTTTTTCCTCGGCAACTCGCTGATGTTTATCTTTGGCGCGGCAGGCGCTGCCGCTGTCGGTCAGGCGGATATCTCTGACGTGATGATAGCGCAGGGGCTGCTGCTGCCCGCGATTGTGGTGCTCGGCCTGAATATCTGGACCACCAACGATAACGCGCTGTACGCATCGGGTCTGGGCTTCGCCAATATTACCGGTCTTTCCAGCCGCACGCTGTCGGTGGTGAACGGGATTATCGGTACCGTGTGCGCGCTGTGGCTTTACAATAATTTTGTCGGCTGGCTGACGTTCCTGTCATCGGCCATCCCACCGATTGGCGGAGTGATTATTGCCGACTATCTGTTGAACCGCCGCCGCTATGCCGACTTCAACACCGTGCGCTTTATTCCCGTTAACTGGATTGCTATTCTTTCCGTCGCGCTGGGCATCGCCGCCGGACATTATGTTCCTGGTATTGTGCCCGTCAACGCCGTACTCGGCGGCGTCTTCAGCTATATCCTGCTGAATCCACTTTTCAACCGCAGCCTTGCTAAATCACCAGAGGTCAGCCATGCAGAACAATAACATCACCATTCGTCAGGCGCGTCTGCAGGGACACGAAGGATTATGGCAGATTACGATTGAAAACGGGCGCTTTAGCCGGATTGAGCCTCAGGAAGCCGCATCGTTACCGCAGGGCGAAGTGCTTGATGCCGAAGGCGGTCTGGCTATTCCACCGTTTGTTGAGCCACATATCCACCTGGATACCACGCAAACGGCGGGTGAACCGAGCTGGAACCAGTCCGGCACACTGTTTGAAGGGATTGAGCGCTGGGCAGAACGTAAAGCAATGCTCACGCATGAAGATGTGAAAGCGCGCGCGATGCAGACCCTGAAATGGCAGATGGCTAACGGCATCCAGTACGTTCGTACTCACGTTGACGTTTCAGATCCTACGCTCACCGCGCTGAAAGCCATGCTGGAAGTGAAGCAAGAGGTTGCGCCGTGGGTAGACCTGCAAATCGTCGCCTTTCCGCAAGAAGGTATTCTGTCTTATCCCAACGGTGAAGCGCTGTTAGAGGAAGCCGTGCGTTTGGGCGCTGACGTTATTGGTGCCATTCCGCACTTTGAGTTCACGCGGGAATATGGCGTTGAATCGCTGCACAAAATCTTTGCACTGGCGCAGAAATACGATCGCTTGATCGATGTGCACTGCGACGAAATTGATGACGAGCAGTCTCGCTTTGTCGAAACGGTCGCGGCGCTGGCGCATCGTGATGGCATGGGGGGGCGCGTGACCGCCAGCCACACCACGGCTATGCACTCGTACAACGGCGCGTATGCGTCACGCCTGTTCCGCCTGTTGAAAATGTCGGGGATTAACTTCGTCGCCAACCCGCTGGTGAATATTCATCTGCAAGGGCGGTTTGACACTTACCCGAAACGTCGTGGCGTCACGCGGGTGAAAGAGATGCTGGAAGCGGGGATCAACGTCTGCTTTGGCCATGATGACGTCTTCGATCCGTGGTATCCATTAGGCACCGCAAATATGCTGCAGGTGCTGCATATGGGGTTACACGTTTGCCAGTTGATGGGGTATGGGCAAATCAACGATGGGTTAAATCTGATCACTACCCACAGCGCAAAAACCCTGCATTTACAGGACTACGGTCTGAGCGTCGGCAATGCCGCGAATCTGGTTATCTTACCCGCTGAGAATGGATTTGATGCGGTACGTCGCCAGACGCCTGCCCGTTACTCGATTCGCCACGGGCGGGTTATTGCCGAAACGGTGCCGAGCCAGACGACGCTGCACCTGACCCAGCCGGAAGCCGTGACGTTTAAGCGTTAACCCGTCATACCCGCGCTCTCCGGCACATTCACCACGCAGCCCGTAAGGGGCTGCGTTCGGAAGACTGCTGCGGCAAGAGATTCAGGCCGCCAGCAGACTGGCGCGTACTTTCACTACCACTTTTTTGATGTCATCTGGCTCACCCACTGCACATCCCGGTTTATGTGGTTCTCCCGGCATAAACACAGCAAACATCCCCGCTTGCAGCGTAATAGTCTGCTCGTCGGCAATTTGACTACAAAGCTGGTAATCCTCTTCAACGTGCATCTCCTCGCACTGGCGAGCGGCACCGGACATCCCAAACGCAATACGCTCGACGCCGGTTAGTAGTAGCTGAATATCAATGTATTGTTCATGCAATTCCGCTTTCTTCTCTGCCAGCATTTGCGTCGTTAACTGCATTACATTCATAAAGATATTGTCGCCCTGCAATTCATAGCGCCCCGGCGCTTTCTCCTGCGGTCTTGCCGCCAGCGCAAGAGTCAAGGCATCCAGCAGTCGCGGATGCAACCCGCAAGAAGGCAGCGACTGTACTTCCCCCATCATCATAATGTGTCTCCTTGAGCTAACAAAGCAGCGCCTAATAATCCTGCGTCATGCCGATAGTGAGCGGCGCTCAGTGCCACGTGATAAGGCGCAGGCTCTTGCATCAAAAACGCGCGAACCTGCTCCAGGTATCCCTCAGCTAACCCTACACTGCCGCCAATAACCACACACTGGCAGCCGGTAATCGCTTTCACATCGGCGATCATCCGCGCTATTACCTGCGCGGATTGGCTTACCAGATGTCGCGCCTGCTGATGACCTTCGCCAGCGCGAATAAATAGGGTTTTGGCATCGCATCCCGCCAGATCGTCCCGCGCCGCCGCGGCCAGCCCTCGTCCGGAGGCGATAGCCTCTACGCAGCCAACGCGTCCACAGCCGCATACGGGACCGTGTGGGTCCGCCAGGGTGTGTCCCAGGTGCCCGGCCAGACCGCCTTTTCCGGTAAGAAGCTTGCCGTCGCAGACAACGCCGCCGCCAACGCCGGTTGAAACGGTGATAAATACCATATCGCGGATATCATCAGGGAGCGCGTGATACTCCGCCCAGGCCGCCGCCTGCGCGTCGTTCACCGCCAGCGTCGGCAGGCCAGCGATCGTTTCCAGTGTTTGTACTAACGGAAAGTGTAGCAAGCCGCCCAGATTATGGGGGTTTAGCGCCAGCAGCATCCCTTCCTGAATGATCCCGGTAGAGGCTATCGCTACCTGACGCGCCTCTGCCCGTAGCGGTTCAACCAGCGCCTTTAATGCTTCACGTAACGCGTCCGGCGTTTTGCTCGCAGGGGTCGGCAGCTCGCGACGCTGGCTAATGCGCAAGTTGTTGTCGATGAGCGCGGCGGCAAGTTTAGTACCGCCAATATCGATTGCTAACGTAGTCATGACGCCACCTTTTTTAATGCATCGTTATACCATCCACAGATATGTTCCAGACGGGTAATGGCGGACCCTACCGTCACCGCCCATGCGCCATAACGGATCGCCTCCGCCGCCAGTGCTGGCGAGTTATAGCGCCCTTCGGCTATCACCCGGCATCCGGCGTCATGCAACGCTTTGACTAAGGGCAGATCGGGTTCCTCCGGCGTATCGGGGGTGGTGTAGCCAGACATTGTCGTGCCGATAATGTCCGCGCCCAACCGTTGACAGGCGAGACCATCGTCCACGGATGAGCAGTCGGCCATCGCCAGTAGATGGTGGTGATGAATGCGCGTCAACAACGCCTCAACGGCTACCGGCCGTTGCCGAGCGGTTCCATCAACGGCGATAATATTTGCGCCGGCCTGCGCCAGCGCATCTACATCGTCGAGAAAAGGGGTAATGCGCACTGGAGAGTCGTCCAGATCGCGTTTGATAATGCCGATAATGGGTACCGAAACGAGCGAGCGGGCCACGCGCAGGTTGTCTATGCCTTCAATACGCACCGCAACCGCGCCCGCCTGTTCCGCCGCCAACGCCATTGCCGCTACAATCTCCGGCTTATCCAGCGGGCTGCCCGGAACGGGTTGGCAGGAGACAATCAGGCCGCCAGAAGCGGCAATATTTTTATCCAGTTGTTCAAGTAACGACATACTACTCCCTTACAAATATTGCCCGGTTTAAAACCGGGCAAGCGGATTAACTTTTCGTTTTTACAAAGGCACCTTTACCACTGCCAAGCGGTACGGCTCCGCTGAACGGTTTGTCGTCGATAGCATCGTGGGTACGTAACGCTTCCGGACGTAGCCAACGCTGTACGCGAGACGGCATATCAAGCCCAATAAGCAGGATCACGACAAACGTCAGGCTGAAAGAGAGCGATGCCAGCGCAGTGCCCAGATCCAGACGTTGAGCGATCAGTGCTCCCAGGATCGGCGCCAGCGCGCCGCCGAGCGCGCCGACGTTATAAGTAAAGCCCAGCCCCGCCGCGCGCTGATCGGTATCGAAGTAACCGCCGATCAGTTTCGGCAGAATCCCGGCAATCCCCTGCCCCAACATCTGTTGGAAAAACAGTAGCAGACCCAGAACCCAGACGTTTGTGCCGCCAATCGCAAAGACCGGAATAATGAGGATTTGCGAGGCCAGCAGGCTACAGACATAGGCTTTACGCGTTCCCAGCCAGTCGCCAAGAAAACCGCCTACGCAGCAACCAACCGCCGCGCCAAATCCGCTAAAGAACAGGACATTCGCCACCGTATGCGGATCGTAGGCCAGCTCGGTTTTCAGATAAGTGGGTAATAGCGCCTGAATCGGCCAGGAATAGAGGAAAGCAAACAGTACCACCAGCATCAGCATGACGCCAGTGGGCCAGCGTTTACCGCTGCTCTGCACCATAAAGCTGATAAAGATAACCGCGCACAGTAGTCCCAGCCCCGCCACAATCGCAGCATTTTGTAGGTTACCGGCAAAACAGAACCACAGCGCAGCGGCGGCGGCGAAGGTCATTAAAATGTTGATGATGCGATGTTCGCCCCGATAAAGAATGTCAACCATCGTGCGTACCGGCGCTTTACCCGCGTGTTTCTCTTTCCAGTCTTCCGCTTCTGGAATGTTTTTCCGCAGCCAGAGGGCGAAGATAATTGGCAAAATGCCAATGAAAAACAGCGCGCGCCAGCCCCAGACAGGCACCACCAGGCTGTACACCTGCGCGGCAACGACCGCGCCGACGGAGAAGCCGGAAATCAGAAAACCGCTGGCTTTATTGCGTAAATGTTTTGGCCAGCTTTCAATCACATAGGTCGCGCTGGAACCATATTCGCCCGCCATGCCCATACCAATCACCAGTCGGGCGATGAACATGGTGGTGTAACCGGGCGCAAACCCGCAGGCCAGGGTTCCCACCGAAAACAGAATGATGCTGCTGACCATCGCCAGACGACGCCCATAGCGATCGCCCATCGCGCCCAGTAATAACCCGCCGAACCAGCGAGAGATAAAAGCCGCAGAAATCAGGCTTGCCGCCTGTACCGTCGTCAGCCCAAATTCGCTTTGTACCTCAGTCAGTACAAGAGCAATCAACACAAAATCAAAACCATCAAGCAGATATCCCAGCCAGGCAGCGGAAAATGCCCGCCATTGCGCCCGGTTGAGATGGCGATACCACGGGATGTTCTGGGTAGAAGTACTCATTTTACTCTCCCGACGATTTTTGTTGTCGTTATGCCGAATGGCGGCTCCGCCTTATCCGGCCTACCGCTCACACTGTTGTAGGCCGGGCAAGCGTAGCGCCCCCGGCATTATGCTGTTACGCCTTTTCTTCCATCAGTTGTTGAGCCAGCGCCTTGAGCGCCGGCAGGTATTTTTCATCAACAGGCGCAAACGGTTTACGACACAGCGGCACCGATACCACGTCCATATAATGCAGGACCGTTTTCAGGCCGCGGAATACGCCGGTTTTAATCAGTAAATCAATAACCTTATTGCACTCGGTTTGCAGGCGCTGCGCTTTCGCCACATCGCCCTCACGTAATGCCTGCACAATCCCCTGATAACGCCAGCCCATAATGTTGTATGTGCTGCCGATACCGCCGTCCGCGCCCGCCAGCAGACCGGAAGCGAAGATTTCGTCATAACCGTTGTACAGCACCAGATCCGGATGCGCGCGGCGGATCTGCTCCATCTGGAAGAGATCGCCGGAGGTTTGCTTCAGCGCGCTCACGCCCGGTAATGTCACCAGCGTATTGATCTGATCGAGGGTAAGTTTTACGCCGCTTAACGCCGGAATGTTGTATACCACCATCGGCAATCCATCTGCGGAATCAATGATTGCCCGATAATGGTCACAGTGCTCTTCAAAACTGAAAGGGTAATAAAAAGGCGTCACCGCAGAGACCGCATCAAAACCGTAACGCTTTGCGGCGCTGGCAAGCTGCTGGCTTTCTGCGGTGCTTACCGTCCCGACATGGGCGATCAGCGTGATTTTTCCCTTCGCCTCCTCGGCGACAATCTCCAGTACCTGCTCTCTTTCAGCAAGGCTCTGTACGAATGCTTCCCCGGTGGAACCGCCAACGTACAGCCCGTCGATACCCTGCCCGATGTTAAAACGCACCAGACGGCGCAGGCTTTCGCTATCCAGTTGCTGCTGATGATCAAATGGGGTCAATAACGCCGCCATTACGCCTTGCAATGCTTTTGCCATACCTACCTCTACGGATGATGAATATATTAACTACCTACCTTTATACCTGTTATACCAGATCAAATAAGCAGCAAATAATACAGAACGCTTATAGTGCGATCTGCTTCACTAAACCGGGATCGGAGGTGCGATCGCTACCGCATTTTTTGACTTTTTTTACCGAGCGCGTGCCAGGTAGCGGAAACGCTATTGAGGTGGGTTTGCAGAGCGCGATCCGCTTTATCGGGATCTCGCTGGCGAATGGCATCAACAATCACAATATGCTGTTGATAACTCACGTTATTATGTTCATGCAGCTCACGATCGGGAACGCTTGGGCGAGCGGCGATTAGCCAGTCCAGCAGAGCAACATGAATAGCCATAAAGATCGGATTGCCGGGAATTTCAGCCAGCACCCGGTGAAACTCGACATCCGAACGAATAAACAGCGCGTTGTCATCCAGCGACTGGCTATTAATTTCCAGCGCTTTCGTTAACAACGCGATCTGCTCGTCGGTGGCATGTTCCGCCGCATAGCGTACCAGGCTGGATTCAAAGAAAAGCCGTAGCTGTTCAAAGTGAGCGATGCCGCCAGGATGAGTAAGAAAATCTTTCGCCATACCCGACAGTTCGCTGATGATGGTATCAGCAGAGGGGCGCGAGACGCGGGCGCGTTCGCCGTTATTGATTTGCACCAGACCTTTACGCTTCAGCGCAGCTAACGCTTCACGCACGGAGGGACGCCCCACATTGAAGAAGGCCATTAATTCACGTTCAGACGGTAGCTGTTCTCCCTCGCCAAACTCATGACGGCGGATCATCTGCTCCAGCTCTTCCTCAACCATTTCAGACAGTTTTTTACGCGCCAGCGGGCGGCGGCGCAAACTACGCCCGAGGGATGTCGGTGAATCTTCTGCTTGCGAATCAAATGCGTTCATAACGTCCATTCATGAGTGGTCGGTGGCAAATAATAGCAAGCTTATCGTAACACAGCTTCAAAAGCAGGGTGAACCCGCGAGGAGACCAAACAAAACAGGCCCTTCCGGGCCTGTTGATTATTTTACTACACGCAGCGCCGGACGTCCGCCACGCGGCGGAGGCGGCTCGTCATCAGGGCTACTGTCGTCATCGTGGTCGGGCTTATCGCCATCAATGACGGACATCACGGTCTCGCTTTCCGCGCCTGCGGTATTGTCATCATCATTTAAGCTGACAACGTCTTCATCATAGGCGGCTTCAGGCTCAAACATGGTGCCTGCGCCGTTTTCACGGGCGTAAATCGCCAGCACCGCAGCCAAAGGCACAGAAACCTGACGGGGAACGCCGCCGAAGCGCGCATTAAAACGCACTTCATCATTAGACAGCTCCAGATTACCTACCGCCCGTGGCGCAATATTAAGGACGATTTGCCCATCGCGCGCATATTCCATAGGGACATGCACGCCAGGCAGCATCACATCCACCACCAGATGCGGGGTCAACTGGTTATCCAGCAACCACTCGTAGAAAGCACGCAACAGGTAAGGACGACGCGGCGTCAACTGTGACAAATCCATACAGGTTAACCCCGACCGAGGCGCATTTCACGTTCAGCTTCGGTTAAAGAAGCCAGGAAAGAATCACGTTCAAAGACGCGGGTCATATAGCCTTTCAGCTCTTTCGCCCCTGCGCCGCTGAATTCGATACCCAACTGCGGTAAACGCCACAGGAGAGGCGCCAGGTAGCAATCAACCAGGCTGAATTCGTCGCTCAGGAAATACGGTTTCTGACCAAATACCGGCGCAATCGCCAGCAGCTCTTCACGCAGTTGTTTACGCGCAGAGTCGGCCTCGGAAGCAGACCCGTTTACGATGACGTTCATCAGCGTATACCAGTCTTTTTCAATACGGTGCATGTACAGACGGCTTTCACCGCGCGCGACCGGATAAACCGGCATCAGCGGCGGATGAGGGAAACGCTCATCCAGATATTCCATAATGATGCGAGATTCCCACAGGGTCAGCTCACGATCCACCAGTGTCGGAACGCTTTGATTCGGGTTGAGGTCAATCAGATCCTGAGGTGGATTGTCCTTTTCCACATGTTCGATCTCAAAACTAACACCCTTTTCAGCCAACACAATGCGGACCTGATGGCTATAGATGTCAGTAGGACCAGAAAACAGCGTCATTACCGAACGTTTGTTGGCAGCGACAGCCATGAAAACCTCCAGGTATATTCAGAATTTTTACTGCTACCAGCCACAATGTGACCAGCCAGATGTTATGTCACCCAGGGCGAAAAAAGCCATCATTGCTCAGAAACGAGACAAAAAATGAACATTCCCCGCTATTTGGGCAGAAAATTGGATGATAGTTTACCAGATTTTGTGACCTTTGTGGTGAGTCGATTCTGGAAATGAGGAAAAAGAGATATTCCTGGTCTGAAATGCTCGCCCCACCTGAGATATTGTCTTTCGCCTGTTATGCCTGTGCTACCGGTGCGCCCCAGCCATCAAAACTGCCGCCATGCTTTTCAGCCAGATCGGTAAGCTGGCAAGTGATTTCTGTCATATGCCATTGTTGCGGAGCATCGGTGCTGATAAAAGACGCTATAAACCCCTGTTGCGAGTCATTCATTCGAATACTGACCAGCGTTATGCCATACGGTAATGCAGCAATATCTTGCGCCAGGTCACGCGCTGCGACTTCTGTAGGCAATGTCGCATAATAATCAATAGCGCGCGGAAGCGTCAGATCATCACCTTGTTCCTGTAATCCCCGGCACACACGGGAATCGTGTATCCAGTTCCAGTCGTATCGGGTTGGATACAAGAACTGGCGGTAAAAGTTTCCTTTATCATTGTGACTCTCTCTATAACTAAAAGAGATTTCCGGGCCACCAGCGAGCAATTTATCCAGCGTCTTTTCCCAGTTAAGATCCTCTTCCGACATGAACACAAAATCGCGCCAGCCTTGTTGGGTAACCACACCCACCAGCCAGATCGGAAACGTCTTCCCCTTTTCATCAAGCCAGTCCTCTATACGATTTAAACGCTGTGTTTCATCGGGCTGCGGCAAACCATTTTCATAACAGTTGGTGTAATGAACACGTAAGAACCCGGTATGGATAAGGCGATCAAATTTTTCATCCTGGATGGCGCCGATATCCACACGTATCCCCGTAACATGGTCATCCACCGTTGTTATAAAGAATTCCCATTTATTCGACAGCATTAACGACTCTTTCTTAGTAAACAATGCGTTAAAAAATCCCACTGTGACTTCCTTTTCTCTGAGCGTGCATGAAAGATGAATAAGATGAGAATAATGCTAAAGATAGGGAGGAAAAGAGACTGGATTCGGACTTTAGCCATAAAAAAACCCGCCGAAGCGGGTTTTTTCGCTAACAGTTGTCTGCCGAAGCAGAAACCCATTAACGTTTGGAGAACTGCGGACGACGACGTGCTTTACGCAGGCCGACTTTCTTACGTTCAACCTGACGAGCGTCACGAGTAACGAAGCCAGCTTTACGCAGTTCGCCACGCAGGGACTCGTCGTACTCCATCAGAGCGCGGGTGATACCGTGACGGATCGCACCAGCCTGACCAGAGATACCACCACCTTTAACAGTGATGTACAGATCCAGTTTCTCAACCATGTCGACCAGTTCCAGCGGCTGACGAACTACCATGCGGGCAGTTTCACGACCGAAGTACTGTTCCAGAGAACGTTGGTTGATAACGATTTTACCGTTGCCCGGTTTGATGAACACGCGAGCTGCGGAACTTTTGCGGCGACCAGTGCCGTAGTATTGATTTTCAGCCATTGCCTATAATCCCGATTAGATGTCAAGAACTTGCGGTTGCTGTGCCGCGTGGTTGTGCTCGTTGCCCGCGTAAACTTTCAGTTTACGGAACATAGCACGACCCAGCGGGCCTTTTGGCAGCATGCCTTTAACCGCGATTTCAATCACACGCTCAGGACGGCGGGCAATCATCTCTTCAAAGGTCGCTTGTTTGATACCACCGATGTGGCCGGTGTGGTGATAGTACACTTTGTCAGTACGCTTGTTGCCGGTTACAGCAACTTTGTCAGCGTTCAGAACGATGATGTAATCACCGGTATCTACGTGCGGAGTGTATTCCGCTTTGTGCTTACCGCGCAGGCGACGAGCCAGTTCAGTAGCCAGACGGCCCAGAGTTTTACCGGTCGCGTCAACAACATACCAGTCGCGTTTTACGGTTTCTGGTTTAGCTGTAAAAGTTTTCATTAAAAGCTTACCCAAATAAATAAGTTACACGTTGGTGAACACCCAAACGTTTTAAATAGTTGAGGTTCACACGACAAAGTCCGGTAAACCTACCCCCTCGGATATGTTTGGCCGGCACAGAGAAAGTTTGGGAAAAAACTCTCTTGTAACGTGGGGTCGCAGGATTATAGAGAAGTCCAGGTCAAAGATCGACCCCTTTTTGCGATTTGCCGCGGGTTTTGTTCAGGCCTGGTTCACCCTCGGTCGCGGAGGTTGCACAGATATAATACCGCACAATGCCGGGACGCTGCGCTTGTCCGGCTTACGGCATATGCTCCCGCTTGAGGTACTCCGCACTCTGCATCTCTTGCAGGCGCGACAGACAGCGCTGAAATTCAAACTTGAGCCGCTCCCCCTGATAAATCTCATATAACGGCGCGGCGGCGCTGACCACCAGCTTAACGTGGCGCTCGTAAAACTCATCCACCAGAGCAATAAAGCGGCGCGCTTCGTTCTCCATCAGCGGCGTCATGACCGGCACGTCAAACAGCAGAACCGTGTGAAATAACCTTGAGAGCGCAATGTAATCATGCTGGCTGCGGGCCTCGACGCACAGCGTAGCGAAAGAGACCGCTAACGTTTGGTTTTCAACGCCCAGGGTGGATAAAGGGCGATGATTGATTTCCAGCGTCGGAGCGTGCTCGCGCGCGGCCCCCGCTAACGCCAACCATAGTTTATCCATTTGCCGCCGGGTTTCATCATTAAGCGGCGTTAGCCATAAATGGGCCTGCGTCAGCGTCCGCAGTCGGTAATCGACGCCGGCGTCCACATTCATAATATCGCAGTGCTGTTTAATGGCATCGATAGCCGGCAGGAAGCGGGCGCGTTGCAAACCGTTGCGGTAGAGTTCATCCGGCGGAATATTGGAGGTCGCGACCAGCGTAATGCCGCGTGCAAACAGCGCTTTCATTAAACCGCCCAACAGCATGGCGTCGGTAATATCGGTGACGAAAAACTCATCGAAACACAGTACGTCCGTCTCGGTTTTAAACCGATCGGCAATAATGTCTAACGGATCGATCTGCCCCTGTAGCGCGGTAAGTTCTTCATGCACGCGCAGCATAAACCGATGAAAATGCAGGCGTAGTTTTCGCTCGCCCGGCAGGCTGTGGTAGAAGAGATCCATGAGCCATGTTTTGCCGCGCCCCACGCCCCCCCACATATACAGCCCGCGAACCGGTATTTGCGTGTCCGGTTCGTTTTTGCCTAATAATTTCCCCAGTCGCGCTATCAGACCGCCGGGTGGCGTAGCCGACGATTTTTTCGCGGTGAGCGCCTGATAAAGGGTTTCCAGACGGTCGACCGCCTCTTTCTGTACGTCGTCAGGCTGATGGGTGCCTTCGTTGAGTGCCTGGAGATAACGCGATGTAGGGGAAAGGCTTTGCATAATGTTATTGTTATTCCTTGAAAATCGATGTGCCGTCGTTCACGGCTGACGAAAAAAAGGCCGTTCTACACTACGCGATATGCTGTCGGGATTCCACTTCTACGGAATTAGCGGTTATAGTGGCATAATCAGGCGCGGGCATGGAGCCTGGAGCCAACACCCTACGGAAACATAAGACAACGGGAGATGTTCATGACCTGGGAATATGCGCTAATTGGATTAGTCGTCGGTATCATCATTGGTGCCGTGGCCATGCGTTTTGGTAATCGTAAGTTACGTCAACAGCAGGCATTGCAGTACGAACTGGAAAAAAACAAAGCTGAGCTGGAAGAGTACCGTGAAGAGCTGGTTAGCCACTTCGCCCGCAGCGCGGAACTGCTGGATACCATGGCGCATGATTACCGCCAGCTGTATCAGCATATGGCGAAAAGCTCCAGCAGCCTGCTGCCGGAAATGTCTGCGGAGTCGAATCCGTTCCGTAACCGTCTGGCGGAGTCTGAGGCGAGCAACGATCAGGCACCAGTACAAATGCCACGTGATTATTCTGAAGGCGCGTCTGGCCTGTTACGTAGCGGCGCAAAGCGCGATTAATCGCACGCCGTTAAGAAATTTATCGGGCGCATCGCTTGCGCCCTCTCTCTATCTTTCCTGTCCCAGCTATTATCATTGTTACCAGGCTGAAAATTCAATAACATCAATCTGTTTTGAATTGTCTATCCGTTCATTCAAGGTACGAGAGCAGCATCCATGAAAAAACACACCCAGCTGTTAAGTGCATTAGCGTTAAGTGTCGGGTTAACTCTTTCGGCACCGTTTCCAGCCCTTGCATCGATACCAGGCCAGGTACCAGGCCAGGCGACGCTGCCAAGCCTTGCCCCTATGCTGGAGAAAGTGCTGCCTGCTGTCGTCAGCGTAAAAGTCGAGGGAACCGCCGCCCAGAGCCAAAAAGTGCCGGAGGAGTTTAAAAAATTCTTTGGCGAGGATCTGCCAGACCAGCCGTCCCAGCCGTTTGAAGGACTCGGTTCGGGGGTGATTATCGATGCCGCGAAAGGCTATGTATTAACCAATAATCATGTGATTAATCAGGCACAAAAGATCAGCATTCAACTGAATGACGGACGCGAATTCGACGCGAAGCTGATCGGCGGCGACGACCAGAGCGATATCGCTCTGTTACAAATTCAGAATCCCAGCAAGTTAACGCAAATTGCCATCGCCGATTCCGACAAACTCCGCGTCGGCGATTTCGCCGTGGCGGTCGGTAATCCGTTTGGTCTTGGGCAAACCGCCACCTCCGGGATTATTTCAGCGCTGGGACGCAGCGGGCTTAATCTGGAAGGGCTTGAGAACTTTATTCAAACCGATGCCTCTATTAACCGCGGCAACTCCGGCGGCGCGCTGCTTAACCTGAACGGCGAGCTGATCGGGATTAATACCGCGATCCTCGCGCCAGGTGGCGGGAGTATCGGCATTGGCTTTGCTATTCCTTCCAATATGGCGCAGACGCTGGCGCAGCAGTTGATTCAGTTCGGCGAAATCAAACGCGGATTGCTGGGAATTAAAGGCACTGAAATGACCGCTGATATCGCTAAGGCATTCAAACTGAACGTTCAGCGTGGTGCTTTTGTCAGCGAGGTTTTACCCAATTCAGGTTCGGCGAAGGCCGGGGTGAAATCCGGAGACGTGATTATCAGTCTTAACGGTAAGCCGCTGAATAGCTTTGCCGAACTGCGTTCACGTATCGCCACCACCGAACCGGGTACGAAAGTGAAGCTGGGCCTGCTGCGCGATGGTAAGCCGCTGGAGGTGGAAGTCACGCTGGATTCCAATACCTCTTCTTCCGCCAGCGCCGAAATGATCGCCCCGGCGTTGCAAGGCGCGACGTTGAGCGACGGCCAGCTGAAAGACGGGACGAAAGGCGTTAAGGTTGATAGCGTCGAAAAAAGCAGTCCTGCCGCGCAGGCCGGTTTGCAAAAAGATGATGTTATCACCGGCGTTAATCGCGATCGCATCAGTTCTATCGCCGAAATGCGCAAAGTGATGGCGGCAAAACCGTCCATCATTGCTCTTCAGGTAGTACGCGGCAACGAGAACATTTATCTATTGCTGCGCTAATCCTGTCTTAAACCGGGCATCAGCCTGCGATGTGATGTCCGGTTAACTCATGGTATGCTGCTGCCGTTCCCTTTTTTAACGACGCCTCCATCATGTTTGTGAAGCTCTTACGTTCGGTCGCAATAGGTTTAATTGT
Source organism: Salmonella sp. A1325 (assembly GCF_056991255.1). Lineage (NCBI taxonomy): Bacteria > Pseudomonadati > Pseudomonadota > Gammaproteobacteria > Enterobacterales > Enterobacteriaceae > Salmonella > Salmonella sp. A1325. The sequence continues at coordinate 2,546 of NZ_JAMLWO010000016.1, read as the reverse complement.
CGGCGCTATTCTGTTGGCCGTCATGCCTTCTTTGCGCAAAATTAATCCTATCGCCGTCCCGCAATTCGACAGTACCGATGAGACGCCAGCCAGTTATAATTTTGCGGTTCGCCGCGCCGCGCCTGCCGTCGTCAATGTCTATAACCGCAGTATGAACAGTACCGCGCATAATCAACTGGAGATCCGCACGCTGGGTTCCGGCGTGATCATGGATCAACGCGGTTATATTATTACTAACAAGCACGTGATTAACGATGCCGATCAGATTATCGTCGCGCTACAGGATGGCCGCGTCTTTGAAGCACTACTGGTTGGCTCCGATTCGCTTACCGATCTGGCGGTGCTGAAGATCAACGCCACTGGCGGGCTGCCTACCATCCCGATTAATACAAAGCGTACACCGCATATTGGCGACGTCGTACTGGCTATCGGCAACCCATATAATCTGGGACAGACCATCACCCAGGGGATCATCAGCGCAACGGGTCGTATCGGCCTGAACCCGACGGGGCGACAGAATTTTCTCCAGACCGACGCCTCGATTAACCACGGTAATTCCGGCGGCGCGCTGGTCAACTCGTTAGGCGAACTGATGGGGATCAACACCCTCTCTTTTGATAAGAGTAACGATGGCGAAACGCCGGAAGGCCTTGGTTTTGCGATTCCCTTCCAGCTAGCCACGAAAATTATGGATAAGCTTATCCGCGACGGTCGCGTGATTCGCGGCTATATCGGTATTGGCGGACGAGAAATCGCACCGCTGCACGCGCAGCAGGGTAGCGGCATGGACCCGATTCAGGGCATTGTCGTTAATGAAGTGACGCCAAACGGCCCCGCCGCGCTTGCCGGTATTCAGGTTAATGATTTGATTATTTCGGTCAATAATAAACCCGCTGTGTCCGCACTGGAGACGATGGATCAGGTGGCGGAAATCCGTCCGGGCTCCGTCATTCCGGTCGTGGTAATGCGGGATGATAAGCAGCTCACATTCCAGGTGACGGTGCAGGAATACCCGGCGTCGAACTAAAACGACGCGGCTTTTGCCCGCGTCGTTCGACGGCTAGTCAATAAAGACTGGCCCTGCCGGAAAATGTGCCAGGAAACTCGTGAAAATCAGCAGAGCGGGGAGACTTTTCTCCCCGACGGCCTCTTCACGCAGCGCCTTATCGAGTGCCAATAAGCCAGACTCGCCTCCTTCCCCCAGAATGCCGCCCATCCAGAGCAGTCGTTGCGCCTGTTGACGCGCATACTGCGATGCGCTTTTCCAGGCAACCAGATGCAGCAACGTTTGTAACAGCAGGATCCGAGACGCGTGACCATCGCGTTGTAATCGCCTGAATACGGGTAATGCAATACTACGTACCGTCGAGAAACCGCTCGCCGCCTCCTCCTCAATCGGCGATAAACCAACAGCCGCCTGTTTGACGAAATCGCATAACTGATTGTGTGTTAATGGCCGCTCGCCTGCGCTCATATACCCTGCGGCAAAACAGAGTAACCCGATACCCTGAGCCCAATCGGTCGATGGCAGAATCCCCTGCGGAACATTCGGTGCCGACGTCTGTGCGGCACAAAGCCCCTCGTCGTAACACTGTGCAAAACGTTGCTCATATATTGCTGAGTTGACGCCAGACCACGGCAGTAAATGCAGCGCTGGCTCAAGCTCAGTTATCTGATTCACCGTCTCAACAACATAATGCAAGATGGTTTCTCTGGATGGCATGGATGTACCTTGCCGAAACGCAACCATTTCACTCATTACTGTGTCCTCATTTGGCGGGAGCAGAATCACTGCTCCCGATTAGATTGGATTACATTGCCAGCACGTACTTGAGCATCACGCCCGCCGCAATGGCCGAACCGATAACCCCCGCCACGTTCGGGCCCATCGCGTGCATCAGCAGGAAGTTCTGCGCGTCCGACTCCAGGCCCACCTTGTTTGACACCCTGGCCGCCATCGGCACTGCCGACACGCCGGCGGAGCCAATCAGCGGGTTAATTTTGTTCTTACTGCACAGGTTCAGCAGCTTCGCCATCAGCACCCCGGCCGCCGTCCCAATCCCGAACGCAATCACACCCAGCAGCAGAATGCCCAGCGTCTGCGGCTGCAGGAACTTATCCGCCACCAGCTTGGCCCCCACCGACAGCCCGAGGAAAATGGTGACGATATTAATCAGCCCGTTCTGTACCGTGTCGCTCAGACGCTCCACCACGCCGCTTTCGCGCATCAAGTTGCCAAAGCAGAACATCCCCAGCAGCGGCGCCGCGTCCGGCAGCAGCAGCGCCACCAGCAGCAACAGCACCGCCGGGAACAGAATCTTCTCCCGCTTGCTCACCGTGCGCAGCTGCACCATGCGGATTTTGCGCTCCGTCTCCGTGGTCAGCGCCTTCATAATCGGCGGCTGGATTAATGGCACCAGCGCCATATACGAGTACGCCGCTACCGCAATGGCTCCCAGCAGCTCCGGCGCCAGTTTGCCCGACAGGTAAATCGCCGTCGGGCCGTCCGCGCCGCCGATAATGCCGATGGCCGCCGCCTGCGGCAG
>NZ_JAMLWO010000015.1:0-75680 GCF_056991255.1 Salmonella sp. A1325 | reverse complement strand
CAGGGTGGTTTTTCCGGCGCCGTTGCCGCCGGTGACCTGCACCCACTCCCCGGCGTCCACGGTGAACGACAGCCCGCTGAACAGCGTCCTCTCGTCCCGCTCGCAGTACAGATCTCTGGCTTCAAGCATCATTGTCATTGCGCATATTCAGGTTGATATGGCGTATAAACACCGGTCAGGCTTTCCAGGAAGGCGACGATATCGTCAATATCGTTTTGCGGCAGATCGGTGCCAACCTGGTAACGCAGCATCAGTTTTACCGCACCATCCAGCGTCGGTACGTCGCCCCGATGGAAATAAGGCGCCGTTAACGCGACGTTGCGTAAGCCCGGGACCTTTTGCCGTAATTTATCGCGAACCTCTTTGGTGACGTTCATACGACCAATATCCGCTGCGGTAATTTCGCCAAAATTAAAGTCTCGCTTTAATCCCAATGGTTCAAAAGAGCGCCCGCCTAAAATGATACCGCCGTGACAGGTTGCACATTTATTTTCTTTAAATAATTGATAACCGTGTTTCTGTTGCGCGGTCAGCGCATTTTCATCTCCACGTAGCCATTTATCAAAGGCGGAATCCGGCGTTATCAACGTTTTTTCGAATTCGGCGATCGCATCAGTAATATTTTCCCCAGTAAATCCTTGCGGATAAACCGCCTGGAAATCTTTTTTCAGGACAGGATCTTTATCAAGCTTGCTAATAATTTCATCCCAGGATTTAGAAGCCATTTCAATAGGATTTAACGGCGGTCCGCCTGCTTGCTCCTGCAGGGTTGCAGCACGACCATCCCAAAATTGTTCGATATTAAATACGGAGTTGAATACCGTCGGCGCATTTATTGGTCCTACCGCACCGCCAACGCCAATTGAGGTTTTTCTGCCATCGACACCGCCCGCATTTAACGCGTGACAATGCGCACAGGATATTGTGCTGTCGCCGGATAAACGTTCATCATGATAAAGACGGAAACCTAAGTCGACTTTTTTCGCATCGACGGGAATATTGCGCGGAATAGGCTGAACGGGTTCATTCCGGTGCGCGGGGTCGGTATCGGCGCTGGCATAGTTGCGCTCACGCTGATCGGCTATCCAGTTCAGGATGTCAGTACGCTCTTTATCGCTGACGCCCCCCGCCCAGTGCAGCGCGACATAGCGGGTTGGCGGCATAGTCTGATGTTGCATAACCCATTCAATTTTATTCAGTTCGCTTTGCGGCACCGGCGTATCCGCAATCAGGGCGGCCCGTACCGCCTCCAGGTTAAACGACTTGTAGCCGAGCTGGATATCGTAATCCATTAGCTGCTTTGCCACCGGAAAAGAGGAATAAAAAGGTAATTCAGCGGAAGGCGTATGACAATAATCACATCCTTTCTCCCTGAAATAACCCAGTATTTTATTATTTTCACCCACAACCGAGGCCTGCACATCGCTTTTTTTACTGCGCTGTTTGTCGTAATACCATACATACCCGGACAAACCTAAATAACATAACAGCCCAACGGTGATAACCGTTGTTGCATAGAGAGTAATTTTTTTCATATCACTATCCTTATGGGGTATTGCGGCATGATTAATTAAATTTTATTTTTTTACTCATGAGGCCCGTCAATACTAAATACAAACCCATCATGGATATTGATTGGTATCAATAATTACAATTGGCTAAACCTATAGATATGATAACCCCCGACTATCGTAAGATTTATTTTGCGATGCCCGTCACAGGGTTTATTCAGCCGCAACAATGGATAAATCCTCTTTTCCGTCATCAAAACGAACGATAGCCAACAATAATTGACTTAACGCAGCATAAAAACCATAGGGATCATGCTTAAGGCAATTATTTGTAAATTCCGGAAGCCATTCCAGTAATGACGACAATGTTTTCTGGCGTAATTTATTCATTCTCCGTCGTTGGAACGATTCACCCAATGAAAAATGTAAATGGCTGAGTAATTCCAGATAAATCGCCAGGTGGTCGGCCGGCTCTTTAAAATCGTCGTTGACTTCCATCCCGGCTTCAAGCAATAAATGTTTAATCATGCCGGGTTCCTGCTGCGGGTATTGCGAGGCGTAGGGCAAGGCCGATTTTTTATCCGTCATCAGGAACAATCCGCAAAAATCTGCGGCCAGCTCCAGCTGCGCATCCTGGCGCAGGCTAAGCGCGGCAATTTTTTGTTCGAGTAACGCCACCGACGCCGCCAGCGCAGGCTGACGCTTTAACAGCGCCAGCCAGTCCGCGATCTCCGCGGACTGTAATTGTATTAACCCTTCATCATCTACTTCCCGGAAAAAGAGTAACGCCAGCCATGCATATACGCAGGCGTACTGTTCCTGAGCAAGCGCTGGCTGCTTAATCATGCGGATTCCCCTGCGATGCGGGTACATATTCACACTGCGCGACCATCTCGACCGGACCGTTAAACGCCGTGACGTTATCAATAGGGCCGGTATATTTTTCAATTTCCACCAGCGTCGTATGCGCGCTGGTCGCCTGCGCGAGCTGTGATGTACCGATATCCAGCGTTAATACGTTAGGGTTGCCGTACTTACATAACGCGTTGAGATCGCCGCCTTTATCAGGATCGTACCAGGCGCCTTCATGAATTCGCGCCACGCCCGGCGCATAGCGATCGGAAACTACCGCCCCCGCCAGTACCTGCCCGCGTGCATTGAATACCCGCACGATGTCACCGTTGCGGATCCCGCGCGCGCTGGCATCCTGTGGGTTAATAAAGACCGGCTCCTTGCCGCCAACGGCATATTGCTGACGCAGCGTTTCCGACTCGCATAGTTGGGAATGCAGACGGAAATCAGGGTGGACGGATTGTAAGTGCAGCGGCCAGCGCTGCGATCCCGGCCCGCCATGCGAGCGTTCGATTTTTTCGAACCACATGGGATGGCCCTGACAATCGTCGTATTGCATGTCGGCGATCGTTTTGGAGTAAATCTCGATCAAACCGCTTGGCGTGCCCAACGGCTCCAGATCCGGATCTTCACGGAAAGCCTGATGGCGCACAAACATCTGCGGATGATCAAACTCGATGTACTCCTGTTGATTCCAGAACACCTCGAAAGTCGGTAAGTGGATACCGCGACCTTTTCCCTGCTGGCTCCCTTCCTGCCAGATGCGTTTCAGCCAGCCCATTTCATCAAGACCTTCCGTGAATGCCGCTTCACGGTTAAAGCGTCGGCAGAGATCGCGGAAAATATCAAAGTCGTTACGCGCTTCAAACTGCGGCGACACCACCTGTTTCATGGCGATAATGCCGCGGTTAGAGTGGTTGCCGAACTGATCGAGGTCGTTACGCTCAAATTGGGTGGTAGCCGGCAAAACGATATCCGCAAAACGGCAGGTCGACGTCCACTGGTTATCAATAGCGATGACCGTTTCCAGCTTGCGCCACCCTTCAATTATGCGGTTAATTTGTTGGTGTCGGTGGAACGGATTGGTCCCGGCGAACACGCACATCTTCAGCGGCGGTAATTTAACCGATTTGCCGTTCCAGTTAATGACCTTGCCCGGTTCAAGAATGGCATCCATAAAACGCGCAATAGGAATGGTGCTGCTGTAGCCTTTGTAATCCGTGCTGTCGTGTACTGGCGGAACGGTCGTCGAACCGGAAAAGCCGCTTAAAATGATCCCTTTACGACCAGGCGTCCCGGCGCCATTGTAGTGCCAGCCAAAACCAAAGCCGCCGCCCGGTAAACCAATCTGTCCCAGCATTGCCGCCAGCACGACGACCATCCATGACCACTGTTCGCCATGCTGCATACGTTGTACGCACCAGCCAGCGATGATTTGCGTTCTGTCGCCCGCCATCTGCCGCGCCAACGCGCGGATGGTGTCGGCGTCAATACCGCACAGTTTTTCCGCCCAGGCGGCATCTTTGGGCTGTCCATCTTTTTCGCCCAGCAAATAGGGGAGGAACTGGTCAAAACCGACGCAATAATTATCGAGGAAATTTTTATCGTACAGTTTCTCGCTGTACAGGGTATGCGCCAGCGCCAGTTGTAACGGGACATCCGTCTGCGGGTTAATGGCGATATGTTTGACCTTATCGCGCCCCAGATAATCGTGCGTGGAGGTGACGACCGGGTCGATGCTGATGACCGAGATAGCGCCGCTGGCAACTTTCTCTTTTAATTGTTCATAGTACTGATAGACATCGTGATCCGGGCACCACCAGTTTGCCTGCTGGTTTTTCACCATATCAGAACCCCATAGCACAATCGTTTTACTGTTCTGTAAAACCAGAGGCCATGACGTTTGCTGCTCGTACACTTCCATTGAACCCACCACGCGCGGCAGAATCACCTGCGCCGCGCCGGTCGAATAGTCCCCTCCCGTGCTAACGCTATTGCCATGTAGCGCAATCGCGCGCGCCAGCATCCCGGAGGCGTTATGGAACATGCCGGTAGATTGCCAGCCGCTCGCCGTCAGTAGCGCGCTCGGCCCGTAGGTTTTTTGCACCCGCTCCAGTTCCTGATAGAACAGATCCAGCGCTTCATCCCAGGAGACGCGCACAAAACGATTATCGCCGCGCTGCGAGGTGTCGCTTTGATGACCTTTGCGCATCCAGTCGACGCGCACCATCGGATAGCGAATACGCGCCGCGTTGTGGACGTGATCGGGCAGACCGGCGATCATTTTGGACGGGTATTTATCCTGTTCAAACGGTTTTGCCGCCACAAATCGACCGTCAACCACCGTGGCGCGAATCGCCCCCCAGTGAGAACCGGTAAGGATACCTTCTTTCGTCGCGGCGCCTGGCGCAACGGCATCCGCTGCGCGGGCGCTACGGGGCGTCAGCAGTGACGGCCCCAGCATTCCTGCCACCGTCAAGCCGCCAAGCTGCGCCAGAAAACGTCGACGAGAGACGTGTAACGAGTCCTTATTTTTCATTGTGTTCTCCCTTATCGCTGTGCGGCGTGTTGGTGGTATCAGACGCATTCATCTGGAGATATTTCAACAAGGTACGTTCTTCACGCTTATCCAGACTGGTGAAACCGATCATGCCGTTGAGCGTGCCGATCCAGCCGTTAGCGTCAAAGTGCGCTTTGTCCGGCGCGCCGTGACACTGATTACAGGTGCCGTTATAGAGGGAGTCGGCATAGGCCCAAATCGGTTTAATGTCATTTACCATGTCGCCTTTTTGCATCCACGCGGTTGCCTGTAATTTGCTCCACTGAGTATTGGTCGCCGCGACGGTGGTCTCTTCCAGCGTTTTCACATGCTGTTGCACATCGCCGCGAATCGAGGCGACAAAAATACGTTTACCGGGCAACTGCGTCAGCACGCGCTGGCGACCGTCCGTCTCCGTCCAGCCTTCGATTTGCACTTGCAGCCAGTCACCGTCCCGTTTAAGGACTTTCACTTCAGAAGCAGGTAACAGCGAACCTGCCGGTTCTTTATCGCCTTTAGCGGCGTAAATCGGCTTGATATCCAGCGAATAGAGCGTATCGCCGTCATTATGCGTACTGGCGCTGGCGCGCAGTTCATCAAACTGTTTGCGGAAACCGCTGCTCATATCCGGTAGCTGGTGGGCAATCCCTTTGTGGCAGTCGATGCAGGACTGATTTTCTTTCGCGGCGATTTTCATTTGCCGCGCCGCTTCCGGGTTCTGTTTCGCGTGATCCATCGCATCGTAGTTATGGCAGGAACGACAGGTCGCGGAGTTATTCTCTTTCATGCGCGCCCATTCACGCTCGGCAAGCTCGGCGCGTTTGGCTTCAAATTTTTCCGGGGTATCAATCGAGTGGGCGATAAATGTCTGGTAAAGATCGTTGCTGGCTTCCAGCTTACGTTTCACCATGCCTGGAATATCAGGGGGGATATGGCAATCGTGACATTCCGCGCGTACGCCGGAAGCGTTCTGGAAATGTACGGACTGTTTATATTCCTGATACACCGGCTGCATACTATGGCAGCTGACGCAAAACTCTGTCGTACTGGTCAATTTGATACCGACGTGAGGTAACACGATCAGCGCAACGCCGATCACAATCCCGACAATGACCAGCGCCAGTATCGACCAACGGGCGCTTGGCCTGAGTAGCGCTCTCCAGAGTTTTCGCATAATAGCCCCTGTAATTATATGGTTTAATGCGCAGATCTTATTCCGCAAATATGAACAGCGTCACTGGTCAGGATGAACGGGATACGGCAATATATGAACAGATATGAACAGAAAGAGACCGCGCGCAGGATGTCACATCACATTGTTATTGTTGAGGATGAACCTGTTACTCAGGCCAGATTACAGGCCTATTTTGAGCAGGAGGGGTATCGCGTTTCGGTGACCGACAGCGGCGCGGGCCTGCGCGACATCATGGAGCATGAGCACGTTTCGCTGATCCTGCTGGATATCAACCTCCCCGACGAAAACGGGTTGATGCTGACCAGGGCGCTACGCGAACGTTCCACGGTGGGCATTATTCTGGTGACGGGGCGTTGCGACCAAATCGACCGCATCGTCGGGCTGGAGATGGGCGCGGACGACTACGTCACCAAGCCGCTGGAACTGCGCGAGCTGGTAGTGCGGGTGAAAAATCTTTTGTGGCGCATCGATCTGGCCCGCCCCACGCCGCAAAATGCCAGTGAAAACTGCTATATGTTTTCCGGTTACTGCCTGAACGTGATGAATCATACGCTGGAGCACAATGGTGAAGCCATTAAGCTTACGCGCGCGGAGTACGAGTTACTGCTGGCCTTTGTGACCAACCCAGGCAAAGTGCTGCATCGCGAACGTCTGCTGCGAATGCTTTCCGCCCGCCGCGTAGAGACTCCGGATCTCCGCACGATTGATGTCCTGGTTCGCCGCTTACGCCATAAAATTACGCCGGAACTGCTGGTCACACAGCATGGCGAAGGCTACTTTTTAGCCTCGGAGGTGTATTGATACAGATAGACGGGCCGAAATCCCGGAGGCGATAGCGAACGGCGAACGCGCGCGCTGTCGGCGTTGTTATGCGTCAAAATAAGCACCGGCGGGCTGATATTTTCAGGCACCGGTTGCCCCTGTAAGACCTTAATCGACTGCGTTATCGCTAATTCTCCCTGCCAGGCCATCTGATCGCTGAGCGCCATCAGGATATGGCCGCGTTTTAAACCGCGATAAACCTGATGCGTCAGATAAAATGAGACGATCGTGAGCGGAGTCGTCAAATTTCGCCCTTCGCCCATCGCCGCCTCCGCCGCTATCGCCGACCCGGCGACCACATTGGCGTCCGGATGGCGCTCCAGCATTTCCTGGAGTAAGTTTCGCTGCACTTCAATGTCGTTATCGCCCCAGGCGATATCCACAATGTTGATGGCGCTGCCTTTAATTGCCTGACGAAAACCCGCCACCATCTCCTGACTGCCGCCGGCTTCTTCCGGCCCCGGGAAGAGTAAAACGTTAAGCGCTTTTCCTTTGCTCCACTGCACCAGGAAACGTCCCGGCAGATACCCCATCTGAAACCACGGCAGACCAACGCGGGTTGCGACGCTGGCATCGTGAATCATGTTCACCAGTTCAATAACCGGCACATTACCGGCATACCGTTCCAGCTCCGGGAAACGATCGGTACTGCTGCCAAGCAGAATAGCGTCGGCGCCCCACTCCCGGCACTGCATCATTTGCTGTTGTTGCGTCGCCAGTTGCCGATAGCCATTCGCTTCCAGCACTTTTAAATCAACGCCATACAATTTGGCCGCTTTTTGCATCCCGTAGTTGACGGACAACCAGTAAGAATCTTTCAGACTGGGGTATAATGCGCACAGTTTCCAGGGTTTACTCGCATTGACTGACGTTTGCCGCCAGGGAATCGCCCGATCGGCGCGCGTCCAGTGTAGCAGCCCGGTTTCGGCTGACGCCGTTTCTACATTCGAGACGATGATTATCAAAAAAAAGAACGAAATAAGCGCACGCATGATAGCCCCACCAGCAACAAGGTTTTATCCTAATGGTTTTTCCGGCGGCAACTCAACCCATTTCACCCGCGGCGCATAAATGTCAACGCCTTCACTGACCCGCAGATTATGGCTGGCCTTCGCCCTGATGGCGGCGCTCACCCTGCTCAGCACCGTGATCGGCTGGATAAGCCTGCGCGTCATTAGTCAGGTGGAGCAAACCAATACGCAAGCGCTGCTCCCCACGATGAATATGGCCAGGCAGTTAAGCGAAGCCAGCGCTTACGAGCTCTTTTCCGCGCAAAATCTGACCAATGCCGACAGTGAGGGCGTTTGGCTGGCGCAGGGGAAGATGCTGAAAGCGCAAAGCCTTAAAATTAACCATCTTTTGCAGGCATTAAGCGAGCAGGGGTTTAATACCTCGGCCATCGCCCGGCAAGAAAAAGAGATTGCACAAACGCTTGGGCAACAGGGAACGCTGGTCGGTGAAATTCTCACGCTGCGCGCACAGCAACAGCAGTTAAGCCGCCAGATTGCGGAGGCGGCGGAAAGCATTGCCGCCCAGGCTCACGGTCAGGCCAATAATGCAGCGACATCTGCAGGCGCCACCCAGGCCGGTATTTACGATCTTATCGAAAGCGGTAAAGGGGACCAGGCTGAACGCGCGCTTGACCGACTGATTGATATCGACCTTGAGTATGTGAATCAGATGAATGAGCTGCGGGTCAATGCCCTGCGGTTTAAGCAGCTCATTGTGACCTTAAAAGACGCGCAAGGGCTGAGCGATGCCGAGGACACCGATGAAAAACTTAATCAGTTGGTTAAAATTTTATCCCGCCGCCAGCAGCGTATAGAAGATCCTACCGTTCGCGCCCAAATCGCCGACGCGCTGGAGAAAATAAATCAGTACACCACACTGGTTACCCTGTTTCGTAAGGAAAACGCCATCCGCGACCAGCTTCAAACGCTTATGGCCAATAACCTCTTTCAGTTTACCCGCTTCAGTACGGAAGTGTCGCAGTTGGTGAACGCCATCGAAAAACGAAACGAGGCTGGGTTAGCGCGTCTTACACACGCCAGTCAGCGTGGGCAAATAGGGTTAGTGATCTTAGGTATCCTGGCGCTGTGCTCATTAAGTTTTATTCTTTGGCGAGTGGTTTACCGTTCCGTATCCCGCCCGCTGGCGCAACAAACGCAGGCCTTACAGCGGCTACTGGAGGGCGATATTGACTCACCGTTTCCGGAGGCGGCTGGCGTCAGCGAACTGGATACCATCAGCCGTCTGATGGAAGCGTTTCGCGCCAACGTGCGCAAATTGAACCGCCATCGTGAGGATTTGGCGGAACAGGTGCGATCGCAAACGGCGGAGCTTCATGCGCTGGTGCTGGAACACCGGCAGGCGCGCGCCGAAGCGGAAAAGGCCAACGAGGCGAAATCGACGTTCCTTGCCGCCATGAGCCATGAAATTCGCACGCCGCTTTACGGCATTCTCGGTACGGTACAATTGCTGGCCGATAAACCGCTCATGGCAAACTACCGCGACGACTTACAGGCCATTAATGATTCAGGCGAATCGCTACTGGCGATTCTTAACGATATTCTTGATTACTCGGCGATTGAAGTAGGCGGCACCAACGTTTCTATTAGCGAGGAGCCGTTTGAACCGCGACAATTGTTGAATAGCGCGCTGCATTTAATGCACAGCCGCGTGCAGGTGGCGCTCATCGCCGACTTTAGCGAGCAACTCCCTTCCACGCTACAAGGCGATCCGCGCCGGATACGTCAAATTGTGATTAATCTTTTAAGTAATGCGGCGAAATTTACCGATCGCGGCAGCATAGTGCTGCGCACGTTTTGCGACGATCAGAGCTGGTTTATTGAGGTTGAAGATACCGGATGCGGTATCCCTGAAGCAAAGCTGACGGCTATTTTCAAACCGTTTGTGCAGGCGACTGGACGCCGGGGCGGGACGGGCCTGGGGCTGGCTATCAGCGCCAGCCTGGCAGAGGCGATGGGCGGGACGCTAACCGTCACCAGTACGCTTCATGTTGGCAGTTGTTTTCGCTTACAACTGCCGGTTCGCCACCCCAAACCCGCAAGCAAAAATGCGTTCAGGGAACCGGTAAATCTTAACGGACTACGCCTGTTGCTGATTGAAGATAATATGCTGACGCAGCGTATTACCGCTGAAATGCTCACGGGTAAAGGGGTGAAGGTCTCAGTAGCTGAAAGCGCGAATGACGCGCTACGCTGTTTAGCCGAAGGCGAGTCCTTTGATGTGGCGCTGGTGGATTTTGATTTACCGGATTATGACGGCTTAACCCTGGCGCAGCAGTTGATGAGTCAGTATCCCGCCATGAAACGCATTGGTTTTAGCGCGCATGTGATAGACGATAATCTTCGTCAGCGTACCGCCGGTCTTTTCTGCGGGATTATTCAAAAGCCCGTTCCCCGCGAGGAGCTTTACCGTATGATAGCGCACTATTTACAGGGCAAATCTCACAACGCGCGGGCGATGCTGAATGAACATCAGCTTGCCGGCGATATGGCGTCTGTCGGCCCGGAAAAACTCCGGCAATGGGTCGCGTTATTCAAAGACAGCGCGCTGCCTTTAGTCGAGGAGATCGAGGCGGCGCGCGCCATGAATGACGACGTTAACATTAAGCGGCTGGCGCATAAATTAAAAAGCGGCTGCGCCAGCCTGGGGATGACGCAGGCAACCGAAGCCTGTCGGGAGCTGGAATTGCAACCGCTTAGCGATATAGATATTAAAACTATCGTGACGCAGGGAGTGACGGCGCTCGACGCATGGATAGCCGGTCATCCTTCGCCATAATGGCTTCCGGCTCGCCAAACGACGCGTTTCACATCACCAGTTATCAGGACATAAAACAGTACGCCGAGGGTATAAGAGGGAACTAGCCTACGGCTACTGCCTGTTTAATGATTCTGTGTTTTTTCGTCCTGTAGCCGTGCCTGCTCCGCCAGGGCGGCAAAATCTTTTTCGCTGTAATAGTGCGCGGGAGGCGGTAGCTGCGCCATATCCTCGCTGGGCCACAATTGTAGTTGCGCCAGCGTGCTAAGCTGGATACCGCGCCAGCGATGGGGCAAGCTCAGCGGCAATAGCGGCATTATCTCGCCAGGAATGGCGGTCGGCAGGCGGTCATCGCCCATCTGATAATTACGATGCAGCACCAGATATTTTTCCGGTACCCGCCGCTGGCTGTTCCACCAACGGCCATCAAGCATATCAAACTGGAAACGGGTGATCTGCGCCGGCTGCGCTGCCAGCTGCGTCAGCGCTTGCCGCAGCGCGGTTTCCATCGCCGTGTTGTACATCTCTTGCGTTTTCGTCTGGCCGCCGACAATTAAAGACGCTGCCAGACGGGCTCCCGCGAGGTTAGAATAGAGATCTTCCGGCGAAAAAGCCGATACTCCCTCAGAAAATCCGCGAACAGACTCGAAACCGTACCATTGGGCGATTTCGTGCCACTCCGCCACCTGGAACGCCAGATGCGCCGACAGCCAGGCGGCCAGCGTGTAACGCTCGCGTGCATCGACCGGAGGGGTAAAAGCAGTAAAAACCAGACGCCGTTCGGCCAGCTCCTCGCCCAGATTCAGCGTAAAAGCCTGCCCCAGCTTTGGTAGTAGTTGGCTGAAGATATACACTGTCATATCAGCGGTATCCCGCACATGTGCGGTGTCGATGAATCCGCCACGCAAGGTATACACAATACCGTTATTCTCACCGCTAAGGCCAATCAGGTTTGCCACGCCCGAGTAAAGATGGTCGTTGTACTGATGATGCCCCAGCGAGTCCACCGTCACGATGTTATTTAACTGATAGAACGGAACCGGCAGTCCCAGCAGCTCGGCATGCAGGTCGTAACCAAAAGCGCAACACGGCCGCAACCCCTTTGGCAGCGGCTGCGGCGGCATCGTCGGCCAGGCTTCACTGGCAGCAGGCATTGGGTGAGTGGACAGATAGAGCGACAGTGGTAAGGCGGCGCGGGCACTCCCCGCCAGAAACAGCAGCGCCAGAAAGATAACCCGAACGACGGACCTCAAAATGCTTCTCCTACCTGAAAATAAAAACCGCTGCTAGCTTTGCCCACGCCGTAATCCAGCCGCACATTGACGCGCGGCTTGAACTCAAAGCGATAGCCCACGCCCGCAGAAGGCAGCCATCGCCCGTCATCCAGATGATGCAAAGACGATCCCATGGTGCCCGCGCCCACCCAACCGACAACGCCATGCCGCCAGCTCAGCTTATGGCGATATTCCAGCTGACCGCTGATAGCATTTTTATCGCGATAGCGTCCTTCATAATAGCCGCGCATACGATGGTTACTGCCCAGCAGCGGCAGCATATTCCACGGCACATCACCCTGAGTAAAGGCGCCGTCCGTTTCCCAGGCCAGCACATCTTTATCATTGACGGCATGGTAACGACTATAGTGCAGTTGGTATTCATCGAACCGCGTATCGCTACCGACGTCCGGTGCGAAGTGGGTATAGCGAAGGGTGGCATACTGCCCTTTGCGTGGGTTAGGTATAAAATCACGATCATCCCAGCTAATCTCAACGCTACCGCCGTTACTCAGTGAAGAACAGCCCTGCGCGGTACTTTGAATTTTGGGCGGATCGGTCTCATCAATTTGCGCGGCGTGCTGTACATCCAGCCTCCAGCCAACGCCAAGATAGATATTGTTAACAAGCCGACGATACAGCATGGGTTGCAGATCCAGCACCTGCGCAGTATAGGCCTGCTTATGGCTGTCTTTATCACCGGCGGCAAAACCCTGTCCCCAATAGTAAGTGGGCGTGTCGCTCAATGCGCCAGTGAGGAAGAAACGCCAGCGATCTTGCGCGAAAAAAGCGTAATTTTGCAGGCTTACGCCAAAAGCGCCTGTGGAGCTGAAATAGCCGCTCAGCGACAGCGTGGATACCTGGCTAACCTTATCGGCAGGATCGGGGCGATACATACCGACGATAGCGGTGCCGATGCCCAGCCCCAGTTCAGGGGTATAAAATGGCCCGGGCATTACTCCCCAGTTGACGCCTTTGGCGGCATCGTAAGTATCGCTATCCCCCATTTGTTGTAGCCAGCCGTCCACCTGACTGCGGCTGGGCAGCGACGCCTGCGCCACGCCGGACAGCACACCGGCGACGCAAAGCAACAGTCGGTAATGGCAGCGATTCAAAAGCGGTACTCACCGGCCACAAAGAAGCTATTGCGCTCGGCAAAGCCAAACTCGGTGGTAACGTTGAAATGGCGGGTTATTTCATACTGAGCGCCCAGCAGCATGTTCCACGGTGATTGTAGATGCTGTTTGACGTCAAAGCGGCCGTTATTGTTATAGTTAGCCATACTCACCAGCCTTTGTAGCGTCGCTGACGGCATGGTCAGGTCGTCGAGGCTGCCTTTAAACTCCTGCTGCACATCCTGATACATGCTGCCGACCCAGACGTTTAGCTTGCCCGACGGCAGATGCATCTTATCTATACCCGGGGTGGTAAAACGGTAACCAACACGAGGTGAGACGGTAAAGGCGTCGATGCTGCCATCAAGAATATCGAACTGTGTCTGGGTGTAGTTAGCATCAACAGCGGTAAACCAGTTACCTACGCCGCCGACCAGCGTGGTGCCGATGCCATAGGTAGTGCCTTTAAAGTCGAGTTTAAATTTGAGGTTTTGCAGATCGGCGGGATGAAAAACGTGGCCATTTTTCGTCATCAACCCAACACCAATTTGCGAAACGGAATGACCATCGGTATAGCCCACCAGGCCGTACACATTCATAAATGGCAGCAGCCAGGCATCCAGCTTGACCGTTTCGGTCTTGCTCTTTTCACGGGTATGACCGACGTTAATTTTAAATGCGTTATCTAATGGAATTCCCCCGTTGGGACCTAAAGCCAGGCCATTAAAGTTGATACTATCAACGTTAATATTCTGCCCAATATTCATGTAGTTAATATTGAGGCCAAATGGCTCGGGAAGCTCATAGCCACGCTTTCGGGCTTCATCCCCCAGAAAAGGCAACACTGATGTACTGGCAGGCTTTGCCACCGGCGTTATCGCGACTGGCGATGTGGCTGCAGATGGGGCGTCATCCTGATAGCTATAAACAGGCGACAGGTTCGCCGGGGAGCTGGTAGCCGCCCAGGTAGAAAAAGCCATAGCGGGCAGCGCCAACAGCAAAAGGGAGCGTTTTTTCATAATGATGAAGCGTTTATTCTGGCGAGAAGCGCCGCCGGATCGAAAGGAGGAGGGAGAATATAGTAATCGTCGCCTGATGAGCGGGATTTCTGTGCGAATTAATCTTTTGAAATAAAAAACTATTTTCTACAACGTCTTTGTTGCAACACATTAGCTTCATGGGTGGAACTATCGGCCCGACGGCGATCGGGCCGGAGTGAATCAGGACAGAACATGTTGTTCAATCGCCCAGGCAACACCATCTTCAAGGTTCGATTTAGTCACAAAGTTAGCCACCTCTTTGACCGACGGAATGGCGTTGTCCATTGCCACGCCCATACCGGCGTATTCGATCATCGCAATGTCGTTTTCCTGATCGCCAATCGCCATCACCTCCTCTGGCTTAATACCCAGCGCCTCGGCCAGTGATTTTACGCCAGTGCCTTTATTAACCCGTTTATCGAGGATTTCAAGGAAATACGGCGCACTTTTCAGCACGGTGTACTTTTCCTTCACCTCTGCCGGTATACGCGCAATCGCCCGGTCGAGAACGGCAGGCTCATCGATCATCATAACTTTCAGGAACTGGGTGTTCGGGTCCATCTTCTCCGCTTCACAAAATACCAGCGGAATGGTCGCCACATACGATTCATGCACCGTGTAGTAGCTGATATCGCGGTTAGCGGTATAAAGCGTATTTCGGTCTAATGCGTGGAAGTGAGAACCCACCTCACGGGACAGTTTTTCCAGGTAACGGTAGTCATCATAGCTGAGCGCCGTTTGCGCAACCGTACTGCCGTCCCCTGCTTTCTGCACCAGCGCCCCGTTATAGGTGATGCAATAATCACCGGGCTGTTCCATGTGAAGTTCTTTCAGGTAACTGTGCACACCCGCATACGGACGGCCTGTGGTCAGCACCACGTTTACCCCTTTTTCACGCGCAGCGGCAATCGCGTTTTTAACCGCCGGAGAAATGGTGTGATCGGGCAGCAGAAGGGTGCCATCCATGTCGATAGCAATGAGTTTAATAGCCATGAAATCCCCGCATTAAATGAGTCCTGACTCATGCTAACGCGATTCCGCTCAAAAAACAGTAAAGAATCCGAGAGAAAGGGGGATAAGATTCATAAACGGGATTCCCCTTTTCAGGCCGTATTCTCCCCTCCTGATGTATTAGATAACCTCATTAATCAAACAGAAAATACCGTTTTTCTAAAAGAATGTGTATTGCTACTTTGGACATCATCACTTAGAGCCTAATGGGATTGGTTCTTAATCAGTAAAAATCAACAAAAACTTATATTTTAAAATAACCTTATCCGATGAGAAGGAGATCGCTAATGTCGATGGCCCTTACCGCCCCCCCAACCAGGAAAAGATTTTTAATCGTTGCCTGTCTGTTTATTGGAATATTTATTGCTTATCTCGATCGCGTTAATGTTTCGGTATTAGCCGCGAATGAACCCTTCTTAGCCTATATGGGTATTGAAGGTATGCCATTGCAAATCGGCATGATGATGACCGTCTTTCTGGCCGCTTATGGTATCGCTAACGTTGTATTATCACCGCTTGGCGATTATCTCGGCCCCAGAAAAGCAATGATGCTTTGTATTCTGATCTGGACTATCGCTTTAATGATTGGCGGAGTCGCCACATCATTCGCTCTAATTATTATTTGCCGTATATTACTGGGCATCGGAGAGGGATTTTATTATCCACTGCAAAGCGTATTTATTAAAAACTGGTTCCCGAAGCAGGAGCGCGGCAGAGCAAACGCGGCGTGGATCGTCGGCCAGTCGGTGGCACCCGCCATTGCGATGCCTTTTTTCACCTGGTGGATAGGCACCCACGGCTGGCGTTCCAACTTTTTCTTATGCGCCGCTCTCGGGTTAATCCCTCTTTGGCTACTTTGGCGATATGTTGCTGATAAACCAGAACAACATAAAAGTATCAGCGAACAAGAACTGGCTTATATCAAAGCTGGACAGGAAACGGAAAGCGCAGGCAACAGCGAAAGTTTTATGTTGCGGGTAAAACCGGTGATTACCAACTACAGCTATTGGCTGCTGGTGCTGTGGTATCTGTGTCTGCAATGTTTATATTGGGGAATGATTACCTGGCTACCGACCTATCTAAAATCAGCCAGAGGGTTCAGTTGGGCGGAAATGGGTTGGCTGGCGTCGCTTCCCTTTGTCCTGTCGATATTTGCCAAAGCGGCCGCAGGCATCTTCGTCGATAAAATAGGACGCAGCGCCCCCATATTAATGGTATTAATGTTTTTCGCTGGCGTCAGTATCTATTTCGGTACTATAACCGAACATAAATATATGTCAGCAGTACTCCTCTCCTTTGCTGTGGCTTTCTGTACGATGGGCACCCCCGTTGCCTGGACGTTATTACAGGGAATGATACCCGGAAAATCCATATCCGCCGCCAGCGGCGTAATGAACGGCGTCGCCAATGGACTCTCTTCATTATCTCCCGTATTTATCGGCTTATTTATTTCTATCACTGGAACTTATACCGGCGGCTTACTATGCCTGGTTTTTATCAGCGCTATCGCCGTGGTATCGGCATTAATCTTAACGATTAAAAAATATTAATTACGAGGAGTAAATGATGAAAATTACCAGCGTTGATATTATTGATGTGGCGAACGATTTTGCGTCCGCCACCAGCAAATGGCGTCCGGTGGTGGTAAAAATTAATACCGATGAGGGCATTTCCGGTTTTGGCGAAGTTGGGCTGGCTTACGGCGTCGGCGCTTCTGCGGGCATCGGAATGGCGAAGGACCTGTCGGCCATTATCATCGGCATGGACCCGATGAATAACGAAGCTATCTGGGAAAAAATGCTCAAAAAAACCTTCTGGGGGCAGGGCGGCGGCGGCATTTTTTCCGCGGCGATGAGCGGCATCGATATCGCGCTGTGGGATATCAAAGGCAAAGCGTGGGGCGTACCGCTGTATAAAATGCTTGGCGGCAAAAGCCGCGAGAAAATAAGAACCTACGCCAGTCAGCTACAGTTTGGTTGGGGGGACGGCAGCGATAAAGATATGCTGACCGAGCCGGAGCAGTATGCACAGGCGGCGCTGACCGCCGTCAGCGAAGGCTATGACGCAATAAAAGTGGATACCGTCGCAATGGATCGCCACGGCAACTGGAACCAGCAAAACCTCAACGGGCCGCTCACCGATAAAATCCTGCGCCTGGGCTACGACCGTATGGCCGCCATTCGCGATGCGGTCGGCCCGGACGTGGATATCATCGCCGAAATGCACGCCTTTACGGACACCACCTCGGCGATTCAGTTTGGCCGCATGATAGAAGAGCTGGGCATCTTCTACTACGAGGAACCGGTTATGCCGTTAAACCCCGGACAAATGAAACAAGTGGCTGATAAAGTTAATATTCCACTGGCGGCTGGCGAACGCATTTACTGGCGCTGGGGATACCGTCCTTTCCTGGAAAACGGCAGCCTGAGCGTTATTCAGCCCGATATCTGCACCTGCGGCGGCATCACCGAAGTGAAGAAAATCTGCGATATGGCGCATGTTTACGACAAAACGGTGCAAATCCACGTTTGCGGCGGGCCGATTTCCACAGCGGTGGCGCTGCATATGGAAACCGCAATCCCTAACTTCGTCATCCACGAACTGCACCGGTATGCGCTGCTGGAGCCGAATACACAGACCTGTAAATACAACTACCTGCCGAAAAACGGCATGTACGACGTTCCGGAGCTTCCCGGCATCGGCCAGGAACTGACCGAAGAAACCATGAAAAAATCACCAACCATCACCGTAAAATAAGCCAACTGTCTGCCTGCGCCGCAGGCAGACCCCCTGTATTTGCGAGTCGTATCAACGCGACCTTATCCAGCCTGAGATAAAATCTTCTCTGTAAAGGGGTAAGACAGGTGGCAAATGAATTTAACTATCCGGCAATTTCGCGCGTTTCTGGCCGTTGCGGATTTGCGTAGCTTTACCGCCGCCAGCAAATATCTGTGCATCACGCAGGGAGCTGTTAGCGGTTTAATCAACGAAATGGAAAGCCAGATGGAGGTTTCCCTTTTCGACCGCACTTCGCGCGTGGTGAAGCTATCGCCCGACGGCGAAAAGTTTTTACCCGCCGCCATGCGGGTTGTTGAAGAGTTTCAACGGGCCGAAAATTATGCCCGCGACCTGAAAGAGATCAAAAAATCCCTGGTGCGGGTTGTTGGCGCGCCGCTGATCGCCTGTGCTTTTCTGCCGCAAATCATCCATGCCTTTAAGCGGCAGCATCCGCATACCCACGTACAGCTTATTGATAAGCCCATGTCGCAATTACAAAAAAGCATTATGTTGGGAGAAGCCGATTTTGGTATCGGCCCGGAGCGGCCGCTGGAGCCGGAAATCGACAAACAAACGCTGTTCACAACGGAAATCGCCCTGTACTGCCATCCGGACTATCGGCTGCATAAAAAAACGGTTCGCTGGGAAGAGATTCAAAGCGAAGAGCTGATCGCCGTCGGCAACGAATCCGTTCCGATGATCTCCGCGACCGCTGGCGTGCGCATTAAGCCCAAAATGACGGTGGAACATATGGCGACCGCCATGTCGCTGGCGGCGCAGTGTGAAGGCGTGGTGATCGCCGGAACCTTTTCCCGCCATTACGCCAAAAGCTACCAATTAGCGACCTGTTCGCTCACGCCTCCGCTGCGGCGCAATATGAACCTTTATTTCCATGCGTGGCGCGCACAAACGCCCGCCACGCAGCGCTTTAGAGATTTTTTATTCAGCTATGTCGATGAACATCATGATGCCCCGGCCAACCAGCGGTAGGCCGGGGATTAAGGCAGGTTAAATATCGATATTCGCTGCTTTCAGGGCGTTCTCTTCAATAAAGGCACGACGCGGCTCAACGGCATCACCCATCAGCGTGGTGAACAGCTGGTCGGCAGCAATCGCATCTTTGACGGTCACACGCAGCATACGGCGGCTTTCCGGGTCCATGGTGGTTTCCCACAGCTGATCCGGGTTCATTTCACCCAGACCTTTATAACGCTGGATAGCCAGACCGCGACGTGATTCTTTCACCAACCACTCCAGCGCCTGCTCGAAGCTGGTTACCGGCTGGCGACGCTCGCCGCGTTCGATAAACGCGTCCTCTTCAATCAGACCGCGCAGCTTCTCGCCCAGCGTGCAGATACGACGATATTCCGCGCCGGTCACAAACTCGTGATCCAACGGATAATCGGTATCCACGCCATGCGTACGCACGCGAACGATCGGCTCGAACAGATTCTGTTCCGTATTAGTATGAACATCGAACTTCCACTGACTGCCGTGCTGCTCTTTCTCGTTCAGCTCGGTAATCAGCGCATTCACCCAGCGCGTTACAGTCTGCTCATCAGAAAGATCGGCTTCGGTCAGAGTTGGCTGATACACCAGCTCTTTGAGCAGCGCTTTCGGGAAGCGACGCTCCATACGACCAATCATTTTCTGCGTGGCGTTATATTCAGAGACCAGTTTTTCTAACGCTTCGCCGGATAGCGCCGGCGCATGGGCGTTCGCGTGCAGAGTCGCACCGTCAAGCGCGATGGAAATCTGGTACTGATCCATCGCTTCGTCGTCTTTAATGTACTGTTCCTGCTTGCCTTTCTTGACTTTGTACAGCGGCGGCTGCGCAATGTAGACGTGGCCGCGCTCGACGATTTCCGGCATCTGACGATAGAAGAAGGTCAACAGCAGCGTACGGATGTGCGAGCCGTCGACGTCCGCATCGGTCATGATGATGATGCTGTGATAGCGCAGCTTGTCCGGGTTGTACTCGTCGCGACCGATACCGCAGCCCAGCGCGGTAATCAGCGTCGCCACTTCCTGAGAGGAGAGCATCTTGTCGAAGCGCGCTTTCTCGACGTTGAGGATTTTACCTTTCAGCGGCAGAATCGCCTGGTTTTTACGGTTACGCCCCTGCTTCGCAGAGCCGCCCGCGGAGTCCCCTTCCACCAGGTACAGTTCGGACAGCGCCGGGTCGCGTTCCTGACAGTCCGCCAGTTTGCCCGGCAGACCGGCTAAATCGAGCGCGCCTTTACGACGGGTCATTTCACGGGCGCGACGCGCCGCTTCACGCGCACGCGCGGCGTCGATAATTTTGCCGACGACGATTTTCGCGTCAGATGGGTTTTCCAGCAGGTATTCGCTCAGCAGTTCGTTCATCTGCTGTTCTACCGCCGATTTCACCTCGGAAGAGACCAGCTTATCTTTGGTCTGTGAGGAGAATTTCGGGTCCGGTACTTTTACGGAAACCACCGCAATCAGACCTTCACGGGCATCATCGCCGGTGGCGCTGACTTTGGCTTTTTTGCTGTAGCCTTCTTTGTCCATGTAGGCGTTCAGCGTACGGGTCATCGCCGCACGGAAGCCTGCCAGGTGAGTACCGCCGTCGCGCTGCGGAATGTTGTTGGTAAAGCAGTAGATATTTTCCTGGAAACCATCGTTCCACTGCAACGCTACTTCGACGCCGATACCGTCTTTTTCGGTGGAGAAGTAGAAGATATTCGGGTGGATCGGCGTTTTGTTCTTGTTGAGGTACTCAACGAAAGCCTTGATGCCGCCTTCGTAGTGGAAATGATCTTCTTTGCCATCGCGCTTGTCGCGCAGACGGATGGAGACGCCTGAGTTCAGGAATGACAGTTCACGCAGGCGTTTCGCCAGGATCTCATATTCAAATTCAGTGACGTTGGTGAAGGTTTCGTGGCTCGGCCAGAAACGTACCATCGTGCCGGTTTTATCGGTATCGCCAGTGACGGCCAGGGGTGCCTGCGGCACGCCGTGCTCGTAGATCTGACGGTGAATTTTGCCATCTCGCTGGATAACCAGCTCCAGTTTTTGCGACAGAGCGTTGACTACCGAGACGCCCACGCCGTGCAGACCACCAGAGACTTTATAGGAGTTATCGTCAAATTTACCGCCCGCGTGCAGAACGGTCATGATCACTTCCGCCGCCGAAACGCCTTCTTCCGGGTGAATCCCGGTAGGAATGCCACGGCCATCATCCGTTACGGACACGGAGTTATCGGCGTGAATAGTCACGACGATATCTTTACAGTGACCTGCGAGCGCTTCGTCGATAGCGTTATCTACCACCTCGAATACCATGTGGTGCAGACCGGTGCCGTCATCCGTGTCGCCGATATACATACCCGGGCGCTTACGCACCGCATCCAGCCCTTTCAGGACTTTGATACTGGAGGAGTCATAAGAATTCGACATCAACGTTTCTCGCTCATTTAATCTTGGGTTAATCCGTTATTTTACCCTTTTCCACGGTAAACATCTTCGAATTTTCATCCGACATGTCTATAACGTGTTCAGCGCTAATTGCGCTGACAAAGACCTGCGATTGCGTGGCTTTTAAGCGGCTGGCCAGCAGTCCGCGACGCGCATCGTCAAGTTCAGAGGCAAAATCATCTATCAGGTACAGGCAGCGCCGCCCGCTTTCGCGGGTGAGGAACTCGCCCTGCGCCAGACGTAAGGCGCACATCAATAACTTTAGCTGCCCGCGCGACAGGGTATCTTCCACCGGCGCGCCGTCAGCGCGAATGCGAAAGTCCGCTTTATGCGGCCCGTGCGCGGTGTAGGTCAACATACGGTCACGCTCAAAGCTTCGCTCCAGCACGTCCGCATAGTCTGTCTCTTTCTCCCAGCCGCGCTGGAAAGAGAACGTCAGGGAAAATTCAGGTAAAAACTGCTGACAGGTATCCGCTATGTCCTGTGCGATAGCGCTACTGTACTCCGCCCGCCAGGTACTAATTTGTTCCGCCAACGGGATCAACTCTTTATCCCACGGGCGCAATTGCTCATAACGACTCACCTGGCGCAGCGCGGCATTACGCTGTTTCAGCAATCGTTTCAGGTTGCTCCAGGCGGTGAAGAATCCGGCTTCGTTGTGAAAGCATCCCCAGTCAAGGAACGCTCTTCTGTATTTGGGGCCGCCGTTGAGTAAAGTAAACCCCTCCGGCGTAATCAACTGCATCGGCATTAAATGCGCCAGCTCCGCGATCTTGTGACCGTCGGTACCATCGATACGGACTTTGCTGTCGCCCTGCTTATCTTTGGTTAAACCAATCGATGTCTCACGCTCTTCGCCCTGTAATCGCCCGTGAAGAACAAACGCTTCCTGCTCATGACGAATCACGCGGCCAGGCTGCAAACTGCGAAACGCCCGACCGTGGCCAAGCGTATAGATAGCTTCCAACACGCTGGTTTTGCCGCTGCCGTTGGCGCCAACCAGGAAGTTAAAGCCGGGGGATAAAGCGAGATCCGCATTTTCTATGTTGCGGAAGTCTTTGATTAGCAGTCTGGATAGCGACATATCAACTCATAACCAGGGCGTTATCGGCGCAGTTAGTCTGGTTACGGCCAGCGCACAGCAACCGGAGCGTACTGGAGTACGTGAGGATTGCTCGCTGCGCTCGCCCTTCGGGCCGTCCATAAGACGTCCAAAATACTTCGTATTTTGTGCGAGCACTGCCCGGAGCCAGAATAACAAGTAAGATAGCCCGATATTCTTTACAAGCGCATTGGCATAACAACATAAGCAGCCGACTGTGACGCCGCATCCTCAATCTGTACGCTGGATACGGAATCCGTCAGCATAATGCGCACGGTTTCGCACTTCAGCGCATTGAGCACGTCCAGCACGTAACTGACGTTAAAGCCGATTTCCATCTCCGTCCCGCCGTAGCTCACGTCCAGAATCTCTTCCGCTTCTTCCTGTTCCGGGTTATTGGCGGTGATTTTGAGCTGATTCTCACTGACGTACAGACGCACGCCGCGGAATTTCTCATTCGAGAGGATTGCCGCGCGGGCAAACGCCTGCTTGAGGATATCGCAGCCCGCTTCCAGATGCTTATCCGGATTCTTTGGCAGAACGCGACGGTAGTCCGGGAAGCGACCATCCACCAGCTTCGAGGTAAAGATAAAGTCGCCGACGTGCGCGCGGATATTATTACTGCCGATCTGCACGCGCAGCGGGTTTTCGCCACCGTCAAGCATACGCATCAGTTCAATCACGCCTTTACGCGGCACAATCACCGAGTGGCTGGGTAAAGACGCCTCCAGCGGCATTGAGCACACCGCCAGACGGTGGCCGTCGGTCGCAACAGTGCGCAGTTCGCTACCTTCCGTTTCAAACAGCATACCGTTTAAGTAGTAGCGCACATCCTGATGAGCCATCGAAAACTGGGTCGCTTCAATCAGGCGCTTCATCGTGGCCTGCGGCAGCGTAAATTCAACTTCGCTTTGCCAGTCGTCAAGATTCGGGAAATCGGCGGCAGGCAGCGTAGACAGCGAGAAGCGGCTACGGCCAGAACGCACCAGCATCCGATCGCCTTCCAACTGAACGGCAATCTCCGCGCCCTCCGGCAGGCCGCGGCAGATATCAAAGAATTTCCGCGCCGGCACGGTAGTAGCACCCGGCTCATGCGGCTGAGAAAGCGTAACGCGCGCGACCATCTCCATTTCAAGATCGGTGCCGGTCAGAGAAAGCGTACCGTCCGCTACCTGGAGGAGCAGGTTACCGAGAATCGGCAGCGTAGGACGACCGCCCAGCGGGCCGCTGACCTGCTGAAGCGGTTTTAATAAATGTTCACGTTCAACGGTAAATTTCATAGGATCACGACGATAGTGTTCTGATTAAATTCGAAAAATCTTCTTTGATATCGTGGCTTTCTTCACGCAGTTGCTCAATTTTACGACAGGCATGAAGTACGGTAGTGTGGTCGCGCCCGCCAAACGCATCGCCGATTTCCGGCAGACTGTGGTTGGTGAGCTCTTTTGCCAGCGCCATAGCCATCTGGCGCGGACGTGCTACCGAGCGAGATCGACGCTTAGAAAGCAGATCCGCAATTTTGATTTTGTAATACTCCGCCACCGTCTTCTGAATATTGTCGATGGTGACCAGTTTTTCCTGCAACGCCAGTAAATCGCGCAGCGCTTCGCGCACAAAGTCGATAGTGATCGCCCGGCCGGTAAAGTTGGCATTGGCGATCACCCGGTTCAGCGCGCCTTCCAGTTCACGTACGTTAGAGCGTAGACGCTTGGCGATAAAGAACGCGACCTCGCCTGGCAGACGAATATCATTTTCGTCCGCTTTTTTCATCAGTATCGCCACGCGGGTTTCCAGTTCTGGCGGTTCGATCGCCACTGTTAGCCCCCAACCAAAGCGGGACTTGAGACGATCCTCAACGCCGTTGATCTCTTTCGGATAGCGATCCGACGTCAAAATGATCTGCTGATTGCCTTCCAGCAGAGCGTTAAAGGTATGGAAAAACTCTTCCTGGGATCGTTCTTTATTGGCGAAGAATTGAATATCGTCGATCAGCAATGCGTCAACGGAACGGTAGTAGCGTTTAAACTCTTCGATGGCGTTATTTTGCAGGGCTTTTACCATGTCCTGCACAAAGCGCTCGGAGTGCATATACACGACTTTCGCATTGGGTTTGCGCGCCATAATGCCGTTACCCACCGCGTGCAGCAGGTGAGTTTTACCCAGACCGGTGCCGCCATAGAGGAATAACGGGTTATAGGCGCCGCCAGGATTATCCGCCACCTGACGTGCCGCCGCGCGCGCCAGTTGGTTGGATTTACCTTCGACGAAGTTATCAAATGTATGTTTAACATTGACGTTGGAGCGGTAGGTCGGCTCCGCCGGCGCTGGTACGTTGTCCCAGCCCGAACGGGCCGCAGGCGCTACGCGCTGCGGCTGCGCCGTCGTTGTCTGCGCAGGCGCGACAACGTTATGCACAGGCGTTTTTAGCGTTTGCGTAACGGGCTTTGTTCCCACTTCAAAACGCAGTTGTGGGGCATCCGCGCCGCAGAATGTGTTGAGTAATCCATTGATATTGTTGAGGTACTTATCTCTTACCCAATCGAGCACAAAACGGTTTGGCGCATACAAAGCCAGCGTGTTATCGCTCAGTTCCGCCTGCAACGGGCGTATCCACATACTGAATTCTGTGGCTGGTAACTCATCCTGCAATCGGGCAAGACACTGCTGCCAAAGCGAAAGTGACACGGCGGACTCCACTCGAACAAAAGTCGATAAATGACAAAGGCTGATACATTAATGATTGTTGGCGCACGTCGATAAGACCCTGCATGAAGGGTGACGCACGAACCGCTGTCTGCGGTTTTCACGGATCTTTCAAACGATCGCGACTTCACGCAGTCTGAAAGATTTCGTGTTCATGCCTGACCAGGATCGTTTGAAACGATCAGGACCGCGGATCATAGCCTAAACTGAGCAAGAGATCTTCTGTTTCTCACAGATTCTTCCCGATTTATCCACAGGACTTTCCAGGAAAGGATAAGTGTAATCGATCCAGGGGAACTCCTGTACGCTTTCGCGCGCATATTGAAAAAATTAATAGGTAAAGGTGAGCAGACGCCTAAAAGATCGCATAAAGATCCAAGGCGATCCTTGCGCTTTACCTGGCAGTCCGTATAATTCTCCACCCGTCGCGCAATGCCCGTCATATGGCGTCAACGCTGCTTATTTTCCGCACAAAAAGGCGTGGAAAATCGCGGGAAAATAAGGAAAGAGAATTGACTCCGGAGTGTACAATTATTACAATCCGGCCTCTTTAATCACCCACACTGTGGCGTAAGTCGTTCAAAGTTTGTTCGGGTATACGCAAAAGTCAGTGAATTTATTCAAGTTTAGGTAGAAATCGCCATGAAACGCACTTTTCAACCGTCTGTACTGAAGCGCAACCGTTCTCACGGCTTCCGTGCTCGTATGGCTACTAAAAATGGTCGTCAGGTTCTGGCACGTCGTCGTGCTAAAGGCCGCGCTCGTCTGACCGTTTCCAAGTAATAAAGCTAACCCCTGAGTGGTTAAGCTCGCATTTCCCAGGGAGTTACGTTTGTTAACTCCCGCTCATTTCACATTCGTCTTCCAGCAACCTCAACGGGCTGGCACGCCGCAAATCACCATCCTCGGCCGCCTGAATTCGCTGGGGCATCCCCGTATCGGTCTTACCGTCGCCAAGAAAAACGTTCGACGTGCGCATGAACGCAACCGGATTAAACGTCTGACGCGTGAAAGCTTCCGTCTGCGCCAGCATGAACTTCCTGCAATGGATTTCGTGGTGGTGGCGAAAAAAGGGGTTGCCGACCTCGATAACCGTGCTCTCTCGGAAGCGTTGGAAAAATTATGGCGCCGCCACTGTCGCCTGGCTCGCGGGTCCTGATAGCCCTTATTCGGGTCTATCAACGCCTGATCAGTCCGCTGCTTGGGCCGCATTGTCGTTTCACGCCAACGTGCTCAAGCTACGGAATTGAGGCATTGCGCAGGTTTGGAGTGATAAAAGGCAGTTGGTTGACGGTGAAACGCGTATTAAAATGCCACCCTTTACACCCTGGTGGTGACGATCCCGTCCCGCCCGGACCATTTGATACCAGAGAACACTAACGATGGATTCGCAACGCAATCTTTTAGTCATCGCTTTGCTGTTCGTGTCTTTCATGATCTGGCAAGCCTGGGAGCAGGATAAAAATCCGCAACCTCAGACTCAACAGACCACGCAGACAACGACCACCGCAGCGGGTAGCGCCGCCGACCAGGGCGTACCAGCCAGTGGCCAGGGGAAAATGATTACGGTGAAAACCGATGTGCTTGATTTGACTATCAACACCCGTGGTGGTGATGTCGAGCAGGCCTTGCTCCCGGCTTACCCGAAAGAACTGGGTTCCAACGAACCGTTCCAGCTGCTGGAAACCACCCCGCAGTTTATCTATCAGGCGCAAAGCGGCCTGACAGGCCGCGACGGCCCGGATAACCCGGCGAACGGCCCGCGTCCGCTGTACAACGTCGAGAAAGATGCGTTTGTACTGGCCGACGGTCAGAACGAACTGCAGGTTCCGATGACTTATACTGACGCCGCAGGCAACACGTTTACCAAAACGTTTGTCTTTAAGCGTGGCGATTATGCGGTTAACGTGAACTATAGCGTGCAGAACACCGGCGAAAAACCGCTGGAAGTCTCCACCTTTGGTCAGTTAAAACAATCCGTCAACCTGCCTCCTCATCGCGACACCGGCAGCAGCAACTTTGCGCTGCATACGTTCCGCGGCGCAGCGTACTCCACGCCGGATGAGAAGTATGAGAAATACAAATTCGACACTATTGCCGATAACGAAAACCTCAACGTCAGCTCCAAAGGCGGTTGGGTGGCAATGTTGCAGCAGTATTTCGCTACCGCATGGATTCCGCGTAACGACGGCACCAACAATTTCTACACCGCCAATCTGGGTAACGGCATTGTCGCTATCGGCTATAAAGCGCAGCCGGTACTGGTACAGCCAGGCCAGACTGGCGCGATGACCAGCACCCTGTGGGTCGGCCCGGAAATTCAGGATAAAATGGCGGCTGTTGCACCGCACCTGGATTTGACCGTGGACTACGGCTGGTTGTGGTTCATCTCTCAGCCACTGTTCAAGTTGCTGAAGTGGATCCACAGCTTTGTGGGCAACTGGGGCTTCTCCATTATCATCATTACCTTTATCGTTCGCGGTATCATGTACCCGCTGACCAAAGCGCAGTACACGTCAATGGCGAAGATGCGTATGCTGCAGCCGAAAATTCAGGCGATGCGCGAACGTCTTGGCGATGATAAACAGCGCCAAAGCCAGGAGATGATGGCCCTGTACAAAGCGGAGAAGGTTAACCCGCTGGGCGGCTGCTTCCCGCTGATCATCCAGATGCCTATCTTCCTGGCGTTGTACTACATGCTGATGGGTTCCATTGAACTGCGTCATGCGCCGTTCGCGCTGTGGATTCATGACCTGTCCGCACAGGACCCGTACTACATTCTGCCGATCCTGATGGGCGTAACGATGTTCTTCATTCAGAAGATGTCGCCGACCACCGTGACCGACCCGATGCAGCAGAAGATCATGACCTTTATGCCGGTCATCTTTACGGTGTTCTTCCTGTGGTTCCCGTCAGGTCTGGTGCTGTACTATATCGTCAGCAACCTGGTCACCATCATTCAGCAGCAGCTGATTTACCGTGGTCTGGAGAAGCGTGGCCTGCATAGCCGCGAGAAGAAAAAATCCTGATTCGGTGTAGGCCGGATAAGGCGAAGCCGCCATCCGGCAAGGCGCGCCGGTCAGCCTGATGGCGCTAACGCTTATCAGGCCTACAATCAAAAGGCGGTCATATGACCGCCTTTTTTTATTGCAACAAAGTTGAGACTAACCATGAGCCATAACGACACTATCGTCGCCCAGGCAACCCCACCGGGACGCGGTGGCGTGGGTATCCTGCGTATCTCTGGTCTGAAGGCGCGCGACGTTGCGCAAGAGGTGCTGGGCAAGCTGCCGAAGCCGCGCTATGCCGACTACCTGCCGTTTAAAGACGTTGACGGCAGCGCGCTGGATCAGGGTATTGCGCTGTGGTTCCCCGGCCCGAACTCCTTCACCGGTGAAGATGTGCTGGAGCTACAAGGGCACGGCGGTCCGGTGATCCTGGACCTGCTGTTAAAACGTATCCTGACGCTTCCAGGCGTGCGCATTGCCCGACCGGGCGAGTTCTCCGAGCGAGCGTTCCTCAACGATAAGCTCGATTTAGCCCAGGCGGAAGCCATTGCCGACCTGATCGATGCCAGTTCCGAACAGGCGGCGCGTTCGGCGCTAAACTCGTTACAGGGGGCATTTTCCGCCCGCGTTAACCACCTTGTGGAAGCACTTACTCACCTGCGAATCTACGTCGAAGCGGCTATTGATTTTCCGGATGAGGAGATCGACTTTCTCTCTGACGGCAAAATTGAAGCGCAGCTCAATGGCGTCATCGCCGATCTTGACGCCGTGCGCACCGAAGCGCGCCAGGGCAGCCTGCTGCGCGAAGGGATGAAGGTAGTGATTGCCGGACGCCCGAATGCCGGGAAATCCAGCCTGCTGAATGCGCTGGCAGGCCGTGAAGCGGCCATTGTCACCGATATCGCCGGTACCACGCGCGACGTGTTGCGCGAGCATATTCACATCGACGGGATGCCGCTGCATATCATCGATACCGCCGGACTGCGCGACGCCAACGACGAAGTTGAGCGTATCGGCATTGAACGCGCTTGGCAGGAGATTGAACAGGCCGATCGCGTGCTGTTTATGGTGGATGGCACCACGACGGACGCCGTTGACCCTGCCGACATCTGGCCGGACTTTATCGCCCGTCTGCCCAAAAATCTACCGATTACCGTGGTACGTAACAAGGCGGATATCACCGGCGAAACGTTGGGTATTAGTGAAGTAAATGGTCACTCACTGGTTCGCCTCTCGGCGCGTACCGGCGAAGGCGTCGACGTGTTGCGTAACCACCTCAAGCAGAGCATGGGGTTTGATACCAATATGGAAGGCGGCTTCCTGGCCCGCCGCCGTCACCTACAGGCGCTGGCGGAAGCCGCTGAACATCTTGAGCAGGGCAAAGCGCAGCTATTAGGCGCATGGGCGGGGGAACTGCTGGCGGAAGAGTTGCGCCTGGCGCAGCAAAGCTTAAGCGAGATTACTGGCGAGTTTACCTCCGACGACCTGCTGGGACGGATTTTCTCCAGCTTCTGTATTGGTAAGTAACGTTGTGTGGCCCGGTGGCGCGATGCTTACCGGGCCTACAAAACCCGTAAGCCGGATAAGGCGTTTATGCCGCCATCCGGCAGCAATGATTTCCCATGAGGAAATCACTGTTGTCCAAATGGCAACTCGTCTCGCGCAACGTCGCCCCGTATTCTTAGCGCCACACTTTTCGTGAGGCCGCTATGAAACGTTTTCTACTGTGTAGTTTTGCCCTGGTTTTACTCTATCCTGCCGGTATTGATATGTATCTGGTCGGTTTACCGCGTATAGCCGCCGATCTGAACGCCAGCGAGGCGCAGTTGCATATCGCCTTCTCCGTTTACCTGGCCGGAATGGCGACGGCCATGCTGTTTGCCGGGAAGATAGCCGACCAGTCAGGCCGCAAGCCGGTCGCGATCGTCGGCGCGCTCGTCTTTATGATGGCCTCACTGCTTTGTTCACGGGCGTCGGAAGGCTCGCTATTTCTGAGTGGGCGTTTTCTTCAGGGAGTAGGCGCAGGCGGCTGCTATGTGGTGGCGTTCGCCATTCTGCGCGATACGCTCGACGAGCATCGCCGGGCGAAAGTGCTGTCATTATTGAATGGGATTACCTGTATTGTGCCGGTACTCGCCCCGGTGGTGGGGCATTTGATTATGCTTCGTTTCCCCTGGCAAAGTCTGTTCTATACGATGTCCGCAATGGGCATTATTGTGGGCCTGTTATCACTGTTTATCCTGCGCGAGACGCGCCCGGCAAGGCTGGCTCCACGCGATTTATCACGATCGTCGCCCGCCGCCGAGTCGCTGGTTAACCGTTTTTTCGTCAGTCGACTGACGATCACCACCCTTAGCGTGTCGGTGATCCTGACCTTCGTCAATGCCTCTCCAGTGCTGCTGATGGAGGTGATGGGATTTAGCCGTGGCGACTATGCCATTACCATGGCGCTCACCGCAGGCGTCAGCATGGTCGTCTCTTTTTCTACCCCTTTTGCGCTTGGGTTATTTAAGCCGCGAACCTTAATGCTCGTCTCACAGGGGCTGTTTTTGACGGCTGGCGTGACGTTAAGCCTTGCTCATACCAATACCGTCACGCTCTTTGGCCTGACGCTTATCTGCGCCGGATTCTCGGTTGGTTTTGGTGTCGCGATGAGCCAGGCGCTGGGGCCGTTTTCGCTGCGCGCCGGAGTGGCCAGTTCCACGCTGGGTATCGCGCAGGTTTGCGGTTCATCACTGTGGATTTGGCTGGCGGCAATACTCGGTATCAGCGCGATGAATATGCTGATCGGGATTCTGATTGGCTGTAGCATAGTGAGTATCATGCTGATTATCATTGTTGCCCCTAACCGGTCCGTGCCAACTCATGAAGAAATCCCTCAGCAGTCTCGATCTTAATTTGTTGCTGTGCCTGCAACTATTGATGCAGGAACGCAGCGTTACCAAAACCGCCAAACGGATGAACGTCACGCCGTCGGCGGTGAGTAAGTCGCTGTCGAAACTGCGGACCTGGTTTGACGACCCGTTGTTTGTAAACACCCCGCAGGGACTTACGCCGACGCCGTTAATGGTCAGTATGGAGCAGAATCTGGCAGAGTGGATGCAGATGAGCAATCAATTGCTGGATAAGCCGCACCATGAGGCTCCGCGTGGGTTGAAGTTTGATCTGGTGGCTGAAACACCGCTGGTCATGATCATGTTTAACGCCCTCTCCCGGCAGATCTATCAGCGTTATCCTCAGGCGACGATCAAAATACGCAACTGGGACTATGATTCGCTGGATGCGATTATTCGCGGCGAGGTGGATATCGGCTTCACCGGACGCGAAAGCCATCCCCGCTCGCGAGAACTGCTGAGCCTACTGCCGTTGTCGATCGACCATGAAGTGTTATTTTCCGATCTCCCTTGCGTCTGGCTACGTGAAGATCATCCGGCATTGCAGGAAGAGTGGAGTCTGGACACATTTCTGCGCTACCCGCATATCAGTATTTGCTGGGAGCAAAGCGATACCTGGGCGCTGGATGATGTCCTGCAAGAAATGGGACGCAAACGCCATATCGCGTTGAGCCTGCCGGGGTTCGAGCAGTCGCTCTTTATGGCCGCCCAGCCGGATCACACCCTGATAGCAACCGCGCCGCGCTATTGTCAGCACTACAATCAGCTCCACCAGCTACCATTAGTGGCGCGCCCCCTGCCTTTTGATGCGCAACAGCGGGAAAAGCTGATGGTGCCGTTTACCCTATTATGGCACAAACGTAATAGTCATAATCCCAAGATTGTGTGGCTACGACAGGCTATCAACACGCTCTGCCGTCGCCTTATCTGACCACCTGCGTTGATAAATTAACCTTCCTCTTACCAGAAATGTCACCGTCTGATTAAAGAACCTTCTGAAATTGAATTTTTAGCGCGTAAAACCTGTCCATAATTTACGTTAATGTTACTCTCGTCATTATCACGGCCCATTAATCACGGAGCGAAAAATGGCGACTCACTTTGCCAGAGGGATACTTACGGAGGGACAGTTGGTTTCAATTCGTCTCTCTTCGTCTTGCCATATTGAAGCCAGAAACCTGCCTGCTCACCGACGAACGCGTTTTCTCGCCTCCAGAGGCCTTCTTGCCGAACTGATGTTTATGCTGTACGGAATTAGCGAGCTGCCGGAAATCATTATTCAGGCGAAAGGTAAACCCGCGTTTCGTGACAAAAATCTGCCAGGCTTTTCTATCTCCTATGCCGGAAATATGGTTGGCGTGGCGTTGACCACCGAAGGAGAGTGCGGGCTGGATATGGAATTACAGCGCACCTCCCGCGGCTTTCACCATTCACATTCGCTCGAACGCCACCCTTTCTCCCGTAATGAAAACTTATGGGTAGCCAATCAAAACGATCCCAACGAAGCGCGAGCGCAACTCATTACATTGCGCCAGAGCGTGTTAAAACTCACCGGCGATGTCATGAATGACGATCCGCGGGAGCTGCAACTTTTACCCGTTGCCGGACGCCTGAAGTGCGCGCATGTCACGCAGCTTGAAGCCGTGTGCGATGCGGAAGATGTGCTGGTATGGTCCGTAACCGTTACGCCAGCGATAGAAAAATTAAAAGTGTGGGAGTTCGATGGCAAACTGGGCTGGAAAAGCCTGCCCGATATCCAGACGCGTGCCAATGAACCAACCGGGCGTCTGATGCGATTCGCCCAACTCCCCGCCGCCAAATCGTATACGCTTAATCGTTCATAATGAAAAAAGGGGCACGTATGTCTGAAACGCTGAATGTGGTTACATTGCTGGGAAGTTTACGCAAAGGTTCCTTTAACGGGATGGTGGCGCGTACGCTGCCTAAAGTCGCGCCGGCAGGAATGACGGTATCGCCGCTGCCTTCGATCGGGGATATTCCGCTGTATGACGCCGATATCCAGCAGGAAGAGGGATTTCCAGCCAGCGTAGAGGCGCTGGCTGAGCAGATTCGCAACGCCGACGGCGTCGTCATTGTGACGCCGGAATATAACTATTCCGTTCCCGGCGGCCTGAAGAATGCCATCGACTGGCTATCCCGTCTGCCTGAGCAGCCGCTGGCGGGTAAGCCCGTTCTTATCCAGACCAGTTCAATGGGGGCGATTGGCGGCGCGCGCTGCCAGTATCATCTGCGCCAGATTCTGGTGTTCCTTGATGCGATGGTGATGAATAAACCGGAGTTTATGGGCGGCGTGATTCAGAATAAAGTCGACCCGCAGACTGGAGAAGTGGTGGATCAGGGAACGTTAGATCATTTGACCGGTCAGCTGACCGCATTTGGTGAGTTTATTCAGCGCGTTAAAGCGTAAGCTCGTTAAAAACCCTCACCCCGATGGGGCGAGGGTTCATTTCATCAGTGTGCGTCAATAAACACAATCTTCAGCACGAATAACAGCGCGACAATCACTACGCACGGGCTAAGGTCGCGCAGGCGACCGGTACCGATTTTCATCACGCAGTAAGAGATAAAGCCCAGCGCGATACCTTCGGTGATCGAGAAGCTAAACGGCATCATTACCGCCGTAATAAACGCCGGGACCGATTCGGTTAAATCCTGCCAGTTTACCCGCGCCAGGCTGGAGGTCATCAGCACGCCGACATAAATCAGCGCGCCCGCCGCCGCGTAAGGCGGCACCATGCCCGCCAGCGGCGACAGGAAGATAACCAGCAGGAACAAAATACCGACCACCACTGCCGTCAAACCGGTGCGACCGCCCACCGAAACGCCAGAAGAGGATTCAATATAAGCGGTCACAGAAGACGTTCCGACAAATGCGCCAGTGACGGAAGAGATACTATCAACAAACAGCGCCTGCTTCATGCGCGGGAATTTGCCTTTCGCATCCGCCAGGCCGGCTTTATCGGTCACGCCAATCAGCGTACCGGAGGAGTCAAACAGGTTTACCAACATGAAGGAGAAAATAACCCCCGCCAGGCCAAGATTGAACGAGCCTGCCAAATCGACATGCCCTACCACGCTGGTGACGCTTGGCGGCGCGGAGACAATGCCGTTGTAGTGCACATCGCCCATCATCCAGCCAAGCATCGTCGTGACGATGATGGACACCAGCACCGCCGCATGAATGTTGCGCGAAGCGAGAATCGCAATAATAAAGAATCCGAGAACCCCCAGCAGCACGCTGTGCGAGGTCAGGTTGCCGATGCTGACCAGCGTTTCCGGGTTAGCGACGATCACGCCGGCGTTTTTCAGCCCCATCATGCCGATAAACAGGCCGATGCCGCTGGTGATGCCCACGCGCAGGCTGACCGGAATGTTGGCGATCATCCAGTAACGCACGCGGAAGATAGTCAGCAATAAAAGACCAACAGCGCCCCAGAAAATGGCGCCCATGCCTACCTGCCACGGCAGTCCCATTGCCTGCACAACCACGAAGGCAAAGAACGCATTCAGCCCCATCGCGGGCGCCAGCGCCACCGGCAGGTTAGCGAACAGACCCATCAGAATACTGCCAAAGGCCGCAATCAGACAGGTGGTCACAAAGACGGCGCTGGTGTCCATGCCAGCTACGCCCAGAATTTGCGGGTTAACAAAAACGATATAAACCATCGTCAGGAAAGTGGTAAAACCGGCGATCACTTCGGTTCGTGCCGTCGTGCCATGTTCGCGCAGTTTAAACACGCGTTCCAGCATACCCTGACCAGAAGCCTGGGTGGTGTGTTGTTGACTCATTATCAATTTCCGGAGAAAGGAGGGAAAATTCGCCGTTATCCTATACCAAAATGCGACACCTGGCGCAGTTGTGTGGTAATTTTTTTCACTCAATTTGTTAGTACGGCAACGATTGCGTCCCCTCATTCAGCATTACGTAAACGTTAAACTTGTTAAAATGGAAATGACATGTCCCAAATCGAAGCGGTGTTTTTTGACTGTGACGGCACGCTGGTCGACAGTGAAGTAATTTGCTCGCGCGCCTATGTCACTATGTTCCGGCAGTTCGGCATTACGCTTGAGCTCACGGAAGTATTCAGACGCTTTAAAGGCGTAAAGCTCTACGAAATTATCGATACCATCAGTAAAGAGCATGGCGTTGCGCTGGCAAAGGCGGAGCTGGAGCCGGTGTATCGCGCGGAAGTGGCGCGCCTGTTCGATACCGAACTGGAAGCGATCGCGGGCGCAAATACCCTGCTGGAGAGCATTAAGACGCCCATGTGCGTGGTATCCAACGGACCGGTCAGTAAGATGCAGCATTCGCTGGGTAAACTGGGCATGTTGCATTATTTTCCCGATTTGCTGTTTAGCGGTTACGATATTCAACGCTGGAAGCCCGATCCGGCGCTGATGCTCCATGCGGCGAACGCCATGAAGGTCAATGTTGAGAGGTGTATTCTGGTGGATGATTCCAGCGCGGGCGCGCAGTCAGGAATTGCAGCGGGAATGGAAGTGTTTTATTTCTGCGCCGATCCGCATAACAAGCCGATCGATCACCCTAACGTGACGACGTTTACCGATTTGGCGCAGTTGCCGGGATTGTGGAAAGCGCGCGGGTGGGAGATTACGCGTTAACTGAAATGCCGGATGGCGCTAACGCTTATCCGGCCTACAGCATCTGTACCTGTAGGCCCGGTAAGCGCAGCGCCACCGGGCAAAAGAATGAGATTTACTCTTTCGGATCTTTCCCCGCCAGCAGCTTATCCAGCTCATCGCCGCCGACGTGACGGAAGTCTTGCCCCTTCACGAAGTAGAAGATGTATTCGCAGATATTCTGGCAACGGTCACCGATACGCTCGATAGAGCGCGCGCAGAATAACGCGGTCAGCACGCTGGGAATCGTGCGCGAGTCTTCCATCATGTAGGTCATCAGCTGACGCACGATGCCTTCGTACTCCTGGTCAACTTTCTTGTCTTCACGGTAGATACGCACCGCTTCGTCGAGATCCATGCGCGCGAACGCATCCAGCACGTCGTGCAGCATCTGCACGGTGTGGCGGCCCAGTGACTCCAGACTGACCAGCAGCGGCTGGTGCTGCTGGGAGAATTTCTCCAGCGCGGTACGGCAGATTTTATCCGCCACGTCGCCAATGCGCTCCAGTTCGGCGATGGTTTTGATAATCGCCATTACCAGACGCAGATCGCTCGCCGTCGGCTGGCGCTTGGCGATAATACGCACGCAGGCTTCATCGATGGCGACTTCCATCATATTAACCTGATGATCGCCTTCTACCACGCGCTTCGCCAGCTCGCTGTCCTGGTTGTGCATGGCGGTGATAGCGTCAGAAAGCTGTTGCTCCACCATGCCGCCCATGGTCATTACCTGAGTGCGGATGCTTTCCAGTTCGGCGTTGAACTGGCCGGAAATATGTTTATTAAGGTTCAGACTGTCCATTACGCACTCCTGAATTAACCGTAACGACCGGTGATATAGTCTTCTGTTTGTTTCTTCGCGGGCTTGGTGAACAGATCGTCCGTGTTGCTGAACTCAATCAACTCGCCCAGGTACATAAACGCCGTATGATCGGAGCAACGTGCCGCCTGCTGCATGTTGTGGGTCACGATCACCACGGTGTAATCCTGTTTCAGCTCGGTGATCAGCTCTTCAATACGCCCGGTAGAGATCGGGTCCAGAGCTGAGCATGGCTCATCCAACAGCAGCACTTCCGGGCGAATGGCGATACCGCGCGCAATGCACAGGCGCTGCTGCTGACCACCGGAGAGAGAGTACCCGCTCTGGTGCAATTTATCTTTGGTTTCGTTCCATAATGCGGCTTTGGTCAACGCCCACTGCACGCGCTCGTCCATATCGGCGCGAGACAGCTTCTCAAACAGACGCACGCCAAAGGCGATATTGTCATAGATGGACATCGGGAACGGCGTCGGCTTCTGGAATACCATACCCACTTTTGCGCGCAGTAGCGCGATATCCTGGGTGTTGGTGAGAATATTGTCGCCATCCAGCAGAATTTCACCTTCCGCGCGCTGCTCCGGATAAAGCGAATACATTTTATTGAAGGTACGCAGTAGCGTTGATTTACCGCAGCCGGATGGCCCGATAAATGCCGTTACCTGATTCTTCGCGATATCCAGATTAATGTTCTTCAGGGCATGGAATTTGCCGTAGTAGAAGTTCAAATCACGAACCTGAATCTTACTCGGGGCAGTTTCAACCATACTCATTTCACTCTTTTCCTCATCCAGCGCCGCATCCGCCACGCCGTAAAATAATGCCTGATGGCGCTACGCTTATCAGGCCTACAATGTCTTTAACCGTGTTTTTTCTTCGCGAAAACAACACGCGCCAGAATATTCAGCAGCAGTACGCACAGGGTAATAATCAGCACACCCGCCCAGGCTAATTGTTGCCATTCGGCAAACGGGCTCATCGCGAATTTAAAGATGGTCACCGGCAGGTTGGCGATAGGCTGCATCATGTCGGTGCTCCAGAACTGGTTCGAGAGCGCGGTAAACAACAATGGCGCCGTTTCCCCGGCGATACGGGCAATTGCCAGCAGAATACCGGTCATAATGCCGGAGATAGAGGCTTTCAGCGTAATCGCGGAAATCATCTTCCACTTCGGCGTACCCAGCGCATAAGCGGCTTCACGCAGGCTATCCGGCACCAATTTGAGCATGTTTTCAGTGGTACGGATAACGATCGGTACCTGCAACAGCGCCAGCGCAATCACCCCTGCCCAACCGGAGAAGTGCTGCATCTGCGCCACCACGATGGTGTAAACAAACAGCCCCACAACAATTGACGGCGCGGAAAGCAGAATGTCGTTAATAAAGCGAATGATTTCCGCCAGCCAGGATTTACGGCCATATTCCGCCAGATAGATCCCGGCCATAATCCCCAGCGGCGTACCCAATACGGTAGCCCAGAGAATCAACAATCCACTCCCCGCCAGGGCGTTCGCCAGCCCGCCGCCCGCCGTGTTCGGCGGCGGCGTCATTTCGGTAAACAGCGCCAGCGACATCCCGTCGATACCACGCGTGATGGTGGACATCAAAATCCAGATCAGCCAGAACAGGCCAAATGCCATCGTCGCCATTGAGAGCGTTAGTGCGATACGGTTCTTCATGCGGCGACGCGCCTGCATCTTGCGACGGGATTCCGCGAGCTGCGCGGTGTTCTGCATATCAAGCGTAGCCATTAACGTGCTCCCTCGTTCTTCGCCAGACGCATAATCATGAACTTAGACGCCGCCAGGACGATAAAGGTGATCACAAACAGGATCAGCCCCAGTTCCATCAACGCTGCCACGTGCAGACCCGATTCCGCCTCAGCGAATTCGTTCGCCAGCGCGGAAGTGATGCTGTTGCCCGGCATATACAGCGACGCGCTGTCGAGCTGGTAGGTATTGCCGATGATAAAAGTGACCGCCATCGTTTCACCCAGAGCACGGCCCAGCCCCAGCATAATGCCGCCGATCACGCCATTTTTGGTGAACGGTAGCACGATGCGCCAGATAACTTCCCAGGTAGTGCAGCCGATACCGTAAGCGGACTCTTTCATCATTACCGGCGTTTGCTCGAAGACGTCGCGCATAACCGCCGCAATGTAGGGGATGATCATGATGGCGAGGATGACGCCCGCCGCCAGAATGCCGATACCAAATGCCGGGCCGGAGAACAGCGCGCCGACAAACGGAATGTTGGAAAGAATATTGCCGACCGGCTCCTGGAAGTACGTCGCAAACAGCGGCGCGAAGATAAACAGCCCCCACATGCCGTACACGATACTGGGAATTGCCGCCAGCAGCTCAATGGCGATGCCGAGCGGACGCTTTAGCCAGCCTGGCGCCAGCTCGGTTAAAAACAGGGCAATGCCGAAACTGACCGGAACGGCGATCAGCAGTGCGATAAAGGAGGTCACCAGCGTGCCGTAAATAGGCACCAGTGCGCCGTAGATATCGTTTGGCGCGTCCCATTCCTTAGTCCAAAGAAATGAGAAACCAAATTTCTGGATACTTGGCCAGGAGGAGATGATCAATGAGACGATAATACCGCCCAACATCAATAGCACAATCAGCGCAGCCAGTTTTACCAGCGCGCTGAAAATCATGTCGCCTTTTTTACCCGGCGGGTTAAAAGCAGGCTTGGTTGCAGCCATAAATTACTCTTTCCATTAAACGCGTTTTACGACGTTGCCCCTGCCGGATGGCGCTACGCTTATCCGGCCTACAACGTGGGCCTGCGGTCGAAACCGTAGGGCGGATAAGCGTAGCGCCATCCGCCAATTCGTTAATTAATACAGCGCCTTACCGTTGCTGTCTTTTATACTGGTCTTCCAGGCGGTACGAACCTGCTCAACAACGTTATCC
The DNA here is from genome assembly GCF_056991255.1 of Salmonella sp. A1325. Lineage (NCBI taxonomy): Bacteria > Pseudomonadati > Pseudomonadota > Gammaproteobacteria > Enterobacterales > Enterobacteriaceae > Salmonella > Salmonella sp. A1325. The sequence continues at coordinate 36,210 of NZ_JAMLWO010000015.1, read as the reverse complement.
GGCAGGCTGGCGTAGTCCAGATCATTCGCCTGCTTAGCGCCATTTTTGTAGGCCCAGTCGAAGAACTTCAGCACTTCAGCACCCTGCTCAGGTTTCTTCTGCGCTTTGTGGACCAGGATAAACGTGGTGGAGGTGATTGGCCACACATCGTCACCTTTCTGGTTGGTCAGATCCTGCGCGAAGGTTTTGCTCCAGTCTGCGCCTTTCGCCGCATTAGAGAAGCTCTCTTCCGTCGGGCTTACCGGTTTGCCGTCGGCAGAAACCAGTTTGGTGTAGGCCAGGTTGTTCTGCTTGGCATACGCATACTCAACGTAGCCGATAGCGCCTGGCAGACGCTGTACAAATGCCGCGATGCCGTCGTTACCTTTACCGCCCAGGCCGGTTGGCCAGTTCACGGTAGAACCCGCGCCCACTTTCGATTTCCACTCGTCGTTGACTTTCGCCAGGTAACTGGTGAACACGAAGGAAGTACCGGAACCGTCAGCGCGACGCACCACAGCGATGTTCTGAGAAGGCAGCTTCACGCCTGGGTTCAGTTTGGTGATGGCTTCATCATCCCACTTCTTGATTTTACCGAGGTAGATGTCACCCAGCGTTTTACCATCCAGCACCAGTTCGCCGGATTTGAGGCCTGGAATATTCACCGCCAGCACCACGCCGCCGATCACCGTCGGGAACTGGAACAGGCCTTCCTGATTCAGTTTTTCGTCAGACAGCGGCGCATCGGAAGCGCCGAAATCAACGGTATTCGCGGTGATTTGTTTCACGCCGCCGGAAGAGCCTATCCCCTGGTAATTGACTTTGTTACCGGTTTCTTTCTGGTAGGTATCCGCCCATTTGGCATACACCGGCGCAGGAAACGTTGCACCGGCACCTGTCAGGCTTGCTGCTGCAAAGGCAGAGAACGCGCTCATCGATAAGGTCGCGGCGACAACAGTTGCGACAGTGGTACGCATAACTTTCATAATGTCTCCTGCACGGTTTCGGTAAATCGTTGTTTGAGTTGCTACGATGAGCAAAATAGGACAAATTGATGACAGTTATATGTCTTGATTATGACGGTTTGATGACAATGGAAATAAAAAAGCTGGCCCGGGGAGACACCAGACCAGCCTGCAGGGGGAGATGAATTAAACTGTTTGCGCAACCACAGACGGTTTCAACAGCGCGTACATCAGGCCGCAGACAATCGTGCCCAGGGCAATCGAGAGCAGGTACTGCATCACATGTTCCACCGCATGCGGGATCGCCAGGACAAAGAGGCCGCCGTGTGGCGCCATCAGTGTACAACCGAAATACATGGACAGTCCCCCGGCGATTGCGCCACCGACCATCGTGGAAGGGATGACGCGCATCGGGTCACGCGCGGCGAAGGGAATCGCCCCTTCAGAGATAAAGCACAGCCCCAGGATAAAAGATGCATTACCCGCTTCATGCTCAGCGGCATTGAATTTCGCTCTGGCCGCCCAGGTTGCGACGCCCATTCCTAATGCCGGTACCATCCCTGCCGCCATAATGGCCGCCATTGGCATATAAGAATGAGAAGCCAGTAAACCGACGCCGAAGGTATACGCAGCTTTATTCACCGGCCCACCAAGGTCAAAACCTTGCATTGCGCCCAGCAACATTCCCAGCAAGATAGCATTCGTAGAGGTCATATTCCCCAGGAACGTCGTCAGCCCTTCCATCACCGCAGAAACGGGGCCACCCACCACGTAAATCATGATTAGGCCGGTAATCAGCGTAGACAGTAGCGGCAGAACCAGCACAGGCTTAAGCGCTTCCATTGACGCTGGCAGCTTAATATTTTGCGCCAGAAACCGTACGCTGTAACCGGCCAGAAAACCGGCCACAATCCCTCCCAGGAAACCAGCACCGCACAGGCTGGCCAACATCCCGCCAATAAGCCCCGGGGCCAGACCCGGACGATCGGCAATTGAGAAGGCAATAAACCCAGCCAGTACCGGCACCATCAGCGCAAAGGCCGCCTTACCACCGATTTGAAATAACGCAGCCGCCAGCGTGCCCGGCTCATTGAAGGCCTGGATACCGAAGACAAAAGAGAGCGCGATACATAACCCTCCCGCCACCACCAAAGGAAGCATATGGGATACGCCGGTCATTAAATGCTTATAAACGCCGGGTAGCTCTGTTTTACCAGCTGAAGAAGAGCGCCCGGCACTCCCCTGATAGACCTCGGCGCTATTGAAAGCATTATCCATTTCCTGCGCACTCTTTTTTAGCGCCGCGCCGGTACTGGTGCGATAGAGTCTTTTGCCAACAAAGCCTGACAGATCCAGCTCAATATCCGCCGCGATAATCACCACATCCGCTTGCGCTATCTCTTCCGCGGTCAGCGTGTTCTTCGCCCCGACGGAACCGCGAGTTTCAACCTTGATCCAGTCACCACGCTTGCGGGCTTCAATTTCCAGCGCTTCGGCAGCCATAAAGATATGGGCGACGCCCGTCGGACAGGCCGTCACAGCAACAATTTTTTTAGTCATAGTAGGGTACCCTGTTCTTTTAATTTAAAGAAAAAGCGGGAAAAAATGTTACAGGCGTGACCAGGCCGCTGCTTTCTGGAACAGCGCGTCATCCGGGCGAATCCCGGTATAAAGGACAAATTGCTCCACGGCCTGAATAGCAAACACTTCGGAACCGGTAATCACGGTTTTACCGCGTTCACGGGCGTAGCGGATCAGCGGCGTGACGGGCGGTAGCGCCACCACATCAAAGATAACGCTCGCCTTATCCACTTCCTGTTCGGAATAAGAGAGTTTGTCGGCATCATTACCGCCAGCCATTCCGATAGGCGTGGCGTTAATTAACAAATCGGCTTCAATACCGTCGGTATCCGGGCGCCATTCATAGCCATAGAGTTCGGCCAGTTGTTTACCTGACGCTTCATCAATCGCGACAATATAACCACGGGTAAACCCCGCATCCTTCAGCGCGCAGGCCACCGCCTTTGCCATACCACCGCTGCCACGCAAAGCAAATACCAGGTCGGGAGAGACCTTGTAATTCGCCAGCAAGCGAGCTATTGCAATGTAATCGGTGTTGTACGCCTTCAGATGGCCATTGGTATTCACAATGGTATTAACTGAGTGAATGGCCTGAGCAGAAGCATCCAGTTCATCCACCAGCGGAATGCAGGCTTCTTTAAACGGCATAGAGATCGCGCACCCACGGATCCCCAGACCGCGCACGCCGCTAATGGCCTGCGTAAGATCGGTCGGCGAAAAGGCTTTGTAGAGATAATTGAGATCCAGCGCTTCGTACAGATAGTTGTGAAAGCGTGTACCGAAGTTACTTGGGCGTGCCGCCAGGGACATGCAGACCTGAGTGTCTTTATTAATGCGCTTTGTCATGATGAATCCTCATAGAAGTTGCGATAGAGAAAATCATCGGCTAAAAAGGGGATATTAAAAATTGCTCATTCCCGTTCGGGAAATTTCACCTTTTATGGCAACCCGGCACACTGAACAAAAATACTTAAAGCTACTCCAGCACTATGGCGACAAGCCCGTTAGCGTGACGCTACAGGAGCTGGCGGATGTGTTGTTCTGCACCCGGCGGCATATGCGTAATCTGTTGCTTCAGATGCAGGAGGCAAAGTGGCTCATCTGGCAATCACAGGCCGGACGTGGGCATCGCGCCCGGCTTCACCTGCGCTATAAACCAGAACAGCTGTTAAGCGAAAAGGCGGAGCAGTTACTGGAGTCTGGTCATGTTGATCAGGCCATTCAACTGCTGGGTAAAAATAAGCACCAGGTGGCGCAACTGCTGCGCTCAAAACTGGGCTATAGCGTGCGGGCAGACTATCAGCGGCTGTGCATCCCCTATTACCGGACAATGCCGTCGCTGTGCCCCGGCACGCCGTTGCGCCGCTCTGAACAGCATCTGGTCAGGCAGATTTTTAGCGGCCTGACACGCATAAATGAGGAAAAAGGTGAAGTCGAAGCCGATCTTGCCCACCACTGGCGGCAGATTGATCCACTGCGCTGGCGTTTTTATCTGCGCCCCGCCGTCCTCTGGCATGATGGTCAGGAGCTGACGATCGACGCGGTTATCGCTTCACTGACCCGCAGCGCTAAGCTGCCGTTGTTCTCGCACTTGCAGACTATTCAGGCCACCGGGCCGCTGAGTCTTGAAATTACGCTGGCGCACCCGGATAACCGACTGCCGCTGCTGCTCAGCCATATTGATGCCATGATCCTACCGCCTGACCATACACAACGCGCTGATTTCCCGGCACATCCCGTGGGGACTGGCCCTTATGAGGTGGTGGAAAACAATGGCTTTCATCTGCAAATGAAGGCCTTTGACCACTATTTCGGTCTGCGCGGGCTGCTGGATGAAGTGGAGGTCTTTATCTGGCCGAATTTAACGGAGACAGACAACCTGGCGGAATCGCTGTCGGATAACGACACGGCAGCCTGGCTCAGCTCCAGCCTGAGCGATGAGGATTACGTTTCCGGACGGCTTAGCCAGGTATCAGGCAAACCTTCTGACAACCTGCGCGAGATGTTTCTTGAGCGTGGAGGATATTTTTTATTATGCGACAGCCGCTCCCCGCACTGGCATACCGCCGAACATCGCCGCTGGCTACGGGAAACACTCAGCCCTTACGCCATACTCCAGCATCTGAGTGAGGCAATTCGCCCCTTCTGGGTACCGGGCGGCAGCCTGCTGTCCTCCTGGTTTCATACTATTGAGGCGGGCCCGGCCTGTTCACCTTTTATCTCGTCGTCGCCCTACGCAAAACTGCGTCTGGCCTATCACGATCAGCACCCTGAATTTCCAATGCTCCTGGATATCATGCAAGAGATCATGCGCCAGCAGGGCATTTTACTTGAGGGCGTTGAGCTGAATTATGATGACTGGGCGAATGGCAAAGCCAATGTGGATCTCTGGCTGGGGACGGTCAATTTCCCCATTCCCGAAGAGTGGAACGTCGGTACATGGCTACTGGGCTCCCCTTTACTGCGCCACGCCATCAGCGGTGGGGATGATGCGCTGCTGGCCCAATGGGAAACCCAGTGGCATGCCGAAACCATCAGCGCGGAACAACTGGTCAGGGAAACCACCCGTTCAGGCTGGCTACAACCGCTTTTTCACCACTGGATGCGACTCAAAGGCCCCGACCGGGCCAGGGGGATCCACCTGAATAACCTGGGGTGGTTTGATTTCCGATCCACCTGGATTGAGCCCGGGCCTTAAAGAAGAGAATGTGACCGGGTGCCCGTAGCGCAGGCAGGCGTAGCACCTCTTAGTCGCTCTTCAGCCACCATAGAGAAAGAACAGCACCTGTCACGGCGCACAAAAAAAGGCCGTCTATCGACGGCCTTCTGCCTGGTACTACATTTGACTTACTCTACCGTCACTGATTTCGCCAGGTTACGCGGCTGGTCAACGTCGGTGCCTTTAATCAGCGCCACGTGATACGCCAGCAGTTGCAGCGGAACGGTGTAGAAGATAGGCGCAATGACCTCTTCCACATGCGGCATCTCGATGATGTGCATGTTGTCACTGCTCACAAAACCCGCATCCTGGTCGGCGAAGACGTACAACTGACCGCCACGCGCGCGAACTTCTTCGATATTGGATTTCAGTTTCTCCAGCAGTTCGTTGTTCGGCGCCACCACAATCACCGGCATATCGGCGTCAATCAGCGCCAACGGCCCGTGTTTCAGCTCGCCTGCCGCGTAAGCTTCCGCGTGAATGTAAGAGATCTCTTTCAGCTTCAGCGCGCCTTCGAGCGCAATCGGATATTGATCGCCACGCCCCAGGAACAGCGCATGGTGTTTGTCAGAGAAATCTTCCGCCAGGGCTTCTATACGTTTGTCCTGCGATAGCATCTGCTCAATACGGCTCGGCAGCGCCTGTAGGCCATGAACGATATCATGCTCAATGGACGCATCCAGACCTTTCAGACGCGCCAGTTTAGCCACCAGCATCAACAACACGGTTAACTGGGTGGTAAAGGCTTTGGTAGATGCTACGCCAATTTCCGTACCCGCGTTGGTCATCAGCGCCAGATCGGATTCACGCACCAGCGAAGATCCCGGCACGTTACAAATGGCCAGAGAGCCCAAATATCCCAGCTCTTTCGACAGACGCAGGCCAGCCAGGGTATCTGCCGTTTCGCCAGACTGTGACAGGGTAATCATCAGGCTGTTACGGCGCACGGCAGATTTGCGATAGCGGAATTCAGAGGCGATTTCAACGTCGCACGGAATACCTGCCAGCGATTCAAACCAGTAACGGGAAACCATACCGGAGTTGTAAGACGTACCGCAGGCGAGGATCTGAATATGCTCAACCTTCGACAGCAGTTCGTCGGCGTTCGGTCCCAGCTCGCTTAAATCCACCTCACCGTGGCTGATGCGCCCGGTAAGGGTGTTTTTGATCGCGTTCGGCTGTTCGTAGATTTCTTTCTGCATGTAGTGGCGGTAAATACCTTTATCGCCCGCGTCATATTGCAGATTAGATTCGATATCCTGACGTTTTACTTCCGCGCCGGTGTTATCGAAGATATTTACCGAACGGCGAGTGATTTCAGCGATATCGCCCTCTTCAAGGAAGATAAAGCGACGAGTCACTGGCAACAGCGCCAGCTGGTCAGAAGCGATAAAGTTTTCGCCCATACCCAGGCCAATCACCAGCGGGCTACCAGAACGTGCCGCCAGTAGGGTATCCGGGTGACGGGTATCCATGATCACTGTACCGTACGCACCACGCAGTTGCGGGATAGCACGTAGAACAGCCTCACGCAGAGTACCCCCCTGTTTCAGTTCCCAGTTTACCAGGTGTGCAATCACTTCGGTGTCGGTTTCAGAAACGAAGGTATAGCCACGCGCTTTTAACGCTTCACGCAGCGGTTCATGGTTTTCGATGATGCCGTTATGCACCACCACAATGTGTTCAGAAACATGCGGATGCGCGTTAGCTTCTGAAGGTTCACCGTGCGTCGCCCAGCGAGTGTGAGCAATACCTGTGCCGCCATGCAGAGGATGTTCTTCCGCTGCCTGAGCCAGCATCTGGACTTTACCGAGGCGACGCAGGCGGGTCATATGACCTTCTGCATCAACAACGGCCAGACCGGCAGAGTCATATCCGCGGTATTCCAAACGACGTAAACCTTCGAGAAGGATTTCAGCTACATCACGCTGCGCGATAGCGCCAACAATTCCACACATAGTTTTATTTCCTGATTATGGCATTACGCCATGCGTTGTCGCTGACCTGTATGCCCGTCGTTGCGGGCGCCCCGAGCCTTGTAGAGAGTGGGGTTATTTTTATAAGTACTGCTCATGGAGCGGAGGATTATTTTATCCTCTCATCTCCGGTCTGCCGGATGGCGCTGACGCTTATCCGGCTTACAAAATCACTTTTTCTTCACCGGACGCTGCCAGCCTTGCTTATGTACCTGCGGCACGCGGCTTAATACCAGTTCATTGTCGGCTACATTACGAGTGACGGTAGTCCCTGCGGCGATGGTAGCCCCTTTACCAACAGTAACCGGCGCCACCAGTTGGGTATCGGAGCCGACAAACACATCGTCGCCAATAACCGTTTTGAATTTGTTCGCGCCATCATAGTTACAGGTGATGGTCCCCGCGCCGATATTCACGTTGTCGCCAATTTCCGCATCGCCCAGATAGGTCAGATGACCGGCTTTAGAACCTTTACCCAGACGCGCTTTTTTCATTTCAACGAAATTGCCGACATGAGCGCCCGCTAACAGCTCCGCGCCGGGACGCAGGCGAGCAAACGGACCGATGGTGCAGGCCGCTTCCAGATGCGCATCTTCCACCACGCTGTATGGGCTAATTTCGCAGTCATCGCCAATAACGCTGTTTTTAATAATGCACCCCGCGCCGATCTTCACGCGGTGACCGAGCGTCACGTTACCTTCGATGATAACGTTAGCGTCAATTTCCACATCACGCCCGTGAGCCAGATTACCGCGCAGATCAAAACGAGCCGGATCGCGCAACATAACGCCGGATAACAGCAGTTTCTCCGCCTGTTCGGCCTGATAAATACGCTCCAGACGAGAAAGCTGTAGACGGTTATTCACGCCGTCCGTTTCGCTGATGCGAGCCGGATGCACCGCGGCGATTTCCCGTCCTTCCTGATAAGCCAGCGCAATGATATCTGTGATGTAATATTCACCCTGCGCATTATTGTTAGTCAGCTTAGACAACCAGCGTTTCAGGTCCGCGCCGTTGGCGATCAGAATACCGGTATTAATTTCCTGGATCTGACGCTGTTCATCAGTGGCGTCTTTATGTTCAACGATGCCGGTCACTTTACCGTTTTCACGCGTAATACGGCCATAGCCGCTCGGATCGTCCAGCTTCACGGTTAATAACCCAATACCACCCTGCGGTTTGGCATCGCGCAGGCGCTGTAAGGTTTCAACCGAAATCAGCGGCACGTCGCCGTAAAGCATTAAAATATCTTCATCGTCGCTAAAGAAGGGCGCGGCCTGCTGCATTGCGTGACCTGTTCCCAACTGTTCCGCCTGAAGCACCCAGTTCAGCTTGTCATCTTTCAGGGTCTGTTTTAACAACTCGCCACCGTGGCCATAGACCAGATGAACCTGTGCGGCCCCTAATTTAGTAGCTGCATCAATGACATGCTGCACCATGGATTTACCCGCCAGCGTGTGCAGCACTTTAGGAATATCGGAATACATGCGCGTGCCTTTACCTGCGGCAAGGATCACTACGCTCATAGCACTATTTAACATACGCGTCCTGACTGTAATTTGAGAACGAATTTATACTGTTTCACGTTGAAAATACTACATTTTTTTCATCGTAAAATGGAAGAAGGATAAAACGCTCACCGGGATAAAATCCCCGCCTGCTAATGAATCATTTTCGTTCATTACCGCGCCTCTTGTCTCCTGAAAAGTAAAAATACCCGCGTATTGGCAACGTAGTCCGATGTTTTTGCTGTTTTTTTACTCCATAAATAAAGAAGATAACGTAATAAAGCGCAGGGGAGTCAGAAAAGCAAAAACCAGCGACAGAGGCCGCTGGTTTTCCGTTGTGCGTATTTTTTACTTAATTACGCGACATAAAAATCCGCAAAATATACCAGAACATGGTCGCGATAGAAGCAAACAGATGTAATGCCGCGCCAGCAGGGCGATCGGTAGGGTAATGGTGAATAATGTTAGAAGTATCGTAAAGTATAAACCCGGCGCACAGCAGTACCATTAGCGCAGAAAACCAGACGCCCAGCGAGAAGCCGCAGATGACGCTGGCAATAATCGCGCCAAAAGCAATGAACCCAGCCATAGTCAGAAACGAGCGCAGAAAAGAAAAGTCTTTTTTTATGGAAAAAGCGGTAAACGTCAGACCGCCAACCAGCAACAGGGTCGTTATTGCCGCCGCGCCAATGCTCGACGGGTTAATATACGCCGCCACCGTTAACAGGGGGGCAAAAATCAGGGATTCTGCCAACACATAAATCCCCAGCCCGATAAGTTGCGTTTGATTAGTCCCCGCATTATCCGCCAGACGGGTCGCCAGCATTCCCACCAGCATAAAAGCGCCGAGAACAACCAACCAGCTATATCTTCCACCAGCCAGCAGCACATCAAGCGCATACTCCCCGACCCCTATAAAACTCCACGCCGCGCTCAATACGATAAAACCGACGATGGCGACGGCGAGATGAAGATAAGCGCGACGAATAAAGGTAGTACGATCAATCCTTGAGTCGGGTTGTGGACCCGCAAAGGATGGCTGAAATGACATAGTAATAATCCCTCATTTTATGCAATAAAAACGCATCCATTCCTTCCTTCTTCGCACAATGTGCAGATGCCAATGACAGAAAGAAGGATTTAATGAAAACAGCGCTGTCGCTGAAAACGCGTCGCCTTCAGCCGCTTGTTTTTGTCGTTGCTAGTTTATCGAATAAAAATTGAGAGGATAAAAAAAAACCAGTCCGCAATCAGACTGGTTTTATGCTTTCAAGCCGGTGTTACATCGCTTTTTTGGTCAACTCGATAACGCGCAGTTTAGCGATCGCTTTGGCCAGTTCCGCAGACGCCTGAGCGTAATCCACGTCACCGTGCGAGCTCTTAATGTGCTCTTCGGCTTTACGCTTCGCTTCCAGGGCTCGCGCTTCGTCGAGATCCTGACCGCGAATCGCGGTATCCGCCAGAACGGTCACGCTGCCAGGCTGCACTTCCAGAATGCCGCCGGACAGATAGATAAACTCTTCATGACCGTGCTGCTTAACGATGCGAATCATACCAGGCTTAATGGCGGTGAGCAGCGGCGCGTGCCCCGGGTAAATCCCCAGTTCGCCTTCGCTACCCGTAACCTGGATTTTCTCGACCAGACCGGAGAACATTTGTTGCTCCGCGCTGACGACATCCAGGTGGTAAGTCATTGCCATATCACCCTCCGATTAAGGCGTTAAAGTTTTTTGGCTTTTTCCACGGCTTCGTCGATGGAACCGACCATGTAGAACGCCTGCTCCGGCAGGTGATCGTATTCGCCTTCCATGATGCCTTTAAAGCCACGGATGGTGTCTTTCAGGGAAACGTATTTGCCCGGAGAACCGGTAAATACTTCCGCCACGAAGAACGGCTGGGACAGGAAGCGCTGAATTTTACGCGCGCGTGCTACCACCAGTTTATCTTCTTCAGACAGTTCATCCATACCGAGGATGGCGATGATGTCTTTCAGTTCCTGATAACGCTGCAGGATGGACTGAACGCCACGCGCGGTGTCGTAGTGTTCCTGACCAACAACCAGCGGATCCAGCTGACGGCTGGTGGAGTCCAGCGGGTCAACGGCCGGGTAGATACCCAGGGATGCGATCTGACGGCTCAGTACCACGGTTGCATCTAAGTGCGCAAAGGTGGTGGCTGGAGACGGGTCAGTCAAGTCATCCGCCGGTACGTATACCGCCTGTACGGAGGTGATAGAACCGGTTTTGGTGGAGGTGATACGTTCCTGCAGAACGCCCATCTCTTCCGCCAGAGTCGGCTGATAACCTACTGCGGAAGGCATACGGCCCAGCAGTGCGGATACTTCCGTACCGGCCAGGGTGTAACGATAGATGTTATCGACGAACAGCAGTACGTCACGACCTTCGTCACGGAATTTCTCCGCCATGGTCAGGCCGGTCAGTGCAACGCGCAGACGGTTTCCCGGCGGCTCGTTCATCTGGCCATACACCAGGGATACTTTATCGATAACGTTGGAGTCGGTCATTTCGTGGTAGAAGTCGTTACCCTCACGAGTACGTTCACCTACGCCCGCAAACACAGAGTAACCGGAGTGCTCGATCGCGATGTTACGGATAAGCTCCATCATGTTTACGGTTTTACCTACACCCGCACCACCGAACAGACCGACTTTACCGCCCTTCGCGAACGGACACATCAGGTCGATAACTTTGATACCGGTTTCCAGCAGTTCCTGAGAGTTTGACAACTCTTCGTAGGAAGGCGCTGCGCGGTGAATCGCCCAACGTTCTTCTTCGCCGATCTCGCCTTTCATGTCGACCGGTTCGCCCAGGACGTTCATGATACGACCCAGCGTGGCTTTACCTACCGGGACTTCGATCGGGTGTTCGAGATCTTTTACATCCAGACCGCGACGCAGACCGTCAGAAGACCCCATCGCGATGGTACGCACAATACCGCCGCCAAGCTGCTGCTGAACTTCCAGCACCAGCTTCTCATTACCATTCTGCACCTCAAGAGCATCGTACACGCGTGGTACGGCATCCTGAGGGAACTCGACGTCGACCACGGCGCCGATTACCTGGACAATCTTTCCAGTAGCCATCTTAAATCCTCTACGAAATAACCTGGTTAAACCGCGGCGGCCCCCGAGACGATCTCGGTGAGTTCCTGAGTAATGCTGGCCTGACGAGCTTTGTTGTATACCAACTGCAGCTCTTTAATCAGGCTGCCGCCATTATCGGTTGCGGCTTTCATCGCCACCATTCGTGCGGCCTGCTCGCTGGCCAGGTTTTCTACCACGCCCTGATAAACCTGAGACTCCACATAACGACGCAGGAGAGTATCCAGCAGCGCTTTCGGGTCTGGTTCATACAGGTAATCCCAGGCTTTACGCTTCAGATCATCATCTTCTGACGCCGGCAGCGGCAGCAGTTGAGTGATCGTCGGCACCTGAGACATGGTGTTAATAAATTTGTTGCTGACAATGTAAAGCTTGTCCAGACGGCCTTCGTCGTAGGCCTGCAACATCACTTTAACCGGACCGATCAGTTCGGACAGAGAAGGGTTATCCCCCATACCTGTCACCTGAGCGACAACGTTGCCGCCTACGGAATTAAAGAATGACACGCCCTTAGAGCCGATCATTGCGAGTTCGCACTGAACGCCTTTATCAGACCATGCCTTCATATCCGCCAGCAGCTTTTTGAACAGGTTAATGTTCAAGCCACCGCACAAACCACGGTCGGTCGACACTACCAGGTAGCCCACGCGTTTAACGTCGCGCTCTTCCAGGTAGGGGTGCTTATATTCCAGATTACCGTTCGCAAGGTGACCAATCACTTTGCGCATGGTCTCTGCATAAGGACGGCTGGCCGCCATGCGATCCTGCGATTTACGCATTTTGGAAGCGGCGACCATCTCCATCGCTTTAGTGATCTTTTGCGTGTTCTGGACGCTTGCGATCTTACTACGTATCTCTTTTGCGCCGGCCATGAGCTTCTCCTCAATGCCTTACGGCCTGCCCTAAGGCAAGCCGCCAGACGTTACCAGGACTGGGTTGCTTTGAAGGAATCGAGGATGCCTTTCAGCTTGCCTTCGATTTCGTCGTTATAGCCACCGGACTGGTTGATCTCTTGCATCAGCGGAGCGTGATCACGGTCGACGTAAGCCAGCAGTGCGGCTTCGAAGCTACCGATTTTCGCCAGTTCGACATCCGCCAGATAACCACGTTCTGCTGCGAACAGAACCAGAGACTGCTGCGCGACGGACATCGGCGCATACTGTTTCTGTTTCAGCAGTTCGGTCACTTTCTGACCGTGGTCAAGCTGTTTACGGGTGGCATCGTCAAGGTCGGATGCAAACTGAGAGAACGCCGCCAGTTCACGATACTGCGCCAGCGCGGTACGAATACCACCGGACAGTTTTTTCATGATCTTGGTCTGGGCTGCGCCACCTACACGGGATACCGAGATACCCGGGTTAACCGCAGGACGAATACCGGCGTTAAACAGGTTAGATTCCAGGAAGATCTGACCATCGGTAATCGAAATTACGTTGGTCGGAACGAACGCGGAAACGTCACCTGCCTGCGTTTCGATAATCGGCAGCGCGGTCAGAGAGCCGGTTTTCCCTTTCACTTCACCTTTGGTGAAGGCTTCGACGTAGTCGGCGTTAACACGCGCAGCACGCTCCAGCAGACGAGAGTGGAGGTAGAATACGTCGCCCGGGAATGCTTCACGTCCTGGCGGACGACGGAGCAGCAGGGAGATCTGACGGTAAGCAACAGCCTGTTTAGACAGGTCATCGTAAATGATCAGCGCATCTTCGCCGCGGTCGCGGAAGTATTCGCCCATTGCGCAACCGGCATACGGCGCCAGATATTGCAGCGCAGCGGATTCGGACGCGGTCGCCACCACAACAATGGTGTTAGCCAGCGCGCCGTGTTCTTCCAGTTTGCGCACCACGTTAGAGATGGTGGACGCTTTCTGGCCGATAGCGACATAGATACATTTGATGCCGGAGTCGCGCTGGTTGATGATGGCGTCGATAGCCAGCGCGGTTTTACCGGTCTGACGGTCGCCGATGATCAGTTCACGCTGACCACGACCGATTGGGATCATGGAGTCAACGGCTTTATAACCGGTCTGCACCGGCTGATCGACAGACTGACGATCGATAACGCCCGGCGCAATCGCTTCAACGGCAGAGAAGCCGTCATTATCAACCGGACCTTTACCGTCGATTGGCGCACCCAGGGTGTTTACCACACGTCCCAGCAGGCCGCGGCCAACCGGAACTTCCAGGATACGACCCGTACATTTAACCTTCATGCCTTCGGCAAGGTCAGCGTATGGACCCATGACTACCGCACCCACGGAGTCGCGCTCCAGGTTCAGTGCGATAGCGTAACGGTTACCCGGCAGGGAGATCATTTCACCCTGCATACAATCGGCCAGGCCGTGAATGCGGATAACACCGTCACTGACAGAAACAATAGTACCTTCGTTGTGAGCTTCGCTCACCACATTGAACTGAGCAATGCGCTGCTTGATCAGTTCGCTGATTTCGGTGGAATTCAGTTGCATGCTCCAGTCCCCTTAAGACTGCAAGACGTCTGCAAGGCGCTCAAGACGGCCGCGTACGCTGCCATCAATGACCATATCACCCGCCCGGATGATAACGCCTGCCATTACAGACTTATCGATTTTGCAATTCAGCTTCACTTTGCGTGACAGACGTTTTTCCATCGCGGCGCTGATTTTCGAAAGCTGCTCTTCACTCAATGCGGTTGCCGACGTAACTTCTACCTCGGAGGTAGCTTCACTGGCGGCACGCAGATGAATAAACTGCTCCAGAACATCCGGGAGCGCGTTCAGACGATTATTTTCAGCCATCACCCGAATCAGGTTCTGACCGTTTTCGTCTAACTGCTCACCGCAGACTGCGATAAACGACTCAGCGAGCGTTTCCGGCGCCAGCGCGCCAGAGAGAAGCTCTGCCATTTGTTCGTTCTTGGTTACCTCGGCGGCAAACGCCAGCATATCCTGCCAGCGCTCTACACTTTGGTGTTCAACGGCAAAGTCAAAAGCTGCTTTGGCGTAGGGGCGAGCTACCGTAACAAATTCAGACATCAGCCCCTCCCTCCTTACAGTTCAGCGACAAGTTTATCCACGATGTCGCTGTTAGCAGCTTCATCCACGGAACGTTCGATGATCTTCTCGGCGCCAGCAACAGCCAGGATAGCAACTTGCTTACGCAGCTCTTCACGGGCACGTTTACGCTCGGCTTCAATTTCCGCCTGCGCCTGCGCCACGATTTTAGTACGTTCCTGCTCTGCTTCAGTTTTGGCTTCGTCCAGGATCTGAGCGCGGCGTTTGTTTGCCTGCTCGATGATTACCTGAGCTTCCGCTTTCGCTTTTTTCAGCTGGTCGGTCGCGCTGGCCTTTGCAAGGTCAAGATCCTTATGTGCTCGTTCAGCAGAAGCGAGACCGTCAGCAATTTCTTTCTGACGTTTCTCGATGGCTGCCATTAACGGCGGCCATACGTACTTCATGCAGAACCAGACAAAGAGAATAAACGCGATGGCCTGGCCGAGGATTGTTGCGTTAAGATTCACAGCACAATGCCTCTATCTAGTTAACCTTCTGATATTGCTCTTAATTCAAGCAACGCTTACTACGCGACAGCGAACATCACGTACAGACCCAGACCTACAGCGATCATCGGGATAGCATCCACCAGACCCATAACGATAAAGAACTGAGTACGCAGCAGAGGAATCAGATCAGGTTGACGCGCCGCGCCTTCCAGGAATTTACCCCCGAGGATGCCGATACCGATCGCAGCACCGATTGCCGCCAGACCCATCATCACAGCGGCAGCCATGTACAGCAGATCCATATTCAGGTTTTCCATGACAGTCTCCAGTTTGTTTCAGTTAAAACGTAGTAGTGTTGGTAAATTAATGCTCTTCGGACGCCATCGACAGATAGACAATCGTCAGAACCATGAAAATGAAGGCTTGCAGCGTAATAATCAGGATGTGGAAAATGGCCCACGGCACATTCAGAATCCACTGTGACCACCACGGCAACAGACCAGCAATCAGAATGAAAATCAGCTCACCGGCATACATGTTGCCGAACAGTCGCAGACCGAGAGAAACCGGTTTGGACAGCAGACTTACCCCTTCAAGGATTAAGTTGACAGGAATGAACGCCCAGTGATTGAACGGCTGCAGCGTCAACTCTTTAGCGAAGCCGCCGATGCCTTTCATTTTGATGCTGTAGAACAGAATAAGGATGAATACGCCCAGCGCCATCGATAGGGTGATGTTGACGTCAGCAGACGGCACCACGCGCGTTGCCGGCAGACCCAGCCAATGCTCAGCGATATACGGCAGCAGGTCGATAGGCAGTAAGTCCATCAGGTTCATAAGGAATACCCAGACGAAAATCGTCAGGGCCAGCGGCGCAATCAGCTTGCTTTTGCCATGGTACATGTCTTTGACGCTGCCATGCACAAAGCCGACTATCAGCTCAATCGCGGTCTGAAACTTGCCTGGCACGCCGCTGGTCGCTTTTTTAGCAACGCTACGGAACATCACCAGAAACAACAGACCCAGCACCACCGAGAAGAACATGGAGTCAATATTGAGCGTCCAGAAGGTGGCTGGGGGGTTCTGCGGATCCACCAGCGAGAAAGTACGCAGGTCCAGCTGAAGGTTATTCAGATGGTGTCCTATGTATTCCTGCGGCGTCATATTTTCTGAAGCCATGATGCCTTTTACCCTTTGTTGTTAATTACAGCCGGCGCCAGTATCTGAACCACCAGCACCAAAACCCACGTAACGATCAGCGGCAAAAACACCGCCTTTAAAACCGCCAACGCCACCACCAGTAAAACCAGCATCGCTAACACCTTGAAGGCTTCACCGAAGGCGAAAGTCCAGGACACGCGGCCCTTAGCAGGTGTATGCGCCTGGTGACGCCAGGCAAATATCATAAACAACATATTAGGCAGTGCCACTGCCAATCCCCCACATACTGCGGAGATGCCCCAGAAGGGGTCTTTGAGGCAAAACAGCAATCCACTTGCTATTACCGCCAGAAACTGAATGAACAGAAGCTTACGAGCAACGTTTCGACTCACGAGCGACACAGACATCACGTTTTTACTCCTGCTCACTTCGAGGTATGCCGCGTGTCGTATAAAACGTTCTTTAAGACTTAGAGTCAAGCATCAAAAAGCGGTCAAATTATACGGTGCGCACCCGTGATTTCAAACAATAAGTAGCCAAAAGGTGAATAAATGTTTAAATATTTTTCTCTGGCCCGCATTTTTAACTTTTAGCCAAAGTGTGAACGATCGTACAAAACTGCAAATAGCACGAAAACACTGGCGATAAAGCGTGCACCAGATCACACATTAAACATATTCATGCTTACGCAATTCATTTACGTGTCAATTCATGCCTTTTCATCTTTTTGATATTTAAGCGTAAAACCAAGTACTGTTTTAAAAATACCAGCTTACACCTTAAAAACGCCCCATTGACATTTATAATAAAAATTTAACAAGCAAAAGTGATTTTTCGATTCGATTTTTAGCAGACTGATATTTACAAAGTTGATTACTCTCTGTTTTAACAAAAGAAGCGACGTTGTCATGTTGAAACGAAACCGTAAATCCAGAGTTAAATGTAACAACGCTGAAATGCGTTATACCTGTCGATTTTTAACACAAGCCGCGTCGTTTTTTTTCTATTTTTTTTGATAAAAATTAAACTTTGTTTGACTTAATAATCACCAGATGCCGCTCGCCTTCCAGTTGCGGAACGCGTAATTTTTCAACAGATTCGACGCTAAAATTGTTAGGTAGTGAGGCAATTTCATCCCCTGGCAATTGCCCTTTTAAGGCATAAAAACGCCCTTTCTCTCCCGGCAGATGGTGACACCAGCTCACCATATCATTCAACGATGCGAAAGCGCGGCTGATAACGCCATCAAACGGCGGTTCGGAGGGATAGGCTTCAACGCGGCTTTGAACCGGCGTGATGTTTTCCAGTTTCAGTTCGTGCTGGACCTGACGCAGAAAACGTACCCGCTTGCCCAGGCTGTCGAGTAAGGTGAAATGCGCGTCAGGGAGAACAATAGCCAGCGGGATGCCCGGCAGCCCCGGTCCTGTTCCTACATCGATAAAACGCTGTCCCTGAAGATACGGCGCAACGACTATGCTGTCGAGAATATGGCGTACCAACATTTCGTTGGGATCCCGCACTGACGTCAGGTTGTATGCTTTGTTCCATTTGTGCAGCATATCAACGTAGGCGACCAGCAGCGTTTTCTGGTGATCGGTAAGAGAAATACCGGCATCAGCCAGCAGACGAGAGAGTTTGTTGAGCACGGTCATTACCTGTTAATAATCAAATGCCCGATGCGCTTTCGCTTATCGGGCCTACAAATTTGTAGGGCGGGCAAGCGAAGCGCCCCCGCCAAATTAGTGTTATCAAGCGCTACGACGCAGCATACCTTGTTTTTTCAGCCATACCAGCAGAATGGAGATTGCCGCTGGCGTAACACCGGAGATACGCGATGCCTGGCCGATAGACGCCGGTTTATGATCGTTCAGCTTGGCGATAACTTCGTTCGACAGACCGGAAACCTGACGATAATCCAGCGTGGCAGGCAGCAACGTATTCTCGTTACGTAGTTGTTTTTCAATCTCATCCTGCTGGCGAGCGATATAGCCTTCGTATTTGACCTGGATTTCCACCTGCTCAGCGGCTTGCTCATCTTCAAGCGCAGGTGCGAATGCGGCAAGCGAAGTGAGCTGCGCGTAGGTCATTTCCGGACGACGCAACAGATCTTCGCCGCTGGCCTCACGGGAGAGAGGCGTGGTCAAATGCGCATTCACTTCATCGGCGGATTCCGCAGACGGCGTTACCCATGTCGATTTCAGCCGCTGACGTTCTCGTTCGATATTTTCCAGCTTCTCGTTGAAGCGCGCCCAGCGTTCATCATCCACCAGACCCAGCTCGCGGCCCATTTCAGTCAGACGCAGATCGGCGTTGTCCTCACGCAGCATCAGGCGATATTCGGCGCGGGAGGTAAACATGCGATACGGCTCTTTGGTGCCCAGCGTACAGAGATCGTCCACCAGCACGCCGAGATAAGCCTGAGAACGCGCAGGCGCCCAGCCCTCTTTGTCGGCGGAAAGACGCGCGGCATTCAGACCAGCGAGCAAGCCCTGCGCCGCAGCCTCTTCATAGCCGGTAGTACCGTTGATTTGACCAGCAAAGAACAGGCCGTGAATAAATTTACTTTCCAGTGTCGGTTTCAGATCGCGCGGGTCGAAGAAATCGTACTCAATCGCGTAACCAGGGCGAACGATCTTCGCGTTCTCCATGCCCTGCATGGAACGGACAATCTGCATCTGCACGTCAAACGGCAGGCTGGTGGAGATACCGTTAGGGTAAATCTCGTTAGAGGTCAGTCCTTCCGGCTCAAGGAAGATCTGATGCTGGTTACGATCGGCAAAACGCATCACCTTGTCTTCGATCGAAGGACAGTAGCGTGGGCCGATCCCTTCGATCACGCCAGCGTACATTGGGCTACGATCGAGGTTATTACGAATCACGTCATGGGTTTTCTCATTGGTATGCGTGATGTAACACGGCACCTGTTGCGGATGCTGAGAAGCATTCCCCATAAACGAGAAAACCGGCATCGGGTTATCGCCATGCTGTTGAGCCAACACGCTAAAATCGATAGTACGCGCATCAATACGCGGCGGTGTGCCGGTTTTCAGGCGACTGACGCGTAGCGGAAGCTCACGCAGACGGCGAGACAGCGGGATGGATGGCGGATCGCCAGCACGACCGCCGCTGTAGTTATCCAGACCAATATGAATTTTGCCGTCCAGGAAGGTCCCGACGGTCAGCACCACCGCTTTCGCGCGGAATTTGAGCCCCATTTGGGTCACAGCGCCGACAACGCGATCGTTTTCGACAATCAGATCTTCAACAGCTTGCTGGAAGATCATCAGATTCGGCTGATTCTCCAGCGCGGTACGCACCGCCTGGCGATATAAGACTCGATCCGCCTGAGCCCGGGTAGCGCGAACGGCCGGACCTTTGCTGGCGTTTAGTATCCTAAACTGAATACCTGCCTGATCGATCGCTTTCGCCATCAGACCGCCGAGCGCATCCACCTCTTTTACCAGATGTCCCTTTCCAATACCGCCGATCGCCGGGTTGCAGCTCATCTGTCCCAACGTGTCAATATTGTGTGTCAAAAGCAGAGTCTGTTGACCCATACGCGCTGCGGCCATCGCGGCCTCAGTGCCTGCATGACCCCCGCCAATAATAATGACGTCAAAAGGATCCTGATAAAACATGGTAATTGCCTCGCATAACGCGGTGTGAAAATGGATTGAAGCCCGGGCGGTGGATTCTACTCAACTTTAGCCGATGGAGAAAGCCCCGGGATCCGGGCTATTAAAAAGAAGATCTTTTTATTTAGAGATCTGTTCTATTGTGATCTCTTATTAGGATCGCTCCAGGCTGTGGATAACCCGGATCCTGTAATAAAGATCAATGCGTTGGTAAGGATCACTAGCTGTGAATGAACGGTGATCGTGGCCCGTATAAGCTGGGATCAAAACGGGTACTTATACACAACTCAAAAAGTGAACAACGGTTATTCTTTGGATAACTACCGGTTGATCCAAGCTTTCCACCAGATTTATCCACAATGGATCGCACGATCTTTACACTTATTTGAGTAAATTAATCCAGGATCCGAGCCAAATCTCCGCTGGATCTTCCGGAATCTCATGTTCAAGGATGTTGATCTTCAGTGTTTCCCCAACCTGTTTTGCGCCAGCGCCTTTCAGTTCCGCTTCTATTTTCTCAATCGCGCCGCAAAACGTGTCGTATTCTCGACTGCCAATGCCAATTGCGCCGAAACGTACCGCGGAAAGATCGGGTTTCTGCGTCTGAAGGTCTTCATAGAAAGGGGTCAGGTTGTCCGGAATGTCTCCGGCGCCGTGCGTTGAGCTGATTATCAGCCAGATCCCGGAAGTTGACAGATCCTCTAATAACGGACCGTGCACCGTTTCGGTTGAAAAACCGGCAGTTTCCAGCTTTTCCGCCAGATGTTCCGCGACGTATTCGGCGCCGCCCAGGGTGCTGCCGCTGATAAGAGTAATGTCTGCCATTGATCGCTCGCTCAGGTAAAGAGGCTGCATTGTACTCTGTGAACGAGCTGGGATCTACCTGTGGAAAAATGTGGGATTAAAAAAGCCGATCATGGCTTGATGGTGCGCATGATCGGGTTCTGCAAGACGATCAGTGTCTCAGTGGACTGAATTTCATCAATTGTTTGGATCTTGTTGATAAGTACGTGCTGAAGCGCGTCGATTGATTTGCACATCACTTTTATAAAGATGCTGTAGTGACCGGTGGTGTAATACGCTTCCGTCACTTCATCCAGGCTTTCCAGCCGGGCCAGTGCGGAGGGATAGTCTTTGGCGCTTTTGAGAATGATGCCAATAAAGCAGCCCACATCGTAGCCCAGCTGTTTGGGGCTGACGTCAATCCGTGCGCCAGTAATAATCCCGGCCTGCTTCATTTTCTCGACGCGAACGTGAATGGTTCCAGGGCTAACGCCAAATTGTTTGGCCAGTTCGGCGTAGGCAGTGCGGGCATTTTCCATTAAGGCGTCAAGTATGCCGCGGTCCAGATTGTCGATCTGATAATTTTCCATCGCTTTTTCTTATGCAGATTAATGATTATCTCTATTTTAGCCATTATTTTTAACGAATCAAAATCGAAGTTGGCTTTTTATCTGTTGATTATTGAATAGTGCTCTCATTTTGTTGCTTAATCATAGGCAACAGGACGCAGGAGTAAAAAAATGAAAACCGCTTACATTGCCAAACAACGTCAAATTAGCTTCGTGAAATCACATTTCTCTCGCCAGCTGGAGGAGCGTCTGGGTCTAATTGAGGTCCAGGCGCCGATCCTGAGTCGCGTAGGAGATGGTACGCAGGATAATTTGTCCGGCTGTGAAAAAGCGGTGCAGGTAAAAGTGAAAGCATTGCCTGACGCCCAGTTCGAAGTGGTGCATTCACTGGCGAAGTGGAAACGTCAAACCCTGGGGCAGCATGACTTCAGCGCGGGCGAAGGGCTGTACACGCACATGAAAGCCCTTCGCCCCGATGAAGACCGACTCTCTCCGCTCCACTCGGTCTATGTGGATCAGTGGGACTGGGAGCGTGTCATGGGCGATGGCGAGCGCCAATTTTCCACCCTGAAAAGCACAGTAGAGGCTATATGGGCAGGAATTAAGGCGACGGAAGCGGAAGTGCATAAACAGTTTGGTCTGGCACCGTTCCTGCCGGATCAGATCCATTTTGTTCACAGTCAGGAGCTGTTGTCTCGCTATCCGGATCTGGATGCGAAAGGGCGCGAACGCGCGATCGCCAAAGAACTTGGCGCCGTTTTCCTGGTGGGGATCGGCGGTAAACTGAGCGATGGCCACCGCCATGATGTACGTGCGCCGGATTATGATGACTGGAGCTCCGCATCTGAGCTGGGCTACGCCGGTCTGAACGGCGATATCCTGGTGTGGAACCCGGTGCTGGAAGATGCGTTTGAGCTTTCCTCTATGGGTATCCGCGTAGATGCCGATACGCTGATGCGCCAGCTGGCGTTGACCGGTGATGAAGATCGTCTGCAACTGGAGTGGCATCAGGCGCTGCTGCGCGGCGAAATGCCGCAGACCATCGGCGGCGGGATTGGGCAGTCGCGTCTGACGATGTTGCTGCTGCAATTGCCGCATATTGGTCAGGTGCAGTGCGGCGTATGGCCCGCGCAGGTTCGCGAAAGCATTCCTGCTATTTTATAAGCCGTTAGCGCCGCCAGCGTCTCAGCAGGCGGCTTCGCATCCCGGTGTCAAAGCGCCAGATATGATCGAAAATGCGCATGATGCCGGGTTTGCCGTGCGCCGACATCGCCACCGCATGGAATCGATGCTGATGAAGACGCTGCAACTCTCCCACTTTGCTCACCACGTCATCCGGCAAGCGCTGGGCGATAAAATCCGAAATGACCACCGCATCGGCATCAAACCATTCCCGTCCCTGCATTCTTTCAATAATGGCGCGAAAACAGCTGGCGATATCCGTGCCGCCGCGAAAACGTTGACTTAAAAAGCGGATGGCCTGCTCAATACCTTCCGGGCCGGAGAGTTCATAACGCACAACGTCAGTGGAAAACAGCATAATAAAGCAGCGGCGGTTATCCGCCAGCGCAACGCGCATCAACGCCAGGCAGAACGCTTTTGCGCACTGCTCGTTAAATCCTCCCATCGAGCCTGAAGTATCGACGCAGACAATAAACGGTCCGCGCGGCTGCTCGTCGACATCCTGGTGTACTACCGGCCGTTCGGTCACTTTCTCACGCCACGCTTCGCCATGCAGGCGATAGGTGAGGAGCTGTTTTTCCACTAACCGGCGGTAAAATTCATATTCCAGCTCGGTGATGCCGAGCGTCGCCAGCTCTGGCGGCAACAGGCGCAGAATATCATCGCCTTGCTGTATACCGTCAACCTGCTCCGGCACCGTTGCGGGTTCGCGTACCAGTGTACGAAAGGTTTCCATCGGCGCGTCTTTTTTCGGTACTGATTTGGCTTCCCGCGAACGTCCCAGTTGTTCCGCCAGTTGCATTAGTTCCGGCTGGGCGGCGAGAAATTCGCCGTATTTTACGATCAGTTGATAATCACCACGTTTAAGCTGTCCCGCGCTCATATCCCACAGGCGGCCTGCGGCATTATCATTTTCCGCCAGCGTCGGTTCCAGTTGCCCGCTCAACGTCATCCGTTCCTGAACGTCACTCAGCAACTGCTCGCGCTCTTCTTCCAGTAGTTGCTGGTTTAACGTGGTGGCCTGCACCACCAGACTTAACCGCCAGCGTTGCAAAAAAAGCGTGTGTAGCGCAGGGGTAAAGGTACTGTTGCTCTCCGTCAACTGCTTCGCCTGCGCGGCATACGGTGAATGCAGGCGATGAAGCAACGCCAGTATTTGCGGCAGTTGCACGATGAACTGTGGGGTAGAGAGAAGTTGGCTTTGCTGATAACACATGACCTCTTCCATGAGTTCCGGCGGAACGCGTGCGTCTTTAAGACGGCTGCGTAGCGCTTCCCGCCAGCGCGGGAGATCGGCGGTCACGGCGTTTTTTAAACGCGGAAACTTTTCAAAGAAAATGACCAGCTGTGGGGAAGCCAGTAGCGCGAGGATCATCTCTTCGACCATTCCCTCTTCGCTGACGGCCAGCATGGTATTTAGCGTATCCAGCGTCAGCATTGTTGCGCCTGGCGGATCTGTTCTCCTACATCCTGCAGGCTGGCCTCAATGCGCCCTAACCAGTCGCTGTGAATAAACAGGCAATGTTGCTGCTCGCTGAAGCGGGTATGCTGCTGGCGCCAGTCGTTTTCTAACGTTTCCAGCTGCTGTTTGATCTCCGCAGGCATACTGTCTTCAGCCGCTCCCGGTAACGCCAGACGGGTACCTTGTAGACTGATGTCGCGCACCACCAGATGTTGAGCGTTATCGACTTCCATATTCAACGTTTGGGCAAAGCCGATCCCGTTCAGTTTGCCGCGGATCTCGCCGCCTTTGGTCAGCCAAAGTTCCAGCGCGCTGCGGTCAAAGGTAATATGGATCACTTCCATATCATGCAGTTTTAGCGGTTTTTGTAGCAATAACGTCAACGTTGACGCACTGGCTTCCGGCGGTAAAGTGTAATGCGGGCGGCGGCTGAACATACCGCCTTCTTTAATGACGGTGAAGGCGGTTTTATCGCTTTGCTGTTGCTGCAACTGGAGGCGGCGCTGGACAATACCGCCGAGGCGAGTCAGCATGGCCTGCTGCTGCCAGGCGTGTCCGGTCATCAATATTTCCAGTTGCTGTTGCATGAGATTCAGACTCTGCGCGTCATACCACAAGCAATCTTTTAGCAGGATAAGGTCAATCGGCGCAACCGCGTCGCGTCCGCTAAAGAAGGCGCTGGCCTGTAACAGGCGGATGGCTTTCTTCCAGCGACGGTCGGAGACATAAGGCGCATTCGGCAAATTATCCAGCTGTTGGCGCAGAGTAAATATCAGCTCAAAGACCGGATCAGGCAGTGAAATCGCGCCGATATCTTTTTGCCACTGTTGATATTCTTCGTCGCTAACCTGTAACGAGGCGGGGACCGGGTTATCACTCTCATCCTGCTGACTAATCAGCATGGAGCGGAAATTGGCTTTATCCTGAACTTTATCCAGCCACAGGCGAATCAACATTCGGTCGTACAAGGCTTCCAGGCTGCTGTCCGCTTCGGGCAGTTCGTTGGAGGCCGCCACCAGCAGCCGCATCGGAATTTTTTCCTCAAATGCGCCGTTGCGGAAATGGCGTTCGTTAATGGCGGTCAGCAATGTGTTCAGGATAGCGGGCCCGGCTTTCCAGATTTCATCCAGAAAAACGATTTCGGCTTCGGGAAGATAGCCGGTCGTTAAGCGTTCATAGCGACCTTCATCTTTCAGCGCCTGAATAGAGAGCGGGCCAAACACCTCTTCCGGCGTGGAAAAGCGTGTCATCAGATATTCAAAAGCGCGGGCGCGCTGGAAAGCAAACTTCAGGCGGCGGGCAATCAGACTCTTGGCGATACCGGGCGGGCCCAACAAAAAGACGCTTTCACCGCTTAACGCCGCCAGTAGGCACAGGCGTATGGCGTGACTACGTTCATACAGCCCCTTCTCAAGGGCGCTGCTCAGACGGGAAATTCTTTCCGCTAATAAATGTGGGTGAGCCATAATAAAGAGGCGTCCTTTCGACAAATGGATCATGCTAATTGCGAGTATAGACGTTTCACCACCGGGGCTATAATCGTCTGATGCGCTGTTTATTTTTCTTTGAGCCAGGTTAATCTGGCTTCATTTAGGGGTACGATTTTATGATTAATCGTGCATACTGTGCGCTTTTTTGTGGGCCAAGGGACTAAGCACACATTTCATATCTATACACTCATTCATTCAAACTACATCAAGGCGGCAAAGGAGTGAATCCCCTGGCACTAACATTCAACGTGTGACTGGGGTAAGCGAATGCAGCCGACAAGGAGGTAGCGTGAAGGGTGACGTGTATAAACGAAAGATGAGTCTATGAGCACTGATAATAAGCAATCGTTGCCTGCGATTACCCTCGCAGCTATTGGGGTTGTCTACGGTGATATTGGTACCAGCCCGCTTTATACGCTTCGTGAATGTTTGTCCGGTCAGTTTGGTTTTGGCGTTGAACGAGATGCCGTGTTTGGTTTTCTGTCGCTGATCTTCTGGCTACTCATCTTTGTGGTTTCCATCAAATATCTCACCTTCGTGATGCGCGCCGATAACGCGGGTGAAGGTGGAATTTTGACGCTGATGTCGCTTGCCGGGCGTAATACCTCGGCGCGCACCACATCCATGTTAGTTATCATGGGACTGATAGGCGGCAGCTTCTTCTATGGCGAAGTGGTGATTACGCCGGCGATTTCGGTGATGTCGGCGATTGAAGGCCTGGAGATTGTCGCGCCGCAGCTGGATACCTGGATTGTCCCGCTCTCCATTATTGTGCTGACTCTGTTGTTTATGATTCAGAAGCACGGTACGGGAATGGTAGGGAAACTCTTTGCGCCGATCATGCTGACCTGGTTTTTAATCCTGGCGGTACTTGGCCTGCGCAGTATTATCGCCAATCCCGAAGTGTTACATGCGCTGAATCCTGTCTGGGCGGTACGTTTTTTCCTTGAATATAAAACCGTATCATTTATTGCGTTGGGCGCGGTGGTGCTGTCGATTACCGGCGTAGAGGCGTTGTACGCCGATATGGGACACTTCGGTAAGTTCCCGATTCGCCTGGCGTGGTTTACCGTGGTACTGCCGTCGTTAGTACTGAACTACTTTGGTCAGGGCGCATTGCTACTAAAGCATCCGGAAGCGATTAAAAATCCCTTCTTCCTGTTGGCGCCGGACTGGGCGTTAATTCCGCTGCTGATTCTGGCCGCGCTGGCGACGGTGATCGCCTCCCAGGCGGTCATTTCCGGCGTCTTTTCGCTGACGCGTCAGGCCGTGCGTCTTGGCTATTTGTCGCCAATGCGCATTATCCATACCTCCGAGATGGAGTCCGGTCAGATCTATATCCCTTTCGTTAACTGGCTGCTTTATTTCGCGGTCGTGGTTGTTATTGTTAGCTTTGAGCACTCCAGCAACCTGGCGGCGGCCTATGGTATCGCCGTGACCGGCACGATGGTGCTGACGTCTATTCTTTCTACGACCGTGGCGCGTAAGAACTGGCACTGGAACAAATATTTTGTCGCGCTGATCCTCATCGCGTTCCTGTGCGTGGATATCCCGCTGTTCTCGGCTAACCTCGACAAATTGTTGTCCGGTGGTTGGCTGCCGCTGAGCCTGGGCCTGATCATGTTCACGATCATGACCACCTGGAAGAGCGAGCGTTTCCGCCTGTTGCGTCGTATGCATGAACACGGTAATTCGCTGGAAGCGATGATTGCTTCACTGGAGAAGTCACCGCCGGTTCGGGTGCCGGGTACTGCCGTATACATGTCGCGCGCGCTCAGTGTGATCCCTTTTGCTTTATTGCATAACCTGAAGCACAACAAAGTGTTGCATGAGCGCGTAATCTTACTGACGTTGCGTACGGAAGATGCGCCTTATGTGCATAACGTTCGCCGGGTGCAGATTGAGCAGTTGTCTCCGACATTCTGGCGCGTGGTGGCCAGCTACGGCTGGCGCGAAACGCCAAACGTTGAAGAGGTGTTCCACCGCTGCGGTCTGGAAGGGCTTAGCTGTCGGATGATGGAAACGTCGTTCTTTATGTCGCACGAGTCGTTGATTGTCGGCAAACGCCCGTGGTATTTGCGTCTGCGCGGCAAGCTGTATTTGTTGCTGCAACGCAACGCCCTGCGCGCGCCGGATCAGTTCGAGATCCCGCCTAACCGCGTGATTGAGTTAGGAACTCAGGTCGAGATTTAACCTCCCATCACCATGCCGGGGGCCGCGTTGGCTTGCCCGGCTTGGCCAATCCGTAGATTCCCACACGATAATCGCCATTGGGCGATTATCTTCACCTGATTTCCGCTAGCGAAACGTTTCGACGGCGATCACAATTCTGTTACGTCATGATGGTTTTATGAACACATCCAGGGTTACACTGCGGCCAGCGAAACGTTTCGCTAGTGGAGCAGAAAAATGAAGAAAGGCACCGTACTCAACTCTGAAATCTCGTCGGTCATTTCCCGTCTGGGGCATACTGATACTCTGGTGGTCTGTGATGCGGGTTTACCCATCCCGAATAGCACCGCGCGTATCGATATGGCACTAACCCAGGGCGTACCTTCTTTTATGCAGGTGGTGGATGTCGTGACTCGGGAAATGCAGGTTGAGGCGGCTATTCTTGCAACGGAAATCAAACAACAGAATCCGCAGCTCCACGAAACGTTGCTCACTCACCTTGAGCAACTGCAGCAACACCAGGGAAACACCATAAAAATTAGTTATACGACACATGAACAATTCAAAAAATTGACTGCAGACAGTCAGGCGGTGATTCGCAGCGGGGAGTGTTCCCCGTATGCGAACGTCATTCTTTGCGCTGGCGTCACTTTCTGAGGCCGCTATGGACGCATTACTGCAACTCAAAGGGATCGATAAAGCGTTCCCCGGCGTGAAGGCTCTCTCCGGCGCCGCGTTAAACGTTTATCCTGGCCGCGTTATGGCGCTGGTGGGGGAAAACGGCGCCGGAAAATCCACCATGATGAAAGTATTAACCGGCATCTATACGCGAGATGCGGGATCGTTGTTATGGCTGGGTAAAGAGACCACCTTTAATGGGCCTAAATCGTCTCAGGAAGCCGGGATCGGCATTATTCACCAGGAACTGAACCTGATCCCGCAGTTGACCATTGCGGAAAACATCTTCCTGGGCCGTGAGTTTGTGAATCGCTTTGGCAAAATCGACTGGAAAAAGATGTATGCCGAAGCCGACCACCTCTTAGCCAAACTCAATCTGCGCTTTAAGAGCGATAAGCTGGTGGGCGAACTCTCTATCGGCGATCAGCAAATGGTGGAAATCGCCAAAGTGCTGAGCTTCGAATCCAAAGTCATCATTATGGATGAACCGACCGATGCGCTGACCGACACTGAAACCGACTCTCTGTTCCGCGTTATCCGCGAATTAAAATCGCAGGGGCGCGGCATTGTCTATATCTCTCACCGTATGAAAGAGATTTTCGAAATTTGCGATGACGTGACGGTCTTCCGCGATGGGCAATTTATCGCCGAGCGTGAAGTGGCCACGTTGACCGAAGATTCTCTTATCGAAATGATGGTGGGACGTAAGCTGGAAGATCAGTACCCGCATCTGGATAACGCGCCGGGTGAGATTCGCCTCAAGGTCGATAATCTGTGCGGACCGGGCGTGAATGATGTCTCTTTTGTGCTGCGAAAAGGCGAGATTCTTGGCATTTCCGGCCTGATGGGCGCCGGTCGCACCGAGCTGATGAAAGTATTGTACGGCGCGATGCCGCGAACCAGCGGTTACGTGACGCTTGATGGACACGAAGTGGTGACGCGTTCTCCGCAGGACGGACTGGCCAATGGCATCGTTTATATCTCTGAAGACCGTAAGCGCGATGGACTGGTGCTCGGCATGTCAGTTAAAGAGAATATGTCGCTGACGGCGCTGGACTATTTCAGCCGCGCTGGCGGAAGCCTGAAACACAAAGATGAGCAGCAGGCGGTGGGGGATTTTATCCGTCTGTTCAACGTCAAGACGCCATCAATGGAACAGGCGATAGGCCTGCTTTCCGGTGGTAATCAGCAAAAAGTGGCGATTGCCCGCGGGTTGATGACGCGCCCGAAAGTGCTCATTCTCGACGAGCCGACCCGCGGCGTGGACGTCGGCGCCAAGAAAGAGATTTACCAGCTTATCAACCAGTTTAAGGCCGACGGCCTGAGCATCATTCTGGTCTCATCTGAGATGCCAGAAGTATTAGGCATGAGCGATCGCATCATCGTCATGCATGAAGGGCATCTCAGCGGTGAATTTACTCGCGAGCAGGCCACCCAGGAAGTGTTAATGGCTGCCGCAGTGGGCAAGCTTAATCGCGTGAATCAGGAGTAAAAAAGATGACAACCCAGGCTGTTTCTGGTCGCCGTTATTTCACTAAAGCGTGGCTTCTTGAGCAGAAGTCGCTCATTGCCCTGCTGGTGTTGATCGCGATTGTTTCGACGTTGAGCCCCAACTTTTTTACCGTTAATAATCTGTTCAATATTCTTCAACAGACCTCCGTCAACGCCATTATGGCGGTGGGGATGACGTTGGTGATTCTGACATCGGGGATCGATCTGTCCGTCGGTTCCCTGCTGGCGCTCACCGGCGCGGTTGCCGCTTCAATCGTCGGCGTTGAAGTGAATGCGCTGGTCGCGGTTGCCGCCGCGCTGGCGCTGGGCGCTGCGATTGGCGCCGTCACTGGCGTTATCGTCGCGAAAGGCCGCGTACAGGCGTTTATCGCTACGCTGGTGATGATGCTGCTACTGCGCGGTGTAACGATGGTTTACACCGACGGTAGCCCGGTCAACACCGGCTTTACCGATAACGCCGATCTGTTTGGCTGGTTCGGTATTGGCCGTCCGCTGGGCGTTCCTACGCCGGTCTGGATCATGGCTATCGTCTTTATCGCCGCCTGGTATATGCTGCATCACACCCGTCTGGGACGCTATATCTACGCGCTGGGCGGTAACGAAGCGGCGACGCGTCTGTCTGGCATTAGCGTGAGCAAAGTGAAAATTATTGTCTATTCACTTTGCGGCCTGACAGCGTCGCTGGCGGGCATCATTGAAGTGGCGCGCCTCTCTTCCGCGCAGCCGACGGCGGGTACCGGCTATGAGCTGGATGCTATTGCCGCCGTGGTGCTGGGCGGCACCAGCCTTGCAGGTGGTAAAGGGCGCATTGTTGGGACATTGATCGGCGCATTGATTCTCGGCTTCCTTAATAATGGTTTGAATTTGTTAGGTGTTTCCTCCTATTACCAGATGATCGTCAAAGCGGTGGTGATTTTGCTGGCGGTACTGGTAGACAACAAAAAGCAGTAACAACGACTACAGGACATCTGAAATATGAACATGAAAAAACTGGCTACCCTGGTATCTGCTGTTGCGCTGAGCGCCACCGTGAGCGCGAATGCAATGGCGAAAGACACCATTGCGCTGGTGATCTCTACCCTCAATAATCCCTTCTTCGTGTCGTTAAAAGACGGGGCGCAAAAAGAGGCGGATAAACTGGGTTATAACCTGGTGGTGCTGGACTCCCAGAACAACCCTGCCAAAGAGCTGGCGAACGTGCAGGATTTAACCGTTCGCGGGACCAAAATTTTGCTGATCAACCCGACTGATTCCGATGCGGTGGGTAACGCGGTGAAGATGGCGAACCAGGCGAAGATTCCGGTTATCACGCTTGACCGCCAGGCAACCAAAGGCGATGTCGTCAGCCATATCGCGTCTGATAACGTGCTGGGCGGTAAGATCGCTGGCGACTATATCGCGAAAAAAGCTGGCGAAGGCGCCAAAGTGATTGAGTTGCAAGGCATTGCCGGAACATCTGCGGCGCGTGAGCGTGGCGAAGGTTTCCAGCAGGCGGTAGCCGCCCACAAATTTAATGTCCTGGCCAGCCAGCCTGCCGATTTCGACCGTACTAAGGGTCTGAACGTCATGCAGAACCTGCTGACCGCGCATCCGGATGTTCAGGCTGTCTTCGCCCAGAACGATGAAATGGCGCTGGGCGCACTGCGCGCGCTGCAAACTGCCGGTAAAGCAGATGTGATGGTGGTTGGATTTGACGGTACGCCGGATGGCGAAAAGGCTGTAAAAGATGGCAAACTGGCAGCGACTATCGCTCAGTTACCGGATCAAATCGGCGCCAAAGGCGTTGAAGTGGCGGATAAGGTGCTGAAAGGCGAAAAAGTTCAGGCCAAATATCCGGTTGACCTGAAACTGGTCATCAAGCAGTAATAAACGACACGGGTCAACTATGGCCTGATGGCGACAGAAATACGCGAGCCTCCGCTGAGGTGAACGTAAAAAAAGAAAAGCAGGGCACGCGCCACCCTAACCGGTGGCGCACTTTGACGTGGAACCCCGAATATGAAAACCGCAGGTAATCTCATCGTCCTTGGCAGCATTAATGCCGATCATATCCTTAATCTTGAGTCCTTCCCTACCCCGGGTGAAACGGTAACCGGTAGCCATTATCAGGTCGCGTTTGGCGGGAAAGGCGCGAATCAGGCGGTTGCTGCGGGACGTAGCGGGGCAAATATTGCGTTTATCGCCTGCACGGGCGATGACGATATTGGCGACAGTATTCGTAAACAATTAGTCAGCGATCGTATTGATATCACGCCAGTTAGCGTCATTAAAGGCGAGTCTACCGGGGTGGCGCTGATTTTCGTTAATGGCGAAGGCGAGAACGTCATCGGTATTCATGCCGGAGCGAATGCCGCGTTATCGCCGGCGTTGGTTGATGCGCAACGTGAACGTATCGCGCAGGCGGATGCTTTACTGATGCAGCTGGAATCGCCGCTGGACAGCGTACTGGCGGCGGCGAAAATCGCCCATCAACATCATACTACTGTTGCGCTGAACCCGGCGCCTGCCCGTGAGCTACCGGATGAACTGCTGGCGCTGGTGGACATCATCACGCCAAATGAAACGGAAGCTGAAAAGCTGACGGGCGTGCGTGTGGAAAATGACGACGATGCCGCGAAAGCTGCGCAGGTTTTGCATGATAAAGGCATTCGAACCGTATTAATTACCTTAGGAAGCCGTGGCGTCTGGGCCAGCGTAGACGGCGAGGGCCGCCGCGTTCCTGGATTTAGCGTTGAGGCTGTCGATACCATTGCCGCCGGAGATACGTTTAACGGCGCCTTTATCACCGCGATACTGGAGGAGACGCCGTTGCCGGAAGCGATTCGCTTTGCCCATGCCGCCGCCGCGATTGCCGTAACGCGTAAAGGCGCGCAACCTTCCGTTCCGTGGCGCGAAGAGATAGAAGCGTTTTTACATCAGCAGGGGTAACGCTTGGCTACTATGAAAGATGTTGCCCGCCTGGCGGGAGTCTCTACATCGACGGTCTCTCACGTTATTAACAAAGATCGCTTTGTGAGTGAGACGATAACCGAAAAAGTTGAAGCGGCGATTAAATCACTTAACTATGCGCCTTCCGCGCTGGCGCGAAGCCTCAAGTTAAACCAGACCCG
Source organism: Salmonella sp. A1325 (assembly GCF_056991255.1). Lineage (NCBI taxonomy): Bacteria > Pseudomonadati > Pseudomonadota > Gammaproteobacteria > Enterobacterales > Enterobacteriaceae > Salmonella > Salmonella sp. A1325. The sequence continues at coordinate 3,130 of NZ_JAMLWO010000015.1, read as the reverse complement.
CACGATTGGTATGCTAATTACCGCCAGTACCAACCCTTTTTATTCCGAACTGGTGCGCGGCGTTGAGCGAAGCTGTTTTGAGCGCGGCTATAGTCTGGTGCTGTGCAATACCGAAGGCGACGAGCAACGGATGAACCGCAACCTGGAGACGCTGATGCAAAAACGGGTAGACGGTTTACTGCTGCTGTGTACCGAAACGCATCAGCCTTCTCGTGAAATCATGGAGCGTTATCCGTCTATTCCTACCGTCATGATGGACTGGTCGCCGTTTGATGGTGAGGGCGATAGCGATCTCATTCAGGATAATTCGTTGTTAGGCGGCGATCTTGCTACCCAATACCTTATCGATAAAGGATTTACCCGAATAGCCTGTATTACCGGCCCGCTGGACAAAACGCCAGCGCGTTTACGGCTGGAAGGGTATCGGGCGGCGATGAAACGCGCAGGGCTGGCTATTCCACAAGGCTATGAGATCACCGGCGATTTTGAATTTGGCGGCGGCTTTGACGCCATGCAGGCGTTACTCGCCCATCAACAGCGACCGCAAGCGGTTTTTACCGGAAACGATGCGATGGCTGTCGGTGCCTATCAGGCGCTATATCAGGCGGGGCTTCGTATTCCGCAGGATATGGCAGTCATTGGCTATGATGACATTGAGCTGGCGCGCTATATGACGCCGCCGCTGACGACTATCCATCAGCCGAAAGATGAATTGGGCGAGCTGGCTATTGATGTGTTGATTCATCGGATGGCGCAGCCCGCCTTGCAACAACAGCGACTTCAGCTTACTCCGGTTTTGACGGTGCGTGGGTCGGTTTAGATTTATGCCGTTCTTTAATCAGATTGTTGCCGTCTTTGGCTCTTAGCAGCATAAACATCAGCGCGGACATGATAGTGATCGCCCCCATCGTGATAAAGGTATAGTGGAACTGTTCTACGGTACTGGTGCCCGCAAAACCTTCATAAATACGTAACACCGCCGCGCTGATCGCCACGCCTAAACTGATAGACAATTGCTGCGTAACTGCCAGAACGCTGTTGCCGCTGCTGGCGTTATCGTCTGTCAGATCCGCAAGAGTAATCGTATTCATTGCCGTAAATTGAGTGGACATCGCCATTCCAAGAATGAATAGCGGCAGCACGAGCATCCAGATCGGCATGGCGGGAGATTGAAACGAAAACTGGGCAATCATCAGACCGATAAATACCGTAATGCCGACCAGAGTCTTCCGGTATCCCAAACGTCGTAAAACCTGCGTTACGGTCGATTTCGCGATAATAGAACCCAAAGCTGTCGGCGCCATCATGCAGCCGGCGATCAGAGCCGGGTAGCCAAAACCAACCTGTAGCATTAACGGCATCAAAAAAGGTACGCAGCCTGTCCCCAGACGCGTGGCGAGGTTGCCGGCAATACCGACGGAAAATGTGCGTGTCTTAAACAGCGATAGTGATATTAACGGTGTCGGATGACGGCGGGCGTGGCGGATATAGGCCAATAGTAGAACGATACTGCAAAAAATAATGGCGGATGCGATCCATGTCGCCACAATCTTTTCGCCAAACAGTTCCATTCCGCTGGAAAATAAAACCAGACTTAACCCAAAAAGAAAGAAGCCGGTCATGTCAAACTTACGACGCGGCGTGGTGAAGTTGGGCATATATTTGCGGGCATACAGAATGCCTGCAACACCAATGGGAATATTAATCAGGAAGATCCAGTGCCAGCTTGCCCAGGTCACCAGTACGCCGCCTAATACCGGCCCCAGAATCGGACCTACCAGGCCCGGCATAGTGACAAAGTTAAGAACGGGCAGCAGCTCACTACGCGGATAGGCTCGCAATAACGCCAGCCGCGCCACTGGCATCATCATCGCTCCGCCGACGCCTTGTACGACGCGAAAAATAACCAATTCAGATAGTGAACTGGAGAGCGCGCAGGCCAGCGAGCCTAACGTAAACAGACTTACGGCAACCATAAAGACGCGACGCGTACCGAAGCGGTCAGCCAACCAGCCGCTTACCGGAATTAACATAGCTACTGTCAGGGTATAACTGATAATAGCGGACTGCATGGCGAGTGGTGAACGGTTAAGACTATGCGCAATAGCCGGTAAAGCGGTATTCAAAATGGTGGCGTCTAGCGCCTGCATAAAGAAGGCCATCGCCGCGATCCACGGCAGGCCAGCCATACTGCGCGCTTTTTTGCTGGTCATTCAATATCCTGTTAATTATCTGGTCTCTCATTAGGCGCTATTAACAACGCCTGGCAGGCCTGGAAAGCGCGTTCGCCGTCGCCATCAGCGATGGCATCAACAATGGCCTGGTGCAAATCCAGCTTTACCACCTCGTTATAGGTGATTGAGGTAAAGTAAGTGTGATAAACCGAATGAAATAGCGTCGCAAAAGAGATTAGAAAGGGATTGGCGCTCATTTCGTAGATATGCTCGTGCCACGCCATATCCACTTCAATCCATCGTTCACGCTTAAAATGCTTTTTCAGCGCGACCATCTCTTCCATTAAGGCATTAAGCCGCGCTTTCTGCTCCGGTGTGCCAAGAGTCGCCGCCAGCAGGCAGGCTTGCGGCTCCAGGCTAATACGCATCACCAGAAAATGATCCACCACCTGATGAAAATTTTCTTCCGTCATCCACCAGGTCAGCAGCTCTTGATCCAGAAAGTTCCAGTTTCCCTGCGGCATCACCCGCGTACCAATGCGCGGACGGGGTAGCACCATACCTTTAGCCGTCAACGTTTTCACCGCTTCGCGAACTGCCGTTCGACTTACGCCGTACTGCTCGCCCAGTTCTATTTCGCCGGGAAGAATCGTACCAGGGGCGTAGTCACCCTTTAATATCCGCTGCGCCAGCTTTTCAGCCAGAACATAGGATAGATTTTTCTGTGCGGCTAATTGTTGTGCGCTTAAAGGCATGAATGTTCTTCCTTTCTCTTTCGTTTGGTTATTAGTATGCCACCTGGAAGTGTGATTGCAGTTGCAATAACGGCAATTTGCTTATTTTATGGCACGTTAAGCACGCCATTGATGAAAAAAGAGACACTCAGAAAATTATTTTAAATTTCCTCTTGTCAGGCAGAAATAACTCCCTATAATGCGCCACCACTGACACGGAAC
>NZ_JAMLWO010000014.1:0-80946 GCF_056991255.1 Salmonella sp. A1325 | reverse complement strand
CAGCGAGTCAATCCCCCCCTCACCGCCATATTCAAGTTGAGAGCCTGTACAGAAGTACGGGCTTTTTGCTTATATGTGACCCGTCCATTGCCGGATGGCGGCACAGTTCACAGGTGCCTTATCCGGTCTACATAAGCGCAGCGCCACCGGGTAATAACACCACCATCCGGCTTTCAATTTTAGCCAAGAATTTCAGTGAGTTTTACTTTGCGCCCCTCGTTTGAGGAAAGCGTCGCAGCATCAGCGGTAGCAATGGCATTTGTCGCCGCTTCTCCTGTTAGCAATTTAGCAAACTCCTCGCCTGGCTCCAGACCGTTTATCACATCATGCAAGTACTGCATCTCCAGTTTCATAATTGATGAGAGCCACATCGGCGTACGTTTACCGGGTTTACCATAAGCGATTGCGCCATCCATCTCGCTGGATATGTTACCGTTGCGACGATCGTCATCCTCCGCCTGGCTTTCATGCACAAGAAAGTGTGTTTTTTTGCCCGCTTTTATTAGATAACCAGCCGTATTTTGCATATCAATGAGAATTGCACCTGTCGTGCCCTCAATTAATACATAGTGCTCAGGGTAGTGGAACGATGATCCCCACTGAAGTGTCGCGAAACGACCGCTTTCAAACTCAAGGGTGATTAGGACAACATCATCTTCATCACCAAATTTTTCACCTTTGTGCGCAACATTCCCCGCAGCCATTGAAACCAGGGATGGGGTTTCATCCATGATGAACAGTGTACAATCTAGCTCATGAATGTGATGGTACAGATGCCCACCTGACTTTGCGCGAATCTTCTTCCATGAGATCTCATCCTGCACGTCTTCAAAACCATTACGTTTAGTGTGAACTTGTGTAACTTCACCAATTTCACCAGCTTTGATGAGCGCTTTAGCGTGGCGAACCCCGTGAAAAAAGTTCATAACGTGACCCGCCATAAAGGTAACACCAGCTTCTTTGCAGGCATCAACCATATCCTTACAATCCTGGTAATTTAAGGCGATAGGTTTTTCACAAAACACGTGTTTACCCGCTTTAGCCGCCGCAATGACTGGCGCTTTATGTAAGTAATTTGGTGAAGCAATAATTACGCAATCCACATCAGGATGGGTACAAAGCGCCTCCATCGTTGCAGTGGCGACACAGTTCAACTCTTTCGCTATCGGAGCCGCATTTACCGGATCGTAAATCGCAGTGATTTTCGCCCCTTCAACCTTAGACATAAATCGCGCCAGTTCAGCGCCAAAATAACCTGTACCTACAACACCGTATTTCGTCATCATTTATCCTCTATTAAAATTCTTTTGTTGATTGAAAACTTTCACGACGTGCTTTTAGTCTATCCGGAATGGATAGGCCAATAATGAGTAGAATTGTTGCGGTCCAGAAAGCAACAATGAACGTTAGCGCAGCGCCTAGCCCCATTGTTATTCCAAGCCAGGTCGCCGCCATTGAATTGAATGTGCCTGATGTCGCAGCAAGATTATAAATCAGCCCGGTACCCAAACCACGAACCTCAAGAGGAAAGTAGTCGTAGAGAAATTTGGGAACCAACCCGCCAACACCTACGTTAGTCGCCATTAAACCGAATAAACATGCGCCCAGCAGTAAATAATTATCTTGCGGAATTCTGAATAACGGGAAAATGAATAAAAAGGACATGAGAAGACCAATGCTGAACGTTTTCTTCAAACCAATTCTATCTGCGCACAGACCCCAAACGATATTTCCCAATACAGTGCCGAATGCTGCCGCCGTCATTAAATTAGAGACCACGCCCGTATCAAAGCCCTCGCCCGCTAAATATGTAGGCAGTAGACCAAAGATTGGCCAGTTTGCGCCGAAAATAGAGAACAGAACAATAAATACACATAATGTCAGTGGAAATTGAGCTCGATTAAATAGCCCTTTCATTGACAAAGAGAAAACTGACCAGGCACTTTGTGAGTGCTTTCCGAGACCACTGAGTTTGGCTTCTTCCCACTCTTTAGATTCAGGAGCCCTGGCCCGGATGTAGATTACTAAAAGAACGGGTAGCAAACCGACAAAAAAAGCAGCACGCCAACCATACGCTTCGGCAAATGAAGGCATAAAGTAGGCTGCTATGATGTTACCAATACCGAAACCTGAAACCAGAAATGCGCTCGCTTTAGATTTTAAATGCTTTGGCCAACTTTCCACGGCATAAGTAGAAGCGCAAGCATACTCCCCCGCCATCCCCATACCGACAATGAAACGACTAAGCGTCAGCATAATTACACCGGAAGCCAGGCCACTTAACCCTGTACCTACAGAATAGGCAACTATCGACCACATCATTAACGGCTTACGGCCAAATTTATCTGCCAGCAGACCAAATAGCGCCCCGCCAAATGGTCGCCCAATAAAGGCCGCTGTGGCAAGGAATGCGCCCTCCATATCTGTCAATCCTAAGTCAGCCTTGATCAGATACATAATGTAGAAAATCAGCATAAAGTCGAAGCCATCAAAAACGTAACCCAGCCATGCTGAAAATAAAGCATTTTTTTGTGGACGTGTTATCTCGCTATACCACGGGAAGAATTTTGCTATCACAATAAAACCCTTATTTGCTGTTACCGTCTGAAATGCTTACGGAATTAATTTTTAAGTCATATCAATTGCCGAATAAGACACTATCAATCGGTACTTTCCGACAACCGCCTGAGATCGTAGCTATGTAAGGCGTATATTCATTGTTTATCATCCTTATTCGTAGCTACGTTAAGGACGTGAATACTCAAGACAAAGTCTAACGTTCTGTAACGTAGCCACGGGCTATAAGATTATCGATATGAATACTAAGCAAAGATTAGTACAGTAACTCTTTAACCTTTCTCAAAAGTGGTATTGTAATCCAACGCGATAACGGGTCTGTCTCTCATCGGTATTATTTCTCACCGCTACATTTCCAACCTCAACGTATGGTGTAAATGACTTATTCAGTTTCCAGGCTAAAGCCACATTATGCTCATAGTTTGTTTTTTTGTTATCAAATTTAATTTGATCGCTATCCATCCAGGTAAAGTTATATTCTAATTTCAACTCATCAAAAACATAACCTATATAAGTATCAAATCTATTCGTTTTCTCATCATCATTGTAGTTAGCTGTCTTTCTTGCATAGTCATAGCGGTAACGACCAGCCATATAAATACCAGAATCAAAATTATATTGCACCCTTAAATAAGGCTTATAAATTGAAGTGTCTGGACCGCTTTCAAATATAAATCCCGGCTGCAAAACAAAATGGTCCGTAACTTTATAATTATAACTTACGCCCAGTTCTATAGCGTTTGCGACGAGATCGCTTAAATGCTTATCCTGCTCGCCATCTACTCCTCCCGATTTAACGCTGGCATCGACATAAAAACCAATGCCGTTAGGAAGTTTTTCAATTATAGCAATACGGTCTTTATTAATTCTGGTTCTATCAGCATATTCATGCCGATAATCAAGGGTTGCCGCTTGTAGATATGATGAAAATGCTATAAACGAAACCATACCCAGAAGATATCTGTTGATTTTCATAAAATACTCCGCTTATCAATTAACTTTATTTTTGTATTTAAAAAATTATTTCATTAATAAATTACCATCACGCATGGTAAAGGAGGTTACAGACGAAACAGGTTTCCCTTTAGCATTTTCACCACCAATAAGGAAAACTTCATCACCATAACTTACTGATACACCATAGCCGAGAGGTTGTTTCATTTTACCCATATATTGCCAATGGCCATTAACCAAACCATAGACTTCATCTCGCCATTTTTTATTTATTCCTTCGTGGGAATAAAACTTTCCATTGGTATAATTTTGTTTTGCTCCCGGAAAATTCGCGCCACCACCGACAAGCAGGACACCGTGACTATAGCCCGAAAATGCTCCGGCCAACCCTTCCTGCTGTTGTTCTCCAGGCGATGGCGGTAACTGGCTGTTCTTCAACCATGTTAGCTTATCGTTATCCCACATGGCGCGGTAAATCACATCGGTACGTAAACCCGGTTTGAGCTCACCATTAATCAGCATCAGGAAATTATTTTCCATTACCGATGACGATCCTGCCGTCCCCGCGCCTGGCAGCTCACCGGCATTCTTCCATGTGTTCTCTTTAGCATTGTAGATAAATACGATTTTATTAAAAAAATAATCTTTGGCAGGTTTATTAAAATAATTATAGATGACTTTATTTTTTTCACTTTCATCCGCAGCCGCAGCCGCTATATCAATAAAATACTTATCAAAGATATGCTCATTAACCCCTCCGGTAATAAGTACCATCGTTTCGTTTAATTTTACTCCCGTATGCCCTGTTAATCCAACTGGAGATATAGTGTCAACTTTTTGCCATGTATTTTTCACCGGTGAGTATTTGTACACATCGCTATAAACCTGCAACGGTGATTCACTGTTTTTTTTCCCTACGCCACCAAAAACATAAAGCTCATCATTTAAAAATACCGACACGGATTGCTCACGAGCTCCACCAGGAAACGACTTTATACGCTCCCAGTCTTTATGTTGCTTTTTAAGATCAATTTTATACCAGGATGTCCCTGCGGTACCTAAGCCGACATAAATCACGCCATTATTATCAATAGCGCCAGTACCATTTTTCAGTGGTTCTGGTATATCAGGAAGCGTCGTTGCATATCCTGATGTGGTGATAGCAACTGAGAAACATAGCGCCATGAGCGTCATCATTTTCTTAAAATTTTTCATCTGCATCCCCATGCGAAGAAATACAATTGGAGCAAAGCTTCATCATTAGTGATCTTATGGTGCACAATTTCAACAATGACAATGACAAAATGTGACCAAGCGCTAAAAATAATTACATGGGGTTATCATGTGCGAGGTAAAAGCACCCCATGGTGATGTTAGAAGTGATTATGAGTGACCTGTTATGGCCAAACTCATTAGTGATAGCATTTTGAATAAATACAATAAGAATTATGTGATGCATTTCATACTGGCTATCCCGTGGCGTATAAGCTCCTTCTGAGCATTTTATCTTTATGCCGGAAGCAGTTAATAAAATACAGCAAGCTGCCGTCAGAATGAATTGTATTTGTCTTGTAGCTTCAGGTTATAGCCTCAAATCCGCTGGCGCAGTAATTGAATAACAAACATACCTTATGACTGTGTTCACATTTTTCTATCTTTTTGCTTGATGTAGCAACACTCCACGACATAACATAAAACGGAGTAAAACTTCAAAATATATAAGGCGGAACTGGATGTCACTATTAGCCAGGCTGGAACAAAGTGTACACGAAAACGGTGGGCTGATTGTCTCATGCCAACCGGTATCAGGCAGCCCTATGGATAAACCTGAAATTGTGGCTGCAATGGCACAGGCAGCGGCTTCGGCGGGTGCGGTCGCTGTGCGCATTGAAGGCATTGAGAATCTGCGGACTGTTCGTCCCCATCTTTCTGTTCCAATTATTGGGATAATTAAACGTGACCTTACAGGGTCGCCAGTCCGTATCACTCCATATTTACAGGATGTTGACGCCCTGGCGCAGGCAGGTGCCGATATTATCGCTTTTGATGCCTCATTCCGCTCTCGCCCGGTTGATATTGATAGTTTACTGACACGTATTCGCCTGCATGGATTACTGGCGATGGCAGACTGTTCAACCGTGAATGAAGGCATAAGTTGCCATCAGAAAGGAGTCGAATTCATTGGTACAACACTGTCTGGCTATACCGGCCCCATCACGCCGGTTGAGCCAGATTTGGCAATGGTGACGCAACTGAGCCATGCAGGTTGTCGTGTTATTGCCGAGGGGCGCTATAACACGCCTGCACTGGCGGCCAATGCTATTGAGCATGGTGCCTGGGCAGTTACCGTTGGTTCCGCTATCACCCGTATCGAGCATATCTGTCAGTGGTTCAGTCACGCAGTAAAACGCTGAACAGGAAAAGAAAATGAACACGCTTACTATTGATATTTATGTCTCAGAGAATAATCCGACGTTAATAATGCTATCGGCAAATACGATACCCAGGCCTGAAGCCTGTTTGAACGCAATATCGGATATCTGCTATTTCAGGTATCCGGCAGGACATACGTCTGGGCATCACCATTGGTGGAGCATAAATGCTCTGCCTTTTACATCTCATGATTACCGTCATTGGGATTAACAAAAACTATTACTTGATCTGAATATCGTATCGTCTGAATGATGGGAAGGTAAAAATACACAGACGATGACCGCAACTCTACTCAAAACCATAAGCAGGAAAGAACTATGATTACACATTCTTTCGGCATCGTTAATTATCTTGTATTATTTGGCTACCTCCTGGCCATGATGTTAGTCGGTGTCTATTTTTCCAGACGGCAAAAAACAGCAGACGATTATTTTCGCGGTGGTGGCCGGGTTCCTGGTTGGGCGGCTGGGGTCAGTGTATTTGCTACTACGTTAAGCTCAATTACATTTATGTCAATTCCTGCCAAAGCGTTTACTTCCGACTGGACGTTTATCATTGGTCAGTATCTGGCTATCGCAATTTTACCGCTGGTTTTTTATTTCTATATTCCGTTTTTTCGGAAATTGAAAGTCACATCAGCCTATGAATATCTCGAAGCACGGTTCGATGTGCGCTGCCGTCTATTCGCCAGCATGTCATTTATGTTGTTTCATATCGGACGTATCGCCATTATCACTTTCCTCACCGTGCTGGCCTTGCGCCCCTTCATCGCTATAGACCCGGTGATTTTGGTACTGTTGATTAGCGTGATGTGTATCATTTATACCTGGATGGGTGGAATTGAAGGAGTAATATGGACTGATGTTATTCAAGGCCTCTTACTTTCTGGCAGCGCGATACTGATTTTTATAGTGATATGTCTCAAAGTCCAGGGCGGCATTGGTGAAATTTTTACGGTGACGCAGCAGGCGGATAAATTCTTTCCGGCTACGCAGTTCCACTGGAGCTGGACGGAAAGCACAGTACCTGTATTGATGATTGGTTTTCTGTTTGCCAATATTCAGCAATTTACTGCCAGTCAGGATGTGGTCCAACGCTATATCGTGACTGACTCCATAGAGGAAACGAAGAAAACATTACTTACAAATGCCAAACTGGTTGCTGTGATCCCTGTTTTCTTTTTTGCTATCGGCTCGGCATTGTTTGTCTACTATCAGCAACATCCACAATTATTACCGGCGGGATTCAACACTGGCGGCATTTTACCCTTATTCGTGGTCACCGAAATGCCAGTCGGCATTGCAGGGTTGATAATCGCCGCTATTTTCGCTGCTGCGCAGTCCAGTATCTCCAGCAGCTTAAACAGCATTTCCAGTTGTTTTAATTCCGATATCTATCAGCGTTTGAGTCATAAAAAAAGAACGCCAGAAAACCGTATGAAAATAGCTAAGTTAGTTATTCTGGTCGCGGGCCTGATAAGTAGCGCGGCCTCGGTATGGCTGGTCATGGCCGATGAATCAGAAATCTGGGATGCATTTAATAGTCTGATAGGTCTGATGGGAGGGCCAATGACCGGTCTGTTCATGCTGGGCATTTTCTTTAAACGAGCAAATGCCGGGAGTGCGGTTTTAGGAATTATTATCAGCGTCATTACCGTGCTGGGCGCACGCTATGCCACTGACCTTAACTTCTTCTTTTATGGGGTCATTGGCTCGCTAAGCGTGGTGATCAGCGGCGTTATTTTCGCCCCGTTATTTGCCCCGGCACCGCCATTGACGCTGGATGAAAAACCTGAACCAAAGGTGACATTATGATTTCATGATACCACGCTATACCGACACAGCACACGGTGACGCCAACACCCGGGGCGACAATACCGGGCCAGGTATAAACCATCCGTCAAATGGCGCGCTATAAACACCGTAAGAGCAACAGATTACTCTCCAGTGATGTTCTGTCATAAGTTGGCAACGCGATGTAAATATTTCCCCTCCTTTACTTACATCGCGCTTTTTTTCATGCCGCAGAATTGATAGGCTCTGCTCTGTTCGATATTGCAGGCTTTGTGCCGCAATCAGCCCCCAAGAGCAGGAACTATATGGAGTCTCAACCCCCACGTCTTAAACCCGGAAAAATCCTTGACACTCTGGGTGCTATGCAAAAAAGCCTGACACGTGCCTCCCAGCGTATTGCGCAATATATTTTAGCCTTCCCCAGACAGGTGACACAGTCATCTATTGCCGATTTGTCGCGCGACACACAGGCCGGAGAAGCCACGGTTATTCGCTTTTGTCGCACCCTGGGCTATAAAGGTTTTCAGGATTTTAAAATGGACCTGGCCATTGAACTTGCCACTACCGAGTCTGATGACAGTAGTCCTCTACTGGATGCCGAAGTTAGCGAATCCGACGATGCCCACGCCATTGGTTTAAAATTGCAGAACACCATTAGTAATGTATTATCTGAAACGCTAAATCTGCTTGATATGCAACAGGTTCTCGGTGTCGTGGACGCCCTACGTCACTGTCACTCAGTTTATATCTTTGGTGTGGGCTCATCGGGGATCACGGCGCTGGATATGAAACACAAGCTAATGCGTATTGGTTTACGGGGCGATGCGGTAAGCAATAACCATTTTATGTACATGCAGGCTACGCTATTAAAAGCAGGCGATGTCGCGATGGGTGTCAGTCACTCGGGCACATCGCCAGAAACAGTGCATTCACTCCGATTGGCCCGACAGGCTGGCGCCACCACAGTCGCCATTACCCATAATCTGGGTTCTCCATTATGTGAAGAGGCCGATTTTTGCCTGATCAATGGTAATCGGCAAGGAATGTTGCAGGGTGACTCGATCGGTACGAAAGCCGCGCAGCTTTTCGTCTTTGACCTGCTCTATACCCTTCTTGTACAGTCCTCGCCGGAACAGGCCCGAGAAAGCAAATTACGGACAATGAATGCCCTGGACATGACAAAATAATGCCCTTCACGTACAGGCGTCATTTTCCTTTTTTGTCCATGAGTCTGCTGGACGCTTTATAGACAACAAAGCCCGGTCTCCCGGGCTCTGAAAGTCAATGCTATATTAGCTGTATGCGTGAAGCGTTCGCTGACAAAGCGCCGAGCGCACGCAGTCGTCTTTGTTGAAATGCACAATCCCTACCATTTCATCTTCTTCAAAGCGTTCCAACGCATCGCTCAACCCGGAACGCACGCCGCGCGGCAGGTCGCATTGCGTAATATCGCCATTGACAATGACCGTGACATTTTCGCCTAGTCGCGTCAAAAACATTTTCATTTGCGCCGCAGTCACATTTTGCGCCTCGTCGAGGATCACGACCGCATTTTCAAAAGTACGCCCACGCATATAGGCGAACGGGGCAATTTCTACCTTACCGATTTCCGGGCGCAAACAATATTGCATAAAGGACGCGCCCAACCGTTTAAGCAGGACATCGTAGACGGGACGAAAATAAGGCGCGAATTTTTCAGCGATATCACCGGGCAAAAAACCAAGATCTTCATCAGCTTGCAATACCGGACGCGTCACAATGATCCTCTCGACGTCCTTATGAATCAATGCTTCTGCCGCCTTTGCCGCACTGATCCATGTTTTTCCGCAGCCGGCTTCGCCGGTCGCAAAAATAAGCTGTTTACTGTCAATAGCGTTCAGATAATGCGCCTGTGCTTCATTTCGTGCCTTAACAGGAGAGGTATCGCGACTATCGCGCGCCATGCCAATGGCTTCTACTCCGCCCATCTGCACCAGTGACGTGACCGATTCTTCTTCACGTTGCTTATGACTACGCGAATCTCGTCTCAACACACGCTTTGCTTCACGACGAGCTTTGATCACTGCTTTTTGTCTTCCCATGGATAGCACCTTGAGTTGTAGGTATACATCACCCGCGTTCTCTTGAACGCGATTATGCGCACACACATCTGAGGGTTGGCTTCCTTGTAAGCCTTAGCTTGCTTTTTGAAACGACGCCACACACGGCTACGCGCACCACATATGACGTCATGGGTATGGTCAGTAAGGGAAATGATAAGAGCTTTTAAGATGACAAGACCACCACCGGAGAGAGAATGTCCGTTCAGGGTGTTGTAACTACTGTAAACAATGTGTCCTGGTGCGGACATTACCATTCGCGATCTCCATAGTGAGTGACCATCACTGCCGGGGAACTACCGCTATTACTACTAAGTACAACACAAAACATCAATAATGCAACAATATATTCACCAAGCATTAACCAAAAATTATTGCGTCATTGTCAGTCTCTTACAGAAAGATTACACGATTATTTCATCGGCAGGAGACTAAAAAAGATAATCATTAGCTACCGCGGGTATTAATGCTGAAAACATCCATAACCCATTGAATATTGAACATATATAAGGTTAAAATGGAATAATTAACGTGTCCTCTCTCCCATCGCTAAAACGGCATTATTTATGCAAAATTTTGTGCGGCATACTTACGCCAGTAACGCTGACTCGTTTTAATTTTTGTCATTACTCTATTGCGTCAAGGCTATTGGTACCATTAACAGGCGATTTCATATATGGCTAGTTAGTGATTACTCGAGACGTATTACGCCCGCGTTAACGGCGCTCAAGGGCTAAAAATAGTTTGAGAGAGCGTCCTCATTTACCTGAACATCTTCAGTCAATCGGTCCGGGACTTATCAGAGGACCAGGCAGGCGTATAACGCCGCCTGGTAAAATATGTCCGATGGCAATAATGCTATCGGACATGTCGGTTATTCCGCCTGTAGCTTCGACGGCGGCGCGGAATGATAATGCGCGTCCGCTTTTGCAAAGCGTTCCTGCATCGCTGCTGTCGGCGCTTTGCCAAGCAGGCTAAAGATTACGATCCCCAGGCTGCCGAAAATGAAGCCAGGGATGATCTCATACAGATCCAGCCAGCCATATTGTTTCCAGACGATAACCGTCACCGCGCCAATAATCATTCCCGCCAGCGCGCCGTTACGTGTCATACGCGACCACATCACAGAAAACAGGACAACAGGTCCAAATGCCGCGCCGAATCCAGCCCAGGCGTAGCTCACCAGCCCCAGCACACGGTTATCGGGATTCGCCGCCAGCGCAATGGCGATCAGCGCTACCACCAGCACCATCACTCGCCCTACCCATACCAGCTCTTGCTGGCTGGCGCTTTTACGCAGAAAAGCCTTATATAAATCTTCTGTAATCGCGCTGGAGCATACCAGCAACTGACAGCTCAACGTCGACATCACCGCCGCCAGGATAGCAGACAGCAGAACACCGGCAATCCACGGGTTAAACAGGATCTGCGCCAGTTCAATAAATACGCGTTCTGAGTTTTGGTTCACCGCCCCGGCCAGCGCGGGGTTATTGTTAAAGTACGCAATGCCAAAGAAGCCCACCGCCACCGCGCCCGCCAGACACAGAATCATCCAGGTCATACTGATACGACGCGCATGAACAATGCTGTGATGGGAGTCCGCCGCCATAAAGCGCGCCAGGATATGCGGCTGACCGAAGTAACCCAGTCCCCAGCCCATCAGGGAAATAATAGCGACAAAATTCAGCCCCTTGAGCATGTCGACATTCTCGATGCTCTTTTGCTTGATCACCTCCAGCGACTCGCTAAAACCGCCTACGCCGACAATAACCATCACCGGCGTCAGGATTAACGCAAAAATCATCAGGCTGGCCTGAACGGTATCCGTCCAGCTAACGGCAAGAAACCCGCCGATAAAGGTATAAATAATGGTTGCCGCGGCCCCCGCCCACAGTGCGGTTTCATAGCTCATACCGAAGGTGCTTTCGAACAGTCGTGCCCCAGCGACAATACCTGATGCGCAATAGATAGTGAAAAACAACAGAATGACCAGCGCGGAAATAATACGCAGGACTCGGCTCTTATCTTCAAACCGACCGGTAAAATAGTCCGGCAGCGTGAGCGCATTATTGTTAAATTCGGTATGCACGCGCAGGCGCCCGGCCACCAGCTTCCAGTTAATCCATGCGCCTAACGTCAGGCCAATGGCGATCCAGCTTTCAGAGATCCCCGACAGAAAGATAGCGCCAGGCAGCCCCATTAACAGCCAGCCGCTCATATCCGACGCGCCGGCTGATAAAGCCGTAACAAACGGCCCCAGACTGCGACCGCCAAGAATATAGTCATCAAAGTTTTTGGTTGAGCGCCAGGCGATAAACCCAATCAATATCATGCCAAAAATATAGACACAGAATGTCACCAACATCGGTGTGCTAATAGCCATCAAGGTTCTCCAAATTTATTTATTGGCACTACCGTAGCGTGCCGTTTTGTACCCTGCCGGAACGTGGCAAGGGTGTTATGTTTACCAGGGCGACCGTATCCTGCCGGAAGCGGTGGTTATTCACAATCGATTTAACACACCATTTACATCAAATTTGATTGCAGAGGGATACTATTTTTCTCCAGGTTGCACTCTCTCACATTTTTTGCGGTTGCACCTTTTAAAAGTGTTAACTACCGCAGAGAAAATAAATCCAGATGGTTTTCCCCGTCAGACTCCCCCTTTCTTTTTTTAACAATTTATTCATTTTTAAGCTTGCAACGCAGGTCACATTTAACGCGGTTGCACAAAGTTGCAACATAGTGGATATTTTCCGCTAACTATTGGTTAGCAGATAGAGCAAATAACAGGAGTAGAGGGTATGGGAACCACCACGATGGGGGTTAAGCTGGACGACGCCACGCGCGAACGGATCAAAATGGCCGCCTCGCGTATCGATCGCACGCCGCACTGGTTAATAAAACAGGCAATCTTTAGCTATCTGGACAAGCTGGAAAATAGCGATACGCTACCAGAGCTACCTGCGCTGTTTGCCGGCGCGGCAAATGAAAGCGAGGAGCCGGTCGCGCCGCAGGATGAGCCGCATCAGCCCTTTCTGGAGTTTGCCGAACAGATTCTTCCCCAATCCGTCTCTCGCGCCGCCATCACCGCCGCCTGGCGCCGCCCGGAAACCGATGCGGTGTCAATGCTAGTGGAACAGGCGCGCCTGTCGCCGCCTGTCGCGGAGCAGGCGCATAAACTGGCGTATCAACTGGCGGAGAAATTGCGCAATCAAAAATCCGCCAGCGGTCGCGCGGGCATGGTGCAAGGCCTGTTGCAGGAGTTTTCCCTCTCTTCGCAAGAAGGCGTAGCGCTGATGTGTCTGGCGGAAGCGCTGCTGCGTATTCCCGACAAAGCTACGCGCGATGCGTTAATTCGCGACAAAATCAGTAATGGCAACTGGCAGTCGCATATTGGCCGTAGCCCGTCGCTGTTTGTAAACGCCGCTACCTGGGGGCTGCTCTTTACCGGCCGACTGGTCTCAACGCATAACGAAGCCAATCTTTCACGCTCGCTGAACCGCATTATCGGCAAGAGCGGCGAGCCGTTAATCCGCAAAGGCGTCGACATGGCGATGCGTTTAATGGGCGAACAGTTCGTGACTGGCGAAACCATTGCTCAGGCGCTGGCGAATGCCCGAAAACTGGAAGAGAAAGGGTTCCGCTATTCTTACGATATGCTGGGCGAAGCCGCGTTAACCGCCGCCGATGCGCAGGCCTATATGGTCTCTTACCAGCAAGCGATTCATGCCATCGGCAAAGCGTCTAACGGTCGCGGTATTTACGAAGGGCCAGGCATCTCGATTAAGCTGTCCGCCCTGCATCCACGCTATAGTCGCGCGCAATACGATCGGGTAATGGAGGAGCTTTATCCGCGCCTGAAATCCCTGACGCTGCTGGCGCGCCAGTATGATATCGGTCTCAATATCGACGCCGAAGAGGCGGATCGTCTGGAGATCTCGCTCGATCTGCTGGAAAAACTCTGCTTCGAACCCGAACTCGCAGGCTGGAACGGCATTGGCTTTGTGATCCAGGCTTACCAGAAACGCTGCCCGCTGGTCATTGATTATTTAGTCGATCTGGCCTCCCGTAGCCGCCGTCGGCTGATGATTCGTCTGGTGAAAGGCGCCTACTGGGATAGCGAGATCAAACGCGCGCAAATGGAAGGGCTGGAGGGCTATCCGGTTTATACCCGCAAAGTGTATACCGATGTCTCTTATCTGGCCTGCGCGAAAAAACTGCTCGCCGTCCCTAATCTGATCTACCCGCAGTTCGCGACCCATAACGCTCACACACTGGCGGCAATTTATCATCTGGCCGGGCAAAATTACTATCCAGGTCAGTACGAATTCCAGTGCCTGCACGGCATGGGCGAACCGCTGTATGAACAGGTCACCGGTAAAGTGGCGGACGGAAAACTTAACCGTCCCTGCCGTATTTACGCGCCGGTGGGAACACACGAAACCCTGCTGGCCTATCTGGTACGACGCCTGCTGGAAAACGGCGCCAACACCTCTTTTGTCAACCGTATCGCCGATGCCACCCTACCGCTCGATGAACTGGTGGCCGACCCGGTCGGGGCCGTGGAAAAACTGGCGCAGCAGGAAGGTCAGGCTGGCATACCGCATCCGAAAATTCCGCTGCCGCGCGATCTGTACGGCGAAGGTCGGATAAACTCCGCCGGACTTGATTTAGCGAATGAACATCGCCTCGCCTCGCTTTCTTCTGCCCTGTTAAGCAACGCCATGCAGAAATGGCAGGCCAAACCTGTGCTGGAACAACCGGTGGCCGACGGTGAGATGACGCCGGTTATCAACCCGGCGGAACCGAAAGATATTGTCGGCTGGGGACGCGAAGCGACAGAAAGCGAGGTTGAACAGGCATTGCAAAACGCGGTCAATCAGGCGCCGGTTTGGTTTGCGACGCCGCCGCAAGAACGCGCCGCCATTTTGCAGCGGGCGGCGGTATTGATGGAAGACCAAATGCAGCAGTTGATTGGCCTGTTGGTGCGCGAAGCGGGGAAAACGTTCAGCAACGCCATTGCCGAAGTGCGCGAAGCGGTAGACTTCCTCCATTATTATGCCGGTCAAGTGCGTGACGATTTCGATAACGAAACGCATCGCCCGTTAGGGCCGGTGGTCTGTATCAGTCCGTGGAACTTCCCGCTGGCCATTTTCACCGGCCAAATCGCCGCCGCGCTGGCGGCAGGTAACAGCGTTCTGGCGAAACCGGCAGAGCAGACATCGCTGATTGCCGCCCAGGGCATTGCCATTTTGCTGGAAGCGGGCGTACCACCGGGCGTCGTGCAACTGTTGCCGGGACGGGGAGAAACCGTCGGCGCCCAGCTTACCGCCGATGCGCGTGTACGCGGCGTGATGTTTACCGGCTCCACGGAGGTCGCGACGTTGTTGCAGCGCAACATCGCCACGCGTCTTGACGCCCAGGGCCGCCCTATTCCGTTGATTGCGGAAACCGGCGGTATGAACGCTATGATTGTCGACTCTTCCGCGCTCACCGAGCAGGTGGTCGTGGATGTGCTGGCTTCCGCTTTCGACAGCGCCGGACAACGCTGTTCCGCGCTCCGCGTGCTGTGTTTGCAGGACGATATCGCCGAACATACGCTGAAAATGTTACGCGGCGCGATGGCGGAGTGTCGGATGGGGAATCCAGGCCGTCTGACGACCGATATCGGGCCGGTGATTGATAGCGAGGCCAAAGCCAACATTGAACGTCATATCCAAACGATGCGCGCCAAAGGCCGCCCGGTTTTCCAGGCCGCGCGTGAAAACAGCGATGACGCGCAGGAATGGCAGACCGGTACGTTTGTTATGCCCACGCTTATTGAGTTGGAAAACTTCGCAGAACTGGAAAAAGAGGTCTTCGGGCCCGTGCTGCATGTCGTGCGTTATAACCGTAACCAACTGGCGGAGCTTATCGAACAGATTAACGCTTCCGGCTACGGGCTAACGCTGGGCGTACATACCCGTATTGATGAAACCATTGCGCAAGTCACCGGTTCCGCCCATGTCGGCAACCTGTACGTTAACCGTAATATGGTGGGCGCGGTCGTCGGCGTCCAGCCGTTTGGCGGCGAAGGACTGTCCGGTACCGGGCCAAAAGCGGGAGGGCCGCTCTATCTCTACCGCCTGCTGGCACACCGCCCGCCCAATGCGCTCAATACGACGCTAACTCGTCAGGATGCGCGTTACCCGGTGGATGCGCAGCTTAAAACCACGCTACTCGCGCCGTTGACCGCCCTGACGCAATGGGCGGCGGATCGCCCGGCGCTACAGACGCTCTGCCGACAATTCGCCGATCTGGCGCAGGCCGGCACGCAGCGCCTGCTACCGGGGCCGACCGGCGAGCGCAATACCTGGACGTTGTTGCCGCGTGAACGGGTATTATGCCTGGCTGATGACGAACAGGACGCGCTGACGCAGCTTGCCGCCGTTCTCGCCGTCGGCAGTCAGGCGCTATGGTCAGACGACGCCTTCCACCGCGATCTGGCGAAACGTCTCCCCGCCGCCGTTGCGGCGCGTGTCCAGTTTGCGAAAGCGGAAACGCTGATGGCGCAGCCGTTTGACGCGGTGATTTTCCACGGCGACTCCGACAAGCTGCGAACCGTTTGCGAAGCCGTCGCCGCCCGCGAAGGCGCGATAGTGTCGGTACAGGGGTTCGCCCGCGGCGAAAGCAATATGCTGCTGGAACGGCTCTATATTGAACGTTCGCTGAGCGTAAACACTGCTGCCGCTGGCGGTAATGCCAGCCTGATGACAATTGGCTAATACTGTGGTTAATTAAGGCTCCGTCAATGGAGCCTTTTTACTCGCGTCAGAGGAGCGTATGAAACGAATTTTCCTTACCTGCGCGGCGTTGTTGTTCAGCAGCCAGGCGTTGGCCGATGAGTGTGCCAGCGCCAGTACGCAGCTGGAAATGAATCGCTGCGCCGCCGCGCAATACCAGGCGGCAGATAAAAAGCTGAACGAAACCTATCAAAGCGCGCTTAAGCGTGCGCAACCGCCGCAGCGCGAGCTGTTGCAAAAAGCGCAGGTGGCATGGATTGCCCTGCGGGACGCCGATTGCGCTCTGATTCGCTCAGGTACGGAGGGCGGCAGCGTGCAACCCATGATCGCCAGCCAGTGCCTGACCGATAAAACGAACGAACGCGAAGCGTTTTTAGCCTCGCTGCTGCAATGTGAAGAGGGTGATTTGAGCTGCCCACTGCCGCCAGCCGGTTAACGCACGCGAATCCCTTCAATAATAATGCGCTGAACGCTTTCGACCGTTTGGTTGAAAAAGGCTTCATCGCGAAGCGTCGCGCCGGTTACCGCCTCAACCTGAGGGGCAAAATCGGCGTAATGTTGCGTGGCGGCCCAAATCATGAAGATCAAATGGTGCGGGGAGACAGGCGCCAGTTTCCCGCTGTGCACCCATCCGGCAATCAGCGCGGATTTTTCATCTATCAACGCTTTTAGATCGCCGGTCAGTTCCTCCATCAAGAGCGGCGCGCCCGCCAGCATCTCCATACAGAAGAGCCGCGACGCCTGCGGATAATCACGCGAAACTTCCAGCTTGAGACGGATATACTCTTTGATGGCCTCCAGAGGGGAAAATTCTGCGCGAAACGCCTTGAGCGGCGCCAGCCAGACATCCAGGATCTGTCGCATTACCGCGACATACAGCGCCTCTTTCGAGGGATAATAATAAAGCAGATTGGTTTTGGAGACGCCTGCCCGCTCGGCGACCTGCTCAAGACGCGCGCCATGAATGCCATACTGGGAAAAAACAGCAAGCGCGGCGGTTAAGATAAGCTGCCGTTTTGCACCGGTGGCCTGCGAGCGTTTCCCGATTTTTTTCTCTGTGCGTTGCGACATGCGCCCTCTCCTTTTTGTCAGGACGCAAGCATACCAAATCCGGCTTATAAACAAAAAAACCGCCGGAAATCCGGCGGCGGTGGCGCATGACGCTTTTTAGCGCGAAACGCTCAGCGTCTTGCTGTTGTGACGCAGGCTAGCTATTACGGTTACTGCTTTTGCCCCCTTTTTTGCCTGCTTCGGATGCACGCTGCGGGTCATTCTTAAAATTGCCCCCGCTGTGCTGACCACCTTTACGACCTGCTTCTGATGCTCTTTCGCGGTCTTCCGCAAAATTACCGGAACCGCCACGATGGTTTGCCATTACTGACCTCCGTCATAGATTAGACATCATATTGCATAGGTAATGAGGAGTATCTCCTCGCGCCGCGTATGAACGATATCATCAGTAACGCCGCGTAACATTAAGCATAGTGAAAAACGCCGTGGTAGGCCGCTTACCGAAATATTCTGCAACATCGGAAGCCGAATATGCAGAATAATAACCATGAGAAATAAATAAGTTATTCTTATACTTGGAAAAATCAAAGCGCTTAAAAATGTATCATTTTGCAACAAAGGTCGCCAAATTAATTATTGTTATAAATCAAAGAAATGGCGCTGAAATTTGCACTCTTCACAGGAGAGCATATCTTTAAATAGACGTAGCGAATCGCTACACACCTGATTAATCTGAGGAGTAGTACAAATGGCAAAGATTCTGGTGCTCTATTATTCCATGTACGGACACATTGAAACCATGGCGCATGCGGTGGCGGAAGGGGCAAAGAAAGTCGACGGCGCAGAGGTCATTATAAAGCGTGTGCCAGAAACAATGCCGCCTGAAATCTTCGCAAAAGCTGGCGGTAAAACACAAAACGCACCGGTTGCCACCCCACAGGAGCTGGCGGATTACGATGCCATTATTTTTGGTACGCCAACCCGGTTTGGCAATATGTCAGGCCAGATGCGTACCTTCCTGGACCAAACCGGCGGACTGTGGGCATCCGGCGCGCTATACGGCAAGCTCGGCAGCGTGTTCAGTTCTACCGGAACGGGCGGCGGCCAGGAGCAGACGATCACCTCGACCTGGACTACGCTTGCCCATCATGGGATGGTGATTGTCCCGATAGGCTATGCCGCACAGGAACTGTTTGACGTCTCCCAGGTTCGCGGCGGCACGCCTTACGGCGCAACAACTATCGCCGGAGGCGACGGTTCACGTCAACCAAGCCAGGAGGAACTCTCTATCGCTCGCTATCAGGGGGAATACGTCGCCGGTCTGGCAGTCAAACTCAACGGCTAATCTTCAACAGGAGGATTCGAATGCCAACTCAAGAAGCAAAAGCGCACCGCGTCGGCGAATGGGCAAGCCTGCGTAATACGTCGCCGGAAATTGCCGAAGCCATTTTTGAAGTCGCTCACTATGACGAGAAACTGGCAGAAAAAATATGGGAAGAAGGTAGCGATGAGGTGCTGATCAAAGCCTTTGAGAAAACGGACAAAGACTCGCTCTTCTGGGGCGAACAAATCATCGAACGTAAGAACGTATAACACAAACGCCCCCGCCTGCGCGGGGGCATACGGCTATTTTGCAGCAGTGTTCATAACGTTATCGAACTTATCCAGCGGACAGAAGCCGTTCGCATCCACCGGACATCCTTTCAGTTCCAGCGTTACCCTTTGCGCGGGCGATTTGAGCGTTAACGCTTCCGCGTTACGTAACTGCCGGGTGCTCTGGTAGACATACTCGATTTTCATCAAATCCCGGTTAGCGTTGCCGTCATACCAGCGTTGGAAGACAAGCTGGCCGCCAATCGGCGTTCTCTCATACTGGTCATGGAGCTGATAGGGTTTAAAATCCAGCGCCGTCAGCAGCGACGCGATATTGGAATCATGCCCCACCAGCACGGTAACCTTCGGCGCGCTAACGCGATCGGCAACCAGCACCTTATCGATATACTTCACCAGCGGCGCAGCGACATTGCGCGCCACCGTGGGTGAGGTAAACAGGCTGTCCTGATAGCCGTTTTTCAGTTTTGACAGCACCTTCCACTGCCGATCGGTGTGGATGCCGCCCCAGGCGACCTGATCCATCGGAAACCCTTCGTAATATTGCAGGGTAAACGCATCCACCAGCGAGTTCCCTACTTTAAGCGGCCCCTGCACGCCAGGCTCTTGCTGATAGTTCGCGCTGAAGGTATCTTTCGCATCGATTAGCGAACACTGATGCTTCTCTTTGCAGGACGGCGAGTCCTGATAATGCGTTATCTGCTCAAGCAGTTTATAACTCTCATCAAGATGTAGCTGACTACGCGCCTTTTCCATCGCCTGTACGGCCTGTTGCCGGAACGCGGCGGAATCATCGGTAATCACCGGATTGAAGGTAGGGTCCATAGTGCCCATTTTTTCCTGATGATGAACAGGAATATCACAGCCGGGGAAAGCGCCGGTAATGAAAAATTGCGCGGTGGCGACGGTGCGCTGCAAACTATTCGCATAGGCATATACCGTGTCGGGTGCCGGACATTCTCCCGACGGTATCAGCCCCTGCGCGACCAGCCATTCACGTGTGTAGTGTCCCATATAGACTTCCAGCACACCGCCTTTCGTCGTCAGTTGCCCGCCGGGAACGTCCCACGCCGGCCAGGCGTTCGGCGTCGACTGCGCCAGTACGCTGCCATTATTCGCCAGCGGCGCCCGCAGATTATGGCGGCTCATCATCAGCACCTGTTGTAATTGATAACCCTCCGGCGTTGTCTGCGCCTGTACGGCGGATGACAACAAAACAGCCCCTGCCACAGCAACAGCGAGTAATGATTTTTTCATCCCTATGACCTCTTGTTGTTATCAAATCGTTCTGAGTGTGACAGAAATGGATCATTTTTCCGGGAACGATTTCGCAAAACGGGGGTTTTTCTTACAGTAAACGCGTTAGCGCCGGGAAACCCCGGCGCATATTCAGAACGTTTTTGCCCACCATAGCCGAAGCTTCATGCCCCAATAGCTGGTCCAGCCGCTGGTAGTGAACACAACCCGACCTTGTGAAACCACCACCAGCGTTGGCGTCACGCTGATTTCCCAGCCAGCGGATAAGGCGCCGTTAGCATCATTGACGACCGGGAAGTCAACGCCCTTGCGCGCCAGCCAGCGGGCAACCTCAGCGTCATCGCCGGAGCGGAGCGCAACGGTCATGACGTTTTCCCCTTCCGCCGCCAGACGAGCGACCGTAGGCGTAGTAAAGCGGCATACCCCGCACCAGCTGGCCCAAAAATAGAGCAGTACGGGGCGTTCTTCGCTCAATGTCGCCAGAGTTGTCGACTCTCCCGTCAGCGTATGTAACGGTGTCGCGGCAAACGCCGGAGGCGCCTGCGG
Source organism: Salmonella sp. A1325 (assembly GCF_056991255.1). NCBI lineage: Bacteria > Pseudomonadati > Pseudomonadota > Gammaproteobacteria > Enterobacterales > Enterobacteriaceae > Salmonella > Salmonella sp. A1325. Next base: position 59,880 of record NZ_JAMLWO010000014.1, on the reverse strand, counting down.
CGCGCGCCAGACGTCCATGACCACCATTATCGCGATGAGGAGCGCCAGAAAAACCGCGGCTTCACGCAGCCAACGCCGCAGTTTACCCGCCATTGGCAGCCGCCAGTTTTTCTTTCACCACCGCTTCCAGCGTATCCCAGGGCACCGCGCCCGGAATCAGCTCGTCGCCAATGATCGTCGCTGGCGTTCCTTGCACGCCGACCAGCCTTGCCAACTGCAAATTAGTGCGTATCGTTTCCATGCTTTTTTCATCCAGCGTCACTGGCGTAGCCCCAGCTTTCTGCTGGGCCTGTTTAATACTGTCATCCGTATGGTAACCGCGCTTTTGCATAAGTTTTTCATGTAGCGCGAGGAACTGTTGCGGATGATCGCGCCAGGTGGTCAGCGCAATACGCGCCGCCAGTATGGAACTCTCTCCTTTGAATGGCAGCGGTTTAATAATGACCGCAACGTCAGGATATTTCTGCACAATCTTTTCCAGCATCGGATCGAGCTGTTTGCAGTACGGGCAGTTGTAATCCGTAAAGTTCACCAGCGTCAGCTTAGGGTGTTTAGCGCCTATCCGCGGGCTGGCAGGATCGTTAAACAACGCCGCATGGATCAGATTTTCAATCTGCTTTTCCTGATCCGGCGTAAAAGGAGCGGTTTCTTGCGCGATGCTCAGCGTCGAAAACAGCGCCAGCAGTAAAACAATCATGTATTTCATTGGGTTATTCCTTTCGCTTTTTTCAACGTTTGTAATACCGCATCGCGGGTCAGCAAAGTGGGCAGTGCCTCCCCTTCCGGCAAGCCGGGGCCATATACCTGATTAAACGGCACGGCAACCTGGCCGCGCGTTTTCAGAAAATCTGTAATGGCATCGGACGGCAGCGTCCAGTCTCCCCGCAGCGCCACAACATCCGGCTGTTGCAAGGCGGCCTGCACATCCTCTTTTTGCAGGACGTTGTATTTATTCACTTTACAGGTAATACACCAGTCCGCAGTGACATCGACAAATACCCGCTTATGCTGCGCCAGCGCCGACTGGATTGCCTGTTCACTCAAGGGTTGCCACTGAACCGTGTCTTGCGCGCTCTTTGACGCAGTGAAGCCGAAATGCGGCAGGAGTAACGTCGCCAGCCAGATAGCCGACCCCAGCATCATCAGACCGAGGATCCTGCGCAGGACATTCATCCAGCGCCCGGGGCGCGGTAAACGTAGCGCAAGCCCTGGTCGTATCGCGACCAGTAGCCACGGCGCGCTCATTCCCAGGCCAAGCGCAAGGAACAGCCCCCATAGCGTCGGCAACGACGCCGTGAGCGCCACCGCCACCGCCGTACCCAGAAACGGCGCGCTACAAGGCGTCGCCAGCAGCGTGGCGAACGCCCCCTGCCAGAAATGTCCCGACATACCGTTACCGCCGTAAGTGGCCAGTTTCGTGGTTATAGATGAGGGAAGCCTGAACTCAAAAAGCCCGAACAGGCTGGCGCTAAACAACAACATCACCAGAGCCATAAAACCAATAAACCATGCATTCTGGAACTGGACTCCCCAGGCCAGCGCATGGTTTGACAGGCGAAGGAGGGTCATAAACGCCGCCAGCGCCATAAATGACGCAATGATACCGGCGACCGAAGCCAAAAATTGTCGCCTGATGTGAGAGCGGCTTTTTTCCTCTACCAATAAAATAGAGCCAAGTTTCATGCCCAGAACCGGCAGCACGCAGGGCATTAAATTAAGAATCAGTCCGCCGATCAGCGCCATCATTACAACTTGCCAGAAAGGTAGCGCCGCATTGTCCGGCGTTTGCGCTGGCGCAGCGCCAATGGTTTGCGTGCTCTCCTGGGCGATAGCGCCATCGGCTAACACGAGGGTCAGCGATTTGTTGCGCAAATCGGGCGCCTTTTCGCCCCAACTGTCCGTCACCGGCACCGTCGCCTGTAACCTGTCGCCCTCTACGCGCAGGCGAGGCTTCGCAAAATCGACGTCATCTATGGTGTCAAGATAGAGCCCGGGCGATGACCAGCCCGCCGCTCGCGTAGCAGTGACCACCAGTTCTCCCGGGCGATAGCCGACTTCAAGCGAGTCCGTTAGCCCACTGCGGAGTGGAACTTTACCCATCGCCCGTGCATAGTCATGGGCAAAATCGGCATTCTGCACAGTGGGCGTCACGGAAAAGGGGTAATCGGTCAACAGACAAACATTGCTGCAGGTTGATAACGTCAACACGCCGCTCAAGGTCGCCGGCGGCGTACCGCGCACGATCATCGGAAAGGTCACCTCGTCGTGATATCCCTGGGTGGTGATATTCGCCACATCAAAGCGCGAGGGAGTTGGCCAGAACCAGTTTACCTCAGGCATGTCGCCTTTCCAGGCGATAGAGGGCGCCACGCCCCCTTCCCCCGGCGCGCGCCAGTAGGTTTTCCAGCCGTTTTCCAGTTTGACATCCAGCAACAGCCGGGTCTCACCGTTAGCGGACGTATCGGCACGTAGCCGTATGCTGGCATGGTCGTTATCGGGCGAACGCAGCCAGCCGCTTTCCGCCGCCCAGGAGACGGGCAGCCAAAGCCATAACAGGCAGAACAGTATCCGCCTGAACAAAATCATCATATTTTTTCTCCGTGAATGAGTAAGTAACCGTTAGCAATAACCGGTCTGTCATTCACGGAAGACACAAAATCGTAGATGTACCCGTAATGTGGGCGGCGAAATAGCCCGTGGAGGCGAAAACGGCAGGCGCATGACCCGGACAGGCGCCAGTAAGGAAAGCAGTAGACAAAGCGCAAGGATAGCGCCTTCAAAGAGTACCGGAGGCGCCGCCAGCAGCGACTTGGCGCTTAATTCACAGGGAGTGACCGGCGAGCCGTCATCTGTCGAAGAGGGAGCGCTGACCACCGCAGCAGAGGCCGTCGCCTGCATCTGCAAGGCGTGCAGGCCCGCCATGCGTTGCGCGGTACAAACCATTACCACGACACATGCAAGGCAAAGAAACCACCAGCCCATCCGTTGTTGTTTCGCCATTGCGCCCTCACTGTTTAACGCGAGTTATCTTAGCCACTGGCGCGGTTTTGGCAACCTTTCCCCTGTAAAGTTATGTCGGCGCGCTGCGCAACCTTCTGATAGTCGAACAACGTAATTTATTCTTACTAATGATATAACTGGTGTTTTCATACGCACTTTTCAGGTTTACCCTACACTTAGTGGAGAAACCTTTTTGGGGTCCCTTCTGTATGTATTGATTTAGCGAGATGATGCTATGGAACTTAAGGATTATTACGCCATTATGGGCGTGAAACCGACGGACGATCTCAAGACGATTAAGACCGCCTATCGCCGACTGGCCCGCAAGTACCATCCAGATGTCAGCAAAGAACCCGATGCCGAAGCCCGTTTCAAAGAGGTTGCTGAAGCATGGGAAGTGCTGAGTGATGAGCAACGGCGCGCCGAGTATGACCAGTTATGGCAACACCGTAACGATCCACAATTTAATCGCCAGTTCCAGCAACACGAAGGCCAACCGTATAACGCCGAAGATTTTGATGATATTTTCTCGTCTATTTTTGGTCAGCACGGTCGCCATTCGCACCACCGCCACGCCGCACGCGGTCATGATATCGAAATTGAAGTGGCGGTATTCCTGGAAGAAACGCTGGAAGAGCACCAGCGTACGATTAGCTATTCCGTCCCCGTTTATAACGCGTTCGGTCTGGTGGAGCGGGAAATTCCCAAAACATTGAATGTGAAAATCCCGGCTGGCGTCAGCAACGGGCAACGAATCAGACTGAAAGGCCAGGGCACGCCGGGGGAAAACGGCGGACCTAATGGCGATTTATGGCTCGTTATCCATATTGCCCCGCATCCGCTCTTTGATATCGTCAATCAGGATCTGGAAGTCGTCCTTCCGCTTGCCCCATGGGAGGCGGCGCTCGGCGCGAAGGTGTCTGTGCCAACGCTTAAAGAGCGTATTTTGCTGACCATTCCCCCCGGCAGCCAGGCAGGTCAGCGGCTGCGTATCAAAGGAAAAGGATTAGCCAGTAAAAAGCACACTGGCGATCTCTATGCCATCATCAAAATCGTTATGCCGCCGAAACCTGACGAGAAAACAGCTGCCCTGTGGCAACAACTGGCGGACGCGCAGTCGTCCTTTGACCCACGCCAGCAATGGGGGAAAGCATAATGGCTAACATCACTGTCACCTTTACCATCACCGAATTTTGTTTGCACACCGGCGTGACGGAAGAGGAGCTAAACGAAATCGTCGGACTTGGGGTAATTGAGCCTTACGAAGACGATAACGCCGACTGGCAATTCGACGATCGCGCAGCGAGCGTGGTACAACGCGCGCTACGCTTACGCGAGGAGCTGGCGCTCGACTGGCCTGGGATCGCGGTCGCGTTAACGCTGCTGGAAGAGAATTCACGGCTGCGCGAAGAAAACCGGTTACTGCTGCAACGCCTTTCTCGCTTTATCTCGCATCCCTAATCCACGATAAAGGCAATAAACCGAGGGTGGGCTTTCTGCCCACCCCGGATTTACATGCACCCGGTATAATACCAGAATGCCTCTGACATACTTCCCCCAACGGAAGAAATATAGCCTTTCACCGCGCACAACCCGATCAACGAACCGCCAATGTCAGCCATTAATGCGCCATTGCGAAGATCATCGTTTAAATAAAGACCAGCCACAAGTTCACATTTTTTAGATACGTCGGTTATTTTTACACGTTAGCGATCATTTATTGCCTGAAGAATATATTCTTTCACTGTTTTGTACTCTCTGGTTGATACGTACCTTCTCCCTGTCAATGCCGGGTAAAATGAACCGCTGCGCTTACAGGTTGCAGTATTTATAAATAAGAAATACAACAGTCACTTACAGTTTAATAATTGAGCGTTATAACATCCACTGCCGCCCAATATTTACACCACGTATAAAATACAAAAATGTAATAGAATGTAAACAAAATAAGAGCATAAAATAAATAACTTATTAAAAAATCAATATAAATAGAGTGGTCAATAAAAAACGATCGTTTTCAACGAGTTATGTTTCTCAGATTTTCATCTATCCTGAATAGGCTTGCGGAAAATGTAATTTACACCATTGACTATTTCACTTAAAAGGTTTCTGTAATGGAATGGAAGGTCGTTGATACAGTTATAAGTCCCTCTACCGGAGTATCGTTCTCATGCATACATAGCCTAAAAAATCTTAGATTGACCTTATGGTATCAGGCAGATGTTTACATGCCTCCAGGTAGCATTATCATCCCCTTTAATAAGGGGGTCTTAATAAACGATAAACTTTATCCCGTTACTGTTTACAACGTTACCAGGTTTAATCCTGCTCTATGGAAATCGCTTAAAGAAAATAGCCACTGTCCTGGTAACTGCAATCCTAAACCAGAAGCCTGCAGTTATCCTTTCGAGTGTCTGGTATCCGTTTGTCCATTTGGTTTAACCAGAAATATTCAAATAGATAATAAGAAAGTTTAGGAAATAAAGTATGCATTAGCCATACTACTGATTAAGTGTATTCGCGCACGTTTGCAGTATTTTGCAGTTAAATATGTTTGATATAAAAATTGTACAGTTCGGATATTTTTTGATTCGTTTAATCTAACCTTCACTTTGGCAACGAGGAGCCGGTACAGAGGATATTACTGATGGCCGGCAGACAAAGAAACGCATTGCTTTTAACACTGTATAAATTCCATCCGTGACATTCTTATTTAGTAATATTTCACCAGAGCAATCATCTTACCTTTATTGTGCATAAAAATCAGCAAGTAGTGTTTAGAAAAAATAATGTTTTAGACAAAAGCTCTGCGCGTCATGCTGATCGCCAAAAGCATAACGGGCTGACATCATGTCAGCCCGTGGGTTTACCCCTGCCCTGATACTTACGGTACGCTTATCGTCATATTGTCATGACCGACAATGACAGGGCCCGGGTAATTTTTCATGGCTTCCTGTTGCCAGACGTCATCCGCAACCGTCGCAGGCACCAGATGACTTAACACCAGTTTTTTCACGTGGGCCTCGCGAGCAATCTTACCGACATCTTCAATCGTGGTGTGATGCGACGCAATCGCTTCAGCCAGCGTTTTTCCGTTGCCAATACTATTAGCCAGTTTTGCTACCGAAGGGACATGTACCGCCTCATGTACCAGGATATCCGCCCCTTGGGCAAACGTTGCAAGCGGCGGAAACCAGGACGTATCGCCAGAGAAGACGATTCGCTTACCCTGGGTATCAAAACGGTAAGCAAACGCTTCACCGTCCGGGAAAGGGGAATGAGGCACTTTCAGCGCGCTTATTGTAACCAGTTCATCTTTATAGATGACGCCCTGGCTAATATCGGTCGCCTTAACCAGGTTGCGCGGATCGGGTTTCCCCTCTTCTTCCATGCGTAGCGTGATATCCCTGTCAAAGACCTTCCAGCTAGCCTTCGTCATCGCCTGGGTTCCCGGCGGGCCATACACCTGTATGGTATGGTCTTTCAGACCACTTGCCCAGGCATTCATCAGCAAGGAAGGATAATCCAGTATGTGGTCGCTGTGCAGATGGGTGAGCAAAATAGTATTGATGTTGCGCAGTGGAATGCCGTTTTTCACCAGTTGCAGACTGGCGCCGTAGCCGGCATCTATCAGCCATATTTTATCGCCGATAGTGAGCGCCGTCGCTTGCGGTAGTCTGGCTGTATTGAGCAAAGAAGGCCCGCCTTTGGTGCCCAGTAAAACAATGTTGATCTCTTGAGGCGCAGGAGCACCAGCAGCAATAGCAAGGTGGCTTTGCGCCAGCATACAAACCGCCAGCATAGCGACGCTTTTTTTCATCATGTTTTTACTCTTCTTAGTTGAGAAAAGAGGGAACTTCACGTTGGCGAAACTGCGAAGGAGAACAGCCAGCAAGGCGGTTAAAGAAACGGGCGAAATAAGCCGGATCTTTAAAACCTAATTGCCAAGCGATCTCGTTGACAGCATTGTCGGAAAAAAGCAGCAGTCGTTTCGCCTCGCGTAATTGCCGATCAAAAATCAGGCGTTTAGGCGGGCGATTAGCAAAACGTCGGCAAATATCGGTCAAACGAGATTCGGTAATATGCAACTCGCAGGCATAATCGGGCACCGTCCAGTGCTGATGGAAGTGGTTGTCAATTAACAGGGTAAAGCGCTGAAAAAGTTTCAGTTCACCGCGCATCCCGGTTGCGGCGTGATCGTCCAGCTTCGCATTACGCAACAGCAAGGTAAATACCGCCTGCGCCAGTAGCACCAGGGTATGTTCGCAGCCAGCCAGTTGTTCCGTGGACTCCCGCTCAATTAGCTGCCAGTAATGTTTGAGCGCCGCCAGCTCGTTGGGTTTATCCGCCAGCGACAGACAGATCCCCGGCAAGCCGAAGGCCTCTCTGGTGCCGGGATAAAGCACTTCCAGCAGCGGCCAAACCAGCTCTTCGCGTACCGTCAGAACATGGCCATCGCTATCCGATTCGGTAATAAAAGCATGCGGCACCGAGGGCGGCGTAAGCACAAATAGCGGTGCCTGCACCGAATAGCGATGATCGTCGAGCTGTAGCTCAATCTGCCCGGTATCAAGAAAGTGCATTTGAAAAAACTGGTCGTGGCGATGCGCCTGCATATCACGACCAAAGAAATCCGCCATACGAGCAAACGACTGATAATGCACATCGTTACTGCCCATGCTTTCGTCATACTCTTTGCTGATATCAATATTGGCGATCGCACGTTGGCACATAGTTTCTCCTCAAGGGGTGGCGCGCGGACGCGATGCTTTCATGGGAATAAGCCAGATAATGGCGGCGCCGACGACTAACAGAGAAGCGACAAACCAGAGTCCGCTATTGAAGCTACCGGTGATATCTTTTAGCCAGCCAATCATAAACGGGCTGAGCGCGGAGCCAATATTGCCGGTGGCATTGATGACCGCAATGCCTATCGCCCTGGCGCGTAAACTGATCGACTGATCCGGCGTGGTCCAGAAGATCGCCATCGCGCTAAAGGAACCCGTGGATGCCATCACGATCCCCAAGAGCTGGATCAGGTTATGGTCGGTCGCCGACGCCAGCAGCCAGCCCGCGGCGGCAAACAGAAATGGCAACGCCGTGTGATGTTTACGCTCCTGATGTTTGTCCGAATGGCGGCTCCAGTAAATCATGCCCAGAATAGTACAAATCTGCGGGATCGCCGCCAGCAGGCCGATGGTGATATTGCTGCTGCCTTCATTAAAACTTTTCAGGATTTGCGGCGTCCAGATACTAATGGCGCTAAGCGTATTGGTAAGGCAAAAATAGGCCAGCGTATACATCAGTACAATTGGCGTGAATACTTCGCGCCACAGACTACGCTGCTGCATGGCGTTATGGCTGATGGCCCCCTCCGGCTGAACCAGCGTCAGGCGGTCATTATCCATCATCTCCTGCAAACATTTTTTATCCTCTGCCGTCAGCCATTTGGCTTTTGCCGGGGTATCATCCAGGTAAAACCAGACCATAATGCCTAACAAAACTGACGGAAATCCCTCCAGCAGGAATAACCACTGCCATCCATGCAGATTGAATATGCCGTCCAGCGATAAAATATAGCCGGAGACAATCGACCCCAACGCGGTAGTGGCCGGCATAGCAATCATAAATAATGCGTTGGCGCGGGCGCGGAAAAACGCCGGAAACCAGTAAGTTAAATAGAGCAATATTCCTGGCAAAAAGCCCGCTTCGGTAATGCCCACCAGCATTCGCAGCACATACAGGCTTTTCGGTCCCACCGCGAACATCGTAGCGGTAGATGCAATGCCCCATAGCACCATAATGGTCGCAATCCAGCGGCGGGCGCCGACGATGCTCAACATCACGTTGCTGGGAATGCCGAAAATGACGTAGGTGGCGTAAAACAGCGTCGTGGCAAGGCCAAACATGGTGGCGCTTAACCCCAGATCCTGCCCCATCGTCAACCCGGCAAAACCGATGTTGATACGGTCTAAAAACGAGAAGATAAACAACACGAATAAAAATACGATCAGTCGGCGGAACAGTTTATTTATGACGGTTTGTTGACCCGTGCTGAGCGCGTTGTGCGAACGGACAGACTCGGGGCTTTCCGGAAGTGCAGATGATGTGTCGCTCATTTTTTTTCCTCTGATGGGAATTTTTGTAGGGTACTACGGTTGCCCGGTAGCGCTGCGCTTACCGGGCCAGGCTTAATAGACGCCGGACGCACCGGACAGCTTTTTTTCTGCGCCAAAGCGCGCCGCCAGCGCCTCCGCGCCGCGCGCCAGCAGCGTGGTGTCAACGCCGACGGCGACAAATAGCGCCCCCAGTTCCAGATAACGTTTCGCCAGTGCTTCATTGGCCATCAGAATCCCCGGCGCTTTCCCCGCCGCGCGTATCTGCACGATGGCGTTCTCAATCGCCGCCTGCACTTCCGGGTGCTGCGGATTGCCGGCAAAGCCCATATCGGCGCTGAGATCCGCCGGGCCAATAAACACGCCATCAATGCCATCCACGTCGAGAATTGACGCCAGATTGCTCATCGCCTCACGCGTTTCAATCTGCACCAGTACGCACATGGCGTCGTTGGCCTGGTGGAGATAGTCCGGAATGCGATTCCAGCGCGATGCCCGCGCCAGCGCGCTGCCCACGCCGCGAATACCGGCAGGCGGATAACGCGTAGCCGCCACGGCGTTTCGCGCTTCATCGGCATTCTGCACCATCGGTATCAGCAGCGTTTGCGCGCCGACGTCGAGCAGTTGCTTAATCTGTACCGGATCGTTCCATGACGGACGCACCACCGGCTGGCTGGGATAAGGCGCAATCGCCTGCAACTGGGTCAACACCGTCTGCACATTGTTTGGCGCGTGTTCACCGTCAATCAGTAGCCAGTCGAAGCCGGCGCCCGCTAACAGTTCAGCGCTGTAACTGTTGGCAAGCCCCAGCCACAAACCGATTTGCGGACGCCCCACTTTTAACGCGTCTTTGAAAGCATTTTTCATCGTTTTTTCCTTACACAAACCGGCAACTGATCGCGCCCATGTTGCCGTAATCGACATGGAAAGTGTCGCCCTTGCGCGCCGGCACCGGGCGGGTGAACGAGCCGCCGAGGATGATCTGCCCGGCTTCAAGCTGGACATCGTAGGGGGCAAGCTTGTTCGCCAGCCACGCCACGCCGTTGGCCGGATGATTCAGCACACCTGCGGCGACGCCGGTTTCTTCGATCACGCCGTTGCGATAGAGCAGCGCGGAGATCCAGCGCAGATCCAGCTCGTCTGGTTTGATGGGACGACCACCGAGGATCACCCCGGCGTTGGCGGCGTTGTCGGAAATGGTGTCGAACACTTTGCGCGGGCGCTGGGTTTCCGGGTCGATGTTGTGGCTGCGGGCGTCAATCAGTTCCAGCGCCGGAATCACATAATCCGTGGCATTGTAGACGTCGAACAGCGTGCAGTGAGGGCCGCGCAGCGGTTTCGCCAGCACGAACGCCAGCTCCACTTCAATACGCGGGACGATAAAACGGTCGGTGGGGATATCGCCGCCGTCATGGAAGAACATATCGTCAAGCAGCGCGCCGTAATCCGGTTCGCTGATTTGCGAGCTGGCCTGCATCGCTTTTGAGGTCAGGCCGATTTTGTGGCCTTTGAGCGTGCGCCCTTCGGCAATTTTGATATTGACCCATTCGCGCTGTACGGCATAGGCATCTTCAATAGTGATGTTGGGATAATCCAGCGACACTGCGCGAATCTGTTCACGCTGTTTTTCAGCCTGATTAAGTCGCTGGGCGATCAGGGTATGGGTCTGTTTATCGAGCATAGTTGCTTCCTGTTACGTCATGCGGTGCTGCTGCGCCGGGTGGCGACGCGGGTGCGTCTTACCCGGCCTACGGTTCGGTATTGCTTCGTGCATCGTTTTTTTGTAGGCCCGGTCAGCGCAGCGCCACCGGGCGAAACAGTGTGCTATTTAAATAACGCGTGTACGTTGTTTTGTTTGTAATTGAGCGTCGGATGTAGCTCGGCAATCTCAAACGACAGCGCCAGATAGCGGTTCTCCATCAGGTCGGCGAAGTGGGCTTTAATCAGCCCAAACAGCATTTCGCCAACTTCCTGACGGCTCTCCAGGCTGCGCCCGGCACCGATTTTCAGCGTCATATGCACAAACGCGTAATCATGCTTACCGTCAGCCATCTGCCAGGTATCCAGCCAGTGGGCGCGACTGCGGATACCGCCGATGGGGAAAATCCCGCTGGCGGCCAGCGCCTCGTTTACTTTGCTGAACAGGCTTGGTAAATCAGCCTGCTCGCGAATATTTTCAGTACATTCAGCAATAAAGTGCGGCATAAACACCCCTTACGCAGGCAGCGGGAAAACAGCGTTCACCTGGCCAGTACCGGAGCTGGCGAACAGATCGGTGATGAACTCCACCTTGCCGTCGTATTTGTCCCAACCCAGCATTCCCAGCAGCATGACCGTGTCGTGCATGTTGCCTTCGCCGTAGCAGTAGTCGGCGTACTCCGGCAACATGGTGCAAAACTCCTTGAATTTGCCTTCGCGCCACAGCTTGACCACGCGCTCGTCCATCTGATGATCGAACTCGCGGGTGTAGCTGTTCATCCCCTCTTCCGCCCGTTGGTCATCAATAAAACGGTGCGACAGAGAACCACTGGCGAATACCGCTACGGTACCGTCATATTTCTCAATCGCCTTGAGAATGGCTTCGCCCAGTCTGCGGCTGTCGGCAAAATCATGCACAGTGCAGAACGCCGAGATGGAGACCACTTTGAAGTGCTTGTCGCTGTTCATGTAGCGCATCGGCACCAACGTACCATACTCCAGCTTCAGGCTTGGGATGTTATGCGCTTTAGCGCGCACGCCCAGTTTGACTGCCTCGTCGGCGATCAGGTGGCCGAGCTCCGGATTGCCGTCATAGTCATAGGTCATGTCGCGAATAAAGTGTGGCAATTCGTTGCTGGTATAGACGCCCTGGAAATGGTCGGCACAATTAATGTGGTAAGCGCTATTCACCAGCCAGTGGGTGTCGAATACGATAATGGTGTCAACGCCCATTTCGCGGCAACGCTTGCCAATTTCAATATGCCCATCAATGGCTGCCTGACGACAACCGTGATTTTTTCCCGGCAGTTCAGAAAGATACATCGACGGCACGTGGGTAATTTTTGCTGCTAACGCTAACTTGCCCATATCAAACTCCCCATTTTGGGATAGGATGGTCGCCCATTGAGATGCAGACGTTTTTCATTTCCGCAAACACTTCGAAGCTATATTCGCCGCCTTCGCGCCCGGTACCGGAGGCTTTCACGCCGCCGAACGGCTGGCGCAGGTCGCGGACGTTCTGGGTGTTAACGAAGACCATGCCGGCTTCAATCCCACGCGCCAGGCGTAACACTTTGCTCACGTCCTGGGTCCAGATATAAGAGGCCAGACCGTATTCCACGTCGTTCGCCAGGCGTAACCCTTCCGCCTCGTCTTTGAATGGCAGCAGGCAGGCGACCGGCCCAAAGATCTCTTCCTGCGCAACGCGCATACGGTTGTCGACATCGGCCAGCACGGTTGGGCGCAGGAAGTTACCGCCTTTCAGATGCGCAGGCAGGTCAGTGGGTTTTTCCGCACCGCCCGCCAGCAGCATTGCGCCCTCTTCAATGCCGAGGCGGATATAACCGGAGACTTTTTCCCAGTGCTGTTGGCTAATCAGCGCGCCGACCTGAGTGTTCGGGTCGGTCGGATCGCCGACACGCAGGCGATTCGCGCGTTCGGCAAAGCGCTTCACGAACTCAGGGTAAATGCTCTGCTGGATAAAGATGCGCGACCCGGCGGTGCAGCGTTCGCCGTTGATCGAGAAGATGGTGAACAGCGCGGCGTCCAGCGCGCGCTCAATGTCGGCATCTTCAAAAATCAGCACCGGCGATTTGCCGCCCAGCTCCATCGAGTATTTTTTCAGGCCGGCATTTTTCATGATATTGCGACCGGTGGCGGTACCGCCGGTAAACGACACCGCACGCACGTCATGGTGGCGTACCAGCGCATCGCCAGCAGTGGCGCCATAGCCCTGCACCACGTTCAGTACCCCTGCCGGAATTCCTGCTTCCAGCGCCAGCTCGCCCAGCCTGTCGGCAGTCAGCGGCGACAGCTCGGACATTTTGAGCACCGCCGTGTTACCCAGCGCCAGGCACGGCGCGACTTTCCAGGTCGCGGTCATAAACGGCACGTTCCACGGCGACACCAGCGCGCAGACGCCGACGGGCTGCACCAGCGTATAATTGAGCATTTTATCGTCAACCGGATAGGTCTTGCCGTTCATCTGCTGGCACACTTCGGCGAAGAATTCGAAGTTATGCGAGGCGCGCGGGATCAGCACGTTTTTAGTCTGGTGAATAGGCAGGCCGGTGTCGGCGGTTTCCATCGCCGCGATTTCCGGCACATGCTGGTCAATCAGGTCGCCAAGGCGGCGCATCAGGCGCGCGCGCTCTTTCATCGGCAGGTTGGCCCACTTCGGGAACGCCTCTTTGGCCGCCGCGACAGCCTGGTTCACTTCTGCTTCACCGCCGGAGGCCACTTCTGCCAGCACGTCACCGGTCGCCGGGTTAGTGGTCTGGAAGTAGTCGTTACCTGCAACATTTTTGCCGTTAATCCAATGATTTATTTTCTTCATTTTGCGCTCTCCTCACTGACGATTCGGTTAACCAGGCGACCCACGCCTTCTACTTCCACGACAACTTCATCCCCCGGCACCACATCGGACAGCCCTTTCGGCGTACCGGTGGCAATCATGTCGCCCGGTTGCAACGTCATAAATTCGCTCAGATAAGAAATCAGGAACGGAATGCTGAAGATCAGATCGGCGGTCGTCCCTTCCTGGCGCAGCTCACCGTTGACAAAGGTGCGTAACGTCAGGTTGTGCGGATCAGAAACCGCCTCTTTATCCACAATCCACGGGCCTATCGGCGTCAGGCCGTCGCGGCTTTTTACCCGCAGATTCGGACGGTAGTAGTTTTCCAGATAGTCGCGGATCGCGTAGTCGTTACAGACGGTGTAACCGGCCACATACTCCATGGCTTCGGCTTCGCTCACCTTACGCGCCGTTTTGCCAATCACCACGACCAGTTCGGCTTCATAGTGCATATATTCGACGTTGTTCGGGCGCACCGACGTTTGATGATGTTCGGTAAAGGTGTTTGGCGCTTTGATAAATACCAGCGGCTCTTTCGGCGGCGTAAATGCCAGCTCGCTGGCGTGATCGGCGTAGTTCAACCCCAGCGCAAATAACGTTCCCGTCGCTGACAGCGGCCACGTAAACGTCTGGTGGCGGGCGAATTCATCTTCTGCGACAACCGGATTTTCCAGCGCGGGTAAACCTTTCGCCAGAATACGCACCCGATCGCCGGGACGCAGCGCAACGCGATTCTGCGGCGTACCAAATAAGATCGCATCGCCAGGGTTAAGCGTAGCGAACTCACTTAACGCGCTAAGCAGCTGTGCGGCGCTACGCTGTAAATCGGCAGTATTCCAGTGGTCCGCTTCTCGTCCGTTGATTTCAGTGATAATGGTGAGGTTATCCACATCACTCAGCGGCGCCATTTCACCCAGAGGGCAAAAGCCATCGCGACATTTCGCTTTAATCGCCGGGCGATAAAAGCTCTCTTCCGGCAGGCTGACCTCGTTAGCCAGCGCATACCCGGCGATATAGTCCGCCGCCGCTTCAGGGCGTATCCGGCTGGCGGTTTTCCCCACAATGAGCGCCACTGTCGCGCCGCTCAGTACCTTTTCTCCCTGCGGATAAGGAATGGGTTCGCCGTGACGAATCACCGTATTACGCGGCTTGATGAACCACACTGCGGTTTTAGGCGGCGCATTATAGGGAGGCTGAGAGAAAGCCTCTTGCCAGGCATCAAGCTGGCTGCGATGGTTTAACGCAACGGCGAAAACAGTACCCTTCATACATAAACTCCTCAGGCCGATTTAACGGGCTGTGATTTCATTAATATATTAATGATTAGATTTATGCTTTCGCTGTACATTTAGCAAGCTGAAGTAAAGTATTTGTGATGTGATTAACAATATTTTCACAAATTTATTATCAAATACATATATATCAAAGAGTTAAATAAAACCCCTTGTTTCTGTTAAACTTTGGACATAAAACAGATGTCATAGCTCACATCGGTAAACACGATTATTCAGGTATTAATAATTCTGCAAAAGAGAAACGCTTATGCATGATTCATTAACCATCGCCTTGCTTCAGGCGCGCGAAGCGGCAATGACCTATTTCCGCCCCATCGTTAAAAGCCACAATCTGACCGACCAGCAATGGCGCATTGTGCGAATCCTGGCCGATAGCCCCTCTATGGATTTTCACGAGCTGGCCTTTCGTACCTGCATTTTGCGTCCAAGTCTGACCGGAATATTGACGCGCATGGAGCGAGACGGACTGGTGTTACGACTCAAGCCGGTTAACGATCAGCGTAAGTTATATGTCATGTTGACGGAGCAGGGACAAACGTTGTACGCCCGTGCCCGGAGCCAGGTAGAAGAGGCTTATCGAAAAATTGAGGCCGATTTCACGCCCGAAAAAACACAGCAATTGATGCTGCTGCTGGACGATCTTATTGCCCTGGGACGCCAGCATCCTGATAGCGAAGCGGAAGCATAGTATTCTTTCCTTCCCACGCCGCCGACACGGGAATCCCCTCCCGCTTACAACGTTGACGGCGATCGCATTTTACTCTTCTTCTTCGACGTTCATCTGAAAAGTACCCGCCGTTGTCCTGAAAGTCTCTTCACAGTTTACGCTTCTGCCTATTCAATTAAACAACAAATAAGAAACATATTATTAACAAAACATTCCGATTAACGAGGAAGAGGCCGCAATGAAACCTGAAGATTTTCGTACTGATAACAAGCGTCCGTTAACGGGCGAAGAGTATTTAAAAAGCCTGCAGGACGGGCGGGAAATTTATATTTACGGCGAACGCGTTAAAGATGTTACGACACATCCGGCATTCCGCAATGCCGCAGCCTCTGTCGCACAACTGTATGACGCATTACATAAACCGTCGATGCAAGATACCCTGTGCTGGAATACCGATACCGGCAGCGGCGGTTATACGCATAAATTTTTCCGCGTGGCGAAAAGCGCAGACGATCTGCGCCAACAGCGTGATGCTATCGCCGAGTGGTCACGCCTGAGTTACGGCTGGATGGGACGCACACCGGATTACAAAGCCGCCTTTGGCTGCGCTCTGGGCGCTAACCCAGCCTTCTACGGCCAGTTTGAGCAGAACGCCCGCAACTGGTACACCCGTATTCAGGAGACCGGCCTGTACTTTAACCATGCTATCGTCAACCCGCCTATCGACCGCCACAAACCTGCCGACGAAGTGAAAGACGTCTATATCAAGCTGGAGAAAGAGACGGACGCCGGGATTATTGTCAGCGGGGCGAAAGTCGTCGCCACTAACTCTGCCCTGACTCACTACAACATGATTGGTTTCGGCTCAGCCCAGGTGATGGGCGAAAACCCGGATTTTGCGCTGATGTTTGTCGCGCCAATGGATGCCGAAGGCGTAAAACTTATTTCGCGCGCCTCGTATGAAATGGTCGCGGGCGCGACGGGCTCGCCGTTTGATTATCCACTCTCCAGCCGCTTTGATGAAAACGATGCCATTCTGGTGATGGACAAGGTGCTGATCCCGTGGGAAAACGTCTTGATTTACCGTGATTTCGATCGTTGCCGTCGCTGGACGATGGAAGGCGGCTTTGCCCGTATGTATCCACTGCAAGCCTGTGTTCGTCTGGCGGTTAAACTTGATTTCATTACCGCGCTGCTGAAAAAATCGCTCGAATGTACGGGTACCGTAGAGTTCCGTGGCGTGCAGGCCGATCTCGGCGAAGTCGTGGCCTGGCGCAATATGTTCTGGGCATTGAGCGATTCTATGTGTTCTGAAGCAACCCCGTGGGTAAACGGCGCCTGGCTACCGGACCACGCCGCGCTGCAAACCTATCGTGTGATGGCCCCAATGGCCTACGCGAAAATTAAAAATATTATTGAACGTAACGTTACCAGCGGCCTGATTTACCTGCCTTCCAGCGCCCGCGATCTGAATAATCCGCAAATCGACCAGTACCTGGCGAAATACGTACGCGGCTCTAACGGAATGGACCATGTTGAACGTATCAAAATTCTTAAATTGATGTGGGATGCCATCGGCAGCGAGTTCGGCGGTCGCCATGAGCTGTACGAGATTAACTACTCGGGCAGCCAGGATGAAATTCGTCTGCAGTGCCTGCGTCAGGCCCAGAGCTCCGGCAATATGGATAAGATGATGGCAATGGTCGATCGCTGCCTCTCCGAATACGATCAGAATGGCTGGACGGTTTCGCATTTGCACAATAACGACGACATCAATCAACTGGATAAGCTGCTGAAATAACGCGGCAGGAGGTTCTCATGCAAGTAGATGAACAACGTCTGCGTTTTCGCGATGCGATGGCAAGTCTGGCGGCAGCGGTCAACATCGTAACCACGGCGGGTCACGCCGGACGCTGCGGTATCACCGCAACAGCGGTCTGCTCCGTCACCGATACGCCGCCCTCTGTGATGGTATGTATTAATGCCAATAGCGCCATGAACCCCGTTTTTCAGGGCAACGGCAGGCTGTGCATTAATGTACTTAACCATGAGCAGGAGCTGATGGCGCGCCACTTTGCCGGTATGACGGGGATGGCGATGGAAGAGCGGTTTCACCAGCCATGTTGGCAAAACGGGCCGCTGGGCCAGCCGGTACTTAACGGCGCGCTGGCCGGTCTTGAAGGCGAGATCAGCGAGGTACAAACCATTGGCACGCATCTGGTGTATCTGGTGGCGATCAAAAATATTATTCTTAGCCAGGATGGGCATGGTCTGATTTATTTCAAACGCCGTTTTCATCCGGTCAGACTTGAGATGGAAGCGCCTGTTTAACCGTCACTCATGCCCACAAGCGGGATAACCACCGCTTGTGGGAGAAGAGTCGATACGCTGAAGATTTTTATTCCCGCCGCGATGTTTGCTCGCCATAAATCGCGGCGATTAATACAATCTAAGAGCCTGTCCCACCAGGCGTTATTGGCGCAGCCAGTTTGGACACGGACAGCACGCAAAAACCGGAGCGTACACGTAGTACGTGAGGTTTGACTCGCTACGCTCGCCCTTCGGGCCGCCGCTAGCGGCGTTCAAAACGCTAACGCGTTTTGGCGAGCACTGCCCAGGTCCAAAATGGCAAGTAAAATAGCCCTAATGGGATAGGCTCTAAATTAGCTCCCGCGATAGGTTGAATAACCATACTGACTTAATAACAGCGGCACATGATAGTGCTCATTCGTTTTGCTGATATGAAACTCGACGGGAATCTCCGGGAAAAACGTATCCAGTTTTTTACTTTCAAAATACTGGCCGGTTTTAAAAATAACGCGATAATCCCCCGGCGCGGCAGCTTTTTCGGGCCACAGAGCTTTAATACGTCCATCCTGGTCGGTATGCCCGGTGTTTAATTGCGTCCATCCGTTATCCTTTTTCTGCTCCAGTACCACCTCCACGCCGGGCGCCGGTTTGCCTGTTTGCTGATCGAGAATATGTACGCTGAGAATATTGTTGCCAGCGGCCAGCGCCATTGCCGGGGCTGCAACAAGAGATGCTATCGCGGTAGCCAGTATATATCGTTTCATGCTTCACTCCTTTACGGTATTGATGCAGGAAAATATATCTGGCGCGTCCAGGATTAACCTTACACGGACATGACAATTATGTCATCTTGTTGGAGATTTACAGATTCGCTAACAAGCCTATGGCATACTGCGTCGATGAAGATTTTATTGATTGAAGATAACCAGAAAACCATTGAGTGGGTACGTCAGGGACTCACGGAGGCAGGCTATGTGGTTGATTATGCCTGTGATGGACGAGACGGATTGCACCTGGCGCTTCAGGAACATTATTCATTGATTATTCTTGATATTATGCTGCCGGGGCTTGATGGATGGCAGGTTTTACGCGCGTTACGCACTGCGCATCAGTCCCCTGTTATTTGCCTGACGGCGCGCGACTCGGTTGAGGATCGCGTCAAAGGTCTTGAGGCGGGCGCTAATGATTACCTTGTTAAGCCTTTTTCCTTCGCCGAACTGCTGGCCCGGGTGAGAGCTCAACTCAGACAGCATGTCCCTGTCTTTACCCGACTGACGATCAATGGTCTGGACATGGATGCCACAAAGCAATCGGTGTCACGAAATGGCAAACCGATTTCCCTGACCCGTAAAGAATTCCTGCTCCTCTGGTTACTGGCGTCCCGGGCAGGAGAAATCGTGCCCCGAACCGCGATCGCCAGCGAAGTTTGGGGAATTAACTTTGATAGTGAAACCAACACCGTTGATGTCGCGATTCGTCGGCTGCGCGCCAAAGTAGACGATCCATTTGAAAAGAAGCTCATTATGACCGTCCGGGGGATGGGTTATCGATTACAGGCGGAAACGTCGCAGAATGGTTAAGTTATCAATGACGCTGCGCCTGACAATTTCTTTTATCGCCATACTTATCCTCGCCTGTACCGGCATTAGCTGGACGCTCTATAACGCGCTGAGCAAAGAATTAACGTATCGGGATGATATGACGCTAATAAATCGGGCGGCGCAAATGCAGCAACTGTTACTGGATGGCGCCAGGCCGGAAAATCTGCCGCTCTACTTCAATCGGATGGTGGATACGAAGCAGGATATCTTATTGATCCATTCTGCAACAGGCCACAATGTTGCGATTAATCATAGCGGCATCCCCGACCAACGCTTTAACGAGATTCCGCTGGCTAAAAACATCACCCGCGAAACCTTATTTCGCCAGGCGGTACAAGGCACGGAGCTGACCGCGGTACGAGTAAACGCCAGAAGCGGCGATGACCCACTGACCCTTACTATCGCCAGGCTGGCGACGGAAAGGCGGCAAATGCTGGCGCAATATCGCCGCAACAGTTTGCTGATTAGCCTTATCGCGATCCTCGTCTGTTCGGCGCTCAGTCCATTAGTCATCAGAAACGGGCTGCGGGCCATTACGTCGCTCAGCCGACTCACCGCGGCGACAGATAGCGGCACACTTCGCCAGCCGTTGGCGGAACAGGCGTTACCCGTCGAGCTCAGACCGCTTGGACAAGCGCTAAATACCATGCGCCAGAAGCTTTCCGACGATTTTGAACGCCTGAACCAATTTGCCGACGATCTGGCGCATGAGCTGCGCACGCCGGTTAATATTTTACTGGGGAAAAACCAGGTGATGCTGAGTCAGGAACGCAGCGCCGAAGAGTATCAACAAGCCCTTGTCGATAATATTGAAGAGCTGGAGGGACTGTCGCGACTGACAGAAAATATTCTCTTTCTGGCACGCGCGGAGCACCAGAATATAGCGGTAAAAAAACAGCCTGTTTCGCTCAATGCGCTGGTCGAAAATATGCTGGATTATCTTAGCCCCCTTGCCGAGGAGAAGCGCATCTGTTTTATAAATCAATGTCAGGGAACGGTATGGGCTGACGAAATATTATTACAAAGAGTGCTCTCAAACCTGCTGACGAATGCCATCCGTTATTCTGATGAAAACGCCGTGATACGTATTGAAAGCGCTTATGATGATAACGTTGCAGAAATTCGGGTCGCTAATCCGGGCAGCCACCCCGCCGATGCGGATAAGCTTTTCCGGCGTTTTTGGCGAGGAGATAATGCCCGCCACACTGCCGGTTTCGGCCTGGGGCTATCGTTGGTTAACGCGATTGCTCTATTACACGGTGGTTCGGCATCTTACCGCTATGCCGATGAACATAATATCTTTTCGGTTCGTCTGCCCGATAGCAGTGATAGCTAAGGTCAGTACAGGTTCTGTTTCCCTTCCCTGCCACAGAGCTGTGGTTATCAATACAACCTCAATAAAAAGAAAATAAAGGATGCCGGCAAAGAATATTGCTGGCTCGATCACTTTCTCGGTTTCCAATCCAGGGTCAATTCATCCCATAACGCGTTATTCAGTGGGAACCTTTATGAAAAAGTATCTTGCATTCGCCGTTACGCTGCTGGGTATGGGTAAAGCCATCGCCTGTACTACCCTTTTGGTAGGCAATCAGGCTTCGGCTGATGGCTCCTTTATTATCGCGCGCAACGAGGATGGCTCGGCAAATAACGCCAAGCATAAGGTTATTCATCCCGTCGCGTTTCATCAACAAGGCGAGTATAAAGCACATCGGAACAATTTTAGCTGGCCGCTTCCGGAGACAGCGATGCGCTATACGGCGATTCATGACTTTGATACTAACGATAACGCCATGGGTGAAGCCGGTTTCAATTCGGCGGGCGTCGGAATGAGCGCAACGGAAACCATTTATAACGGCAGAGCGGCGCTGGCTGCCGATCCTTACGTGACAAAAACGGGAATCACGGAAGACGCCATTGAGTCCGTGATCCTGCCAGTGGCGCAATCGGCGCGTCAGGGCGCCAAATTACTGGGAGACATTATTGAACAAAAAGGCGCGGGCGAAGGTTTCGGCGTCGCGTTTATTGATAGCAAAGAGATATGGTATCTGGAGACGGGAAGCGGTCATCAATGGCTGGCAGTACGACTTCCGGCAGATAGCTATTTCGTTTCCGCCAATCAGGGACGTTTACGCCATTACGATCCGAATGATAACGCGAATTATATGGCGTCACCAACGTTAGTAAGCTTTGCGAAAAAGCAGGGATTATATGATCCGGCCCGCGGCGAATTCGACTTCCATCAAGCCTATTCGCAGGATAACAAAAACGATACCACCTATAATTATCCGCGCGTCTGGACGCTACAACACCAGTTTAATCCGCATCTGGATACGGCCGTTAGCGAAGGGGAAACATTTCCTGTTTTTTTAACGCCAATAACGAAGATCAGCGTGGCGGCAGTAAAAAACGCGTTACGCAATCACTATCAGGGTACGTCGCACGACCCTTATGCCAATCATAATCCACAAGAACCATGGCGACCTATATCCGTTTTTCGTACCCAGGAGTCACATATTTTACAGGTCAGACCGAAATTACCGCAGGCTATCGGCAACGTAGAATACATCGCCTATGGAATGCCATCTCTTAGCGTCTATCTCCCCTATTATCAGGGGATGCGTCATTATCAACCCGGAGATGATAAAGGAACCGATCGGGCGAGCAACGACTCTACCTACTGGACATTCCGCACGCTGCAAACGCTGGTTATGCAGGACTACAATGCGTTTGCGCCAGATGTGCAACACGCCTGGAAAACATTTGAACAGCAAACAGCTAAGCAGCAGTATAAGATGGAACAGAGCTATCTGAGATTATATGCGTCGCATCCGAAAGAAGCGCAACGCTTACTGCAAAATTTTGAAGATAAAACGATGCAAAATGCGCAGACGCTCGCCCGTCGCCTGACCAATAATATTATTACGACAATGACTTACCGCACAGATATGAAATATCACTTTTCAAGTACGCAACCATAAATTTAATGACAATCTATTAGCCACTCATACACAATAAGATAAAGCGGCACCAGAATTAGCCAGATATAAAAGACAATAATTATTATGGATTCATAGAGAGGATAGTTTATGACACTCCAGGCAAATATCAGCAGAGAGACAAAAGCGGCAAAAACCCAGGAGGTATATAAGCACGTTGTTCTTTTCAAAATGGCCGCCTCCTCTCGCATAAAACGATAACTACAACTTATGTCCCGTGTTACATAACTTTTCCCGACAGGCCTCTTTTACCCACGCTGAAAAATTCCGCGTCTTTTCAGATTTCAACGCGAATTCTATCTGTTCAAGCATGGAATAGGAAAAACGAATATTCTTCGTCACGGTCTTACTTGTCCGGGGCTTTGCTGGCATACACACACCTGTATAACATTTGATGTAACGCCGTTACTTTACGCAGGAGTAAATCGGTGAATTTGATCTGAGTCAAGAAGGTGGGTTTTCAATAAAAGTTGTGCCCTAAATTGTGAAGTTTGTAGATTTTATGAACATTTGATGCGCCGTTCCCCCCCATGATCGCCACTACGTATGCACGTCAGGACACCTCCCCGCCTGATCAGAAGCGTTTCCTCATTAAAAAGGACATTTTTTTAAAGTTCCTGGCGCATAAAAGTCACATTCTTTTAAAGGGTTGTTAACCCTGTTGAATGTTCCCACTCCCCTATTCAGGAATATTAAAAACGCTATGCAAATACAGAGCTTCTATCACTCAGCTTCACTAAAAACCCAGGAGGCTTTTAAAAGCCTACAAAAAACCTTATACAACGGAATGCAGATTCTCTCAGGCCAGGGCAAAGCGCCGGCTAAAGCGCCCGACGTTCGCCCGGAAATTATTGTCCTGCGAGAACCCGGCGCGACATGGGGGAATTATCTACAGCATCAGAAGACGTCTAACCACTCGCTGCATAACCTCTATAACTTACAGCGCGATCTTCTTACCGTCGCGGCAACCGTTCTGGGTAAACAAGACCCGGTCCTGGCGTCAATGGCAAACCAAATGGAGTTAGCCAAAGTTAAAGCGGACCGGCCAGCAACAAAACAAGAAGAAGCCGCGGCAAAAGCATTGAAGAAAAATCTTATCGAACTTATTGCAGCACGCACTCAGCAGCAAAATGGCCTACCTGCAAAAGAAGCTCATCGCTTTGCGGCAGTAGCGTTTAGAGATGCTCAGGTCAAGCAGCTTAATAACCAGCCCTGGCAAACCATAAAAAATACACTCACGCATAACGGGCATCACTATACCAACACGCAGCTCCCTGCCGCAGAGATGAAAATTGGCGCAAAAGATATCTTTCCCAGTGCTTATCAGGGAAAGGGCGTATGCAGTTGGGATACCAGGAATATTCATCACGCCAATAATTTGTGGATGTCCACGGTGAGTGTGCATGAGGACGGTAAAGATAAAACGCTTTTTTGCGGGATACGTCATGGCGTGCTTTCCCCCTATCATGAAAAAGATCCGCTTCTGCGTCAGGTCGGCGCTGAAAACAAAGCCAAAGAAGTATTAACTGCGGCACTTTTTAGTAAACCTGAGTTGCTTAATAGAGCCTTAGCGGGCGAAGCGGTAAGCCTGAAACTGGTATCCGTCGGGTTACTCACTGCGTCGAATATTTTCGGCAAAGAGGGAACGATGGTCGAGGATCAAATGCGCGCATGGCAATCGTTGACCCAGCCGGGAAAAATGATTCATTTAAAAATCCGCAATAAAGATGGCGATCTGCAGACGGTAAAAATAAAACCGGATGTCGCCGCATTTAATGTGGGTGTTAATGAGCTGGCACTCAAGCTCGGCTTTGGCCTTAAGGCATCTGATAGCTATAATGCCGAAGCGCTACATCAGTTATTAGGCAATGATTTACGCCCTGAAGCCAGACCAGGTGGCTGGGTTGGCGAATGGCTGGCGCAATACCCGGATAATTATGAGGTCGTAAATACATTAGCGCGCCAGATTAAGGATATCTGGAAAAATAACCAACATCATAAAGATGGCGGCGAACCCTATAAACTCGCACAACGCCTTGCCATGTTAGCCCATGAAATTGGCGCGGTACCCGCCTGGAATTGTAAAAGCGGCAAAGATCGTACAGGGATGATGGATTCAGAAATCAAGCGAGAGCTCATTTCTTTCCATCAGACCCATATGTTAAGTGCGCCTGGTAGTCTTCCGGATAGCGGTGGACAGAAAATTTTCCAAAAAGTATTACTGAATAGCGGTAACCTGGAGATTCAGAAACAAAATACGGGCGGGGCGGGAAACAAAGTAATGAAAAATTTATCACCAGAGGTGCTCAATCTTTCCTATCAAAAACGAGTTGGGGATGAAAATATTTGGCAGTCAGTAAAAGGCATTTCTTCATTAATCACATCTTGAGTCTTGAGGTAACTATATGGAAAGTCTATTAAATCGTTTATATGACGCGTTAGGCCTGGATGCGCCAGAAGATGAGCCACTGCTTATCATTGATGATGGGATACAGGTTTATTTTAATGAATCCGATCATACACTGGAAATGTGCTGTCCCTTTATGCCATTGCCTGACGACATCCTGACTTTGCAGCATTTTTTACGTCTTAACTACACCAGCGCCGTCACTATCGGCGCTGACGCAGACAATACTGCTTTAGTGGCGCTTTATCGCTTGCCGCAAACCAGTACCGAAGAAGAGGCGCTCACTGGTTTTGAATTATTCATTTCAAACGTGAAGCAATTGAAAGAGCATTATGCATAATTTAATACGTCAACATACTTTCTTAATGAGATAAAACGCGATACGTATGCCCTTTACAAGAGACAAAACCAGAATCTTTGGTGGAAATGTAAGGGGCAAACATTCCTCTTTCTCATTTTGCTCTGTTTGCAGGAGCATTTTTAGTGTGTAAGTATTCCTGCTCATCAGGTTTTTACGCCATCTACGCACATTTATTCTGCTATAAGTTGAAATGCTGCAAAAAATATTGGTACTTATTATTTTTTCTTTAGGTAAATTTTCGCTCAACAAACTTAATTGTTTATTCAATGATGATGAAGCGTAAGCTATGCTGGAAATGAAGGAAGTCAATAGCAAGGATAATCTTATTATTCACGGGTGATATTACTTCTGCTTCACCGTTATGGCAGATATCATCGCCTCTTGTCAGATGCCAGACACCTACTCATACTCAACCAAAGCTCTAAATACAAAAATCACCTTATATCTTTTTTTATTATTCCTTGTATAAATGTGACTTGACTCACACCTATAAGGAGTCGGCTCACTTCCATAAGAAGGAATCAAAATGCCAATAACTAACGCGTCCCCAGAAAATATATTAAGATATTTGCATGCGGCCGGTACCGGTACGAAAGAAGCAATGAAAAGTGCAACTTCACCACGCGGTATACTGGAATGGTTTGTCAATTTTTTTACCTGTGGTGGAGTAAGAAGAAGCAATGAAAGATGCTTTCAGAAGGTAATTGGAAAACTGACCACATCATTATTATATGTAAATAAAGATGTTTTCCTTGATGGTAATAAAATATTTCTGGAGGACGTCAACGGGTGTGCTATATGTCTGTCATGTGGAGCAGCATCCGAAAATACGGATCCCATGGTCATTATTGAAGTGAACAAAAATGGAAAAACTGTAACGGATAACGTTGATAGCGAGAGATTTTGGAATGTATGTCGAATGTTAAAACTAATGAGTAAACATAATATACAACAGCCTGATTCACTTATAACCGAGGATGGTTTTCTGAACCTGCGCGGAGTAAACCTGGCTCATAAAGATTTCCAGGGGGAAGATTTGTCAAAAATAGATGCTTCTAATGCAGATTTCCGTGAAACAAATCTTTCTAATGTAAATTTAGTCGGTGCAATTTTGTGTTGTGCAAATCTACACGCTGTAAATCTAATGGGTTCAAACATGACTAAAGCAAACCTGACTCACGCAGACCTGACTTGCGCTAACATGTCCGGTGTAAACTTAACCGCTGCAATTCTATTCGGCTCAGACTTAACTGACACCAAACTAAATGGTGCGAAATTAGATAAGATAGCTCTAACTTTAGCGAAATCATTAACAGGAGCCGATCTGACAGGTAGTCAACATACCCCTACTCCACTCCCGGATTACAATGATAAAACGCTTTTTCCCCATCCGATATTTTAGTCGAGATAAAGGGATTTTATAAACAAGGAGTATTCAAACAGAAGCCCCCCTTGTTTTATTACATAAACCCCGCCCCTAAGTTTCATTATAAATAACATTTTCAGCGTATTACTTGTTGGCTTTGTCTGAATCATAGCGTTATCTGTATGTGGCACATTAACTAAAAACACTATTATTGTTTAATTTAAATAATTCATAATTGTAGTCAGGAAATAAGAAGTTATGCTTCCGGTCACCTACAGATTAATACCTCAAAGTGGAGTATCCACATATGGATTAAATACCGCAGATACACCTGTTTTCCCCGATATTCCCGAACATGCACCAAACCCCTCACGGCTACGCCTTGCTCATGACAGCCTTGCCATAAACAGTGAATTCCGTCTGGAGCCAGAGTGTGTGGTGGAGTACCTTATCTCAGGCGCGGGTGGAATAGACCCTGATACAGAAATTGATGACGACACTTATGACGAATGCTACGATGAACTATCCTCCGTACTTCAAAATGCGTATACCCAAAGCGAAACATTCCGCAGACTGATGAATTACGCATATGAAAAAGAACTACATGATGTGGAGCAGCGCTGGCTACTGGGGGCAGGCGAAGCCTTTGAAACTACCGTGGCTCAGGAACACTTCAAACTTTCAGAAGGCAGGAAAGTTATTTGTCTCAATCTGGACGATTCTGATGATTCATATACCGAACATTATGAAAGTAACGAAGGAAGACAACTTTTTGACACAAAACGTTCATTTATTCATGAAGTTGTACATGCACTGAGCCATCTTCAGGATAAAGAAGAAAATCATCCAAGAGGCCCTGTTGTCGAATATACCAACATTATTCTGAAAGAGATGGGGCATCCTTCACCTCCCAGAATGGTCTACATCTTCAATAAATAGACACATCAGGAAACGAAAAGAAACTAAAAACCCACGTAGTCCGTTTTTTCGGGAAATGTTCTAGCAGTATTTTCTAACTATATTCTAAGCGCCCAAAAAACAAAGGGGTTACCTTTCGGTAACCCCTTGTTTAATCTGGCGGAAGCGCAGAGATTCGAACTCTGGAACCCTTTCGGGTCGCCGGTTTTCAAGACCGGTGCCTTCAACCGCTCGGCCACACTTCCGGAATGAGGCGCACTATAAACATCCCGGTGCGTCATGTAAAGACCGAATGTGTTCGTTTGCGTGAAAAACAGGCAAAATTTCGTTAATTGCCTGAAATAGCGGCACATTGACCATTTCTTCAACACAAAAACTGGCTTAATACGTGTTGATCGTCCCCACTGTTTTACCTCTGTGATTATCAATTTTTTATCGGTAGCGCGTAGTTGGCGCTGCCGCCTGTTTTATGGCGTAGCGCCAGGCATGAGCAGACCGTTTTAACGACGGTAATCACCTGAAATCTCTTAAGGAAACTAAACGTAAACGAATGCGTAAAGATGGGTAAAACCACTGGGTGACAGTGACTGTTTTTATTATTCTCCTTTATTAATTACATCTGTCATAAGAGAGTGACTATGGATCGTATCATTACATCATCGCGTGATCGTAGCTCGCTACTGAGTACGCACAAAGTACTACGCAACACCTATTTTCTGTTGAGCCTGACGCTGGCTTTCTCCGCAATTACCGCGACAGCCAGTACGGTACTGATGCTGCCCTCCCCCGGCCTGATTCTGACGCTGGTCGGTATGTATGGGCTGATGTTCCTGACCTATAAAACCGCCAATAAGCCGGTCGGTATCCTGTCTGCTTTTGCGTTTACCGGCTTCCTCGGCTATATCCTGGGCCCGATTCTTAACGCCTATCTGTCAGCAGGCATGGGCGATGTCATTGGCCTTGCGCTGGGTGGTACCGCGTTAGTGTTTTTCTGCTGCTCCGCTTACGTTCTGACTACCCGTAAGGATATGTCTTTCCTGGGCGGTATGTTAATGGCCGGGATCGTCGTCGTGCTGATTGGTATGGTGGCGAATATTTTCCTGCAACTGCCTGCATTGCACCTGGCGATTAGCGCGGTGTTTATCCTGATTTCCTCGGGCGCTATCCTGTATGAAACCAGTAACATCATTCACGGCGGTGAAACCAACTATATTCGTGCGACCGTCAGTCTGTACGTTTCGCTGTACAACATCTTTGTCAGCCTGCTCAGCATTCTGGGCTTCGCCAGCCGCGACTAATCGACATTCCCCTCTTCCAGCCCTGCTTATGCAGGGCTTTATTTTTTGCTACACTGCCGTCCGTGTTGATTACGCAGTGAAACGTTATGTTGATCTTTGAAGGTAAAGAAATCAGTACTGATAGCGAAGGCTATCTGAAAGAGACGACGCAGTGGAGTGAAGCGCTGGCAGTCGCTATCGCCGCCAATGAAGGCATTGAGCTCTCTGCGGAACACTGGGAAGTCGTGCGCTTCGTGCGCGAATTTTACCTGGAGTTTAACACCTCTCCCGCCATCCGAATGCTGGTAAAGGCGATGGCGAATAAGTTCGGCGAAGAAAAAGGCAACAGCCGCTATCTGTATCGTCTGTTCCCGAAAGGCCCGGCAAAGCAAGCGACCAAAAT
Organism: Salmonella sp. A1325; assembly: GCF_056991255.1. NCBI lineage: Bacteria > Pseudomonadati > Pseudomonadota > Gammaproteobacteria > Enterobacterales > Enterobacteriaceae > Salmonella > Salmonella sp. A1325. The sequence continues at coordinate 30,611 of NZ_JAMLWO010000014.1, read as the reverse complement.
CGCCGGTCTGCCCAAGCCGGTAAAGTGTATTTAATACCGAATACTGAAGCCTGTTAACGTCTCGCGAGGGCTGTGCGGTTCAGTGAGGATTTTGTCCACACGAGCAGAGCGCGGCCCGCCCTCTTTCAGCCACTTGATGAGTTTTTCCACCTGCGCCGCGTCGCCACAGGCCACTACTTCTACGCTTCCGTCATCCATATTCTTCGCATAGCCGGTTAACCCCAGCCGCTGCGCCTCATGCTGCGTGGTATAGCGAAACCCGACTCCCTGAACGCGACCATAAACCCAGGCGATAATGCAGACGTTCGACATGATGGTTCTCCTTTCATAATCAGTGGTGGAGGCTCATACAGGACATACTTAACGTACCTGACTGGGCAGACACCCATAATGCTGGCGGAATCTGGCCGTAAATCGCGACCCCGACAGGTAGCCGCACCGTAGCGCTATTTCGCCGATCGGCAGCGTCGTCGATTGCAGTTGAGAAAGCGCGCAGGACATGCGCACCTCTTCAACAATTTGTCGATAACTCTGCGATTCGCGCTGCAAACGTCGACGCAGCGTCGATGTTCCCATAGCAAGGCGGCGGGCTATCTCCTGGGCTGTCCATAGCTTAGCAGGTGAGAGCATAATCAGTTGCCGCACCTGCTCCGTGAGGGTGTAACGCCGTTCAATAAGCAGCGGTCCCGCCGCGCCATCATGTAAAAGCGCTAACAGTAACCCCATCGCCTGATGTTCCTGTAGCCCAACGGGTAAACCCTGGCGCACAGCATCCAACACGTTCTCCCACATAAATGTCAGGCTACGGCTCATCGGGGTACACAGCGATGTCAGGTTTGCCGGTGGATAATCCTGAACGTACATCGTTTTAAAGCGAGCAATAATCTCCGGTGAAAGTAACAACAGGTCGGAGCGAAAACCGCTCTGCGCAGGCTGATTAATAATCTCCAGCGGCGTGTTCGCCGGAATAATAATCAACTCGCCCGACCCGGCGACAAGGCGGCTATCATCCTGAATGATGACTTTACTGCCCTGCGTAATATGGCAGATAGCGGCGGAAAAAAGCGTAACACGATGCAAACGGTGCAGATGACTGGAACGCACCTCTGCCGTCGTAAGATCCTGATGTCGAATATGCATCTCCTGCACCGTGCCGTCCTCTGTTTTATCTTCCGTATGTGGCCGTGAATTGTGCTTTCGCAATCGCATGCGCGTTCAGCATAAACCCTACCAACGCGCCACTCGATTCACTGTCGAGCGGCAGTGTTGCCGTATTCAGCGCCCACACAGTAAACTGATAGCGATGAGGCTTATCGCCCGGCGGCGGACAGGCGCCGCCAAAGCCAGCATAACCGAAATCATTCCGTCCCTGCACCACTCCAGCGGGTAACGTTTTTTTATCAGCCCCCGTCGGCAGGTCGTGAATCTGCGCAGGAATATTCACCATCGTCCAGTGCCACCAGCCGCTTCCGGTGGGCGCATCAGGATCGAAGACGGTAATAGCGTAGCTTTTGGTTCCGGCAGGCGGATTGCGCCAGCTCAGCTGCGGCGAAATATTTTCTCCGCTACAACCAAATCCTTTAAAGATATGCTGTTGCGTTAAACGAAAATCCGCCGGAATATCCGCACTACTGAGGCTAAACGCCGACGCGGCAGATACGCCGCCACTCAATGCCATCATTGCGGCTGCGGTCAAAGAGAAGACTGTTTTCATTGTATTTCCTTCTTCATGTAAAGAAATAACACTATAAAAAGCGTCCGCTGAAGAAACTGTGCCTTTACGATTCTATTTTGTGCAGAAACGCTCACCGCCATACGCTGGTGATTGCCTCTCTCATCTGTGCTACCCTACGCGCCATTTCGTTTTCACGGTCCCTGGCTGGAGCTATCATCCGGCTCGCGTCACTGTTTGTGAGAGGTTACTCCGCATGACTGAATCTACATTTCCGCAATATCCCCGTTTAGTCCTCAGCAAAGGGCGAGAAAAATCTTTACTCCGCCGCCACCCATGGGTCTTTTCCGGCGCCGTCTCCCGTCTGGAAGGCAAAGCCAACCTCGGTGAAACTATCGATATCGTCGACCATCAGGGAAAGTGGTTAGCACGCGGCGCCTGGTCGCCAGCATCCCAGATCCGCGCGCGCGTCTGGACATTTGATAAAGCAGAATCCATTGATATTGCGTTTTTCACCCGCCGCCTGCGCCAGGCGCAGCAGTGGCGCGACTGGCTGGCGAAAAAAGACGGCCTGGATAGCTATCGTCTGATCGCCGGTGAGTCCGATGGCCTGCCTGGCGTCACTATCGATCGTTTTGGTCATTTTTTGGTGCTGCAACTGCTCAGCGCCGGGGCGGAATATCAACGCGCCGCATTAATTAGCGCTCTGCAAACATGCTATCCGGATTGCGCTATTTACGATCGCAGCGACGTCGCCGTGCGGAAAAAAGAAGGGATGGCGCTGACGCAAGGCCCGGTCACTGGCGAACTGCCGCCTGCGCTTCTGCCAATTGAAGAACACGGTATGAAATTGCTGGTCGATATCCAGGGCGGCCACAAAACCGGTTATTATCTTGATCAGCGCGACAGTCGTCTGGCGACGCGCCGCTACGTGGAAAATCAGCGGGTACTGAACTGCTTCTCTTATACCGGCGGTTTTGCCGTGTCGGCATTAATGGGCGGTTGTCGCCAGGTTGTCAGCGTGGATACCTCACAGGATGCGCTGGATATCGCCAGGCAAAACGTTGAACTGAACCAACTGGACTTGAGCAAAGCCGAATTCGTGCGCGATGACGTGTTTAAGTTGCTGCGCGCTTACCGTGAACACGGCGAAAAATTCGACGTCATCATCATGGACCCGCCCAAATTCGTCGAAAATAAAAGCCAGTTAATGGGTGCCTGTCGGGGCTATAAAGACATTAACATGTTAGCGATTCAACTGCTCAATCCGGGCGGCATACTGCTGACATTCTCTTGCTCCGGACTGATGACCAGCGATTTATTTCAGAAAATCATTGCCGATGCCGCAATAGATGCCGGTCGTGATGTACAATTTATAGAGCAGTTCCGTCAGGCCGCCGATCACCCGGTGATCGCCACCTACCCGGAAGGGCTGTATCTGAAAGGGTTTGCCTGTCGCGTCATGTAACTTGAAAAGTGGAATAGTATCCTCATATAAAGGGTATCTATTTCCCGGGAGGTGACTATGATAGCCAGCAAATTCGGTATCGGCCAACAGGTCCGCCATTCCCTGTTAGGTTACCTCGGAGTGGTCGTCGATATCGACCCGGAATATTCGCTTGATGAACCGTCGCCTGATGAACTGGCGGTTAACGACGAACTTCGCGCCGCTCCGTGGTACCACGTGGTAATGGAAGATGATGATGGTCAGCCAGTGCATACTTATCTGGCCGAGGCCCAGTTGCGAAGCGAAATGCGGGACGAGCATCCAGAACAGCCATCGATGGATGAACTGGCGCGTACCATTCGCAAGCAGCTTCAGGCGCCGCGACTACGTAACTGATTGTATGTAAAAGGCCGGAGAGCGATATCCGGCCATTTAAACTTTTATTTCGCCAGCCCCAGGCGAGGGATCTCAATCGCCGGGCAGCGATCCATCACCACGGTCATGCCTGCATCCCGCGCCAGTACCGCCGCCTGTTCGTTGATCACGCCAAGCTGTAGCCACAGCGTTTTTGCGCCGATGGCGATAGCTTCCTGCGCGACGCCCCATGCAGCTTCAGAGTTGCGAAAAACATCCACCATATCGACTTTTTCGGGAATATCCGCCAGCGTGGCATACCCCTGTTGCCCCAGCAATGTCTTACCCGCGACTTTTGGCGCAACCGGAATCACATGGTAGCCCTGTTCAAGCAGGTATTTCATTACCCGATAACTTGGACGATCGGGTTTATCGCTCGCACCTACCAGCGCGATAGTGCGAGTGGACGTCAATACATCAGCAATATCGGTCTCTTTCATCATCTTTCTCCTGGCTGTTTTGCAAAGTGTACGACAAACCTGACATAGCAACCATTCATCCCATACCGATGTATGAGAGCAAAACGCCAAAATATGTCTATATGTTAGTAAACATGATCTAAGAAAAATTTCGATACATTATTAGCCAGACGGCCTTTGGACAGGAGAACCTTATGAAAACCGGCGCGCTAACCACCTTCCTTGCTCTCTGTTTGCCGGTGACTGTTTTTGCCACAACGCTCCGTTTGTCGAATGAGGTTGATCTGCTGGTGCTGGACGGTAAAAAGGTGTCCAGCTCTTTATTACGCGGCGCAGAGAGCATTGAACTGGAAAACGGGCCGCATCAACTCGTTTTCCGGGTGGAAAAAACCATCCGCCTGCCCGGTAATGAAGAGCGGCTTTATATTTCTCCGCCGCTGGTGATAAGTTTCGATACCCAACTGATAAATCAGGTCAATTTCCAGCTCCCACGGCTGGAAAACGAGCGCGAAGCCTCGCATTTTAACGCGGCGCCGCGTCTGGCGCTTTTGGACGGCGACGCCATGCCCATTCCGGTAAAACTCGATATTCTGGCCATTACTTCTACGGCTAAAGTGGTCGATTATGAAATAGAGACCGAGCGTTATAATAAATCGGCGAAACGCGCCTCGCTTCCTCAGTTCGCCACGATGATGGCAGACGACAGCACATTACTTTCCGACGTCTCAGAGCTTGATACCGTACCGCCGCAATCACAAACTCTGACAGAACAGCGGCTGAAATATTGGTTCCGACTGGCCGACCCGCAGACACGCCATCATTTTCTGCAATGGGCGGAAAAACAGCCGCCCTCTTGATATGAGTTGCCCCAGCGCGCAATTTTTTTGTCTTTCTCTTGCAGCATCAAGCGCTTCCAGTAATCTGTAGACAGGTTAACTACGGAATCGAATTATGGAACTGACGACTCGCACCTTGCCGACGCGCAAACATATCGCGTTGGTTGCTCACGACCACTGCAAACAGATGTTAATGAACTGGGTGGAACGCCATCAGCCGTTGCTGGAAAAACACGTTCTTTATGCAACCGGCACCACGGGGAATCTGATCCAGCGCGCAACCGGTATGGACGTTAATGCGATGCTGAGCGGCCCGATGGGCGGCGACCAGCAGGTTGGCGCGCTCATTTCAGAAGGGAAAATCGACGTGTTGATTTTCTTCTGGGACCCGCTTAACGCGGTACCGCACGACCCCGATGTCAAAGCGCTACTGCGTCTGGCCACCGTATGGAATATCCCTGTCGCCACTAACGTCTCAACGGCGGACTTTATCATCCAGTCCCCGCATTTTAATGACGCTGTAGATATTCTTATTCCGGATTATGCGCGTTATCTGGCCGAGCGCCTGAAATAACCGCTACGCGGGCGGGATGCTGTACCGCCCGCGCTTTAGGGCTTCCTCGCCACCGACACATCCAGCTGTTTAAGCGCCTCCACAAAGCGCGAGGGATTATCTTTATTAAAAAGCAGCCAGACCCGCGCACGCGCGCGCGTCAACGCCACATATAACAACCGCCGCTCTTCAGCGTCCGGAAAATCCTCAACCTGAGGAAGAAGCGCACTTTCCATAATGGACTCTCGCGCCGGGGCGGGGAAACCGTCGTTACCCTCCTGCAATCCGACAAGAATCACGTAATCGGCCTGTTGGCCTTTGCTGGCATGGATAGTCATGAAATCTATCTGTAACTTTGGCCAGCGAGTCGCCGCTTTTTGTAGACTCGCGGGTTTCAGATGGTGATAGCGCGCCAGCACCAGGATACGTTCATCCTCCTTCGCATAGCCGGATAATTTATCCAGTAACGCGTCCAACTGGCTTTCATCCAATAACGTCACCGCTTTTTTATCGCCTGGGGTCAGGCTATTTAACGGTTTTTTAAGCTGGTGCGGATTCTGCTGTACAAAGCGATTGGCAATATCGCCAATCCGACTGTTAAAGCGGTACGTGGTGTCCAGGTGGCAATGCTCGCCCTCGCCGAACGTCTGATGAAACGCCGTCGTTAAGGAGAGCTGCGCCCCGCTAAAACGGTAAATCGCCTGCCAGTCATCGCCAACGGCAAACAGCGTAGTCTGGCTATTCTGCTTGCGCAGCGCCTCTAACAGCGCCGCCCGTTGTGGGGAAATATCCTGAAATTCATCGACCAGAATATGCTTCCACGGGCTGATAAAACGCCCTTTTTCGAGAATCACCATTGCCTGATGGATCAGCCCGGAGAAATCAACGGCATTTTCCGCTTTCAACGCGCTTTTCCAGGCCTTTAGCAGCGGCGCCATCAGCTTAATGCGTTTGCCAAACAGCTCGCGGCACTCCTCTGGCGCGCCAGCAATCATTTCTGCCTGCCCGCCGCCGTGCATACGCATCAAACTGACCCAACGATCCAGGCGGGGGGCCAGACGCCGCTGCAATGTCTCATCGTCCCAGAAATTACCTTCCGACACCGCCCACTGCATCTCCTCTTCCAGCCACTGACGCCAGCCTTTGGCCTGCGCTTTTTTCTCGCTACACTGCTGACGCCAGGTGTGCAGAAATAGCTGATGCCGCGCGGTGGCGTCACTTTCCAGCTTACTGACAACCGGCGCTTTTTTACTGCCTTGCTGAATAATATACAGCGCCAGCGAATGGAACGTACGGGCAGTAATCTCTTCCGTATGTAAGCGCTCGCGGATACGCTCATCCATCTCCTCTGCCGCCTTGCGACCAAACGCCAGTAAAAGAATTTGCCCCGCATCTGCTTGTCCGCGCGCCAACAACCAACCCGCGCGCGCCACCAGCACCGAGGTCTTGCCGCTTCCCGCCCCCGCCAGTACCAGTAACGATGATTCGCCGTTAACCACCGCCCTGGCCTGGGAAGGATTAAGCGGAGAGGATTCTATCTGCGTAAAAAAGTCGGCATGCGCTTCCAGCATGGCATCAGCATACGCCTGATTATGCTGCTGCCGACTTCCCTCGCTATCCTGTAACCAGGCCAGACACTTACGCCATATCTCGCGACAGTGAGCAAACTCCTCCAGACGTGAGACCGGCAGCGGCAAGGCGGCAAACGTCTGGCGAATTTCATGTTCCAGCCCCCGAACGCGTTCACGGGTAAGCCATTGGTTTTCGCCCGTTCGCTCACTAATACGCGCCCATTGCTCCTGTAATGCCTGCGCGGCGACATCACTCATCTCCTGGCTCCAGCGACGCCAGTGCGCGTCCAGATAGCGATGGAATTGCTGGGTTTCCGACCACTCGGTACCGTGCAAACGCACGACTTTATCCTCCGGGAGGACAAACTCCAGCTCGCCCCATACCAGCCCACGTTTGCAGTGAATCGCCAATAACTGATTGAATGGAATAAGATATTCATGCCTGTCGCCAGACACTTTCACCCCAGCGTTGAGGATCACGGCACGATCATACGGGTGTTGCGCCAGACGTTTTCCAAGAGAAGTTGCTTTCAGTTCCATGACTCAGCGAATCCAGACGTAAAGATGTGCTTATCAGTGTAACCGCCAGAGAAAACGTGCTCCAGTCTAAAAAAACGTTACAATTGCCCGCAGTGATAGAAAACCGGAATGAACTGAGGGTTTATGCGTACCGTTCTGAATATTTTAAACTTTGTACTGGGCGGCTTTGCCACTACGCTGGCCTGGCTGCTGGCGACGCTGGTCAGTATTGTGCTTATTTTTACCCTGCCGCTGACCCGCTCCTGCTGGGAGATAACCAAACTGTCCCTGTTCCCTTACGGTAATGAAGCCATTCACGTTGACGAACTTAATCCGGCGGCGAAAAGCGTATTAATGAATACTGGCGGTACCTTGCTGAATATTTTCTGGTTACTTTTTTTCGGCTGGTGGCTATGCCTGATGCACATTGCCTCCGGTATCGCGCAGTGTGTCACTATCATCGGGATACCTGTCGGTATTGCGAACTTTAAAATTGCCGCGATTGCGCTTTGGCCTGTCGGTCGCCGCGTCGTCTCTATAGAAACCGCTCGCGCCGCGCGAGAAGCTAACGCGCGCCGCCGTTTTGAATGATCGGGACAAATAGCCTTTATGTTAAGTCCGTTGATTCGCCGTTATACCTGGAACAGTACCTGGCTGTATTACATCCGCATTTTTATCGCTCTGTGCGGCACCACTGCCCTGCCCTGGTGGCTGGGCGACGTCAAACTTACCATCCCGCTCACGCTCGGTATGGTTGCCGCGGCGCTAACCGATCTCGACGACCGCCTTGCCGGACGCTTGCGTAATTTAATCATTACCTTAATTTGCTTTTTTATCGCATCGGCTTCTGTGGAGCTGCTCTTTCCCTGGCCGTGGCTATTTGCGTTGGGCTTAACGTTATCCACCAGCGGATTTATTCTGTTGGGAGGATTAGGGCAACGCTATGCCACCATCGCGTTCGGCGCGTTACTCATTGCCATCTATACGATGCTGGGTACCTCTTTATACGATCACTGGTATCAGCAACCTCTACTCCTGCTGGCAGGCGCAGTATGGTATAACCTACTGACGCTAACCGGGCATCTGCTATTTCCGATCCGTCCGTTGCAGGATAATCTGGCACGCAGTTACGAACAGTTAGCGCACTATCTGGAACTGAAATCACGTCTGTTTGATCCTGATATTGAAGATGAAAGCCAGGCGCCGCTCTATGATTTAGCGTTAGCGAACGGGCAGTTAATGGCGACGCTGAACCAAACGAAAGTGTCGTTGTTGACTCGCCTGCGCGGCGATCGCGGTCAACGCGGTACGCGCCGCACCCTCCATTACTATTTTGTGGCGCAGGATATTCATGAACGCGCCAGTTCTTCGCATATTCAATACCAGACGCTGCGCGATTATTTTCGCCATAGCGACGTCATGTTCCGCTTTCAGCGTCTGATGTCGATGCAGGCGCAGGCCTGTACGCAGCTGGCGCGCTGTATCTTACTGCGTACGCCGTACCAGCATGATCCGCGTTTTGAACGCGCCTTTACCCACATTGACGCCGCGCTTGAACGTATGCGCGCCAGCGGCGCTTCTTTAGAGCTGTTAAATACGCTTGGGTTCTTATTAACCAACCTACGCGCCATTGATGCGCAACTGGCGACGATCGAGTCGGAGCAGGCCCAGGCAATGCCGCGCAATGAGTCAGAAAACCAGTTGGCTGATGATAGCCTGCACGGGTTTAGCGACATCTGGCTACGTCTGAGCCGTAATTTTACCCCGGAGTCCGCTCTCTTTCGCCATGCGGTACGCATGTCGCTGGTATTGTGCATCGGTTATGCTCTCATCCAAATTACCGGGATGCGCCACGGATACTGGATATTGCTCACCAGCCTGTTTGTTTGCCAGCCTAACTATAACGCGACCCGCCATCGCCTTGCGCTCCGGATTATCGGTACGTTGGTAGGCGTTGCGATCGGCCTGCCGATTTTATGGTTTGTCCCTTCGCTTGAAGGACAGTTAGTTCTGCTGGTGATTACCGGCGTGCTTTTCTTCGCATTCCGTAATGTGCAGTATGCCCATGCGACGATGTTCATCACCCTGCTGGTATTACTCTGCTTTAACCTCCTGGGCGAAGGCTTTGAGGTAGCGTTACCGCGCGTCGTCGACACGTTAATTGGCTGCGCTATCGCCTGGGCTGCGGTCAGCTTTATTTGGCCGGACTGGCGCTTTCGCAACCTTCCCCGGGTACTCCAGCGCGCCACCGATGCTAATTGCCGCTACCTTGATGCGATCCTTGAGCAATATCACCAGGGACGGGATAACCGCCTGGCCTATCGCATTGCCAGACGCGACGCGCACAACCGCGATGCAGAACTGGCATCCGTGGTTTCTAATATGTCGAGCGAACCCGACGTCACGGCCGAAACCCGGGAGGCGGCGTTCAGGCTGCTTTGCCTCAATCACACTTTTACCAGCTATATCTCCGCCCTCGGCGCGCACCGCGAAAAGCTCAGTAATCCGGACGTGTTGGGGCTTCTGGATGACGCGGTCTGCTACGTTGATGATGCGCTTCATCATCAACCTGAAGACGAACAGCGCGTACACCAGGCGCTGGAGGGTTTAAAGCAGCGAGTTCAGTCGCTGGAAACACGTCCGGACAGCAAAGAACCTCTGGTTGTTCAACAAATTGGTTTGCTCATTGCCTTACTGCCCGAGATTGGACGCTTGCAACGGCAAATTTCACCGCCGACTTCTACATTAATTACCCAGCCGTAAGCGAATGAGCCCAGTCGGCAAGCTCCTGGCGACGACTCGCCGGGAGCGCCGCTTCATGTACGCCGACAATTGCGCCTTCCAGGGCATACAAAACTTTCACCGTCAGCAAGGGATTGCTTTGTCGCAACCTTAGCCAGCACATTTTCGCGCCCAGTATGCGTAACATATTTTCGTCCTTTATCCCTGACTCATTGAGCAATGTTTCCAGATGGAAGGTCATATTGGGGAGATCTTTGAGCCTGTGTTGTAAAATACGGCTGTGTTTTTCCTTCATTGCCGCGTCAAGCGAATACTTCGATAAACGTACCAGCTGCTGCTGATCGCGCCACAGGCTTTCATCCACCCGGTAATAGTTGAGCATAACGGGACGTCCACACTTCATAAACATGAGCCAGGCGGGAGGATGCTTCACACAGTAGGGTACGCTTTCTTCACAGGCGCGGAGATAAAGCTCGCCATTAGCCACCATCGCAAAGACGGTATCCTCCACGGTCAGACTATAGCTACCGAATAAAGATCGATACTGGATCGTCCCCAAAGAGGCCAAATATTCTTGCGATTTATAGATCCTGTCATAAGAGAGTGCTCTCATAAAATTCCTTTTAAATCATAAAGTAAAAGAATGATTTGCAGTAACGGATCCGTTAATGACGAAAATAGGCAACTTATACTCCGCGAGCAAGATGATTTTTATTTTTGACGCCACTAAGAATAAAAATTGCGAGACAGTTTCCGAAAATAGAGTTGATCTTTCATCGCCACAGGGGTACTGTATGAATATACAGTAACTCACAGGGCTGGATTGATTATGTACACTTCAGGTTATGCAAATCGTTCTTCGTCATTTCCTACCACTACCCACAACGCTGCGCGCACCGCTACGGAAAATGCCGCGGCAGGACTGGTCAGTGAAGTTGTCTACCACGAAGACCAGCCCATGATGGCGCAACTCCTGCTTTTGCCTTTACTCCGTCAGTTAGGCCAACAATCACGCTGGCAGCTCTGGCTCACGCCGCAGCAAAAGCTCAGCCGTGAATGGGTACAGTCTTCAGGTTTGCCATTAACGAAAGTGATGCAAATTAGCCAGCTTGCGCCTCGTCATACGCTGGAGTCGATGATCCGCGCTTTGCGTACAGGAAATTACAGCGTGGTAATTGGTTGGTTGACTGAAGAACTGACAGAAGAAGAACATGCCAGCCTGGTTGAAGCAGCGAAGGTAGGTAATGCGGTAGGGTTTATCATGCGCCCTGTACGTGCGCACGCTTTACCCAGGAGACAACATTCCGGGCTAAAAATTCACTCTAATTTGTATCATTAAGTAAAATTAGGATTTATCCTGGACTTTTTTTTACGCGAACGCATCTCCTTTGAGTGGTAACGTTTTTTTTGCGAGAAAGCTTGCCAGAAGCGGTTTCCGCAATTTTTGCTGTACGATTTATCATCTGAAACTGTTAAATGATGTGTATATCCAGCATGTTTTTTTCACATGTCTGACGGAGTTCACACTTGTAAGTTTCCAACTACGTTGTAGACTTTACATCGCCAGGGGTGCTCAGCATAAGCCGTAGATATCGGTAGAGTAACTATTGAGCAGATCCCCCGGTGAAGGATTTAACCGTGTTATCTCGTTGGAGATATTCATGGCGTATTTTGGATGATAACGAGGCGCAAAAAATGAAAAAGACAGCTATCGCGATTGCAGTGGCACTGGCTGGTTTCGCTACCGTAGCGCAGGCCGCTCCGAAAGATAACACCTGGTACGCTGGTGCTAAACTGGGCTGGTCTCAGTACCATGACACCGGCTTCATTAACAATGATGGCCCGACTCATGAAAACCAACTGGGCGCAGGTGCTTTTGGTGGTTACCAGGTTAACCCGTACGTTGGCTTTGAAATGGGCTACGACTGGTTAGGCCGTATGCCGTACAAAGGCGACAACATCAATGGCGCTTATAAAGCTCAGGGCGTTCAGTTGACCGCTAAACTGGGTTATCCAATCACTGACGATCTGGACGTTTATACCCGTCTGGGTGGTATGGTATGGCGTGCAGACACCAAGTCTAACGTCCCTGGCGGCGCGTCTACTAAAGACCACGACACCGGCGTTTCCCCGGTATTCGCGGGCGGTATCGAGTATGCCATCACCCCTGAAATCGCAACCCGTCTGGAATACCAGTGGACTAACAACATCGGTGATGCCAACACCATCGGCACCCGTCCGGACAACGGCCTGCTGAGCGTAGGTGTTTCCTACCGTTTCGGCCAGCAAGAAGCTGCTCCGGTAGTAGCTCCGGCACCGGCACCGGCTCCGGAAGTACAGACCAAGCACTTCACTCTGAAGTCTGACGTACTGTTCAACTTCAACAAAGCAACTCTGAAACCAGAAGGCCAGCAGGCTCTGGATCAGCTGTACAGCCAGCTGAGCAACCTGGATCCGAAAGACGGTTCCGTCGTCGTTCTGGGCTTCACTGACCGTATCGGTTCTGACGCTTACAACCAGGGTCTGTCCGAGAAACGTGCTCAGTCTGTTGTTGATTACCTGATCTCCAAAGGTATTCCGTCTGACAAAATCTCCGCACGTGGTATGGGCGAATCTAACCCGGTTACCGGCAACACCTGTGACAACGTGAAACCTCGCGCTGCCCTGATCGATTGCCTGGCTCCGGATCGTCGCGTAGAGATCGAAGTTAAAGGCGTTAAAGACGTGGTAACTCAGCCGCAGGCTTAAGTTTCCGTCTGATAAAAAACCCCGCGTCGCGGGGTTTTTTGCTCTGGTCTGGGTGACAACGCCTTTCAGCGTTACTTCTTGCCTAATAACGCCTGTAAATCCTGCTTTAACGTGGTCATTTGCGTGGCATATTTCTCTTTATGCTCCGCGTCTTCTATCAGTTGCACAATCGTTTCGGATAATGTTTTACCGCGTCGCTGCGCAAGGCCCGCCAGACGCTGCCAGACCATAAACTCTAAATCGATAGATTTTTTGCGCGTATGCTGATGTTCCGCATTGAAGTGTCGTTTGCGTCTTGCCCGAATGGTTTGTTTCATCCGATTAAGCAAGGCAGGATTCATATGCCTGTCTATCCAGACATTTACCCGCACCGGTTCATTTTCGAGGGCCAACAACAAATTGACGGCTTCCTGGGCAGCACTGGCTTCCACGTAGCGGGTGATCAACTCCCCTTCGCGGTGCTTTTTCACCAGATATTTCCATTTCCAACCGCTTTCAAGATTTTCAAGTTGTTGATATTTCATTGTGATCCCAATGTTACCGTGTAACTGTTATCAGAATATCAGTTTTTTAGCCATCTGAAGAAAAGAATCTCGAACCTGTGAATGGTTACACGTCTTCATATTACTTTGCATTCGCTTTCCGCGTGTGCAGCGTGACGGGTTAGGCTATAATCCCCCCTTTTACAACAGACTAAAAAACCTCAACTTTGACCATTACGAAACTTGCATGGCGTGATCTGGTTCCGGATAGCGAAAGCTATCAGGAGATATTTGCACAGCCACACGCGACTGATGAAAACGACACCTTACTCAGTGATACTCAGCCACGGCTGCAATTTGCGCTTGAGCAACTTATTCAGCCGTGGAGCTCATCCTCTTTTATGCTGACTAAAGCGCCTGAAGAGCAAGAGTATCTCACTTTACTTTCAGATGCCGTCCGCGCTCTGCAAACCGATGCCGGACAATTAACCGGCGGACATTATGACGTTTCCGGGCATACTGTTCATTACCGCGCCGCGCAGAATGCGCAAGACAACTTTGCCACCGTCACACAAGTCGTCAGCGCGGACTGGGTCGAAGCCGAACAGCTCTTTGGTTGCCTGCGGCAGTATAACGGCGACATTACCCTGCAGCCGGGACTGGTTCATCAGGCGAACGGCGGCGTGCTGATTATTTCTTTACGAACCCTTCTGGCGCAGCCGTTGCTATGGATGCGTCTGAAAGCCATCGTTAGCCGCGAGCGTTTTGACTGGGTGGCGTTTGACGAGTCGCGTCCATTACCGGTCTCCGTGCCATCAATGCCGCTCAAACTGAAGGTGATTCTGGTTGGCGAACGTGAATCACTGGCTGATTTTCAGGAAATGGAACCGGAGCTCGCGGAACAGGCTATCTACAGTGAATTTGAAGACAATTTACAGATAGCGGACGCAGAAGCTATGACCCTGTGGTGTCAATGGGTGACGCGTATCGCTTTACGCGATAATTTGCCCCCTCCGGCACCGGACGCCTGGCCCGTCCTGATACGCGAGGCTGTGCGCTATACCGGCGAACAGGATACGCTGCCTCTTTGCCCACTGTGGATAGCCCGCCAGTTTAAGGAGGCGTCGCCTTTATGCGAAGGCGATACCTGCGGCGCAGAAGCGCTCAGCCTGATGCTTGCCCGACGCGAATGGCGAGAAGGCTTTCTGGCGGAGCGGATGCAGGATGAGATTCTGCAAGAGCAGATCCTGATTGAAACCGAAGGCGAACGTGTTGGACAAATCAATGCGCTTTCCGTCATTGAGTTTCCCGGACATCCACGCGCCTTTGGCGAACCGTCGCGAATTAGCTGTGTTGTGCATATCGGCGATGGCGAATTTAACGATATTGAGCGCAAGGCCGAACTTGGCGGAAATATCCACGCTAAGGGAATGATGATTATGCAGGCCTTCCTGATGTCGGAGTTGCAGCTGGAGCAACAAATTCCCTTCTCTGCCTCGTTAACCTTTGAGCAGTCCTACAGCGAAGTGGATGGCGATAGCGCCTCTATGGCGGAATTATGTGCGCTCATCAGCGCGCTGGCCAATGTGCCAGTGAATCAAAACATTGCGATTACCGGCTCGGTCGATCAGTTTGGTCGCGCTCAACCGGTGGGTGGGCTAAACGAAAAAATTGAAGGTTTCTTCGCCATCTGCGAGCAGCGGGAATTAAACGGTAAACAGGGCGTGATTATCCCTGCCGCCAATGTCCGCCATCTCAGTCTTAAATCTGAACTGCTGCAAGCGGTTAAAGAAGAGAAGTTCACTATCTGGGCGGTAGACGACGTGACCGACGCCTTACCGCTACTGTTAAATCTGGTGTGGGATGGCGAAGGTCAAACGACGTTGATGCAGACTATCCAGGAGCGTATCGCGCAGGCGACGCAACAGGAAGGCCGTCATCGTTTCCCGTGGCCATTACGTTGGCTGAACGCTTTTATTCCGAACTGATCGGACTTGTTCAGCGTACACGTGTTAGCTATCCTGCGTGCTTCAATAAAATAAGGTTTACATAAAACATGGTAGATAAACGCGAATCCTATACAAAAGAAGACCTTCTTGCCTCTGGTCGTGGTGAACTGTTTGGCGCTAAAGGGCCGCAACTCCCTGCGCCGAACATGCTGATGATGGACCGCGTCGTTAAGATGACCGAAACGGGCGGCAATTTCGACAAAGGCTATGTCGAAGCCGAGCTGGATATCAATCCTGATCTATGGTTCTTCGGATGCCACTTTATCGGCGATCCGGTGATGCCCGGTTGCCTGGGTCTGGATGCTATGTGGCAATTGGTAGGATTCTACCTGGGCTGGTTGGGCGGCGAAGGCAAAGGCCGCGCTCTGGGCGTGGGCGAAGTGAAATTTACCGGTCAGGTTCTGCCGACAGCCAGGAAAGTCACCTATCGCATTCATTTCAAACGTATCGTAAACCGTCGCCTGATCATGGGCCTGGCGGACGGTGAGGTTCTGGTGGATGGTCGTCTAATCTATACCGCACACGATTTGAAAGTCGGTTTGTTCCAGGATACTTCCGCGTTCTAAGTGTTGAATTGATATTCCGCGCTATCGGTATCATGCTTGCAAAGCCAATAAAGGCGAAACCTCCGCACTGCGGAGGTTTCTTTTTTCTAAAGAGACAGAATCAGGCCATTACCGCCCTGTCCTCCATGGCTTGTCGCCAACCTCCCAACCAGTATGACCGTTGATTCAGCGTCTGATAGGGACACATTTCTTTTGATCGTCCGGCGATGCCGGCCTGATATCCGCGTTGATGTGCCCGTTCCAGGCGATCTCGTTTTTGTCTCTTCATGCCTCGTTTCCCTCATATTTGTATCTGGTGGAAAAGAAAACAGTGATTACAAAATGTGCAATCACACTACACGAATACCTCTAAATGGATCGCCCGTCAATGCGCAAAATTCACACCAATGTCATATTTGTGAGCTATACGGTAAATCATTTGTACAAAAAATGTGAGCCATAACAACTATTTTTCCGGCGTCAAAAATAAAAAAAACCGCCTCAGGCGCACGACCTGAAGCGGTTAAATTTACATTACTTTTATCTCAGGGAAGGCGCTTTATCTCATCTGCGATAGCGGCTGCTTCCTGACTCCATGCGCTTGCCAGTACTTTGACCATCTCATCATAGCCATCTTTCTGCTGGCTGGCTTCGATATGGAAAGGCCGCTTAATCAGTTGTCCGTTGTGGTTTAATAGCCACTCCCCGCTGACGATAACCTTACCATCGTAACGTCCATGGAATCCGGTTACGGTAACGTTCAACGTATCCTGGGTGGTTCCCAACGGCTGGGAAGCGACGACCCAGCCAGGAAGCCGGGCGCTAAGATTCGCCACCAGCGTGTTACGTAATTGCTGGTCCAGCGGGCTGGCCCACAGATTGTTATTGGCAATCACATACTGGACATCACTGGTTTGATACACCACGCCGTTACCTGCCAGATAGTCAGGTACGGAAACCTGCTCTACCCATAAGAGACGGTTGCCCTGGCTTGCGGTGCTTTGCACACCGCTTTGCGCTATCGGGAGCTGATAATAGCTTTTATTCTCTCCGCCGGAGCTACATGACGCCAGCCAGAACGCCATTATCACGACTAGCCATTTTTTCATTGTTTCGCCCTCTTAGGCTCAGGATCTTTTTTATCCTTCGCTTCAAATACCAGCGCGTTGCTCTTCTCGTTCAGAGTTTTCAACACCGGTTGTAACTCACGAAGCACCTGATCGAGACGCTGCATATCCGCCACCATTTTGTTATACGCCGCCGATCCAGGCTGGAAGCCTTGCATACTGCGGTTAAGTTCGCGTAACGTCGTTTGCATATCCGCCGGAAGCTGCTGCATCGACTGACTGGAGGTAATCTTGTTCATATTATCCAGCGTGGTTTGCAGCCGACGCATAGTACGCTGGCTTTCAGACAGCGTATTGGTCGCTTGTTCAATCATCGGATTCAGCGGCAGGTTGTTGATCTTATCCAACGTTTCCACCAGTCGCTGTTGAATTTGCGCCAGGCCGCTGCTGACGGTGGGAATAATTTCATAACCATCAAATTCGCGTAGCCCGGTAATCGGCGGCTCCTTAGGATAAAAGTCCAGATCGACATACAGCGCCCCGGTCACCAGGTTACCGGTTTTGAGCGATGCACGCAGACCGCGCTTAAGCAGCTCCGCCAAATGCGCGGCAACATCCGCATTTTCTCCCAGTTGCGCTTTCAGACGCTCCGGTTCAATGCGCACCAGCACAGGAATACGGTAATCATCGTTAAATACCTGGCGCATTTTAGACGCAAAGAAAGGCACTTTGCTTACCGTCCCCAGACGAATACCGCGGAACTCCAGCGGCGCGCCAGGTTGTAATCCGCGCACCGAATCTTTAAAGAACATCAGGTAATCGATATGATCGGTGTACAGCGAATCCTGAATACTTTTTTGATCGTCGTAGAGATTAAACGCCGTTTTTTCGGCGACGGGTTGCCCCTGCTCAAGTCCTTCCGGCACATCAAAACTCACGCCGCCGCCAAACAACGTCGTCAACGATCCCATTTCCACGCGCATTCCCGCCGATGTCAGATCCACAGCGATACCGCTATCTTTCCAGAATCGGACATTACTGGTGACCAATCGATCGTTTGGCGCCTTAATGAACAACTGATAACTCATTGTCCGTTTTTGCGGATCGAAAGAGCTGGTTTCAACGGATCCTACCCGATAGCCCCGGAACAGAACGGGATCGCCAGGACTGAGCTGACCGGCCTTTTTGCTGTCCAGAATCACACGAATACCTTTGGCATCGGGCGGTGCCAACGGCGGTGAGTCAAGAAGCTGATAGCTTTCCGGCTGACTGCCCTTACTTCCTGGTTGTAGTTCAATATACGCGCCTGATAGCAGCGTCCCAAGCCCGCTGATGCCTTCACGCCCCACCTGCGGTTTTACGACCCAAAATACCGAGTCTTTATGCAGCAACTTCTCCATACCGGAATGAAGCCGCGCTTTGATTTGTACATGGGTCAGATCGTCAGTCAGCGTCGCGCTTTCAACCACGCCGACATCCACGCTGCGACTTTTGATCGTCGTTTTTCCGCCTTCAATACCTTCCGCATTGGTGGTAATTAAGGTAACTTCTGGTCCCTGGTGGCTGTAGTGATAAAACAGAATCCAGGCTCCGATAAGCGCAGTAACAATCGGGAATATCCAGACAGGCGACCAATTTTTCACCTTTTGTACTTTGGCTTCCCCTTTTTTAGGTTCCATGCTATCAGGACTCCTCATGGCCTGGTTCGTATTCACGATCCCACGACAGACGCGGATCAAAGGTCATCGCAGAAAACATTGTCATTATGACGACTAAAGCAAACATCAACGCACCCATCGCAGGATAAATATTCATTAACCCTCCCATGCGCACCAGCGCAGAGAGTACGGCAATGACAAAGACATCAATCATTGACCAGCGTCCCACAAACTCCACTACTTCATAAATAAAATGCATCCGTTCACTGTCGCGCTTACCGTGGCCTTTCGCATCCCAACAAAGCCAGGCAATGGCGATCATTTTTAGCGTCGGCACCATAATACTGGCGAGAAAGATAACCGCCGCCACCGGATAAGACCCCTCGCTCCACAGCAAAATCACGCCAGCCAGAATGGTCGACGGCATTTTCGAGCCCAGTAAGTCGGTAATCATAATCGGCAAAATATTGGCGGGCAGATAAAGCATGATCGAGGTAAATAATAACGCCAGCGTCCACTGCAAACTGTTTTTACGCCGGACATAGCCTTTCGTATGGCAACGCGGACAGACGAGACTCTCCGCAGGCAGGATCGCCGTGCAGCAGGCGCAAGAACGCAAAGACTGCCGGATACCGGTAATCCCCGGCGTTAACTGCTGCGCCAGTGCAGGCTGCGGGGCGATATCATCCCACAGCCAGCGGCGATCGACACACTGGAACGCCCGCAGTTGAACGAGACAAAATAAGCACCAGGGAATAAAACTGCTGCCGATGCCGATATCGCCGTAGGCCATCAGCTTAACAAAACTAACCAACACCCCGGCGAGAAATATTTCCGCCATTCCCCACGATTTGAGGAGGAAAAAGATCCTTGCCAGCGTTTTTTTTACCGACAACGGCAGATTGGCGCGGTTGACAAGTAATAGAATGGTCACCAGGCAAAATGCCGGCACCAGTTGGACAAATAATAAAAAGAACGTGCCGAGGCTGGCGTAATCTTCAGAAAACATGACGCCGGGGATTTCCAGAAGCGTGACTTCGCTGGTGACGCCCGCGACATTCATATTCACGAAGGGAAAAAGGTTAGAAAGCAGCAACATAAATAGTGCCGCTAACGCATAGGCGGTAGGACGCTGCCGGGGCGCGTCCCACTCGGTCGTTAACGTTGCGCCGCATCGTGGACATGCTGCTTTTTGCCCATGCGAGAGGCGGGGTAAAGCCACCAGCATGTCGCATTGCGAGCACAATATGTGCTTCGCAGCATGGTGATGTTCACACATAGGCGCTCCTTTCGTTATGCCCCGTTTTTCAGGCCTTCAAGATACTCCCAACGTTCGAAGGCTTGCTCAAGTTCTTGCTCCGCCTGACTTAAATCGGCCAGAACTTTCTGCGTTTGCTCATGGGGTTGGCTAAAAAAGGCCGCATCCGCAACCTGCGCCTGTAGCGCTTCCAGCTTCGCTTCCAGGTCTTCAAGCTGACCGGGTAACTGCTCCAGCTCGCGCTGCAGTTTATAGCTTAGTTTGCTACTGCCACGTTTTACAATTTCTGCTTTAGGGGCAATAACTTCCTCATTTTTTTTCGCCATCGGCTGTTTCGTCGCCAGATGCTGCTCTTGCTGCGCACGCGCATCCTGGTAGCCGCCGATATAACGTCCGATTTTGCCGCCGCCCTCGAAAATCCAGCATTCCGTCACGGTATTATCGACAAATTGCCGATCGTGGCTGACCAGTAGTACCGTGCCCTGATAGCCATCAATTAATTCTTCTAATAGTTCCAGCGTTTCGACGTCAAGATCGTTCGTTGGTTCATCGAGAATTAAAAGATTGCTCGGCTTGAGGAACAGTCGCGCCAGCAGCAGACGGTTACGTTCGCCGCCGGAAAGCGCGCGAACGGGCGTCATCGCCCGTTTGGGATGAAACAGGAAGTCCTGCAAATAGCCCAGTACATGGCGCGGCTTACCGTTTACCATCACCTCTTGCTTGCCTTCCGCAAGGTTATCCATCACGGTTTTTTCCGGATCCAGTTCGGCGCGATGCTGATCGAAGTAGGCGACTTCCAGCTTCGTTCCTACGTGGATGCGCCCGCTGTCAGCCTGAAGCTGTCCCAGCATCAGTTTCAGTAGCGTGGTTTTACCGCAGCCGTTCGGGCCAATTAACGCAATCTTGTCGCCGCGCTGCACCTGAGCGGAGAAATCTTTTACCAGTTGTTTTCCTTCTACCTGGTAATCGACATTCTCCATCTCAAAAACGATTTTACCGGAGCGCGTCGCCTCTTCGACCTGCATCTTCGCCGTGCCCATCACTTCCCGGCGCTCGCTGCGTTCACGACGCATCGCTTTTAACGCCCGCACGCGCCCTTCATTACGGGTGCGGCGCGCCTTGATACCCTGGCGAATCCAGACTTCTTCCTGCGCCAGTTTGCGATCAAATTCCGCGTTTTGTAATTCTTCTACGCGCAGCGCTTCTTCTTTCTCCAGCAGGTATTGATCGTAATTTCCCGGATAGGTGACCAGTTTGCCACGATCGAGATCGACAATGCGGGTTGCCATATTGCGAATAAACGAACGATCGTGAGAGATAAAAATAATCGTTCCGTTAAAGGTTTTCAGAAACCCTTCCAGCCAGTCGATAGTTTCGATATCCAGATGGTTAGTCGGTTCATCCAGTAACAATACGCGCGGATTGCTGACCAGCGCCCGACCCAGCGCGGCTTTACGCAGCCAGCCGCCGGAGAGCGACGACAGCGCGGCGTTAGGATCGAGTCCAAGCTGCGCCAGCACTTCATTAATACGGTTTTCCAGCTGCCACAGATTATGATGATCGAGCTGTTCCTGTACGCGCGCCATTTCATTGAGGTTTTTCTCGCTGGGATCGGTCATCACCAGACGGGAAATCTCATGATAACGCTTGAGGTATTCCGCTTGTTCTTCGATACCTTCGGCGACAAAGTCATAGACGCTGCCCGCAATATTACGGGGCGGGTCCTGTTGCAGACGCGCGACGATCAGATCCTGCTCATAAATAATACGCCCATCGTCCAGACCCTGTTCGCGGTTAAGAATCTTCATCAAGGTGGATTTCCCGGCGCCGTTACGCCCCACCAGACAGACGCGTTCGTTATCTTCGATATGCAACTCTGCGTTATCGAGAAGCGGCGCGTCGCTGAACGACAGCCATGCGCCATGCATACTGATTAATGACATTTACTTTTCCTTTCAGGCGGCGCGGATCAGCCAGCAGTTATGAATCTGACGGTTACGGGCAAAATCCGGGGAAAGCGTTTTTTGCGTAATTTCTTGTGCGGTAAGCCCCAGCTCAGCCAACCCTTCCAGATCCATACGGAATCCGCGCTTATTATTTGAGAACATGATGGTGCCGCCTTTACGCAGCAGGCGTTTTAAATCTTTCATTAACGCGACATGATCGCGCTGAACATCAAACGACTCTTCCATACGTTTTGAGTTAGAGAACGTCGGCGGATCGATAAAGATCAAATCGAACTGTTCATTCGCCTCGCGCAGCCAGCCCAGGCAGTCGGCCTGAATCAGGCGATGCGCGCGGCCGCTCAGTCCGTTCAGACGCAAATTACGTTCGGCCCACTCCAGATAGGTACGGGACATATCCACCGTTGTGGTGCTGCGCGCGCCGCCCAGACCCGCATGTACGCTGGCGCTGCCGGTATAAGAAAAGAGATTCAGGAAATCTTTGCCTTTGCTCATTTCTCCCAGCATTCTGCGGGCAATACGGTGATCGAGGAACAGACCGGTGTCGAGATAATCCGTCAGATTTACCCATAAGCGCGCATTATATTCGCTGACCTCAAGGAACTCGCCCTTCTCGCTCATTTTCTGATACTGGTTTTTTCCTTTTTGCCGTTCACGGGTTTTTAACACCAGTTTATTCGGCGGAATACCGAGCACTGACAAAGTTGCCGCAATAATATCGAACAGACGTTGCCGCGCTTTTTGCGCATCCACCGTTTTCGGCGGCGCATATTCCTGAATCACCGCCCAGTCGCCGTAACGGTCTACCGCCACGTTATATTCCGGCAGGTCGGCATCATACAAGCGATAGCATTCAATCCCTTCCTGGCGCGCCCATTTCTCCAGCTTTTTAAGATTTTTACGCAGGCGATTAGCGTAATCTTCCGCCACCGTCGCCGGTTTACTGTCCGCCGCGGTTTCCGCAATATGATAGTTTTTCTGCACACAGTCCAGCGGGCCATTCTTGGCTTTAAACTGTTTGTCGGCACGTAATTGCAGGCTGCCCAGCAGATCGGGCGAAGCGCTGAACAGCGACAGGTTCCAGCCGCCAAACTGATTTTTCATGGTACGGCCCAGCAGGCTGTGCAACGCAATCAGCGCCGGTTCGCTGTCCAGACGTTCGCCGTAAGGCGGGTTACTGATCACCGTACCATACGGGCCTTTCGGCAATGGATTACTCAGTTGCGCCACATCTTTCACTTCAAAGGTGATAAGCTCCCCGATACCGGCGCGACGGGCGTTGCTGCGCGCCCGCTCAATGACGCGCGCATCGCTGTCGGAACCGTAGAAATGAGAGGAATACTCCGCCAGCCCCTTACGCGCCCGGGTCTGCGCTTCGGCTTTCACTTCCTGCCAGATAGTCTCGTCATGCTGCGCCCAGCCGCTAAATCCCCAGTGACCACGGTGCAGTCCCGGCGCGCGATCGGTCGTCCACATCGCGGCCTCAATCAACAGTGTCCCCGAACCACACATAGGGTCGAGCAGCGGCGTACCTGGTTGCCAGCCGGAACGCATAACAATCGCTGCCGCCAGCGTCTCTTTAATTGGCGCCAGCCCGGTGCGATCGCGATAACCGCGCAGGTGCAGGCCATCACCACTGAGATCCAGCGCAATGCTGGCAGTTTCTTTATTCAGCCAGACGTTAATACGGAGGTCCGGCGATTCGCGGTCCACATTTGGACGCGGAAGATTTTTCCGCGTAAACGCATCGACAATCGCGTCTTTAACTTTCATCGCGCCATACTGACTATTACGGATGGTGTCGTTCAGGCCGCTGAAATGCACCGCAAACGTCGCGCCAGGATTAAAAATCTCTGTCCAGTTTATCGCCTGAACGCCGAGGTAAAGATCGAGATCGCTGTAGACCTTGCACTCACCCATCGGCAGGATAATACGCGAGGCCAGGCGGCTCCACATCAGGCTCTGGTAAATAAGCCGCGTGTCGCCCTGAAAATGGACCCCACCCTGAACAACCTGACACCCTACGGCGCCCAGTTTTTCCAGTTCAGTTTTTAACAGCTCTTCCAGCCCGCGGGCCGTACTGGCAAACAGAGAATTCATATTGTCACTTTTACGCTAAGAAAATTGTTGCGCATTATAGCTAATCTCACGCCCATGTCATAAAGTTGAAGGCTTATTTTCATTTGAGGGACTGTACGGTGGCGACGTTATCACGGCTCTTTATTCATCCGGTCAAATCCATGCGCGGCATTGGTCTGACTCATGCGCTGGCAGATATCAGCGGCCTGGCTTTTGATCGCATCTTCATGATAACCGAGCCTGACGGCACATTTATCACCGCCCGCCAGTTTCCACAAATGGTACGTTTTACCCCCTCCCCCTTACACGACGGCCTTCATTTGACCGCGCCAGACGGCAGTAGCGCGCTGGTTCGCTTTACGGATTTCACCCCGCAAGATGCGCCGACCGAGGTCTGGGGAAACCATTTTACCGCTCGCGTCGCCCCGACGGCGATTAATCAATGGTTGAGCGGCTTTTTCTCCCGCGATGTCCAGTTGCGCTGGGTTGGGCCGCAGTTGACGCGCCGGGTTAAACGGCATAACGCGGTGCCGCTGGGATTTGCCGATGGCTACCCGTATTTATTGACCAACGAAGCCTCGCTGCGCGATCTGCAACAGCGTTGTCCGGCAGGCGTACAAATGGAACAATTCCGCCCAAACTTAGTGGTTTCCGGCGTAGCGGCCTGGGAGGAAGATAGCTGGAAAGTGCTTCGCATTGGCGATGTGATTTTTGACGTCGTGAAACCCTGTAGCCGCTGTATTTTTACGACCGTCAGCCCTGAAAAGGGGCAAAAACATCCTTCCGGAGAACCGCTGGCGACACTGCAAGCTTTTCGTACCGCCCAGGACAATGGCGATGTGGATTTCGGTCAGAATCTGATTGCCCGCAATAGCGGCGTCATTCGCGTCGGCGATGAAGTGGAGATTCTGGCGACAGCCCCAGCAAAAGCTTATGGCGCCACAACGGTCGACGACAGCGTTACGCCAGAGAAACACCCGGACGCGAGTGTAACCATCGACTGGCAGGGGCAAACCTTCTGCGGGAATAATCAACAGGTACTACTGGAACAGTTGGAGAATCAGGGGATTCGTATTCCGTATTCTTGCCGGGCTGGTATCTGTGGTTGCTGCCGGATACGTTTGCTGGAAGGCGAAGTAAGTCCGCTGAAAAAATCGGCTATGGGTGACGATGGTACGATTCTGAGCTGTAGCTGCGTGCCTAAGACCGCGTTACGACTGGAGAATTAAACCGCTTGTTCAAGGCTGAAACTGTGACAGTGAACCTGCGGTTTCAGCCTGTCGTTCATAATTTTAATCGCATCGCCAAGCTGCATGGTTCGGCCTGCTATCACCACGCCCGGCTGGGCCAGCAGACACAACGCGGCATTTTCTCCCGGCTCAACGACCAGCAAATTAACCTGTTCCGCCGTATCGCTTAACCAGACGCTTGCGGCATCGCCCGTTCCCGGGGTCCACATTTCGCCATGCGCCACAAAATGCCAGCTTTTTGGCATCTGCGGTTTGAGATAGCGAATCGCCACCAGCGCATTCAACACCAGCTCCGCGCGTTGCTCTTTAGTTAATTCGAAATCCCGGCATTTTTCTTCAAAGGAAAAATAGAGCGCGGCATCATCCACACAAAAACCGGTCGGGCAAAACGCGTCCGGCGTAAGCATTTTACGAGAGAAGCGCGAGCGAAAAAGCATACCATTGGCGAGATCGAGCATCATACGATCGTGCTCTTCATCATAATACCAGCGCCAGTTATCGTCAGGTTTAATTCGCATTACCTCTCTCCCGCTTTTAAGCAACTCGTAACAGCATTGTCCTTTCGCCGCTTCGTTTATTACCCTAATAATAAAAGCCTAAAATGTCTAAATAAGCAACAGTGGAGAAATATAAAACAACCAGCGCCGGAAATAAAGCCCTGGTTGTCTGATAAAGGGTAAAGTTTAGATGTGCGTTACGATTTCTTTAATCAATGGCGGGCCTTTAAAAATAAAGCCGGAATAAATTTGTACCAGCGTAGCTCCTGCCGCTATCTTCTCGCGCGCGGCGATAACTGAGTCAATGCCGCCGACGCCGATAATAGGCAATTGTCCTTTTAACTCCTGGGATAAACGGCGAATAATTTCTGTGCTTTTTAATTGTAATGGCCGGCCACTTAATCCCCCCGTTTGCTGGCAATTTTTCATTCCTTGTACCAGAGAACGATCGAGGGTGGTATTTGTCGCAATCACCCCATCAATATTATGACGAAGCAGGCTATCGGCAACCTGGATCAATTCTTCTTCACAAAGATCCGGCGCGATCTTTACTGCCACCGGCACATATTTATGGTGGATCGCCTGAAGATCGTTTTGCTTATTTTTAATGGCAGTTAACAGATCGTCCAGCGCATCGCCATACTGGAGCGTACGTAGCCCTGGCGTATTCGGCGAAGAAATATTAATGGCGATATAACCCGCATAAGCATAGACTTTTTCCATACAAATCAGGTAGTCATCTTTGCCATTTTCGACAGGCGTATCTTTATTTTTACCGATGTTAATTCCCAGAATACCATCAAAATGGGCTTTTTTAACATTCTCGACCAGGTTATCGACGCCCAGATTATTAAAGCCCATCCGATTGATCAGACCTTCAGCATCCACCAGACGAAAAAGACGCGGCTTATCGTTACCCGGCTGTGGGCGCGGCGTCACGGTGCCGATTTCCAGGGAGCCAAACCCCATCGCGCCTAACGCGTCGATGCACTCCCCGTCTTTATCCAGACCGGCAGCCAGCCCCAGTGGATTTTTAAAGGTAAGTCCCATGCAGGTAACCGGCTTTGTCGGTACTTTCTGGCGCACCAGCGCTTCCAGCGGCGTACCTGTAATGCGGCGTAATTGTTGAAATGTAAATTCATGAGCGCGCTCTGGATCGAGCTGGAAAAGGGCTTTACGAACGAAGGGATAGTACATGAACTCTCCTGGATTCCCGGTGTGCAAACCGGGGGCGTATTATGGGCGATAACAAGGCAAAAGGGAATTGACCTACGGCAATAAATAGCAATCGTTTTCCTTCATTCTCACTTCACGTTTCGCCAGCGAGCGTCATCGTCCGGCAAAAAAATGCCCGGCAGCGCTAACGCTTACCGGGCATGTCTTACCTCTTTATAACGGATACTGTCAGGCTAACGCTTTAGTTATCTTCTCGTACAGATCGCCGGAAAGATTCTCCAGCCCTTTTAACTGCTCCAGCGCCGCGCGCATTTTCTCCTGACGCTTATCATCATAACGTTTCAGACGAATCAGCGGTTCAATGAGGCGAGATGCTACCTGCGGGTTACGGCTATTCAGATCGGTCAGCATTTCGACCAGGAACTGGTATCCGCTACCATCTTGCGCATGGAACGCCGCCGGGTTGCTGCCAGCAAACGCGCCAATTAATGAACGGATGCGGTTCGGGTTGCTCATACTGAAAGAACGGTGTTTGAGCAGGCCGCGTACGGTTTCCAGTACATTTTCCGCCGGGCTTGTGGATTGCAGGATAAACCATTTATCCATCACCAGGCCGTCCTGATGCCACTTATCGTCATACTCCTGCATCAGCGTATCGCGGCACGGCAACTGCGCCGCCACCGCAGCAGACAGGGCCGCCAGCGCATCGGTCATATTATTGGCGTCGCGATACTGTTTGCTGACCAGCGTATTAGCCAGCTCCGTCTCGCCAAACGCCAGGAAGCGCAGGCAAGCATTGCGCAGCGTGCGCTTACCGATATCGCCGTGATCAACACGATACTCATCCAGATGATTGGCGTTATAGATAGCCAGGAACTCATCCGCCAGTTCTGCCGCCAGCGTACGCGTTAGCGCTTCACGAACTTGCGCAATGGCGATCGGGTCAATGACCTCAAACAGCTCTGCAATTTCATTGGCCGAAGGCAGCGTTAAAATTTCTGCGGCCAACGCCGGATCGATTTTCTCATCCAACAGTACTGCGCGGAACGCATCAGCGACATGCACCGGAAGCGATAGCGGTTGCCCCTGCTGATGACGCGCCACATTCAGTTTAATGTATGTGGCCAGCAGGCTTTGCGCCGCATCCCAACGGGAGAAATCATTGCGCGCATGGCGCATCAGGAACGTCAACTGCTGATCGCTCCATTTATATTCCAGTTTCACCGGCGCTGAAAACTCGCACAGCAAGGCCGGAACAGGCTGGAAGTAGACATTATCGAAGGTAAATGTCTGCTCCGCCTGCGTGACGTTCAGTACGGCATTGACCGGGTGACCGCCTTTTTGCAACGGAATGACGTTGCCTTCGTTATCGTACAGTTCGATGGCGAATGGAATATGCAGCGGCTGCTTCTCCGCCTGATCCGCCGTCGCCGGAGTGCGCTGGCTGATGGTCAACGTGTACTGCTCGGTTTCCGGATTATAATCATCTTTTACCGTTACAATCGGCGTGCCGGACTGACTGTACCAGCGGCGGAAATGGGACAAATCGACATTAGAAGCATCTTCCATCGCCTGTACGAAGTCATCACACGTCGCGGCGCTGCCGTCATGGCGCTCAAAATAAAGCTGCATCCCCTTCTGGAAATTTTCCTCACCCAGCAACGTGTGGATCATGCGAATGACTTCCGCACCCTTTTCATAAACGGTGAGGGTGTAGAAGTTATTCATTTCGATTACTTTATCCGGGCGGATAGGATGCGCCATCGGGCTGGCGTCTTCCGCGAATTGTAAACCGCGCATGGTACGCACGTTACTGATGCGGTTCACCGCGCGTGACCCCAAATCAGAGCTAAACTCCTGATCGCGGAACACGGTTAGCCCCTCTTTCAGGCTCAACTGGAACCAGTCGCGGCAGGTGACGCGGTTGCCGGTCCAGTTGTGGAAATACTCATGACCTATCACGCGCTCAATATCGAGATAATCTTTATCCGTCGCGGTATCGGTTCGCGCCAGCACGTATTTGGAGTTAAAGATATTAAGACCTTTATTCTCCATCGCGCCCATATTAAAGAAATCCACCGCGACAATCATATAGATGTCGAGGTCATATTCGAGCCCAAAACGCGTTTCATCCCATTTCATGGAATTTTTCAGCGAGGTCATTGCCCACGGCGCGCGATCCAGATTGCCACGGTCAACGTACAGTTCTAACGCGACGTCACGCCGGGAGCGGGTGGTAAAGGTATCGCGCAGCACGTCAAAATCACCGGCCACCAGCGCAAACAGATAACACGGTTTCGGGAACGGATCTTGCCACTGAACCCAGTGACGGCCATTCTCCAGTTCACCCTGCGCAACACGGTTGCCATTGGAAAGCAGGAACGGATATTTGCTTTTATCGGCAATAATTTTGGTGGTAAATCGCGCCAGTACGTCCGGGCGGTCAAGATACCAGGTAATATGGCGGAAGCCCTCCGCTTCACACTGGGTACAGAGCGCATCGCCGGACTGGTACAATCCTTCCAGAGCCGTATTCGCCGCCGGACTTATCTCGTTGACAATGCGTAACGTAAAACGCTCTGGCAGGTCGCTGATGATAAGCGCGCCCTCTTCTTCCTTATATGCTGTCCACGGCGCATCGTTGACGTGGATAGATACCAGCGTTAAATCTTCCCCATCAAGGCGAAGAGGCGCATCAGGCGCGCCATGACGAACAGCCTGGCTTATTGCGGTGACCACGGTTTTTTCGGCATCGAGGTCAAAGGTCAAGTCAATATCAGTAATCTGGTAATCCGGCGCGCGATAGTCATGGCGGTATTTGGCTTGTGGCTGTTGTGTCATAAAAAACCTTTCGCATCTTTGTGTAGAGTGTCGACTCCAGTCTATTCCTGTTGCGCAAATCGCGCTACGCAGAATGTTCATCTTTTCAGGCACAAACGGCCTATTTGCTACATTTTTATAATATGTACTCATAGTTTTTAAAATCGATAAAGATCGTCCAGGAGCGCTTTAAACAAGGGATGAGCGAGATCGAGATGAAGCTTGATTAACGAACTTTAACGAACTTCACAGACCACTTTTGCCCCATCCATGCCCCACACATAATTTTAGTCAACGCCAGACCCCATCAGCCCTGCAGGGAAAATCGATAACAAACACGCCCGCAGTATGTTCCCCAAAATTTAAAAACAAGTGGTTCATGCCTTGACAGACAAAACCGCCAAAGCAAAAATACTGTATATACAAACAGTTATTAGCGAAACACGTATGTTCGTAGAACTGGTTTATGACAAGCGTAATGTTGAAGGACTCGAAGGGGCCAGCGAGATCATTCTGGCCGAACTGACGAAGCAGGTGCACCAGATTTTCCCTGATGCCGAAGTGAGGGTGAAGCCGATGCAGGCAAACTGCTTGAATAGTGATGCCAACAAAAGCGATCACGAAAAGTTGAACAGATGCCTGGTTTCAGATTAAACACATTGATTAGCCATTCTTAACCAGTAGAATCCGCCGCGACTGGCAACCATTCAATATTCGCACTATCGAACGATCGCCAGTTTGCCGCAGGCCGTTCCTGCATACGACGTGGCTGCGGCACCGATCATACCGGGCAGTCGTCAAACCTCCAGGATCGCGCATCGTCAACGATGCAGGTGATCGTGAACAAGATATAGTTTTCCACAGTTCGTACAGGATAGGCCTCCT
>NZ_JAMLWO010000013.1:0-90218 GCF_056991255.1 Salmonella sp. A1325 | reverse complement strand
GTGCCGTTGTTCCGTGTCAGTGGTGGCGCATTATAGGGAGTTATTTCTGCCTGACAAGAGGAAATTTAAAATAATTTTCTGAGTGCGCACTTTTTATTCTTTGCGTTTATTTTGCCGACGATTTGTTGGTTAAATGGGCTATTTCACGGGCAAAGTGCGTAACCTGCTCCCAGTCGGTGTACACCACCTCTTTACTGGTATCCGTTTCGCCGCCCGACATCTTCATAATAAGCTTGATCATCAGACGGTCATACCAGCGATAGCGGGGATAGCGAAGCGCGCCTGCAATGACGGCACAGTAGTCAGGTCGCCACGGAGAGCTCATTAAAAACTTACGCGCGTAGCTGTTAGTCTGCGGCGTCCGTTTTTCAGCTTTACGCGCCACCAGGTTAACGGAATAAAAGGCACTCGGCATTCCGTTCAACCGCGTGGCGTATTTCTTAACGAACTCCTGAAAGGCGCTGTGGTAATGGCCATAACGAATAGACGCGCCAATCACTACGCGATCATAGCTATCCCAGTCCGGCTCTTCTGCGCGATGCAGATTAACGACATCGGCCCAGATCCCCATCTCTTTGAGTTCAGAAGCCAGATAAGAGGCAATTTCGCGCGTTTGTCCGTCCCGGGTAGAGAAAAGAATCAATGTTTTCACGTGTTACTCCATTATTCACGCCAGAAAGTCGGGGTAAAAAGTACCAGCAAAGTGAATACTTCCAGACGACCAAATAGCATGTTGGCGAT
This sequence comes from Salmonella sp. A1325, assembly GCF_056991255.1. Classification (NCBI taxonomy): domain Bacteria; kingdom Pseudomonadati; phylum Pseudomonadota; class Gammaproteobacteria; order Enterobacterales; family Enterobacteriaceae; genus Salmonella; species Salmonella sp. A1325. Next base: position 89,477 of record NZ_JAMLWO010000013.1, on the reverse strand, counting down.
GAGTATCCATTTCGCAACCGGATTCATACTGGCGAAGTTATCAGCAACCACCCCCAGCCCCGGTCCCAGGTTATTAAGCGTAGCCACTACCGAGGCGAAAGCCGAGAAATCATCTACGCCTGTAGCGATAATAGCCAGCATACTGACGATAAATACCAGCGCGTAGGCAGAAAAGAATCCCCAGACGGCTTCCAGAATACGTTCTGGCAGCGCCCGGTTCCCCAGCTTAATACTGTAAACGGCATTCGGATGCACCAGACGTTTGAGTTCGCGGTTCCCCTGTTTAAACAACAACAGAATACGGATGACCTTTAACCCCCCGCCCGTTGACCCGGCGCAACCGCCAATAAACGCGGAACATAGCAGCAAGACGGGCAAAAACAGCGGCCAGCGCGCAATGCTGTCCGTGGTAAACCCTGCCGTTGTCGCCATAGACACGACCTGGAAGAATGCCTGATTTAGCGTTGTCAGCGCCGAGTCGTAAATATTATGGAACCACAGTACCAGCGTGCAGATCACCACCAGCGTCAACTGTACGCCGATGAACATGCGGAATTCCGGATCGCGCCAGTATACTTTCAGGCTACGCCCGCTTAATAAAGAGAAATGCAGGCCATAGTTACAACCGGAGATCAGCAGGAAAATAGCGATGATGGTATTAATAGTGGGACTATCAAAATAGCCTACGCTGGCGTCATGCGTTGAGAAGCCGCCGATAGCGATAGTGGAGAAGCTGTGTCCGATAGCGTCAAACGCGGGCATCCCTGCAAACCATAGCGCCAGCGCGCAGGCTACCGTTAGCAAAACATAGATAAGCCACAGCGTTTTCGCCGTCTCGGCAATACGCGGGCGCATTTTGTTATCTTTGAGCGGCCCCGGCATTTCTGCCCGATAGAGCTGCATCCCCCCGACGCCGAGGATAGGGAGAATCGCCACCGCCAGCACAATGATCCCCATACCCCCAAACCATTGCAGCATCTGACGATAAAAGAGAATGGCGTGCGGTAATGAATCCAGCCCCACCAGCGTAGTGGCGCCCGTGGTGGTTAACCCGGAAAACGATTCAAAAAAAGCATCGGTAATGGTGAGGTTTGGGCTTTCCGAGAAAATAAACGGCAGCGCACCCACGCTGCCCAGCACGGTCCAGAACAGCACCACGATAAGAAATCCTTCGCGGGATTTCAGCTCGCCCTTTTCCCTACGGTTTGGCCACCACAGTATGGAACCGATCGCCAGCGCGACAAAAAAGGTCTGCGTGAACGCTCTTCCTGCGCCATCACGATATATTAGCGCTACCAGTCCCGGGAGAATCATTGTCCCCGAAAATAAGATAACCAGTAGTCCAACGATTCGGGTAATGGCGCGAAAATGCATCTCTGCCGCTTCCTTTATTCTTAAAAATGAGGTGGGGATTATTCTTCAATCGCTAACAATTGCAATGAACCACGGCTAAAATCCGCCAGTTTTGTGGAAAATGCATTCACATGAGCAAAAGGAAGCGCCACCCTGAGCCGAACAGACGCCTGATAATCGCTGGAAACGATCTTCCCGGCAAACTGTCCTAATAATGCTTCGATTCCGGCCAACTGACCGTACTCACACTGCAAAGTATATTCGGTTAATGGCGTCTTGCGTTGTGTGGCAAGCTGACGTAATGCCTGATTCACACCGCCGCCATAGGCTTTTACCAGCCCGCCCGTACCCAGCAGAATACCACCATAGTAGCGCACGACGACGGCAGTAATTTCTCCGACGCCGCTGCCCATCAATTGCGCAAGCATCGGCTTGCCTGCCGTTCCCGCCGGTTCGCCGTCGTCTGAAAAGCCCAGTTGCTGTGAGTCGTCCGGCGCACCCGCCACCCACGCCACACAATGGTGGCGCGCATCAGGGTGCTCAGCTCTGACTGACTCAACAAACGCTTTCGCCGCGTCTACGCCATCGGTATGCGCCAATAGCGTAATAAAGCGGCTTTTTTTGATCTCTTCAACAACGGTGACCGGTGCTGCAGGGATTAACCAACTGTCCATTACGCCAGTTTTAAATCCCGCGTCATGTTTTCCACGCCGTTTTCGTGGATGACCACGTTATCTTCAATGCGAATACCGCCGAAAGGCTTGAGCGCTTCAATTTTCTGCCAGTTGAAGTGCTTGCTGAACGGGCCTTCGCGCCACGGCGCTAACAGCGATTCGATGAAGTAAATCCCCGGTTCGATGGTCAACACCATTCGCGGCTGTAACACACGCGTGCAGCGCAGATACGGGTATTTGGACGGCGCGGCGAGATGCGTACCGGAATCATCCTGCATAAACCCGGCCACATCGTGTACCTGCAGACCCAACGGATGACCAATACCGTGCGGCATAAACGGCCCGGTGAGATCATTTTCCACCATCGCCTCTTCACTCATGTCGGTAATGATTTGATGCTTACGCAGCAGCTTCGCGATGCGCTGATGGAACTGAATATGATAATCCACATAGCTAACGCCCGCCTTCATGGTAGCGATCAGCGCCAACTGTTCGTCGTTAACATCTTTCACCAGGTGGGCGTAGTCGTTATCGCTTTTCGCCGACCAGGTTCGCGTCAGATCCGCCGCGTAGCCGTTGTATTCCGCGCCCGCATCCAGCAGGAAACTGCGCATTTCAGACGGTGCCTGATGATCCAGTTTCGTGTAATGCAGCACGGCGGCATGTTCGTTCAGCGCCACAATGTTGCTGTACGGAACATCAGTATCGCGATGTCCCGTGGCGGTCAGGTACGCCAGGTTGATGTCAAACTCGCTCATGCCGGAACGGAAGGCCTCTTCCGCCGCCCGATGACCGCTCACCGCCATTTTCTGCGCTTCGCGCATACAGGCCAGTTCATAATCCGTTTTATAGGCGCGGTAGTAATGCAGATAGTCGATAACACCTTTCGGGTTGATGTTGCTGGCAGCGATATCCAATTGTAGCGCGCGCTCAGGAACCGGGCCGATATAGCCGATATTGCCACGCGCGGCAGGCAGTTGGCTGCCGATGCCATCCGCTTTCGGTAAGGCGACGACCTCGACTTCTTCTGTCCAGAAGGACGTTGGCAGCGGTTCAACGTTATGCCAGTAATCGACCGGCAGATAAAACCACAATTTGGGTTTGTTGACGCCATCGACCAGCAGCCAGCAATTTGGAACCTGAGTTACCGGCACCCACGCTTTAAACTGTGGATTGACCTTAAACGGATAAGGGTGATCGTCGAGAAAGACGTTGAATAGCTCGCCGGAGTGAATAAGTAACGCATCCAGCTTAAAGCGCGCCAGAACATCGCGCGTCCGTTCTTGTAAGGTAACGATATGATTTTTATAGAGCGCGGCCAGTGATTCCATTTTTTACCCTTCTGTTTTTTTGACCTCAAGTTCCCGCATCTTAGCACATCGCCCCACGAGAGCGTGATCTCTGCCGAGCGTGATCACATCGGCATTTCTTTAATCATTTATTTGCATTTTATTAACACAAAATACACACTTCGCTTCATCTGGTACGACCAGATCACCTTGTGGATTCAGGAGACTGACATGCTTTATAAAGGCGACACCCTGTACCTCGACTGGCTGGAAGATGGCATCGCCGAACTGGTGTTCGATGCTCCAGGCTCGGTCAATAAACTCGACACCGCAACCGTCGCCAGCCTCGGCCAGGCGCTTGAGGTGCTGGAAAAGCAACACGATTTAAAAGGGCTGCTGCTGCGCTCGAATAAAGCGGCCTTTATTGTCGGCGCGGACATCACCGAATTTCTTTCACTGTTCCTCGTCCCCGAAGAGCAGTTAAGCCAATGGCTGCATTTCGCTAATAGCGTCTTTAACCGTCTGGAAGATTTACCCGTACCGACCCTTGCCGCCGTAAACGGCTATGCGCTGGGCGGCGGGTGCGAATGCGTGCTGGCCACCGATTACCGTCTGGCGACGCCAGACCTCCGTATTGGCCTGCCGGAAACTAAACTGGGCATCATGCCGGGCTTTGGCGGCTCGGTGCGAATGCCGCGTATGCTGGGCGCGGACAGCGCGCTGGAGATCATTGCCGCCGGGAAAGATATCGGCGCCGAACAGGCGCTGAAAATCGGTCTGGTCGATGGCGTGGTGAAACAAGAGAAGCTGATCGACGGCGCAATAGCCGTATTACGCCAGGCCATTACCGGCGATCTCGACTGGAGAGCTAAACGCCAGCCGAAACTGGAACCGTTGAAACTCAGTAAGATTGAAGCAGCGATGAGCTTTACCATCGCTAAAGGCATGGTCGCACAAACGGCGGGTAAACATTATCCGGCGCCGATGACCGCAGTGAAAACCATTGAAGCCGCCGCGCGTTTTGGTCGTGAAGAAGCGCTGAATCTGGAAAATAAAAGCTTTGTTCCGCTGGCGCATACCAATGAGGCTCGTGCGCTGGTCGGTATCTTCCTCAACGATCAATATGTAAAAGGTAAAGCCAAAAAGCTGACCAAAGATATTGAGACGCCGAAACAGGCAGCCGTACTGGGCGCGGGCATTATGGGCGGCGGTATCGCTTACCAGTCGGCCTGGAAAGGCGTACCGGTCATCATGAAAGATATCAACGATAAATCGTTGAACCTCGGCATGACCGAAGCGGCCAAGCTGCTGAACAAACAGCTGGAGCGCGGCAAGATCGACGGTCTGAAGCTGGCGGGCGTCATTTCGACCATCCACCCGACTCTCGATTATGCCGGTTTCGATCGCGTAGATGTTGTTGTCGAAGCGGTGGTCGAAAATCCGAAAGTCAAAAAAGCGGTACTGGCGGAAACCGAGCAGAAAGTGCGCCCGGAAACCGTGCTGGCCTCAAATACCTCTACCATCCCGATTGGCGAACTGGCAAGCGCCCTGGAACGTCCGGAAAACTTTTGCGGAATGCACTTCTTCAACCCGGTACACCGGATGCCGCTGGTTGAAATCATCCGCGGTGAGAAGAGTTCAGACGAAACCATTGCCAAAGTCGTCGCCTGGGCAAGCAAAATGGGCAAGACGCCGATTGTAGTCAACGACTGCCCCGGCTTCTTTGTTAACCGCGTGCTGTTCCCCTATTTCGCCGGTTTCAGTCAACTGCTGCGCGACGGCGCGGATTTCCGCAAAGTCGATAAAGTGATGGAAAAACAGTTCGGCTGGCCGATGGGCCCGGCCTATCTGCTGGATGTTGTCGGCATTGATACCGCGCATCACGCGCAGGCGGTAATGGCGGCAGGCTTCCCGCAACGGATGCAGAAAGAGTATCGCGACGCGATCGACGCATTGTTTGACGCCAGCCGTTTTGGGCAAAAAAACGGTCTGGGCTTCTGGCGCTATAAAGAAGACAACAAGGGTAAGCCGAAGAAAGAAGAAGATGCCGCGGTGGATGACCTGCTGGCAAGCGTCAGCCAGCCGAAACGCGACTTCAGCGACGACGAGATAATCGCCCGTATGATGATCCCGATGATTAACGAAGTGGTTCGCTGTCTGGAAGAAGGCATTATCGCAAGCCCGGCGGAAGCCGATATGGCGCTGGTCTACGGCCTGGGCTTCCCTCCGTTCCACGGCGGCGCATTCCGCTGGCTGGATACACAGGGCAGCGCGAAATATCTTGATATGGCGCAGCAGTATCAACACCTCGGCCCGCTGTATGAAGTGCCGGAAGGGCTGCGTAATAAAGCGCGCCATAACGAACCGTATTATCCCCCGGTTGAACCAGCCCGTCCGGTTGGTTCTCTGAAAACGGCTTAAGGAGTCACAATGGAACAGGTTGTCATTGTCGATGCTATTCGCACCCCGATGGGCCGTTCGAAGGGCGGCGCGTTTCGCAACGTGCGGGCAGAAGATCTCTCCGCCCACTTAATGCGTAGCCTGCTGGCGCGTAATCCGTCGCTTACAGCGGCGACTCTCGATGATATTTACTGGGGCTGCGTACAACAAACGCTGGAGCAAGGCTTCAACATTGCCCGTAACGCCGCGCTGCTGGCAGAAATTCCCCATTCGGTACCGGCGGTCACCGTCAACCGTCTGTGTGGTTCCTCGATGCAGGCGTTACACGATGCAGCGCGAATGATCATGACCGGCGATGCGCAGGTTTGTCTGGTTGGCGGCGTGGAGCATATGGGGCACGTGCCGATGAGTCACGGTGTGGATTTTCACCCGGGTCTGAGTCGCAACGTCGCCAAAGCGGCAGGGATGATGGGGCTAACGGCGGAAATGCTCTCCCGCCTGCACGGCATTAGCCGGGAAATGCAGGACCAGTTCGCCGCGCGTTCTCACGCTCGCGCCTGGGCCGCCACCCAGTCTGGCGCATTCAAAACGGAGATTATCCCGACTGGCGGTCATGATGCAGACGGCGTGTTGAAGCAGTTTAACTACGATGAAGTGATCCGCCCGGAAACCACGGTCGAAGCGCTATCAACGCTGCGTCCGGCATTTGATCCGGTTAGTGGCACGGTCACGGCGGGCACCTCATCCGCGCTTTCCGATGGCGCAGCCGCCATGCTGGTAATGAGCGAAAGTCGTGCCCGTGAGCTAGGTCTGAAACCTCGCGCCCGTATTCGTTCAATGGCAGTGGTTGGTTGTGATCCGTCAATTATGGGTTACGGGCCGGTTCCGGCGTCAAAACTGGCGTTGAAAAAAGCGGGACTGTCGGCCAGCGATATCGATGTGTTTGAGATGAACGAAGCGTTTGCCGCACAGATCCTGCCATGCATTAAGGATCTGGGATTGATAGAGCAGATAGACGAGAAGATCAACCTCAACGGCGGCGCGATCGCGCTTGGTCATCCGCTCGGCTGCTCCGGAGCACGTATCAGCACCACGCTTATCAACCTGATGGAGCGCAAAGACGCGCAGTTTGGTCTGGCGACGATGTGTATTGGTCTGGGTCAGGGCATCGCCACGGTGTTTGAGCGGGTTTAATCAAAGATAATATCCCCTAAATAACTCGCATTGCAGCGCAGCGGCAACTGAGCGAATCCCCGGGAACATAGATAACTATGTGCCCGGGGTGAGCAAAGGCAGCCAACAAAGAGGCTGCGCGAATTATGACGGGAAACAGTTTAGTTGCCGTTTTTCCCGCCCGTCAGGGGCGGGTTTTTTCACCGTATGGCCCGCTCTACTCAGTAAGCGCTTTGGTCAGGCTAAATGGCATAGCCTGATATCCACGCGCACCATGTATTTGCATTTCGACCACAGGCTCTTTTTCTCCCCATTTGAACTCTTCCAGATACGGATTAGGCAAGCTGGTAAATGCGCCTACCGACAAATCAAACGCACCACCTGCTGTTGCGGAATACACGAACACAGAATTCTTGTCAGTCTGGTACTCGGTGATAGAGGTTACCGGGCTAAACCACTCGTTCCCGCGCTCTTTACCGTATTGCCAGATCTGTTGGACTGTCTTGTTTTTCTGGTCGATTTTGTAAATCACGGAGCGGCTGTATTTCATACTCTGCATAGCAGGCTGTTCTAAGCCGCGGCCATCGCCATTGTCGAAAGCGGAAAGATATAAGATATCGCCTTTACTCTTACTATCAATTTTAAAGGCCGTATGTTGCGTCCATGTCCAGTCGAAGTCACCTTCGCAGCCACTGTCCTGGCAGGCAATTTTTTGGCCTTTGCTATCCACTGGCGTCAGAATTGCGGCATTAAATGGCGCTTTCCAGCCAGCAGGCGTACCCAGTATCCACTTCACTTTCTTATCGCGGCCGATTTTGATAATCGCACTCTGGTGGCGGGAGCTGATGATGATGGAATCATCTTCACTGTCATAGTCGACGCTGTTGACATGCACCCAGTTGCGGCCAGCCCCACTACCCACGATATCCCCGAATTTGTCGGAGGAGTCCAGCGCCGCCAGATCTTCTTCGCTCAACGTATGGCCGGACTGGCTGGCGTCGATATTCAGGCACACAGCGCCCTGATCGAGGGTTTTCATTATCACATCACGATAAGGATCGAGGATATCAAACAGACGCCATTCATCCACTACCACGCCGTTCTGATCAACTTCGGCAATCACATCACGCACGGTACGAACATTTTTTCCATCAGGACGTTTATAGTTAGAGCTGGCTACACGCAGGAAGTAGTGACCGTTGGCCGCGTTATCCATTGAGTGTGAAAAATCGTTATAATTATCCGGCAGGCGGCGGTTAAAGATTTCACGCCCCATGATATCGTATTTCACATAACGCTGACCGTAGCCCCACGATAATGCGCCATCCTGGTTTTGTTTAAAGCCCATCATAACGCCAGCACGATAAATTGACTTTAAATCATAAATTGAACTTGGATTCATAAACCAACGAATATCACCGGAGGTGTCGATAATAGCGTTAGCTGTAGTGAAGTTCCATTCTAATGCACCACCAGTAGGGTTGTTCCAGACAGTACGCGTTCCATTTCCAGACTTATCTTTCGTATTATTCAAAAGATACAAGCGATCTTTAAATTCTGGCGAAACCTTTTTAACATCGATAGTAAAGAGTGCTGATTGTTCTTCTTTTGTACCCGCTGATTCAATATAGGCAGGCGGTGCATACATTTTATAGCTTTCTTTGATATTTTCGGTTTTACTACCCTGGATTCTTGTATATTCAACTTCAACGGTATTGACATAATCTGGGTAAAGACCAAAGACGGGAATACCGCCATACGTTAAAAGGTATTTATTATTAACTTTATACGCGATCTCCTGGCCATTTTCTTTAGGTACAATCCGTACATGCACGTCACGTAACTGGTAACCGCCATTACGAATAACGGCGGTTAGCGGCGCGATATCATAGGGGTTCATAACAACTTCGCCAATTTTTCCCTGGACCTGATAGTCCACTTTAGCGCCGCTGGCGCCGCCGATGGCGAAAGCAGTAGAAGGTACTGATGACAAAATTGCAACAGATAATGCGAGAGAAGTTAAAGCATATTTAAATTTCATAACACTCTCCATCTTATAAATAAATAACTAACTTTCCATTTTATGTTTCTTTTATAAGAATAAATGAAGCATATATAATTAACTATTTTTATTGATAGCCTCAGGACATGATATTACTTAATTTATTACACGCAATACAAAGCCTGTAGATATTCAATATCATAAGGTTTTATAGTTGACGATTAATTAATATTTAAGAGGACTTTTAGGTAGGCTAACGTAAAAAGGGACGCTACTGCGCCCCATAAAATAGTTAAATAAATGCGAATGCATCGCCAAACAGACGATCTTCCCGCGCGTTACGCTCATGACAGAACAGATCGCGGGCGATTTTCGCCATCTCAAAACGCCCGGCAATATAAATATCGTGCCCCGCCAGCGTACCATAATCCTGCAATACCGCCGTAAGTACCGTTCCTGTACGCCCACGCCAGCCTTCTTCCGGCTGCTCGACAACAGGTTCAATACGCAAATTCGGATGGTTAACAGAGAGTGCTTCCAGCTCAGAGAGATCATAGAGGTGCTTTTCTTCGCGACCACCCCAGTAAATGGTAACATCGCGGTTCGGGTTGCGCGCTAACGCCGTCAACAGGATGGAGCGCACATAAGAAAAGCCCGTACCGCCCGCGATCAGAATCAACGGACGCTCTTCATCGTCACGTAGCCAGGCGTCGCCATGCGGAATATCGACGACGATTTCCCGGTCTTTCAGAATCCGATCCATGACCGCCATCGCATACAGATTGAGCTCGGAAGCGCCAATGTGTAATTCAATAAACCCTTTCTCGTCCGGCGTTGAGGCCATCGAAAACGGGCGTTTGTCACGCTCGTCCATTACGACCATCAAATACTGACCAGCGCGGAATGAAAACGCCGCGTCCGGCACTAAACGAACCCGATATACGGTATCGGTGATAGCTTCTACCGAGGTCACTTTACAGCTTAAGGTTGTCATGCGCTCCCTCTGTCGGGTGTCGGGTCAATACCGACATTTTTCAAGCCGAGTCGCCGCAGCCTGAAATGTCGATGTCCGCTTTCAGTTATTTAAAGATAGCCAGCTCATCCCAAATCGCATCAATACGCGCGGTAACTTCAGGATCTTTAACAATAGGACGACCCCACTCGCGTTGGGTTTCGCCCGGCCATTTGTTTGTGGCATCCAGCCCCATTTTTGAACCCAGCCCGGAGACCGGCGAGGCAAAATCCAGGTAGTCAATCGGCGTATTTTCAACCAGCACCGTATCCCGCGCAGGGTCCATACGGGTGGTAATCGCCCAGATCACATCATTCCAGTCGCGTGCGTTAACGTCATCATCGCAAACGATAACAAATTTCGTATACATAAACTGGCGCAAAAACGACCAGACGCCCATCATGACGCGTTTCGCATGACCAGCGTACTGCTTTTTCATCGTCACTACCGCCAGGCGGTAAGAACACCCTTCCGGCGGCAGATAAAAGTCGACGATTTCCGGAAACTGTTTTTGCAGAATAGGCACGAAGACTTCATTGAGCGCCACCCCTAATACCGCAGGCTCATCGGGCGGACGCCCGGTATAGGTGGAGTGATAGATGGCATCCTCACGCTGCGTAATATGCGTGACGGTAAAGACCGGAAAGCTATCCACTTCATTATAATAGCCCGTATGATCGCCATACGGTCCTTCCGGCGCCATCTCTCCCGGCTCAATGTAACCTTCAAGGATAATCTCGGCGCTGGCAGGCACTTCCAGATCGTTAGAAAGGCATTTAACCACTTCAGTTTTCGTGCCGCGCAGCAGGCCCGCAAAGGCATACTCCGACAGAGTGTCGGGAACAGGAGTCACGGCGCCAAGTATCGTCGCCGGATCGGCGCCCAATGCGACGGAGACCGGGAAACGTTCACCCGGACGCGCGGCTAACCACTCCTGAAAATCCAGCGCGCCGCCGCGGTGAGACAGCCAGCGCATAATCAGCTTATTTTTACCTATCAACTGCTGACGATAAATGCCCAGGTTTTGCCGTTCTTTGTGCGGGCCACGCGTTACCGTCAGTCCCCAGGTAATCAGCGGCGCGGCGTCGTCCGGCCAACAGGTCATGACTGGAAGACGCGTTAAATCGACATCATCGCCAGACGCGATTTTCTGCTGGCAAGGCGCGCCGCGTAACCGTTTCGTTGGCATATTCAGCACTTGCTTAAACTGCGGCAGCTTGTCAAACAGATCGCGAAAGCCTTTCGGCGGCTCAGGTTCTTTCAGAAACGCTAATAATTTACCCACTTCCCGTAATGCGGAAACATCATCCTGCCCCATGCCCATCGCCACGCGTTTTGGCGTGCCAAAAAGGTTGCACAGCACCGGCATGGCGTAACCTTTAGGATTTTCAAACAGCAACGCCGGTCCACCGGCACGCAGCGTGCGGTCAGCGATTTCCGTGATTTCCAGATGAGGATCCACAGGTAGCGTGATGCGTTTTAGTTCCCCCTGCTGCTCAAGTAGCGTCAGGAAGTCGCGTAAATCGTGATATTTCATGGCGTCCATTGTAGCCTCTTGGTAAGCGCATCATTATACGGCGTTCATCATCGGGATGCTGTATTTTTGTTAAATTAGCGTGAACTCTGGCAACCAACGCTAATCCAGATACGGCTTAAAGGATGAAGTGTATAATTAACTTCGCGCATGGCTTTTGCTATGCTTGCGCCCCGAACAAGCGGATAAGAGTCATTATGCAATCCTGGTATTTACTGTACTGCAAACGCGGGCAACTTCAGCGTGCTCAGGAACACCTCGAAAGACAAGCGGTAAGTTGCCTGACACCGATGATCACCCTGGAAAAAATGGTACGCGGAAAACGTACCTCCGTCAGCGAACCGCTCTTTCCTAATTATCTGTTCGTTGAATTTGATCCGGAAGTGATACATACCACTACAATCAACGCCACGCGCGGCGTCAGCCATTTTGTGCGCTTTGGCGCGCATCCTGCGATCGTGCCTTCCAGCGTTATTCATCAGCTTTCTATCTACAAGCCCGAAGGCGTTGTCGATCCTGAAACCCCCTATCCCGGCGATAGCGTCATCATCACGGAAGGCGCATTTGAAGGGCTGAAAGCGATTTTTACCGAACCGGATGGCGAAACGCGTTCGATGTTACTGCTTAATTTACTCAATAAAGAAGTGAAGCAGAGCGTAAAAAACACCGGTTTTCGCAAGATTTAGCGATCGTTCAGAATACAACCTCAAATAAGGTTCTGGCGTTGGCATCTGTCATCGCCGCTAACCATTGCGGATCTTCACCACGCCATAGCGCAATGCGCTCCAGGATGTGAGGCAGATACGCGGGCTCGTTGCGTCGTGACGTTGGTTTCGGCGTAAGATCGCGAGGCAACAGATACGGCGCGTCGGTTTCTATCAGTAGCTTTTCCGCTGGAATAAACGGTAAGAGTTCACGTAGCTCAAGTCCGCGTCGTTCGTCGCAAACCCACCCGGTAATACCGATATAGAGCCCTCTGTCCACACAGGCCTGCATTTGCTGGCGTGAACCGGTAAAGCAGTGCAGTATTGCACCAGGAAGACTATCCAGCCAGGGATCAAGCAATGCCAGAAATCGCTCATGCGCGTCCCGGCAGTGCATAAAGATTGGCATCTGCAATTCGGCGGCAATTTGTAGCTGCGCCTGAAAGGCACGCTCCTGCTCCTGCGGCGTGGAAAAATTGCGATTGAAATCCAGCCCGCACTCACCGATAGCGACGACTTCCGGCTGGTTCGCCAGCGCAATAATGGCGTCTTCAGACGCGGATGACCACTGACTGCTGTCATGGGGATGGACGCCAGCCGTCGACCAACAATGGGGGTAGCGCCGCGCCAATTTTAACGCCTGCTGACTTTCATGGATGTTCGTTCCGGTCAGTAGCATACCTTTTACTCCCGCCGCAAACGCACGGGCGACCACATCATCACGATCTTTTGCAAACTGGCTACTGGTTAAATTAACGCCAATATCAAACATGCTTGCCCCCATATGACAACCGCCCTGGCGGGCGGTTGTGTTTAGTCTTCAGTGTGCTCGGCCTTTTCGGTTTCGGCCTCGTTATCTTCGTCGCGCGTCCGTCGCTTACCGACATAAAAGCGTGAGCAGAAAACGCCAATTTCAAACAGGCAGTACATCGGTATCGCCAGCAACGTTTGCGAGAAAACATCTGGCGGCGTAAGCAGCATCCCCACAATGAATGCCCCGACCAGGATATAAGGCCGTTTTTTACGCAAATCTTCTGGCGTGGTGATGCCCATCCAGCACAGCAACACAATCGCCACCGGCACCTCAAAGGCTACGCCAAAGGCCATAAATAGCGCCATGACAAAGCTAAGATAGCTGGCGATATCTGTCGAAACCTGTACCCCTTCCGGCGCCGTATGCGTGAGAAAACCAAAGGCCAAAGGGAATACGACAAAATAGGCGAAGGCCATACCAATGTAGAAAAGCAGCGAGCTGGATACCAGCAGCGGTACGACCAGACGACGCTCATGCTTATACAGCGCCGGGGCGATAAAGGCCCAAACCTGGTACAAAATCACAGGCGCGGATAAGATCAAAGACACCATGAAGGTGAGTTTGATAGGCGTAAAAAACGGCGACGCCACATCCGTCGCAATCATTGTCGCCCCTTGCGGCATCTGTTTAATCAGCGGTGCGGCGACTAAATGATAAATATCATTGGCGAAATAAATTAACGCCAGAAAAATCAGAAGTACTGCGACGATGCAGTTTAGCAGGCGCTTACGCAACTCGATCAGATGCGTGATAAGCGGTTGAGTATCTTCTACAGCCATGTTTACGGTTTATCACTCGACGAGGGGGAAGATTCGACAACAGGCGCAGCGGATTTCTTCTCGGCGTCTATCGTGGCTACGGAAGCGGTTTCCGTCGACTCAGGCACGTTAGCTTTAACGGGCTCCGGCTTTTGTTCCGGCGCGCTCGCCTGTGTTTCAGCGGCGGCAGGGGTGACGCCCTCATGCTGCGTTTCGTTCCCTTTTACCACCGGATTATGGATGGTATGCGCTTCATCGCTCGCTTGTTCGGGATCGTTAGCGCTGTAGGTGCGTTTCATCGACTCCGCCGCCTGACGCAGTTCATCCATAGATGCTTTCAGTTCGGGAGTCAGATTTTCCAGGCTCGCCTTTTCGACTTTTTTCAGACTGTCCTGGAACTCCTGAAGTTTCAGTTCCTGAGTCAGTTCATTCTGAACCGTTGTCGCAAGGGACCGCAACGCGCGAATCCAGCCCGCTACCGTTTTTACCGCTACTGGCAATCGTTGCGGCCCCAACACAATGAGGCCGATAACGAACACTAACAGCAGTTCGCTAAAACCGATATCAAACACGGATTATACCTGCTCTTTATCTTGGCTTTTAGCGTCTTCCTTTTTCGCTTCGCCTTGCTTATCCGCGATAGATTTAGCGGTAAAATCAGCGTCCTGACTGGTTTTATCCTGTTTGGCATCATCATCGCTCATGGCCTTTTTAAAGCCTTTGATAGACGCGCCAAGATCGGAACCGATGGAACCGAGTTTTTTGGTGCCGAACAGCAGTACGACGATAACGGCAACAATCAACAACTGCCAAATACTGATACCACCCATACATGTTCCTCTGTGATAGATGATGAATTAATAGGGCCGCATTATACACATTATCCTTCGCGCTGCCTCTTTGTTAGCCGCTTTCACCCGCCCTATTCACATACTTTTACATACGACCGGGACGACATTGACTTGCGGCCTGAGTACTGCCTCGAGTGATAATATGTACCTGCGTGACACAACCGGCGTTGAGCGATAAAAAATCTCAACGAGTTTTACGCCAGCCAACCAGCCAGACAACTACGCCGCCGACCATGAGCCAGCCAGGCATCAATCCCCATTCAGGGCGGTTGACGAGTAAGAATGACCCGCTCAGTAACAGCGTTGCGCCAATTCCCAATAAATAACGAGACTGACTTTGGCGCACATGGTTTACCTGTAACTCGCGCGCAATCTTATCAACACTGTGCTGTAAATATTTGCCCTGGCGCAAACTGTCGTACACCAGTTCAGGTATTTCTGGCATTTTTTCGACCCAGAACGGCGCTTTTTCTTTAAGAGCCCGCGTGAGAGCCGGAATACCCACCTGATCTTTGATCCAGGACTCAAGAAACGGCTTCGCCGTTTTCCACAAATCAAGCTGAGGATAAAGTTGCCGCCCAACCCCTTCAACATACAATAATGTTTTCTGCAACAACACCAGTTGCGGCTGGACTTCCATGTTAAATCGACGCGCTGTATTGAAAAGGTTTAACAACACATGACCAAACGAGATTTCCGCGAGCGGCTTTTCAAAGATAGGTTCACAGACGGTGCGGATGGCAAACTCAAAATCTTCAACGTTGGTATCTGGCGGAACCCAGCCTGAATCGACATGCAGCTCCGCCACCTTTCGGTAATCGCGATTAAAGAACGCGATAAAGTTTTCTGCCAGATAGCGCTTATCTTCTTTGTTTAGCGACCCGACGATACCGCAGTCAATGCCGATATATTGCGGATTTTCAGGGTGTTCATGGCTGACAAAAATATTTCCCGGATGCATGTCCGCATGGAAAAAGCTGTCGCGGAAAACCTGGGTGAAGAAAACTTTAACCCCGCGTTCCGCCAGCAGTTTCATGTTGGTGCCGTTCTTTTCCAGCGCCGCCACATCCGAAACCGGAATGCCGTATATCCGCTCCATCACCATCATGTTCTGGCTACAGTAATCGGAGTACACCTCCGGGATATACAGCATGGGACTATTTTCAAAATTGCGGCGTAACTGAATCGCGTTGGCCGATTCCCGCAGCAGATTCAGCTCATCGATCAGCGTTTTCTCATACTCACGCACCACTTCCGTCGGGCGCAGACGACGCCCATCCGGCAACAGGCGTGGTACCCAGCGAGCAAGGCGATAAATCAGTTTCAGGTCTGCCTGAATTACCGGCAAAATATCCGGGCGAATGACCTTAATAACCACTTCTTTACCGTTTGATTTCAATCGCGCGGTATGTACCTGGGCGATTGACGCCGACGCTAAAGGCTGGATATCAAAGTCGTCAAACCAGGCTTCGACTGGTAGCCCCCCCATCGCCTCTTCAATCTGGGCTTTCGCCAGCCGACCATCGAATGGCGCGACTTTATCCTGGAGCAAAGCGAGCTGATCGGCGATTTGCGGCGGGAACAGGTCACGGCGCGTGGAGAGCATCTGACCAAATTTGATCCAGACCGGTCCCAGCTCTTGCAACGCCAGTCTTAATCGTTCACCCAGCAATTTATCTTTATGCCGGTTTGGCATCCAGAACAGCGAATAGCGCCATAATCGGAGTGGCAGTGTAAGACGCATTCGGGGGATGAGTTCATCAAGGCCGTAGCTTAGAAACGTGCGGATGATGAAATATAGGCGCCGTACTTCACCTGGCGTCATTTGGCCTCCAGTTTTTCCAGCCGTGTGGTCAGAGAATCTACGGCGCGCTCAACAGCCGCGGTTTCTTCGGCAAACCATGCGACTTCCAGCGGGCCAGGCGCCATACGCCACTCTTCAGTGATCGCTTCAGCGGCATAACGCTGCTGGCGTTGAAACCCGTGGCGCAGGAATTTAGCCCCGCCACGCACGACCTTACCGATACTTTCCGCCGCAATATCACCCGTGTATGGCGCCAACAGCTCCGCAGGATCGAATTCGGCGAGATCGGCGAGCGCCACAAAATTTTGCACGACCTGAATATCGCCCTGCACTTCCAGTTCGCCGCTGCGAATAAGCGCGGCCAACTGCTGACGATCGCGTAGTTTTGGCAAAACGCTAGCTTGAGTGATTACCGTACAGTCCGCTTCGCCTTCCCATGCCCCCAGCACATCAACCTGGCGTTCGCTGAATACCAGGACTAATGGCGTCGAAAATCCCTTTAGTTTCACACACAGTACTTTTCCCTGTAAGCGCGTTCTGGCTGATTTCAGCGCTGGCGAACGATACAGAAACGTATTGAGGAGACCTTCAATTCCTGCGGTCACTAAGGGTTTAAAAGGCATTCCACCCTCCTAGAATTTATAACCACGGTGCAATGCCACAACGCCCGCCGTCAGATTGTAATAATCCACGCTCTCAAATCCGGCGTCCTGCATCATGGCTTTTAAGGTATCCTGATCGGGATGCATACGGATGGATTCCGCGAGATACCGATAGCTATCCGCATCGTTCGCGACCATCGAGCCAATACGCGGTAAAATATGGAAAGAATAGGCGTCATACGCTTTACTCAGCGGCTCAATGATAGGCTTGGAAAATTCAAGCACCAGTAAACGTCCGCCGGGTTTCAACACACGGAACATTGACCGCAGCGCTTTTTCTTTTTCCGTTACATTGCGCAAACCAAACGAAATGGTAATGCAATCAAACGTATTATCAGGGAAAGGCAGAGCTTCGGCATTCGCCTGCACATACTCTACGTTGCCGATCACGCCGATATTACGCAGCTTCTCACGCCCCATTTTGAGCATAGAATCATTAATATCCGCCAGGATAACTTTGCCAGTTTCCCCGACCATACGTGAAAATTTCGCGGTAAGATCGCCCGTCCCGCCCGCTAAATCGAGAACGGTTTGTCCACGACGCACGCCACTGCAATCAATGGTGAAGCGCTTCCACAAACGATGAATGCCAAATGACATTAAATCATTCATCACATCGTACTTTGACGCCACAGAATGAAAAACGTGGGCCACCATGTCAGCTTTCTGCTCTTTAGCGACGGTCTGAAAGCCAAAGTGCGTCGTTTCTTGTGAATCTTCCACCATCTCAGTGCCTGCTTATCGATAAAAATGTTCAAGAAGTGTAACAGATTGGGCCAATTTGCCCTACTCTGCGCCAGGACTAAACTACTCCGTATGGGTTAACTTAACTGCTGCTTCACCCGTTCATCATTGGGATAATGTTCATCCTGCCGCCCTTCAGGGATCGATCGTAAACGATATTCTTCATCTTGCGTAACGGCCTGTTCCGCTAAATCCGGATTAATCTCGCGTTTGATTTCCACGCCTAGCCCCCGGAAGGCCTCCGCCTGCGCCAAAACGTTGCCACGCCCCGACGCAAGTTTTTTCATCGCCTGGCGGTAGTTATCCTGCGCTTTATCCAGACTCTGACCGATCGCTGACATATCATCAACGAACAGCCGCATTTTATCGTAAAGCTTACTGGCTCTGTCTGCGATGTGCTGCGCATTGCGGCTCTGGTGTTCATAGCGCCACAGGTTGGCGATTGTCCGTAATGCCACCAGTAGCGTCGTGGGGCTTACCAGCATAATGTTATTTTTCAGCGCCTCGGTTATCAGTTCGGGCTGTTTATCTAACGCCAGCAGGAAAGCGGGTTCTACGGGGATAAACATCAGAACATAGTCCAGCGAGCGGAGGCCGGGAAGCTGCTGGTAGTCTTTACGCCCCAGTAAGCGAATATGATTGCGCACCGAGGCGATGTGCTCTTGTAAAGCGGCCTCGCGCGTGTAGTCATCTTCAGCGTTAAAGTAACGCTCGTAGGCGACCAACGTCATTTTAGCGTCGATGACCACATCTTTGCCCTGCGGCAAGCGGACGATGACATCCGGCTGCATCCGCGAGCGCGCATCGTTCTCAATACTAACCTGGGTTTCGTATTCGTAGCCTTCACGCAGTCCGGATGCCTCCAGCACCCGCGCCAGCACAACTTCGCCCCAGTTTCCTTGCGCCTTATTGTCCCCTTTCAGGGCGCGCGTCAGGTTGATCGCTTCCTGCGCCATTTGCGCGTTAAGCTGCTGCAAATTACGAATTTCGTGCGCCAGCGTATGCCGCTCCTGCGCTTCTTTGCCAAAACTCTCCTGAACCTGGCGGCGAAAACCGTCCAGTTGCTCACGCAGCGGCGTCAGCAGGCTATTCAGGCTTTGTCGGTTTTGTTCGTCTACGCGACGATTACTGTGTTCAAAGATACGGTTCGCCAGATTTTCAAACTGCTCGCTTAAACGCTGTTCGCTGTTGATCATCTGACGGATTTTGTCTTCCGCGTGTTGCTGAGTCGCTTCCAGACGGGTCGTGACTTCACGCAGATCGGCTTCCAGAGAGGTATTAATACTGTGCAGGCTACGCAGTTCGTTATTAAGTAACTCGCATTCACTGCGCCAGTGCGCTTCTTGCGCTAATTGCTGCCGGGCCGCGCTAAGTTCGATATCCAGCTCACGCCGTTCTTCGATAAGATCGGCGCGGATTTGATCGGCGTGCGCTTTCGTCGCCAGCCAGCCAATCACCGCCCCAGCCGCCAGCGCCACGACGGCGCTTATCATAAGAGTAATATCCACAACACCTCTCCTGGAACCACACTGTCCTGCACAAAATAGAATTGTGCTGTATAAACGTCCAGTTTAAAAGGGATTTCCTGCGAGGCGCCACGCAAAAAGAAAAGGCCGAACGCGTCGGCCTTTGCAAAAGAGAGGAGAATTACAGCAGACGACGGGCCGCTTCCACGACGATTTTCACCGCGTGGCTTTCAGTTTGTTTCATCGTTTCCGCATTCGGAATCTCTTGTTGGGTACGGTTGACGATAACGCCCGCCACCATACCTGCGCGTAACCCCTGGCTTGCGCACATGGTTAACAGCGTAGCGGATTCCATTTCGTAGTTCATCACGCCCATCGCCTGCCACTCTTCCATAGAACCTTTGAAGCGACGCACAACGCGGCCAGAATAGGTGTCGTAACGTTCCTGACCCGGATAGAAAGTGTCGGAAGAGGCGGTTACGCCAACGTGAGTCGTGGCGCCAATCGATTTCGCGGCTTCAACCAGCGCAGTGGTGCAGGCAAAGTCGGCAACCGCCGGGAATTCCATCGGCGCAAAATGCAGGCTCGCCCCATCCAGACGTACGGATGCGGTCGTTACCAGAACGTCGCCGACGTTGATGTGCGGCTGAATAGCCCCCGTGGTGCCGATACGCAAGAAGGTACGAATACCCAGTTGCGCCAGTTCTTCCACGGCAATAGAGGTAGACGGGCCGCCGATACCGGTAGAGCAAACGATAACTGCTTTGCCATCCAGCTCAGCGCGCCAGGAGGTGAATTCGCGGTGAGATGCCAGCTTAACCGGCTTATCCAT
Organism: Salmonella sp. A1325; assembly: GCF_056991255.1. Classification (NCBI taxonomy): domain Bacteria; kingdom Pseudomonadati; phylum Pseudomonadota; class Gammaproteobacteria; order Enterobacterales; family Enterobacteriaceae; genus Salmonella; species Salmonella sp. A1325. The sequence continues at coordinate 69,405 of NZ_JAMLWO010000013.1, read as the reverse complement.
CAGCGCGGCGATCTTTTCCACACGCTCAGGATCGCCAGGGACGATGGCGAGCTGGGCCCCTTGTAAATCGTTTTTGGTGAGGCCGAGATGAAAAACATCAGACTTGGACATATAAAACTCCTCTGTGAATCGGGTTTGTCAGAAGAAGCAAAGAGACACTTTACCTAAGGCATAAAGATATTTTCGTGACAGCCATCACTATGGCGTAAAACAATTGCACTCGCTTACCATTAAAAAGTGATGCACATCACAATAAATAATCAATATCGCCAGGCATTGCACAAAAGATAGCCGCTTTAAGGCAATGTGGTTTGTTACATACTGTCTATAGTTAAGATTGCGCTATTTTTTAAGGGTACGGAGAATACCATGACAACGACACATCCATCCGGCTTTGCACCTGCAGCTTCCCCACTTGCCCCTACGATGATTCATACGCCTGATGGGGCCATTAGCGCGGGGATAACGTCGATTCCCTCTCAGGGCGACGATATGCCAGCCTATTACGCCAGACCAAAAGCGAGCGACGGCGCGCTGCCTGTGGTCATTGTGGTACAGGAAATTTTTGGCGTACATGAACACATTCGCGATATTTGCCGACGACTGGCGCTGGAAGGCTATCTCGCTATCGCGCCGGAGCTCTATTTCCGCGAAGGCGACCCCAATGATTTCGCCGATATACCCACATTATTGAGCGGGCTGGTGGCTAAAGTACCCGATTCGCAAGTCCTTGCCGACCTGGATCACGTCGCCAGTTGGGCTTCGCGCAACGGCGGGGATGCGCATCGGCTAATGATCACCGGTTTTTGTTGGGGAGGCCGGATTACCTGGCTATACGCCGCGCACAACCCACAGTTAAAAGCGGCGGTAGCGTGGTACGGCAAGCTGGTGGGCGACACGTCACTCAATTCGCCGAAGCATCCCGTTGACATTGCCACCGATCTTAACGCGCCGGTACTGGGTTTATACGGCGGGCAGGATACCAGTATTCCACAGGAGAGCGTGGAAACCATGCGTCAGGCGCTACGCGCCGCTAATGCGAAGGCGGAAATCGTGGTCTATCCCGATGCAGGGCACGCGTTTAATGCCGATTATCGTCCGGGCTACCACGAAGCCTCGGCGAAAGACGGCTGGCAAAGAATGCTGGAATGGTTCGCGCAGTACGGTGGGAAAAAAGGCTAACCACAGCGCATTACGATGTTTGTTGGGCCTACGAGACCGGAGTCGGTGTAGGCTCAACAAAGCGTCATCGCCACATTAGCTATGCTTTACCACAGCATTTTTTATATTTTTTGCCGCTGCCGCAGGGACAGAGATGGTTACGACTGACGGCTCCTGTGTCTTTACGCGCGTCCTGCGCCAGCCAGCGCATGATCGATGCCATCGGATAGCCTTGCGCCAGCAGCTCCCGCCAGGCATTCATATACGGCGTAACGTGCTGGAAAAAATGCTTATAGCCCGCACACAAGTAATTATGCGCAGGATGACCGGACGGCGAGACGGCAAAGCGATGCTTCGGACAGCCGCCATGACACGCAAAGCGGTAGTCACAGCGACGACAATCGGCGGTCAGGGTCTCCCGCTTGGCCTCGCCAAACGCAATAGCCCGCTCGCTATTATTTAAGGTTTTGATGCTGTGCTGGTGGATATTCCCCAGCAGATGCTCCGGGTAGACAAAGTGGTCGCAGTTGTAGAGATCGCCGTTCGACTCCAACGCGAAGGCATGTCCACAAGTCTCGGAATGCACACACAGTATCGGCTGCTGCGCCGTCCAGGCGGCTAACGCCACGTCAAACATCTGCACATAGACGCGGTCTACGTCGCGACGAACCCAGATATCAAAGATCTGGTTGAGAAATTCGCCATATTGCCACGACGGTACCGTCCATGGCGCCAGCGTCGCCGCGCTTTCGCCGGGCATCACCAGATTAAGTACCGATGAGTTATCGGTGCTCATTCGCTCCACCAGCGGGATAAACTGAATAAAACGCGATCCCGCCGCCAGAAGAAATTCGTAGACGTCTGCTGCATGACCGACGTTATGTTTTCCCACGACGGTTAAGGTATTAAAGTCGACATGGTGCGCTTTAAGCCGCGCCATTGCTGCGACGACCTGCTCATGAGTTCCTTTTCCAGCGCGATTAAGCCGATAGTGGTTGTGTAACGACGCCGGGCCGTCGATAGAGAGACCGATGAGAAAATGCTGTTCAGCGAAAAAGCGCGCCCACTCGTCATTCACCAGGATGCCGTTCGTCTGCAACGCATGAGTGATTTTTCGCCCATCGCCGTACTTTTCACATAATGCGACAACCCGACGGAAAAACGGTAGCCCCATCATGGTCGGTTCGCCGCCCTGCCAGGCAAAGTCAATACGGTCGCCACTCTGCGCGGCAATATGCTGGCGTATAAACTGTTCCAGCGTCTCGTCCGACATCCGCCAGTTTTTATTGCGTTCCGGGTACAGCGCCTCTTTTTCAAGATAGAAGCAATATGTGCAATCAATATTGCAGATCGCGCCGCCGGGTTTGGCCATTACGTGACAACCTGCTACCGCCATGTCAGACATCTCCGTTAAAAAATAAGGTTCACCAGCGCCATGAGACAATGCGACGTTTATCGTCGCCAGGGAACATAACAGAATGGAAAACCTCGTTTTGTGCTATGAGAGCGCTGGGCGATCATGACAGGAAAAACGATCTGCGAGGCAATAAAATCCGCCGCGCTGCTTCCGGGGACGCTATCCGCCTGATTGTTATTCATACGGAGAACCTTTTTATTATCAAGATCGCCAAATAGCCAGATCCTGAAAAAGACAGCGCGGAAAATAAGAAAAAGGGAAATGAGAAGAAAGAGGCGCTGTTAATCAGGTCAGACACGGGCGCTACCCGTCAAAGGGTAGCGCCGCATTGCTGCCGGATAAACGCAGCGGTCAGGATGGGTTATTTCGCCTGACGCAGATTGTGCGCCGCTTTGACCATGTTCGCTAACGCCGCGCGGGTTTCTGGCCAACCGCGAGTTTTCAGACCGCAGTCCGGATTCACCCACAGGCGTTGTGCCGGAATACGCTGTGCCGCCTTCTTCAGCAGGGCTTCAATCCACTCGACGCTCGGCACGTTCGGCGAGTGAATATCGTACACGCCCGGCCCGATTTCGTTCGGGTAGTCGAACGCTTCGAACGACTCCAGCAACTCCATATCCGAGCGGGAGGTCTCAATGGTGATCACATCCGCATCCAGCGCGGCGATCGAATCCATAATGTCGTTGAACTCGCAGTAACACATGTGGGTGTGGATCTGAGTTTCATCCTTCGCCACCGCCGCGTTGATGCGGAAGGCTTCCACACCCCATTCCAGATAGGCGTCCCAGTCGCTGCGACGCAATGGTAAACCTTCACGCAGCGCCGGTTCGTCAATCTGAATAATCCCGATCCCCGCCGCCTCCAGATCCGCGACTTCATCACGCAGCGCCAGCGCAATCTGTTTCGCAATCGTTTCGCGGGTCACGTCTTCGCGGGGGAATGACCAGCAAAGAATAGTCACCGGGCCAGTCAACATCCCTTTTACCGGCTTGTCGGTCAGCGACTGGGCATACCTCGCCCACTCCACGGTAATCGGTGCCGGACGGCTGATATCGCCAATCACTACCGGCGGTTTCACACAGCGGGAGCCATAGCTTTGCACCCAACCATTCTGGGTAAAGACGAAGCCGTCCAGATGCTCGCCGAAGTATTCCACCATGTCGTTTCGCTCGGCTTCGCCGTGTACCAGCACATCCAGCCCTAAACGCTCCTGCTCGATGATAGCCTGTTTGATATGTTCGGCGATGCCGGTGCGGTAGTGGTTCGCGTCGAGGTTGCCCTTTTTGAAGTCCAGACGCAGACCGCGAATTTCCGTGGTTTGCGGAAACGAACCGATAGTCGTCGTCGGCCAGGCGGGAAGTTTAAAGCGGGCGCGTTGCGCTTCAGCGCGCACCTCATACGGATTCTCACGCTGGCTGTCCTGCGCGGTGATCGCCGCCAGGCGTTTTTCTACCGCGGCATTATGTACGCGACGGGAGTGACGACGAGCCTGAATCGGTGCGCTCCATTCCTCAAGCGCCGCCGTTTCGCCGCTGTTCAGCGCATCGCGCAGCAACGCCAGTTCACCGCATTTTTGCAGCGCAAAGGCAAACCAGCTTTTAACTTCCGTATCCAGACGCGTTTCGACGCTGAGATCGATCGGGCTGTGCAGCAAAGAGCAGGAGGATGCTACCCACAGCGCGCGTTTGCCCACAATGGCATTAATCTGCGCGTATTTTTCGGTCAAATCGGCGCGCCAGACATTACGCCCGTTAATCAAGCCTGCGGAGAGCAGCCAGTCGACCGGCAGACGTTGATGCAGTTCCGCTACATCATCTTTGCCATGAATGAGGTCAACATGTAGCCCCTGTACCGGTAGCGCGATAATAGTGTCCAGGTTTGGCGTCACGCCTTCAAAATAGGTCGTCAGCAACAGCTTCACCTGGCCGGCGAGCGCGTCGTAAGCCGGTTTGAAGGCATCCAGCCACGCCTGCGGCAGTTCCAGCACCAGCGCTGGCTCATCAATTTGGACCCACTCAATACCACGTTTTGCCAGTTCAGCCAGCACGTGCTGATACACCGGCAAAATGTCTTTCAGCAACGTCAGGCGGTCAAACGGCTCGCCTTTCACTTTACCCAGCCACAGATACGTGACAGGCCCCAGCAGTACGGGTTTGATCTTATGCCCCAGCGCCAGCGCTTCGTCCACTTCCTCCAGCAACTGTGTCCAGGTGAGTCTGAACTGCTGGCCTTTGCTGAACTCAGGTACTATGTAGTGATAGTTAGTATTAAACCATTTGGTCATTTCCGCTGCCGCCGCCGGTTCGCCGGTTGGCGCGCGACCGCGGCCAATGCGGAACAGAGTGTCGATGTCCACGGAACCGTCGTTGTTCTGATGACGAGCCGGCACATTGCCTAACAGCAGGCTGGTGGTCAGAACATGGTCGTACCAGGCAAAGTCGCCTACCGGTAACAGGTCAATACCCGCTTGTTTCTGCTGCTCCCAGTGACGCGCGCGCAGTTCGCGCCCCACCGCCAGTAACGCTTCACGCGTTGAGTTCCCCCCCCAGTAGCTCTCTTGCGCTTTTTTCAACTCGCGACGCAGGCCAACGCGAGGAAAACCGAGGGTGTGAGTCAATATTGTCATTTTACTTCCTCTCTTATTTTATTGAATCTGAAAGTAAAACTCTAAATAGTTCGGCTTGCAGGAAGGCGGCGACACAGCGCATCCCCAGGAGCTTACTGAAGTAAGTGACTGGGGTAAGCAAGGAAGCCAACGCATCTGCAAGTCGAAATATGACGAGTTTTAGACGTCTGGATGTTTACACATCCATAATGTAAAGGTACTGTATATTCCTCAAGCGCAATTTGTTCATGGCGAAGTGAAGGACTTTCATGATCGAAATTAAACATCTGAAAACACTCCAGGCATTGCGGAATAGTGGATCGCTGGCTGCTGCTGCTGCGGTGCTGCACCAGACTCAATCCGCTCTGTCTCATCAGTTCAGCGATCTGGAACAACGCCTTGGCTTCCGCCTGTTCGTGCGTAAAAGCCAGCCGCTGCGCTTTACGCCGCAGGGGGAAGTTCTGTTGCAACTGGCAAACCAGGTGCTGCCGCAAATCAGCCGTGCGCTGCAGGCGTGCAACGAACCGCAGCAAACTCGTCTGCGCATCGCTATTGAATGTCATAGCTGTATTCAGTGGCTGACCCCGGCGCTGGAAAACTTCCGTGCAAGCTGGCCGCAGGTAGAAATGGATTTCACATCCGGCGTCACTTTTGATCCGCAACCGGCCTTGCAACAAGGCGAGCTGGATTTGGTGATGACGTCGGATATTTTGCCGCGCAGCGGGCTGCATTATTCGCCGATGTTTGATTTTGAAGTCCGACTGGTGCTGGCGCCCGACCATCCGCTGGCCAGCAAAACGCAGATTACGCCGGAAGATTTAGCCAGCGAAACGCTGTTGATTTACCCGGTGCAGCGCAGCCGACTGGATGTCTGGCGACATTTCCTGCAACCGGCGGGTATCAGTCCGCTGCTGAAAAGCGTGGATAATACGCTACTGCTGATTCAGATGGTGGCGGCCAGAATGGGTATTGCCGCCCTGCCGCACTGGGTGGTGGAAAGCGTTGAGCGCCAGGGTCTGGTGGTGACCAAAACCCTGGGCGATGGTCTGTGGAGCCGCCTGTATGCCGCCGTGCGCGACGGCGACCAGCGTCAGGCGGTGACCGAGGCGTTTATTCGCTCGACGCGGGATCACGCCTGCGATCATCTGCCGTTTGTGCGGAGCGCGGAGCGACCCATTTTCGATGCACCCACAGCGAAGCCAGGATCACAGCCGCGCCTGTAATAAAGCTTGGCCAGTGGGGCTGCTGATGCCAGATGGCAAGATTAACCAGTAGTCCTGCGGGAACATGCATATTATTCATGATACCCAGCGTCCCGGCGTCTACCTGGGTAGCGCCATAGTTCCACATAAAGTAGCCAATGCCGGACGCCACCACGCCGAGAAACACCAGAATGCTCCATTGCAGCGTGGTTTCCGGCAGCTTTTGCGCGTTCCCCAACAGCGACCACGCCACCGCCGCCACCAAAAACGCCCCCAGATAGAACCATGCAAAGGCGTTGTGCTGCGGCATGGGACGGGTCTCCATCAGACGTTTATACCCCACCATTCCGATAGCGAAACTGATATTAGAAAGCTGCACCAGGAGCAAACCGACCCAAAAATGGTCGGTCACGCGATCGTAGCGAATAATCCCGGCACCAATCACCGCCAGCAACGCGCTAAATGCATAGCCCCAGCGCAAACGACGCTGACTCATCACATCGTAAATCAGCGTGATATAGAGCGGCGTCAGAACGGTAAACAGCAGCAGTTCGGATACGGTCAGGTAGAGGTAAGCATGGAAGCTCAACATATACATGATGCCAAGCTGCATCGCCCCCACCAGCATATACAGGCTGATGGTTTTTAGGTTGTGCCCGCGAGTACGCAAAAACGGCAGAAAAACGAGCGCCGCCAGCCCAACGCGTATCAGCACCGCGAAATAGCTATCGACATGCCCGGCAAGATACTCGCCAAATAGACTAAAGGAGAAAGCCCACAGGATAGTGGTAATGATGAGTAGCGCCACAATGGATGTCTCTTAAAACAGGGAACACCCATTGTAGCGGAGAGTGAAGTTGACAACTGGTCAACTAACAAACAATCACATCAGCGTAAGAAAAGATCGCGCAGGTAATGCGGCACGGCGTTATCCGCGTTGATGCCGATCACCTCAAGTTCGGGATACAGGTCTTTCAGACGCTGGTGCGCATTGCCCATGATGCAGCCTTTGCCCGCCATCGTGAGCATTTCAGCGTCGTTCATTCCGTCGCCAAAGGCGATACACTCTTTCAGGCTGTACCCCATCGCCTGAGCGACCGCTTCCAGCGCATGACCTTTCGACACTCCGCCCGCCATCACTTCCAGACAGGTTAGCGTGGAGAAGCTCACGTTTACCCGATCGCCCCAGCGCGCGTTAATCGCCTGCTCCAGCGGCAACAACTTTTCATGAGTGTCGCTGGTGAAAAACACTTTGCTGACGCCCTCCGGCTCCAGCAGCGCAGGCTCAAACAACGAGTAGTTAAATACCGCCTCTTTGAAAAAACGCATTTCATCGGGGCGATGACGATTCATAAACCATTCGTCGTCGCGATAAACGTTAGTCACGATGTCCGGGTTCGCATTCACCACCCCGAACAGGTCTCTGGCAATGTCGCTGTCCAGATTATGCGTAAAAACCAAATTCCCGTCGGTATCGTGCACTCGCGCGCCGTTGGAGGTGATCATGTAAGACTTGATTTCAAGATTATCGCGGATTTGCCCTACATCGACATGATGACGACCAGTGGCAAAGACAAAATGGATGCCGCGTGCGGTCAACAGCTTCAGAGTCTCTTTGGCATAAGGGGACAACGTATGGTCGGGGGAGAGCAGCGTGCCATCTAAATCAGACGCAACAACCTGATACATAATAAAATTTAACCTCTAAGCAAAGCGATTTCCGCTGGATAAATTAGGCTTGTTGAAAAATTCAACAATGGCGTTAAGCGCGACTGAGCGCATGGCGTCCTTTTCAAAAAGGATCTCATGGTACGCGCCTTTGATAACCAGCGGTTTTCCCCCTTCACAAGGGTATCCCGCCGCGGCGCGAATTTCACAAAAACGATCGTGGGTGCGGTTATCCACTACCCGCTCTTCTTCCGCCTGAATCAGTAGCGTAGGCGTCGTGTCATCGCTCGCCCCAGCCAGAACCTGCTCACCCGCCAGAATGCCTTCGCGTACCCAATGCCAGGTGGGGCCGCCAACGCGCAGCTGCGGCTCGTCGGCATAAAATCGTAAGTTGCGCTGATAACGCTGGCGGCTGTGGGTCAGCGCATTCATCCCAAACGGCAACGCCCGCCACTGACCGGTACCAATAGCGTAATCTTCACGGATACGCTGGTGCCCTTCGGCCCAGTCGAGAATATGGCGCACCATAAAGGAAGGCAAGCGTATCACAATACCAAACATCGGCGCGGTGAGCGCAATAGCGTCGCACCGCACACGATGGCGTTGCAGGAACAGAGTGGCTATCGCGCCCCCCATTGAGTGCGCCAGGATATAACGCTTACGCCACGGCCCCGGCTCAATTTCCTGCTGCCAGAACGCCGCTAAGTCCTCAACATAATCGTTAAAATGATCGACATGACCCCGATGCGGGTCCGATAACATCCGCCCGGAGCGCCCTTGACCACGGTGGTCGATGATGAAGATATCAAAACCGAGATGAAAAAGGTCATACGCCAGTTCAGCGTATTTTACATAACTCTCAATGCGGCCAGGACAAATGACGATCGTCCGATCGTTGGAATCATTTCGAAAACGGACAAAGCGCACCGGAATGTTACCCACGCCGATAAACTCCGCCTCTTCCCGCTGACGCCAGAAATCGGTCAGCGGCCCCATAGCAAAAGCGGCAAACGCATTTTCTCTTGTTTCCCAGTCATTTTGCTGCTGAAACATCGGGTTTTCGGCCTCGTTTACCAGGTAAAATCGTTTTTTGCGTCGTGCCTGACACAACACAGCGGCAGTAGCGTATTGTGGCACAAAAACAGACAACCAGGGAGTTTCGCATGACCTTTGAATGGTGGTTCGCCTATCTACTGACCTCAACTCTGCTGAGTCTTTCTCCGGGTTCAGGCGCCATCAATACCATGACGACGTCTATCAACCATGGATATCGTGGCGCAGCGGCTTCTATCGCCGGACTCCAGACCGGGCTGGGGATACATATCGTACTGGTGGGCGTCGGACTGGGTACGCTCTTTTCGCGCTCGCTCATCGCTTTTGAAATTCTGAAATGGGCTGGCGCGGCTTATCTTATCTGGCTGGGTATCCAGCAATGGCGCGCCGCAGGCGCTATCGATCTGCATACCCTCGCCCAGACGCAATCGCGGGGTCGACTGTTCAAACGGGCGATATTTGTCAATCTAACCAATCCCAAAAGCATTGTCTTTCTTGCCGCCCTGTTTCCGCAATTCATCATGCCGCAGCAACCGCAACTGGCGCAGTACCTCATTCTCGGCGTCACCACGATTGTGGTGGATATGATTGTGATGACCGGTTACGCCACGCTGGCGCAGCGCATTGCCGCCTGGATTAAAGGACCAAAGCAGATGAAGGCGCTGAATAAAGCGTTTGGCTCGTTGTTTATGCTGGTAGGCGCGCTCCTGGCGTCGGCAAGACACGCGTGATAGTCGTGCCGGATGATGTTTATCCGGCCCGGAAGTAAATTAGCGCGAAATAATCAGGTGAATACCAAAGCCCGCAAACAGAGCGCCGGCAAAGCCATCAATCCATTTCGCCAGACGCTGATAGCCGCGGCGCATTTTCGGCAGCGCGAACAGGCTGGCGACTACGGTAAACCAGGCCAGCGTTTCCAGGGTAATTAACGCGAAAATACCCCAGCGCGCCGCAGCGCCGACGTTATCGCCGACAAACAGTGAAAAAACGGAACCAAAATAGATAATCGCTTTCGGATTCGACAGATTGGTCAACAGCCCTTTGAGAAAGCTGCGCCCGCTCTGCGCCAGTTCAATATGCGGAGAAGACGCCGCCGCATCCTGTTTTTTCAGCGCGCCGTGCAGCATCTGATAGCCCATCCAGCACAGGTACAGGCCGCCACCTACCATAATGATCGTATGCAGCCAGGCCATTTTTTCGATGATGAGATGCAGGCCAAGCAGCGCCACGCCCGCCCATACCATCACGCCGCAGGTAATACCCAGTACGCCCATCATCGCTTCTTTACGCGAACGGCTGACGGCAGTTTGAGACACGAAGAAAAAGTCGGGGCCGGGGCTCATTAGCGCAACGATGTGCACCATTGCCACGGTGAAAAATAGCATCAACATAAAAATGGCTCGCGGGGAAATAGTTCAGTGAGTCACCATCCTGGCACTTTTTTGCCGGGCTGACTACTCTTCGTCATCACCATCGACATGCGCGCGGATGAGCGCCATGAATTCTTTCCCGAAGCGCTCCAGTTTGCGCATCCCAACCCCGTTAACGCTTAACATCTCGCCGGCGGAAACCGGCATCTGTTCCGCCATTTCTATCAGCGTGGCGTCGTTAAAGACCACATACGGCGGGATATTCTCTTCATCAGCGATAGCTTTACGCAGCTTGCGCAACTTAGCGAACAATTTGCGATCGTAATTACCGCCGAACGATTTCTGCATCACGCGGGGTTTGAGGGCGACGATGCGCGGCACCGCAAGCTTTAGCGGAACGTCTCCACGGAGTACCGGACGCGCGGCATCCGTCAACTGTAATGCGGAGTGCTGCGCAATATTTTGCATTACCAGCCCCAGATGAATGAGCTGGCGAATCACGCTCACCCAGTGCTCATGGCTCTTTTCGCGTCCCATGCCATAAACCTTGAGTTTGTCATGACCGAAATCGCGGATGCGTTGGTTATTCGCGCCGCGGATCACCTCGACAACGTAGCCCATGCCAAAACGCTGGTTAACCCGACCAATGGTAGAAAGCGCAATCTGGGCATCGTTTAAGCCATCATATTGTTTGGGCGGATCAAGACAGATATCGCAGTTGCCGCACGGTTCTTGTCGGCCTTCGCCAAAGTAATTAAGCAATACCAGGCGTCGGCAGGTTTGCGCTTCGGCAAAAGCGCCCATCGCATTCAGTTTATGCCGTTCAATATCCTGAAGCTGTCCGGCTGGTTTCTCTTCCAGACAACGACGTAGCCAGGCCATGTCAGCCGGATCGTAAAATAGCATGGCTTCCGCAGGCAGTCCGTCGCGCCCGGCGCGGCCCGTTTCCTGATAGTAGGATTCAATATTGCGCGGGATATCGAAATGCACAACGAAACGTACGTTAGGTTTGTTTATGCCCATTCCAAAAGCGACGGTCGCCACCACGATTTGCAGATCGTCGCGCTGAAATTTTTCCTGCACATCGGCGCGAATAGCGTTTTCCAGCCCCGCATGATAGGCCGCCGCGCTAATGCCGCGACTTTGCAAGCGCGCGGCGGTATCTTCCACTTTCGCCCGACTGTTACAGTAGATGATACCCGATTTGCCGCGTTGCTCCTGAACATAGCGCATTAGCTGGTCGAGCGGCTTAAACTTCTCCATCAGCATGTAGCGGATATTCGGTCGGTCAAAGCTACTGATCTGGATTAACGGATCGTTAAGCCCAAGCAGACGAATAATATCCTGGCGCGTGGTGTCGTCGGCGGTGGCGGTCAATGCCATGAACGGCAAAGCGGGAAAACGCTGGCGAAGCTGACCGAGAGCCGCATATTCCGGACGGAAATCATGCCCCCATTGCGAGATACAGTGCGCCTCATCCACCGCCAGCAATACCGGATTCCAGTGCGCCAGATGATCAAGAAAGTTGTCCAGCATCAGGCGTTCCGGCGCAATATACAGCAGACGAATCTGTCCGGTACGGCACCCCGCCATCACCTCAAGCTGCTGCTCGCGGCTTTGAGTGGAGTTCAGACAGGCCGCCGCCACACCGTTCGCCAGTAGCTGATCGACCTGGTCTTTCATCAACGAGATCAGAGGCGAAACGACGACGGTCAATCCATCCAGCAACAACGCGGGGATTTGATAGCACAGAGATTTGCCGCCGCCGGTGGGCATGACGACCAGACAGTCGCGACCGGAGAGCGCAGTATCAATAATCGCTTCCTGGCCCGGGCGAAACTGTTGGTAGCCAAAGGTTTCCTGCAAAACCTGTTTGGCCCCTGATTCCAGATTCAACACTTCCGCCTGCGCCACATTAACCCCGTTCACCATAAATCAAAACAGGCGCTATTTTCAGCGCCTGCGAGAGAAACTGCAATGTTTAAAACACGATCCAATCAGAAGATATCGTTAAGCATCACGCCGACGCCGACACGTGTCTGATTAAAATTATAGTCGATCAGCGATTCGCCATAGCCGCTGTACACCTGGGTATAAAGCCGGACATGTTTAGTGACCGGATAGCTTAATCCAACTTCCGCGCCGCCGTAGCCTGTATTCCAGTTGTACTGGCCTTTGGCGCTTAATACCGCCTCGCCCAGGTGATAACCGATTTTAAGCTGGTAATAACCCATATATTTGGTGATGTCCGGATTATCGTCGGTACTGCCAATCACGTACCACGGTTTGACCTCTACCAGCCAGTTACCGTTTTCGGCCATCAGACGGGTATACAGACGGTTCCAGCTACGCGAGGTGGGGTCCGAACGTCCGTTAGAGTCATGGTTGTAGCCCATCTCTACGTCACGCAGCGTCCAGCCGGCAAAGCGATAATCGGTAGCAAAACCAAGAAAAAGCTGCGGTTCGTAGTTGGTTTCGCGAAACGGCGAAGACTCTTTACTGTTGGAAAGCTGCCACCAGGATTTCTGCGTATAGGAAGCGCCCAGTACCGAGTTCGGCCCCAGTATTCCACGCCACAGCGGAAACGCCAGGCTCAACTGAAATTTCACTTCATCTTTACGTGCGTTTTCAGACCAGTTGTAGGTACTTATGGCCTCTTTGTTCAGATCGCTGGTGTTCGTGTAGATCAAGTAGTTCGTGTCATAAGGGTAAAGCGTAAAAGGGTTATCATGCTCCTGTAGCATGTTAGCGATGATGCTTCCCCGTACTGCAGGCGCATCATGAACCTCTTTTATCGTAGCTTCTTGTGCATATGCCGCTAATGGCAGTAGCGTGGCTGGCAACAACCCTCTCAAAATCGCCCGCATTCTTGACGTTCTCCTGACGAAGTATTTTCAGCTTGAATCATTCTCTGCCAACCATTTTTACATATTTACACACATAGCCGTTAGTTATCCCTTCTTAAAGTAGAAAACAACAATTAAGAAGCATAATATCAACATTTCATTAACCAATGAGGTGTCAGGAATCTATGTCCGCTGTACTTACCGCTGAACAAGCTCTGAAATTAGTGGGTGAAATGTTTGTCTACCACATGCCGTTTAATCGGGCGTTAGGGCTGGAGCTGGAACGCTATGAAAAAGCGTTCGCCCAACTGGCCTTTAACAACCAGCCGATGATGGTCGGCAACTGGGCGCAAAGCATTTTACACGGCGGCGTGATCGCCTCTGCGCTGGATGTCGCCGCCGGACTGGTATGCGTCGGCAGCACGCTAACTCGCCACGAAACCATCAGCGAAGATGAACTACGCCAGCGCCTGTCGCGGATGGGAACGATTGACCTGCGCGTCGATTACCTGCGTCCGGGCAGAGGCAACCGCTTTACGGCCACCAGTAGCCTGCTGCGCGCAGGGAATAAAGTGGCCGTCGCCCGCGTGGAATTACACAATGAAGATCAGCTGTACATCGCCAGCGCCACCGCTACTTATATGGTGGGATAAAAGCAGGTAAAGTGTTGTTACACTTCAGATACGAGTTTTCCGGATGGACGCAAAACAAACACGGCAGGGCGTATTACTCGCTCTTGCCGCCTATTTTATTTGGGGGATCGCCCCCGCGTATTTCAAGCTGATCTATTACGTTCCCGCAGATGAGATCCTGACGCACCGCGTGATTTGGTCATTTTTCTTTATGGTGGCGCTGCTTAGCGTCAGCCGGCAGTGGCGACAGGTGAAGCGCTTACTGAAAACGCCAAAGAAGATTTTCCTGCTGGCCCTGTCCGCCGTACTGGTCGGCGGTAACTGGCTATTATTCATTTGGGCGGTAAATAATCACCATATGCTGGAGGCCAGCCTGGGTTATTTCATTAATCCACTGGTTAACATCTTGCTGGGGATGATTTTTCTTGGCGAACGCTTCCGTCGAATGCAGTGGCTGGCGGTGATTCTGGCGGTGTGCGGCGTGCTGGTGCAACTCTGGACCTTTGGCTCGCTGCCGATTATCGCGCTGGGGCTGGCGTTTAGTTTTGCGTTTTACGGCCTGGTGCGTAAGAAGATCGCCGTTGAAGCGCAGACGGGTATGCTGGTCGAAACGCTATGGCTGTTGCCGGTCGCGGCAATTTATCTGTTTGGCATTGCGGATAGCGCCACCAGCCATATGGGGCAAAACGCACTATCGTTGAACTTGCTGTTAATGGCGGCGGGTGTGGTCACTACGATTCCGCTGCTGTGCTTCACCGGAGCGGCTACGCGTCTGCGTCTTTCTACACTGGGCTTCTTTCAGTATATCGGCCCAACGCTGATGTTTTTACTGGCGGTGACGTTTTATGGCGAAGTGCCGGGCGCGGATAAGATGGTGACATTTGCGTTTATCTGGGTCGCGCTGGCGATTTTCGTGATGGATGCTGTCTATACCCATCGCAGACCGCGCATGAAAATGTAGCGTTTTTTGCCGGATGGCGACGTAAATGCCTGATCCTGTAGGCCTGGTAAGCGTAGCGCCACCAGGCACAATATTACAGCCAGTTCTTGCGCTTAAAGTACAGATACGGCGCAAGCCCCGCCAGAATCATAAAGATAATCGCGCCTGGATAACCAAAGCTCCACTTCAGTTCCGGCATAAACTCGAAGTTCATCCCATAGCTGGAAGCGACCAGCGTCGGCGGCAGGAACACCACGGAAACCACCGAGAAGATTTTGATAATGCGGTTCTGCTCGATGTTGATAAAACCCATCGCCGCCTGCATCAGAAAGTTCACCTTCTGGAACAGCGATTCATTGTGCGGCAGCAGAGATTCGATATCGCGCAGGATCTCACGCGCCTGCTCCAGCTGCCCGCCCGGTAAGCGCGCCTTGCGCACCAGGAAGTTCAGCGCGCGCTGGGTATCCATCAGACACAGGCGTACCTTCCAGCCGATATCTTCCAGTTCCGCCAGCGTGGAGAGCGCTTCGTCGTATTCATCGCCCTGATGCCCTTCCATAATGACGCGGCTCAGTTTTTCCAGATCGCTGTAGATGTTTTCGATTTCATCCGCTAACTGTTCAATTTTGGTTTCGAACAGATCGAGCAGTAATTCGTATGCATTACCGTCGACCATCGCCTGGCTGCGGGCGCGCATACGATACAGACGGAAGGCGGGCAGTTCGCGTTCACGCAGCGTAAACAGACGGCCATCGCGAATAGTGAATGCCACCGTAGAGTTACCGGCATGATCTTCCGCATCTTCGAAGAAGAAGAAGGAGTGGATATGCAATCCGTCTTCGTCTTCAAAGAAGCGCGCGGATGCTTCGATATCTTCCAGTTCAGGACGCGTCGCCAGACTCTGGCCCAGCTCAGATTGTACGCGCAATCGCTCGTCGTCGTCCGGTTCGACCAAATCAACCCATACGGCATCAATCAGGCTTTGTGACTCCTCGACTTCCAGCCGGGTCAGTCGGTTTTTTTCCAGTTGAAATGCGCTCAGCATGACCGGGACTCCCAATGCGTAAAAATATCGGACAGTTCAGATGGGCACACAGAAACAAATTGGGTTTCAGACCATTAAACAGCCTGACTCAACGCGACGGGAAAAAATGAAAGGTCGCTGACAACCGCTAAGGCTATCAGCAAAAAGGGATAGCCTTAGGAGTTGATCCTGGATAACAGGATAATGAGCCAGTATCTACTGGGTGTGTCCAAGGCGAATGTCCTCTTAGCGTAATCGTGGGCGCATGTTACGCCAGCAAAAATTTGCCGTCAACACGCAACGAAACGCGAAAAAGCAATAATTTCCCCTTATGCAGAAAGGTTAGCAGAGTGAGAGTATTTATCTATGATTTCAGAATATTAACATCACTATATCGCCGGATGGCGGCTTCGCCTTATCCGGCCTACAAATCAAAATGTTAGCCAGCGCGTAGGCCGGATAAGAGGTGCCATCCGGCAATATGAGAGCCGGTCAAACCGTTTCCAGCTTCGCATACGCGGCAACCAGCCATTTGATCCCTTGCCCCTGAAAAGCCACCTGCAACCGGCTATGCTCGCCGCTGCCCTCCAGGTTGACAATAGTTCCCTCGCCGAACTTCGCATGGCGCACGCGTTGGCCGAGTTTGTAGCCTGTGTCGTTTTCCGCCAGCGGCGTTCCCATTCGTTGATGGCTCACCGGACGACTGACGGTGGCGCGCAGACGGACCTCTTCCACGCACTCCTCCGGCAGTTCGCCGATAAAACGCGACGGGCGATGGTAGACCTCTTTACCGTACAGACGGCGAGTTTCGGCATAGGTTAGTGTCAGCTTCTGCATGGCACGGGTAACGCCGACGTAGGCCAGACGACGCTCCTCTTCCAAACGCCCGCCCTCATCCAGCGACATCTGGCTGGGGAACATGCCCTCTTCCATGCCGACGATAAACACCTGTGGAAACTCCAGGCCTTTGGCCGAGTGCAACGTCATCAGCTGTACCGCATCCTGCCAGGTATCCGCCTGCCCCTCGCCCGCTTCCAGCGCCGCGTGAGAGAGGAAGGCCTGCAACGGCATCAAATCTTCATCTTCGTCGTTGTAGCTGAACTGCCGCGTCGCCGTCACCAGTTCCTCTAAGTTTTCGATGCGCGTCTGGCCTTTCTCGCCTTTTTCTTGCTCATACATGGTGCGCAGGCCGGAATCTTTGATCACCCGGTCAGTCTGCACATGCAGCGGCATGTCGGCGGTTTCCTGCGCCAGGGCATCGATCAGTTCCATAAAGCGTTGTAGCGCGCTGGCCGCACGCCCGGCCAGGGCTTTTTCCTGTAACAATTCACGGCACGCTTGCCACAATGTTAGCTGGCGATCGCGCGAGGTCTGGCGCACCACGTCCAGCGTGCGGTCGCCGATGCCGCGCGTCGGGGTGTTCACCACGCGTTCAAAGGCGGCATCATCGTTGCGATTGGCAATCAAACGCAGATAAGAGAGCGCATCTTTGATCTCCTGGCGTTCGAAGAAGCGCATACCGCCGTAAATCCGGTACGGCATACTGGCCTGTAATAACGCTTCTTCCAGCACGCGCGACTGGGCGTTGCTGCGATAAAGGATGGCGCATTGCGCAAGCGCGCCGCCGTTGTCCTGCCAGGTTTTGATACGGTTAACCACAAAGCGCGCTTCATCCAGTTCGTTGAAAGCGCAGTACAGCGATATCGGTTCGCCATCAACGCCGTCAGTCCATAGCTTTTTACCCAAACGCCCGTTGTTATTCTCAATCAGAGCGTTCGCCGCGCTAAGGATGTTGCTGGTCGAGCGGTAATTCTGCTCCAGACGAATGGTCTGCGCGCCGGGGAAATCATTGAGGAAGCGCTGGATGTTCTCTACCTGGGCCCCGCGCCAGCCGTAGATCGACTGGTCATCGTCGCCAACGATCATTACCTTACCAGTGTCGCCCGCCAGCAGACGAACCCAGGCGTACTGAATGTTGTTGGTATCCTGGAATTCGTCCACCAGGATGTTAGTAAACCGCTCGCGATAGTGTTGCAGGATGTGCGGCTTGTTCAGCCATAGTTCATGAGCGCGCAGCAGTAGCTCGGCGAAATCCACCAGACCAGCGCGATCGCACGCTTCCTGATAGGCCTGATACACCTTCTGCCAGGTCTGCTCCACCGGGTTGCCATAGCTTTGAATATGGTGCGGGCGTAGCCCTTCGTCTTTCTGGCTATTGATGTACCACATCGCCTGACGCGGCGGCCACTGCTTCTCATCAAGATTCATCGCCTTAATCAGGCGTTTAAGCAAACGCATCTGATCTTCGCTGTCGAGAATCTGGAAATCCTGCGGCAAATTAGCGTCCATATGATGCGCGCGCAGCAGGCGGTGCGCCAGACCGTGGAACGTCCCTACCCACATTCCGCCCTGGCTGGTCCCCATCAACTGGCCAATACGATGGCGCATTTCCGCCGCCGCTTTGTTGGTAAAGGTCACCGCCATGATGGAATATGGCGAGTTGTTTTCTACGCTCAGTAACCAGGCGATACGGTGCACCAGCACGCGGGTTTTCCCGCTTCCCGCGCCCGCCAACACCAGCATGTTGCTACGTGGCGCGGCCACCGCTTCGCGCTGTTTATCATTAAGGCTGTCGAGCAGGTAAGAAACGTCCATTGGCACCGCCGCGTAAAAACATGAAAACTAAAAACGCCCGGTGGCGCTTCGCTTACCGGGGCTACTTATCGTAGGGCGGATAAGCATAGCGCCATCCGCCAGAATAACTGGGAATATATACAGAACTACTGGTGATTATATCAGCGAGGTGAGAGATGCCAACCGCGAAATTTCGATATGCGGCAGTAAACGGCTGCCCTGCGTCCGCATCAGGTCGGCATTTTCAGGTTTAATCCAGCAGGCCTGCATCCCACAGCGAATAGCGCCAGCCACATCGGTAGTCAGATCGTCGCCGACATGCAGGATCTCGCCGATCGGCACATGCAGTTTTTCCGCCGCCAGGAAATACATGTCGCTAAACGGCTTGGAACGTCCATCCGGGCCGGCGCGCAGTACAAACTTAAAGTAATCGCCGAGGCCAAACAGTTCCGGCTGGGCGTTGCCGTTAGTGATCGCCACCAGCGGCCATTTTTTCGCAAGCTGCTGTAACGTCTCATGGGTAGCCTGCGGAACCTCAATCTGGCTGCGCCATTTGGCAAAATGCATCATCGCCGCATTCGCGCCGGCAATGGCCTCCTGCGCCGATAATCCCGCATCCCGCATGGCCTGCTCTATCGCACGATGGCGCCAGCGGGTAACATCATGATAGATTTCCGGCTCCGCTTCACGCACCGCCTGCCGTATCCGCTGTAAATCGACGTTTTGAAACGAACGTAGCGACGGGTGATAATTTTGCATAAAAGCGAGCGCTTCCTGCTCAGTACGCAAAATCACCGGACGGTTATCATAAAGGGTATCATCCAGGTCAAAGGTGAGCGCGGCAATACGCCCCAAAGGCCGGTAAAAACGCATTATTTCCCCCGTTTAGCGCGCGGATGCGCCGCGTCGTACACTGAAGCAAGATGTTGAAAATCAAGATGAGTATAAATTTGGGTGGTGGAAAGGTTGGCATGACCCAGCAGCTCTTGCACGCCGCGCAGATCGCCGCTCGATTCCAGCATATGGGTCGCAAACGAATGGCGCAGCTTATGTGGATGCACGTGGCTGTTTAGCCCCTGCTTTATGCCCCATTCAGCGAACCGTTTTTGGACATTGCGCGCGGAGATACGCTTGCCGAGCTTCGACAGGAATAACGCCTCTTCATCGCTGGCGAACAGTCCGCGCAGATCCAGCCAGTGCTCAATCCATGTCACCGCGTTACGGCCAATCGGCAGGCGTCGCTCTTTGCTGCCTTTACCCATTACCCACACTTCGCCGGTATCAAGATCGAGGTGCTTTATATCCAGGCCAACCAGTTCGGATAAACGCAGTCCCGCGCCGTACATGACCTCCAGCATCGCCCGGTCACGTACGGCGAGCGGATCGTTAAGATCGATGTCCAGCAGGCGGTTAACGTCGTCGACATCAATATTTTTCGGCAGATGACGCGGCGCTTTCGGGGCGGAGACGCCCTTCGCCGGGTTAGCTTTCAATTCGCCCTGACTGACTAACCAGTCAAAAAAGCTTCGCAATGCCGAGAGACGTAGCGCCAGACTGGCAGGGCCAAGCCCTTTGCGCCGACTGCGCACCGCAAAACTGCGCACAATCGCAGCGTCACATTGTTGCCAGCTTTTCAGCCCGGTTTCTCCGGCTAAAGCGATAATGGCATCAAGCTGACGCTGGTAGTTCTGCAGGGTAATGGGGCTAAGCTGGCGCTCCACGCCTAAATAGCGCAGGAACCGCGAGACATCCTGAGAAAGCGCGACATCCGTCATACGCGTTTAATCCAGCGTTCCAGCAGCTCCGGCAGCATCAGCGCGATCTCCTGTAAAAGCTGCGTCCCCTGCTCCGGCTGATAGTGGTGCGGGTCACGGCTGCTGAAGAGAATCACCCCGAGGTCGCCATCGCTGCCCATCATCGACATGGCTACCGAGCCTACTGCCTTCGCCTCCGGCAAGACTACCAGCAGTTCCGGACCGTTTAGCGGGCCAAGATAATGCTGCGACTGTCCCAGTCGTTGAATACGCAGCGGCTCAAAGGCCTGACGGTTTAAAGCCAGATGCGTATAGCGCGATGGCGCGCCAAGACGCCACCGATCCGGGAACAAACGCAGCGTCGCGCCGGCAAGCCCCAAATCGCGCGCCCAGCGGTGAAACCGCACCAGCATCTCATCCAGACTATCCGCGGCGACCAGACGGCTTTGCAGATGCAGCAAGCGATAAAACAGGCTTTCATTGGCATGAGCCTGTTCCATCAGCAGCGTCATATTTTCTTCAAGCACATTGATATGATTACGCGCGCGGGCCATATGCCACTCAACGAGCGAAACCGTTCCCCGCACGGGATGTGGAACACGCATCGCTTCCACGGCATGGGCGTTACGGATAAAAAACTCAGGGTGGTGGCGCAGGTAATCGACGACCGCTCGATCGTCCAGTTCCGTGAGCGTTTCCTGTAGTTCTTCCTCTGGTTGCTTCATAAATGGATAAATCCGTCGTAGATATGTGCCGCCGGACCAGTCATGTATAACGGATGACCCGGACCTTTCCAGGCGATATCCAGCCGACCGCCCGGTAATTCCACGCGTACTTCTTCAGCCAGCAGCCCCTGCTGAATCCCCACGGCAACGGCAGCGCACGCGCCGCTGCCGCACGCGCGGGTCTCCCCTGCGCCGCGTTCATAGACTCGCAGCCGGATATGCTCGCGTCTTACAACCTGCATAAAACCAATGTTGGCGCGTTCCGGAAAACGCTCATGGCTTTCCAGAACCGGCCCCAGCGTTTCAACGGCCGCCGTGTCGACGTTATCAACCTGAATGACACAGTGCGGATTGCCCATTGAAACCACGCCGCACAGTATGGTCTGTTCCGCCGCTCGCATAATATACGTCTTTTCCGCTTTGTTGGCGCGAAAAGGCACCTGCGCGGGTTCAAAGTTTGGCTCCCCCATATTCACCCGCACCAGTTCATCTTCCGTGACGCTCAGTACCATCCGGCCATTCGCGGTACTGACCCGAATGTCGCGTTTATTGGTTAGCCCTTTCAGGCGAACAAATCGCGCGAAACAGCGCGCGCCATTGCCGCACTGCGAGACTTCACTGCCGTCGGCGTTGAAGATGCGGTAATGAAAGTCCAACTCAGGATCATAGGGCGGCTCAACCACCAGCAGCTGATCAAACCCTACGCCCAGGTGTCTGTCGGATAGCCGACGAATCAGTTCCGGCGAAAAAAAGACATTCTGCGTTACCGCGTCGACGACCATAAAATCGTTGCCAAGGCCATGCATTTTAGAGAATTGCATCATTCACTCCGTTCACGCGGGGACAGAAAACTATCCTCAGTAATTGACCTGGGACGGGCCATCTCCCGTTGCGCGATCGTTCTTATCGGGCATCGTGGACTGCGTTTGCGAATCGACTTTTTTCGTCGGCGGCGGCGCATTTTTATCGGCTGGCGGGAAATAAAGCGGCCCTTTCAAACCGCAGCCCGTCAGGCTGAACAGAGTCAGAAGTACAGCGAGTGTCTTAAACACGTTTTTCATTATGGATTGCCTGTAAGTTCATGCTTTCTATTTTCTATCATCGCAGGAGAAGGCGTAAAAGCAAGCGTTTAGGGGCTCTTTATAAAATCTGAAAAGCGGCGCGTTGCCATGATTATTGCGCATTTACATCAGGGAACATGCTTTGCTAATCACTTTAGGTTTACGTACCACGTCCGGATGACCTTATGCAATATCGTAATTTGTTTTGCCTTTTTTCGCTTTCACTTCTGCTGCCTCCCGCCTGGGGATGCCGGCTGAGTGAATCTCCGCACAATGTTTATCAACGGCAAGGCAGCGGCGTGGTTTATCTCCAGCCAGAAGAGGAGAACAATCTTTCGTTGCCGGAGGTGAATTTCAAACGCCTGCGTCGGTTACCCAATTCATTGATTAACCCGGCAACTCAGGATGAGTGGGACAGGGAACCACCGCTCACCGACCTGACGACCGATCACGTTCATACCGGTGCACAGGCTATCTTCCCGCACTTTTCCTACTACAGCGACGGACGCGTTATTCTGTACGGTGGAAAAATCATGCGTAATCCGCCGGGGACGCCATCGGTAGATGTCGCCTCATTTCGCGCCTTTGGCAAAATCGGTGTTGATAAAAATAGTCTCTATTACGAAGGCAAACGAACGGATGACAACGGCGGCGAAAACCGCGTTAATTTACAGTCATTGCGCAAAGTTGAATTCAGCAGCCAGTGGAAACCAGACCTGATGGGCTTGACGCTGCGCGACGATCGCTTTCTTTATGTCGAAGGGCATCGCCTGAGCGACCCGGACAGTTTCACCGTTCTGGCGCAAAAGCCCTGGGATCAGCACGGTAAATTTTCCGCCACATTTAATCCGTGTGTCGCTGTCCCCTTTGGTCCCTGGGATACGCTGGCCCGCACGCGTACAAAAATAATGCTCAATGGCGAACTATTGGATGCCGATCCGGATACCTTTTCCGTGGTGCGCTGGATGCCCGGTTCTCTATTGACCTGGCGCGATAAAAACGGCTTGCACCGTTACGTTCTCAACCAGAACAACCTGGATTGGGACATGCAAATTGAAAAACACTGTGATGCGTTCAACCTGCAGGAAAAACGCGTGCTGTGGCGTAAAGGACCGGAATGCAAATTTGCCGAAATCCCCGGCCTTGACCCGGAACAATTTCATCCGCTCAGTAATGCGGTGGCGCAGTATCAGGATCGGCTTTATGTCATCAGGAAAACGGAATTCGGCGAAAACCAACTGGATGTCGTCACGCTGGATAACCCAAATCTGGTAATAGACAAGCGTTTTAATGCCGGGCGGCATCACGGTTATTTACTCACTAAAACGCGATCCGACTTTAAGGAAGAAGACGGATTGCAGGTATTCGAGTCGGCTGGCCCGCTTATTCTGATGGACTATCACGTTCCGGGCGAGACAGAAGCGCATCTGGGCGACAGCCCACATTACAAAAAATGGTACGCGCGCGACGATCGCTATGTTTACGCGTTTGATGGCGCTCAACTGTGGCGCTATCCCACGCCCAATCCCAAAGCTCTACGCGTGAAATGGCAAACAGCGTACTCAGGATACGGCTATTGGGTGGATTACCGCATAGCCCAGTTAGATGGCGCTCTCATGGAGGATGGCTCTTTTATCGCCACGGGTATCCCGCGCGATCCTTCCGTAAAAACAGCCTATGTTAAAACCGATGGCACCTTTGACATCGGCAAAACAGCGGTTCGCTGGCGCAAGGTTCTGTCACCTGACGGCGAGTGGGGTCGTTGGCAAACCATTCCCAACGTTGACCCGAGTCAGTTTCATCTGGTTAACGATCGCATCGCGCAATATAAGAACCGGCTATACATTGCGAGGCTCTCACCTTTTGGCGAAGACCAGTTGGAAACGCTGGAACTGGATAGCGCAACCCCCTTCCTGAACCGGAAAATTAACGCCGGAAAAGAGCACGGCTATTTTATGCGTGATAGCCAACAAGGTCAGGGTATTCAGATCTTTAGCATCAATGGGCCGCTAAAAGTCACCGAGCGTTTTGCGTATGACAACCGCTACGTTTATACGTGGATTGGCAGCCAGCTTTACCGAACAGCATCCCCCTGCCCGGATAAGACGCATACTCTGAATAGGAACGTCAGGTACACCAACAATAAAGACATCATCATCATAACGCAGGCACAGGAATGCCAAAAATCACGCCGCTAAGCCGTTTTGCGCGCTTGGATAAACATTTGAAAAACGCCCTTCGGGGCGTGGGGATCGGTTCATGCATTTACGTCATTATTGAAAGCATTATGCACGGCACGATAAACGGTGTTGAAGCTGCCGGAGTCCTGACGATAAGCGCGGTACTCGGTCTACTGAGCGCTCTTTTGGATATCAAAGCAAAGCCACGCTATCCCCTAATCCTGCTGCATTTTCTCCTTTGCGGCAGCTGCGTCGTGCTGATGGTAGCAATGCTGTCGGCTCTGAACCATTTCCCGGTTAATGCGTCCGTTATACTTATCACCAGTGCGCTATTTATCGTCATTTATCTACCGCTGGGTTTTATCCTTTACCGCTCACAACGGTAATTCGTATCGGTTCCAGAAGCTGACGCTTCCCCTTATACTGGCGATATCACTCAATAGCGAGATAAAACAATGAACGACAGTGAATTTCATCGCCTGGCTGACGCCCTGTGGCTCACCATTGAAGAACACCTCGATAACTGGGACGGCGACAGCGATATCGACTGCGAAATCAACGGCGGCGTGCTGACCCTCAGCTTTGAGAACGGCAGTAAAATCATTATTAACCGTCAGGAGCCGCTGCATCAGGTATGGCTGGCGACCAAACAGGGCGGCTATCACTTTGACCTGAAAGGCGACGAGTGGATTTGCGATCGCAGCGGCGAAACCTTCTGGGATCTGTTGGAACAGGCGGCGACGCAGCAGGCGGGTGAAAAGGTGAGCTTCCGTTGATTTATTTGCCGGATGCGCTTTGCTTATCCGGCTTACTGTAGGCCCGGTAAGGTGTAGCCGCCACCGGGCAAAAATCCTCAGGAAAAATACTGCTGCAATAGCGGCGCGTCATGATCCTGGTTTGCTGGCGGCACGGTGTTGATAGGCTGCGTACGGAATGGGATCACCTGCTCGCGGCCATCAGTTTTCACTATCTGGTAGAACTGCGGCAGGTTAAAGTTGATAAAACTGGAGCCATACGTGAAGCGATCGTGCGATGACGAATAGAAGCGGCTGACGTCGCGCACCAGTTCTTCCTTGCTACCTTCGCAGTGGTGATACACTTCCGCCCGGTTACTTTCATCCAGAATATAAATATTAAAGCCTTTCTCATCACCCGTTTCTTCAAAGAAGAACTGGATAATCCCTTCGCTGGCGAAGCCATCCACCACTGACGGCAATTTCACCTGGTTGGTTTCCACCTGTACCGACAGCCCGTGCAGCTTGTTATGCGAAATCGCGCCGTAGAATTCGATAGCGTTCTCCAGCTTCTGCACCGAGACATTCAAGCGTTCGAAGAATAGTCCCCACGTCTGCCCGGAAACCCGCAGCGCCTTGAATCGACCGGTCTCCTGACGGGTGCTGGAAAGACGTAGCTCGATACATTCGGAGACCAGTTGCTGCACGCGGGTGCGAATCAGACCGCGAAGATGCTGACTGTAGCAGAACACCTCCACGCTATCCGGCGGCGCGGCATCCTGGTGCATTTTCCCCAGAATCGTTTTCAGCGCTTCGATCATCGCCTGCTCGCCGTTAAAGTGCAGAGTACGCACTTCGTTCCACGAGTTGCGATATAACAAGTCGATACTGCCTATCAGACAGTTTTGCTCTTCGCCAAAGCTGAAAACGTCCAGCTTACGGAAGTCAAAATGGACCACTTTATTGCGAAACGCCGCCGTCGGGTCATATTCGAGGTTAACGATAATCGCCAGATGGCGAATTTCACAGGGGCTGTAGAGCGCTTTCGGCGTTGGAGCAGGCAAGCGCAGCGGGAAATGGTGCGAAACATCGGCGACCATCTCCTGCAACTTAGGCAGGTCGACAATACCGTTGCCCTTAATAAACAGATGCGTTCGCGACGTCAGCAGGCCGTTGAACCACGCCCACGCGACCAGCTTATTAAGATAACGGTTATATTCCAGCGGCTGATGGCTGATGATGGAATCCATGTTCGGCGCGCGGTTGTAGAGATACCAGCCTGAACGGTTGGCGCGTCCCGGCGGCACATGGATAAAGGTTAAATTCGGCTCGGACAGATCCGGCGATATCTGCGGGTTCACCAGCGTGACTTTACCCGGCAACGCTTCAAAAGCGGCGTACAGCTTACGCGTCAGTACGCCGATATCCTGCGGGCTGGCACTCACGCTGAGGTTGTTGCGCCGCGCAAAGCGAATCAGATTACGATAGCTCTGCATCATGGCGTCGAGCAATTCGTTGTGGGCTTCGCGCACCTGATCGATTTTCCAGTTTGCGCGATTATCGAGCATGGTCAGACGCGCGTCGTCCCATCCCCACTCGCTGACTAACTGGCTTAATACTTCCCGACGCCAGCCTACGCAGGCACGCTCGCGACTTAATTTCTCGCACACTTTCAGGTAAAAGCAGCGGCGGACTAAATCCAGCCGCGTCGGATCTTCAATCGCCGTCAGGTATTCAGTGACCCGTTCCAGCATCATGCAGTAGGGATCGAGTCCAAACGATACGATTTCACCGTCATGCAGACGTTGTTTAATATCTTTCGCCAGCAGACGTGGGTTGGGATATTCCCATGAGTAGGCTTCCAGCAGCAGCGTTTTCAGCACCGCTTTGTACGGCGAGTCAATGCTCTTGTATAGCTGCCACAGGCTGGCGCCAAAGTACTCTTCGGCGGAGAGCGAGCTTAAGCCCCCCAGATCCAGCCATTCGTTTGGCGTTAATACGCCCTGCGCGTAGAGCGTCATGACATAGTCGTCGTAATGCTCTTCTTCGTCGCACGGCACCATACTCCACAGGATACGCTTCCCGGCCAGGCGCACAGCGGTACGATAAAACTCATCAAGCAACAGGATATGCTGCGTAGAACCACAGTCTTCCCCGCCCAGACTGCCGCTTTCGTTATGGCGGAAACGGTTCTCGTCGATCAGGAAGAAGCTCACCTCAACGCCAAGCGAGGCGGCCCAGCTTTCCAGCAGGCTACACTTACGTTGCAGCAACTGACGCTCTTCGCCGTCGAGCCAGGACTGATGGCACACCCAGATATCCAGGTCGGACGAGCAGCTCTGCCCGACCGAGGAGGTGCTACCCATAGTGTAAACGCCGGTAATCGGCAGCTCGCCCTTCGGTGGG
Source organism: Salmonella sp. A1325 (assembly GCF_056991255.1). NCBI lineage: Bacteria > Pseudomonadati > Pseudomonadota > Gammaproteobacteria > Enterobacterales > Enterobacteriaceae > Salmonella > Salmonella sp. A1325. Next base: position 41,993 of record NZ_JAMLWO010000013.1, on the reverse strand, counting down.
TCCTGCGGCGTCATACCGCGGTACAGCTCAAGTTCGTTCAGATAGTGGCGTTGGGTTTCATCAGGCGTGTAGAAGCAAATACCGCTGGGAACGTTACCATCAAGGTAACCCGGCATCAGTGGATGGTGATAGTGCAATAATGTCGGCAGAAGACTGTAAACCTGCTGAAAAGCGGGTCCCATGGCAGCAAGCGCGCGATCCACACGCAGTTGATTTATGGCATCCAGTCTCTGTTTCAGAGTCTCAATATAGAGGTACAAGACGTATCGCCTGATGTTGCTACCCGTCATGGTGCAGGTCAGTACTTAACCGTCGCCATTCGGGATAAACCGTATGTCAAAAATAACCGTTACCCTTTCTCGCCTGCATATTTTTATCTAATACCGACGAAAAAATGGTCTAAAACGTGATCAATTTAACACCTTGCTCATTGACCGTAAAGAAAGATGCGCTACATACAAGTGTAGCACCGTTCGCTGCGTGTAAATTCTTAAATACGGGCTGGCGGTTTCTCGTCATTATTCACTGTCATTGACGACACTGCGCCTTATCCTCTCACTCACGGTGACCGGAAAACTAACATACTCTCTATAAGGATGTTAGGATGGTCAATGATTGATAATGACGGTAACAAGCATGTTAGACAATGTTTTAAGAATTGCCACACGCCAAAGTCCCCTTGCGCTTTGGCAGGCACATTATGTCAAAGACGCATTGATGGCAACCCATCCGGGACTGACGGTAGAACTGGTGCCGATGGTCACACGCGGCGACGTGATTCTCGATACTCCCCTGGCGAAAGTGGGCGGTAAGGGACTGTTTGTTAAAGAGCTTGAAATCGCGCTGCTGGAAAAGCGCGCTGATATCGCCGTGCACTCTATGAAAGACGTTCCGGTGGCCTTCCCGGACGGTCTCGGTCTGGTGACCATTTGCGAGCGCGAAGATCCGCGCGACGCGTTTGTCTCGAATAAATATCACAGTCTGGACGATCTGCCCGCGGGTAGTATCGTCGGGACGTCCAGTTTGCGTCGCCAGTGTCAACTGGCGGAACGCCGTCCGGACCTCATTATCCGTTCGTTGCGCGGCAACGTCGGCACACGTCTCGGCAAGCTGGACAACGGCGACTATGACGCCATTATCCTGGCCGTGGCCGGTCTGAAACGCTTAGGTCTGGAGTCGCGCATTCGCACAGCCTTGCCGCCCGACGTTTCGCTTCCTGCCGTAGGCCAGGGCGCCGTCGGGATTGAGTGTCGTCTTGACGACGCGCGAACACAGGCGCTGCTCGCACCGTTGAATCACTCGCAAACCGCGCTGCGCGTAACGGCGGAACGCGCTATGAACACCCGCCTGGAAGGCGGGTGTCAGGTGCCGATTGGCAGCTATGCAGAAATCATCAACGGCGAAATTTGGCTACGCGCGCTGGTTGGCGCGCCGGACGGTTCGGTGATGGTGCGCGGCGAACGTCGTGGTTCTCCCGAGCAGGCGGAGCAAATGGGCATCTCGCTTGCAGAGGAACTGCTGGAAAACGGCGCGCGCGCGATTCTGACGGAAGTTTATAACGGCGAGACGCCCGCATGAGTATTCTGATCACCCGCCCCTCTCCCGCAGGGGAAGCGTTAGTGAGCCGTCTGCGCGCACTGGGGCAGGTGGCCTGGAGTTTTCCACTGATTGAATTTGTCGCCGGTCGGGAGCTACCCACCCTGGCCGACCGCCTGGCGACTCTGACGGAAAACGATCTGGTTTTTGCCCTTTCACAGCACGCCGTCGCCTTTGCTCACGCCCAGCTCCAGCGGGATGGTCGAAACTGGCCTGCGTCGCCGCGCTATTTCGCGATTGGCCGCACCACGGCGCTCGCCCTTCATACCGTTAGCGGGTTCGATATTCGTTATCCATTGGATCGGGAAATCAGCGAAGCCTTGCTACAATTACCTGAATTACAAAATATTGCGGGCAAACGCGCGCTGATTTTGCGTGGCAATGGCGGCCGCGAACTGCTGGGCGAAACCCTGACAGCTCGCGGAGCCGAAGTCAGTTTTTGTGAATGTTATCAACGATGTGCGAAACATTACGATGGCGCGGAAGAAGCGATGCGCTGGCATACTCGCGGCGTAACAACGCTTGTTGTTACCAGCGGCGAGATGTTGCAACGGCTCTGGTCGCTGACTCCCGAGTGGTATCGTGAGCACTGGTTACTACGCTGTCGGCTATTGGTCGTCAGTGAACGTCTGGCGCACCTCGCCCGGGAGCTGGGCTGGCAAGATATTAAGGTCGCTGATAACGCCGACAACGATGCGCTGTTGCGCGCATTACAATAACTCTCATAATGGGATGCCATAATGACGGAACAAGAAAAATCCTCCGCCGTGGTTGATGAGACCAGGGAGAGCGTGGAAACCACGCCACAGCCAGTTAATACCGAGAAAAAAAGTAAGAACGGCGCCGCGCTGGTATTAAGCGCGGTGGCGATTGCGATTGCCCTGGCGGCAGGTATTGGGCTTTATGGCTGGGGGAAACAGCAAGCAACCGCGCAAACGGAAACCAGCGATGCGCTGGCGACGCAACTAACCGCCTTGCAAAAGGCACAGGAGAGCCAAAAAGCGGAGCTGGAAGGGATTATCAAAAAACAAGCGGCGCAGTTAGATGACGCGAATCGCCAACAGGCGGCGCTGGCGAAACAGCTTGATGAAGTACAACAAAAAGTCGCCACTATTTCCGGCAGCGATGCTAAAACCTGGCTGCTGGCGCAGGCTGATTTCCTGGTGAAACTCGCCGGACGCAAGCTGTGGAGCGATCAGGACGTCACTACCGCCGCTGCGCTGCTCAAAAGCGCTGACGCCAGTCTGGCGGACATGAATGACCCCAGCCTGATTACCGCACGACGCGCGATTACTGACGATATCGCCAGCCTGTCATCCGTTGCACAGATCGACTACGACGGCATTATTCTCAAACTCAATCAGCTCTCTAACCAAATCGATAACCTGCGTCTGGCGGATAACGATACCGATGGTTCGCCGATGGATTCAGACAGCAGCGAGCTGTCCAGCTCGCTAAGCGAATGGCGCGTTAACCTGCAAAAAAGCTGGCAGAACTTTATGGACAGCTTTATTACCATTCGCCGCCGCGATGATACCGCCGTACCGCTGTTGGCGCCCAACCAGGACGTCTATTTACGCGAAAATATTCGCTCCCGCCTGTTAGTCGCCGCGCAGGCCGTGCCACGCCATCAGGAAGAAACATACCGTCAGGCGCTGGATAACGTTTCGACCTGGGTTCGCGCTTATTACGATACTGACGACGCCGCGACAAAAGCCTTCCTGGAGGAGGTCGATAAATTAAGCCAGCAAAATATCACGATGGATCTGCCGGAAACCCTGGAAAGCCAGGCGATTCTTGAAAAACTGATGCAAACCCGCGTGCGTAATCTGCTGGCGCAACCGACAGTCTCTACGGCAGCGCCTGCCACGCAGACAGACGCTCCGGCAACCGCGCCGCAAGGAGAATAATGATGCTAAAAGTATTATTGCTCTTTGTGTTGTTGCTCGCGGGTATCGTGGTCGGCCCGATGATAGCCGGTCACCAGGGCTATGTGTTAATCCAGACCGATAACTACAACATTGAAACCAGCGTCACCGGCCTGGCGATCATTCTCATCGTCGCTATGGTGGTGCTATTCGCCATTGAGTGGTTGCTACGCCGTCTGTTTCGTACCGGCGCGCACACCCGCGGTTGGTTTGCCGGCCGTAAACGCCGTCGCGCCCGCAAGCAGACCGAACAAGCGCTGCTGAAACTGGCGGAGGGCGACTATCAGCAGGTTGAAAAGCTGATGTCAAAAAATGCCGACCATGCTGAACAACCGGTGGTAAATTATCTGCTGGCGGCAGAAGCGGCGCAGCAGCGCGGCGATGAAGCACGCGCTAATCAGCACCTTGAACGTGCGGCAGAGCTGGCGGGGAACGACACCATCCCGGTCGAGATCACGCGCGTGCGCTTACAGCTGGCGCGCAATGAAAATCACGCGGCGCGTCACGGCGTGGACAAACTGCTGGAGGTCACGCCGCGTCACCCGGAAGTTCTGCGTCTGGCGGAGCAGGCCTATATTCGCACCAGCGCATGGAGTTCTTTACTGGATATCATCCCATCCATGGCGAAAGCGCACGTCGGCGATGAAGCGCATCGCGCCATGCTCGAACAACAGGCGTGGATAGGACTCATGGATCAGGCGCGCGCCGAGCAGGGCAGCGAAGGATTGCGCACCTGGTGGAAAAACCAAAGCCGTAAAACCCGCCATCAGGTGGCGCTGCAGGTCGCAATGGCCGAGCATCTGATCGAATGTGACGATCATGATATGGCGCAGCAGATTATCATCGACGGTCTGAAACGCCAGTATGATGATCGGCTGGTGCTGCCCATTCCTCGCCTCAGAACCAATAATCCGGAACAACTGGAGAAAGTGCTGCGCCAGCAAATCAAGACGGTAGGCGATCGCCCGCTGTTATGGAGCACACTCGGCCAGTCGCTAATGAAACACGGTGAATGGCAGGAGGCGACCCTGGCTTTCCGCGCCGCGCTGAAACAACGCCCGGACGCGTATGATTATGCCTGGCTTGCCGATGCGCTTGATCGACTGCATCAACCGGAAGAGTCTGCCGCCATGCGGCGCGATGGCCTGATGCTGACATTACAGAACAATCCCCCGCAGTAATTCCCTCTTGCCCGGTGGCGCTTCGCTTACCGGGCCTACCGCCTACACAAAATCATTCGGGATGCATAAAAAAACGCCTGCCCGGTTAAGGGGCAGGCGTCAAAACAGGTCTGTATGACAACATAAAGGGGTGCTTCACTCAACGTTGTGTCCAGGGTGTTTGATGAGGCGTAAGCGACATCTGTCAGTGGACGATAAGCACCGTAAACGGCTCTGCATCATTCCTGAGTTTATGAGGCCAGAAGGCGAACATAAGAGATGGAATGAGCATCTACCCGTACATTATTGCACATAACGTGCCATCTTTGCACCGCTAAAAAACAGGCGCAGGCGTTAAAAAAACGTAGAGAATTCACGCGATTGACATCCCCCCGCTGCTGGCGAGGTTTTAGCGTGTCGCCCGGCGGAGACAGAACAGGATGCTTTTTATAAAGTGATTATAAATCAATAGATTATTCGTCACCGAATAGCGACAAATAAAGTCTGGGATATCGCCAATAAACCATAATGGCAACACGTGCGGGATAAGTAGTTGAAAATGAACAGAAAACAAAAAACCCCGCCGAAGCGGGGTTCAAAATTGGTCGGCGAGAGAGGATTCGAACCTCCGACCCACTGGTCCCAAACCAGTTGCGCTACCAAGCTGCGCTACTCGCCGATATACTGCTTTTTTGAATTTTTAGTTCAATTCATTGAGTCGTGGTGCGAGGGGGGGGACTTGAACCCCCACGTCCGTAAGGACACTAACACCTGAAGCTAGCGCGTCTACCAATTCCGCCACCTTCGCGTTTCACAACTCTATATTAATGGGGTGGCTAATGGGATTCGAACCCACGACAACTGGAATCACAATCCAGGGCTCTACCAACTGAGCTATAGCCACCACTGAAACTTTTTACGCGGTATTAAACCACCGCAGCTCAAGCACCTAAATAAATGGTACGCCCGACAGGATTCGAACCTGAGACCTCTGCCTCCGGAGGGCAGCGCTCTATCCAGCTGAGCTACGGGCGCTTAGCGCCGTTGCGGGGGTGGATAATACGGACTTCACACCCCGCTGTCCAGTGCCTTTTTAAATAAAATGCGCGTTTGGTTATGCTTTGCGCATTTTGGCGCTTATTCCCCCACCTTGTGGGCGGTTCCGTGACGATTCAGACCGAAAACTTTGTAGACCAGCGTGACGGCCAGCAGGAAGATGACGCCGACAAATAGCGACATGCGCGTATCTTCATTAAAGTACATGCCGATTAAAACGCAAACCAGAAACGCCATCGTCAAATAGTTCGCCCACGGGAACATAATGGAACGAAAAGGATGATCCGCAATCGCTTCTTTATGCGCCCGACGAAAGCGCAGTTGGCTAATCAGAATGACAAACCACGGCACCATCCCCGGCAGTACGCTGGCGCTATAAACGTAAACAAAGACGCGCTGCGGATTGGGGATGATGTAGTTCAGGCAAGAGCCTACCAGCAAAATCAAAATAGAGAGCGCCACGCCCGCGACCGGCACGCCGTGGCGAGAGACTTTCGCGACTGCCGCCGGCAGTTGACGGTTTTTCGCCAGCGCGTAAAGCATACGCCCACAGCTATACATTCCGCTGTTACAGCCGGAGAGCGCCGCCGTCAGCACGACAAAGTTGATAATGCCTGCCGCGGCGGTGATGCCGATTTTCGCGAAGGTGAGCACAAAGGGACTGCCGTTGCTGCCAATCTCATTCCACGGGAAAATGGTGACGATCACGAAAATCGCGCCAACATAAAAAATCAGGATACGCCACAGCACTTTACCCACCGCGCTACGCAACGTCACCTGCGGATTCTTCGCTTCACCGGCGGTAATACCGATCAACTCAACCCCCTGATAAGAGGCCACCACGATACATAATGCGGTCAGAAAGCCTTTCCAGCCGCCGGCAAAAAAGCCGCCATGCTCGGTCAGATTACCAAAGCCAATCGCCTGGCCGCCGTTACCAAAGCCGAAGAAAATCACCCCCAGACCGATGATGATCATCACAATAATCGTGGTGACTTTGATCATCGCAAACCAGAACTCGATTTCACCATACAGGCGCACCGCAGCCAGATTCGCCAACGCGACCAGTCCGACGGCAATCAGCGCCGGTATCCACTGCGCCATCTCCGGAAACCAGAACTGGACGTAGACCCCAATGGCGGTAATTTCCGAGATCCCGACCGCCATCCACATAAACCAGTATGACCAGGCGGTAAGATAGCCAAAAAAAGGACTCATATACCGGTGGGCGTACACGGCAAAGGAGCCGGTAACAGGTTCCAGAAAGAGCATCTCCCCCATCGAACGCATGATGAAAAAGACGAACAATCCGGCGATGATATACGCCAGCAGCACTGACGGCCCCGCCCATTTCAGCGTACTGGCGGCGCCCATAAAGAGTCCGACGCCGATGGTGCCCCCGAGGGCAATCAATTCAATATGACGAGCTTCCAGCCCACGCTGTAGCTCCGGTTTTTTCTCTGCCATAAATCCTCATGTCGTGTTTGCAACGGTTCCGGTAGTACCGGTTATTGTTATGGGTACATCGATTGTTGCGAATATTTTCTTAAATTTGGACAAATGGCAAATGGAGCATTAAAAAAATGCATTTATTGTGTAATAAATCATCGATTATGTTGTAAATGAGCAGCGCCATAAGCACAATCCGCTGCTCAGGTATCAGAAGGGAGAATTAGAGATCGCCAGTATAGTGCCAGCGAAGATAGCGCAGCAGGCGCATCTGGCGGGTAATACGCCTCGGTTGAGAAAGCAGACGATACAACCACTCCAGTCCCAGGTTCTGCCATATTTTTGGAGCGCGTTTGACGTGACCAGTAAACACATCATAGGTCCCGCCCACCCCCATATATAACGCATGGGGATGCACTTCCCGACAATCGCGCATGAGCAATTCCTGTTTTGGCGATCCCATCGCGACGGTGACAATTTTCGCGCCGCTGGCATGGATACGCGCAAATAGCGCCTGACGCTGCTCCGGCGTAAAGTAACCGTCCTGGCTACCCACAATATTGACGTTCCACTGCGTCCGCAGTTTTGCTTCCGTCTGCGCCAGCACCTCAGGCTTGCCGCCGACAAGAAATACCGGTGTGCCTTCTTTCCCCGCGCGCGCCATTAACGCTTCCCAAAGGTCGGCGCCAGCCACACGAGAAACCTGCGCCTGCGGAAATTTTTTACGTATTGAACGCACCACGCTGATGCCATCGGCATATTTAAATTCCGCCGCCGCTATCAACGCGCGGACTTCCGGATTATCTTCCGCCGTCAGCAGCTTTTCGGCGTTGATCGCCACCAACGTGCCTTGCTTCAGTTGACCATCGGCAAACAGATAATTCAGCGCATGTGACATGTCGCGCCAGCCAATCAGAGGTAATCCACGCAGCGAGTAAAGGGGCGCAGCGGCATTGTTAGTCATAGTTTTCCTTCCACCTGTGCCTGAGGGAGCGAAGTTGTACGTTTATGAATCAGTCCGGCGCTATCAAATAACCAGAACAGAAGCTTAGCGACCAGCAGGCTGGCGCCAAAAACCACCAGGAAGAAAACCACGCGCGAGACAAACGAATCCAGCCCTTCTCGCGCCAGCACAATCATATTAAAGATGGCGCCAAAGCAGAAACTGTGCAGAATCGCCGCCTTATAGCGATTGGGCTCCCGGTTACCCAGTTCATATAGCCAGTCGAACCATTTGATAATCAGCCCGACGACGATCGCGCCGAGCGGAATAAACAGCGCCCCGCCCATGACCACCAGCGATCCGATAAGCGTTGGCGATATCGCCAGGCCAGAATGGTTGTTCAGGACTTCCCAGGTGAAGTAATTCGCAGAATTCAGCACGATACTGGGTCGTCCCGGCCATAACCAGGTGGGAATAAAGACGTAGAAATCACGCACGATAGGGGCCAGCCCCTGAAAATCGATATTGTGGTAATTTTGCAACAGCAGCGCCAGATTCTCCCACGGCGAAAAGGTATCGCGCGTCAGATAAAGAAACGTATAGAACGCCTCATCGCCGCTCACATTTAATCCGTAGCGTTTGAGCGCCAGCCAGAACATACCGACAATCCCCAGCACGCCCGCCGCTGCCAGCATCCACAGGCTGATCCAGCCCCGAATAATGCCGATAAACAGGAAGATAGCAAACGCAATAATGATGTTGGCGCGCGTGCCGCCGACAATCATGTAGGTCAACAGGCCAAACGCGACGGTGCTCACCAGAAAAAACAGCCACGCTTTGCTGTCCTGGCGCAGGAAATAGACCACCAGCATCGCCGGAATGAAGAAATAGAAGAACCGTTTTAACGCCACGCCGGAGACTTCGCTGGAAAAGATCTGGCTGTAGGAGTGCAGCCGGAACAGCAAAAAGCCGTTATGCATAAAGAAAATCGCCACGCTCACCAGCGCGATGCCCATCAGGATCACCCAGGTAAGGTGGGTTTCCACCCGGTTCATGGTAAATAGCGGCTTGCGTGGTACATCCACAACGCGTTTGCGTAAACGCGTTTTATAGGTCACGTAATACACGCCGTAGAAACAGGCGGCGGATAATAGAGCCTGCAATAAGATTTCCGGCGGCGCGACGCCAACGTCGAAACGAAATACCAGCACGCTGGTTAGCGGAAAACCAAAAAAGAAGGTCAACAAAAACAGCAACGAAAAGAAAACGTTGAAGTTAAAACGCACGCGGCGAAATTCAAACCAGGTCAGCGTGGCGATAAACAGCGTAGAGAGCAGCCAGACCACCAGCAGCCCGCTGAATTGCATTAAACTCATTCGGCTTCTCCTGCGGCGATTCTCAACGCATTATGCCACGGTTGCAGGTAGTTGGGGCTAAAGAAGGTGATGCCGCTTTTATCTACCGATGCGAGCTGACGCTGCGCCTCGCGCACGACCTGCTCATCAAGATCGTCCGTGGTAAACAGGACGGGCAGATGCTGTTCCGCCATATCCTGCCAGAAAGGATTGTCGCGGTTCAGTACGCACGGGATATCGGCCTGAATTAGCAGACACAACGTCCCGATCCCCTGTTGGCGGGCAAAAATAAAATAACCGAGGTCGCACTGGCGCAACAGCGCAAGATAGGCATCAAATTCCATTTTTTCGCTAAGAATTTGTAGATTTTCGGCGCTAAATAGCACCAGAGCGGCCTGGCGAACCTCATCAATATAGGCCTGGTTATTGGCCGGATAGCCCATCGGCACCACCACGTTTACCGTATCGCCAAACTGCTGATACACCGCCCGTAACGCCGTAATATGTTGGTTACTGCGATCGCCGGAGTTCCCTACTAAAATGGTCAATTTCCCCGCACGTTGGCGCTCTTTTGCCATAGAGTTCAGGGAAGGATCCATGCGCGTCGGGAAATAGAGCAACTCGCCGCGTACGCCCGGGTGCTGGCGCGCAAAATAGCTGAGATCGCCGCGCGTCGCGAATACGCCCCCTACTCGTCCCTGCGCGATACGACGAAGCGGGTAGAAAAGGCGGAATTTCAGCCCGTGGGACACTTCGTAGAGATCCGCGCCCCAGATATGCCAGTAAAACTGAGCTGGCTTAATACCGCCGCTTAACAGCGCCAGCCACAGGCTGGTGTTGAACTGACCGTGAAAGAAGAATCTCTGTCGACGATTTGCTTTCGCTTTGGCGATGACCGCCTGCGCCAGCGCTTTCTTACTGCCATAAAAACGAAGCGAGAGCGCCGGGCAGCTTTCCGTGAAGCCGTTATCTTCGCCAGCAACCATAAATTCACGCGCGTGCTCGCTTGTGGCGGCCAGCGTATCATTGAAAAACCGCAACACGGTGTGGTTATGGTGAGGGATATCCGATCCCAGGACGTGAATCAGTACAGTCATGCTCGCCTACGCCAGAGTAAAAATACGCCACAACAAAATGAAAAATAGACAATATAGGTGGCCATATAAGCCTGTGCCGCACCCAGCGCGCCGTGAGCGGGAATCAGCCAGTGAGCGAACGCCGTTAACAGAATGAACTGGCTAATTTCAGCCAGAATGTAAAATCGCAACGACGCTTTGGCAATCACCAGATAACCGAAAACATAGGCGCCGACTTTCAGCACGTCGCCCACTAACTGCCAGGCGAACAGATCGCGCATCGCGGTGAATTTGGCGGAAAAAAGCAGCCAGATAGCAAAATCGCGCAGTAGCCAGACGGTAAAACTCGCCGCCGCGACCGCCGGTAAAACAAATTTCAGCGCTTTTACCACTTCACGCGTAATGTCCTGTTTTTCCGTCAGGCGTGAGAGCGTGGGTAACAGGTAAACGCTGAAGGAGGCGGTGATAAATTGCAGATAGGCATCAGAAATGCTGCTTACGCCCTGCCAGATCCCGACATCGCTCCAGCTATAGTGCGCGGCCAGTTGGTTTCGCATCATCACATAGGCGACCGGCATCGTAACGGAGGTAATCAGCGCCATCAGGGTAAATTTACTGAGCTGCCCTGCCAGACCGTTGTCCCAGGAGGGCTTGAGATAGCGTAGCGGGACGGTGCCGCGCTTAATCAGTATCATACCGGCTGGCACTACCACCAGCGCCGGCACCAGCGCCAGGCCAAGCAGAGCGCCTTCATAGCCGCCGACACGGTAGCAGAGATACCAGGCGGCAACGCCCAAAAAGCTGCCGACAATTAACGATAAGGCATTACCCGACGCGTCACGAAAGCCCTTCATTAGCGCCAGCAGCAGGTTCGCCCAGGCGATCCCCATTTGTACCAGCGCAACCAGACGCACCAGCCCTTGATAGTCCGTATGACCGAACAGTCCCTGGCTAATCGGCGCCGCCGCCAGCAGGAAGACCAGCGCCAGCAGCGTAGAGAAACCCAATACCATCGCGGAGGAGGTTCCCACCACGGTACGTAACTGCGCCGGGTTATCATGATGTTGTGCGACGAGTTTGGTAACGCCGTTAAATATCCCGGCGCCAGCCAATACGCCCAGCACGGTGATCATCTGGCGGAAGTTACTCGCTTGTCCGACGCCCGCCGGACCAAAAGAGACGGCCAGTAGTTTCACCACCAGCAGTCCGGCGCCAATTTTTACCAGCGTACTGACCGCCGTCCACAGGGAGGCTTTAGCAAGCGACATATCAGGAGAAATAATTTAGCAAGGTAGTAATCACCGTTCGTTGATCGACGGGCGCAAGGTTATAAAACAGCGGCAGACGCAACAAACGTTCGCTCTCTTTTGTGGTGTAGACATCGTCCCCGATAAACTCGCCAAATTTATCGCCCGCCGGACAATCATGCAGCGGAATGTAATGGAATACCGCCATGATTTCCGCCTCTTTCAGGAAATTAATCAGCGCGCTGCGATCGGCGATATCCCGCAGTTTGATGTAAAACATGTGGGCATTATGCCCGCAGTTTTCCGGAATAGAAGGCAGCTCGATACGCCCGGCGCGCGCCAGCGGCGTTAACGCATCGTAGTAAGTCTGCCACAGCGACAGACGCTGTTGATTGATACGATCGGCGGCCTCCAGTTGCGCCCACAGGTAGGCAGCCTGCAGATCGGACATCAAATAACTGGAGCCGATATCCCGCCAGGTGTATTTGTCCACCTGACCACGGAAGAACTGGCTGCGGTTGGTGCCTTTTTCGCGGATGATCTCCGCGCGTTCAATCAGCGTACGATCGTTGATCAGCGTCGCGCCGCCTTCGCCGCCAGCGGTGTAATTTTTGGTTTCATGGAAGCTAAAACAGCCGATGTGACCGATCGTTCCTAACGCGCGCCCTTTGTACGTGGACATCACGCCCTGGGCGGCATCCTCGACAACGAACAGATTATACTTATCCGCCAGCGCCATGATGACGTCCATTTCACAAGCGACGCCAGCGTAGTGTACCGGCACGATAGCGCGGGTTTTATCAGTAATTGCCGCCTCAATCAGCGTTTCGTCAATATTCATCGTATCCGGACGAATATCGACAAACACAATTTTCGCGCCGCGCAGGACAAAAGCGTTAGCGGTGGAGACAAACGTAAAGCTCGGCATGATCACTTCATCGCCGGGCTGAATATCCAACAACAGAGCCGCCATCTCCAGCGACGCGGTACAGGAAGGCGTCAGCAACACCTTCGCGCTGCCGAAATGTTGCTCCAGCCACTGCTGGCAACGACGCGTAAAGCCGCCGTCGCCGCACAGTTTGCCGCTGCTCATTGCAGACTGCATGTATTCGAGTTCGGTTCCCACCACCGGCGGCGCATTAAAAGGAATCATGTTGTCACCTGTATAACCAGTACGCAGTGCTTTCGATGTTGGCACCGCTTTGTATGTAACGTTTAAGCGCGGCGGTGTTGCCCAACTGGGTCGCCACCCGCAATGTTGCTTTGCCGCGACTCTGCGCCCAACAGATCGCCGCCTGCATAAGTTCCGCTCCCGCGCCGCGTCCGGCCAACAGGCCAATGCGCGCGTCGGTATCATTCAATTCCCGCAGCGAGACGTAACCGCGGATAGCGCCTGTCTCTGTGCGAAGCACCAGGCATTGGTGATCAAACGTGCCGCGTACCGCATTCTCAATCCACTGGGCGTAAAAACGGGCGCTGGCGTCGGGCGCATACCACGGCGCGCGAAAACGACTCTGCGTAAACGCCTCTCCGGCCAACTGACGCAAAGCAGGAATGTCTTTAAGGTGTGCAATTTCCGCGCCATGCTGGTCGCGATGCCCTTTTACCGGCAACGCAAAATCCACTTCGCCTTCAACCAAAGAGAATCCCAGCGATTGCAACGCCGACAGCCAGGCGATGTTTTCAGCCGGCACTTTTACCTGCACGCGTTGCCACGCCTGCAGCGCTTCTGGCGTTAATTCGGGCGCTGAAGCATCGATACGCACAATGCCGCTATTCACGCCAAAGAACGTATTTTCCCAGAGTAACGGTTCAATACTGGCGCGGACGGGCACGGAGCAACTCCAGTAAATATTGGCCATAGCCGGTTTTTTCAAGCTGACTGGCGGCGCGTTTCAAACCATCATCATCCAGCCAGCCGTTGCGCCAGGCAATCTCCTCCAGACAGGCAATTTTGAAGCCCTGGCGCTTTTCCACCGTCTGCACAAAAGTGCTCGCCTCAATCAGACTGTCGTGGGTGCCCGTATCCAGCCAGGCGAAGCCGCGGCCCAGCAGTTCAACGGTCAGCTTACCTTCCTCCAGATACATCTGGTTGATAGAAGTGATCTCCAGCTCGCCACGCCCGGACGGTTTCACGCGCTTCGCATACTCGACGACCTTGCTGTCATAGAAATAGAGGCCGGTGACCGCCCAGTTAGATTTAGGCTGTTTCGGCTTTTCTTCCAGCGAGAGCGCGCGAAAATCATCGTCAAACTCCACGACGCCAAAGCGTTCCGGGTCCATGACCTGATAGCCAAATACTGTAGCGCCTTCGGTACGCGCCGCGACCTGACGGAGTTTGGGGCTAAAACCCTGACCAAAAAAGATATTGTCGCCCAATACCAGGCATGAGGGTTCACCGTTGAGGAACGTTTCGCCAATGATAAAGGCCTGCGCCAGCCCGTCCGGACTGGGCTGTTCGGCATAGTGTAAATCGATACCGAACGCTGCGCCGTCACCCAGCAAACGCTGAAAGTCGCGTTTATCCTCCGGCGTGGTGATGATCAAGATCTCACGAATGCCCGCCAGCATTAGCACCGATAACGGATAGTAAATCATCGGTTTATCGTAGACGGGCAGAAGCTGCTTTGATACGCCGCGCGTAATGGGATGCAACCGGGTACCGGAACCTCCCGCCAGAATGATGCCTTTCATTCGTTTCTCCTCCAGGAGTAAGAACCTGCCGTTTAGCGTTTCAGTCCTAAGCGTTCGCCCTGATAACTGCCATCCTGCACGGGTTTCCACCAGGCCTCATTGGCGAGATACCACTGAACGGTTTTTCGCATCCCGCTTTCGAAGGTTTCCTGCGGCGTCCAGCCCAGCTCGCGGGCGATTTTCGACGCGTCGATGGCATAACGTAAGTCATGGCCGGGTCGATCGTCGACGAAGGTAATCAGATCGTGATAATTCGCCACACCCTGCGGTTTTTGCGGGGCCAGTTCCTCCAGCAGAGCGCAAATCGTCCTGACCACATCCAGATTTTTACGTTCGTTATGACCGCCGATATTATACGTTTCGCCCACCGCGCCGTTCGTCACCACGTGATACAACGCACGGGCATGATCTTCCACATACAGCCAGTCGCGAATTTGCTGGCCGTTGCCATAGACCGGCAATGGTTTACCCGCCAGCGCGTTCAGAATCATCAGCGGGATCAGTTTTTCCGGGAAATGGTAGGGCCCGTAGTTATTAGAGCAGTTGGTGACAAGCGTAGGCAAACCGTAGGTACGTAACCAGGCGCGTACCAGATGGTCGCTGCTGGCTTTGGAGGCGGAATAAGGACTGCTTGGCGCATATGGCGTGGTTTCGGTGAAGAAATCGTCTGCAGTATGCAGATCGCCATACACTTCATCGGTGGAGATATGGTGGAAGCGGAACGCCGCTTTAGCGTCCGCGTCAAGCGCGGACCAGTAAGCGCGAGCGGCTTCCAGCAAGGTGTAAGTACCAACGATATTCGTTTCAATAAACGCCGCCGGGCCGTCGATGGAACGGTCTACATGGCTTTCCGCCGCCAGGTGCATCACGCTATCGGGCTGGTACTGCTGGAAAACTCGCTCCAGTGATGCCCGATCGCAGATATCCACCTTCTCAAAGGCGAAACGGTCGCTTTGCGCCACCGACGCCAGAGACATCAGGTTGCCCGCATAGGTGAGTTTATCCACCACCACCACCGCGTCTGCCGTTTCATGGATGATATGCCGCACCACCGCAGATCCGATAAAGCCTGCGCCGCCGGTCACCAGAATCCGTTTCATCAGCGCCAGACTCCTTTGGTATCAACCACATAACGTTGATGAACCGCATCGCCGGGAATCGCTTTAAATTCGTCATGATCGACCAGCATCACCAGCACATCGGCGGCGGCCAGCGCCGCGTCCAGTTTCGCCAGCGTGCAAAGTCCGTCCAATTTTTTCGGCAACTGATGGATATTCGGTTCGACGACCAGGGTTTCGCCGCTGTGCCAGCGGGCGATACTTTGCGCGATCCCCATCGCCGGGCTTTCGCGCAGATCGTCGATATTCGGCTTAAAGGCCAGCCCAAAACAGGCGATTTTCACTTCGCTGGCGCGTTTATCGGTGGCCGCCAGGCAATCTGCGACCGCGGCTTTTACCTGATCGACTACCCAGTGCGGTTTGCCGTCGTTCACTTCACGCGCGGTGCGAATCAGTCTCGCCTGCTGCGGATTTTGCGCCACAATAAACCACGGATCGACCGCAATGCAGTGCCCGCCAACGCCTGGGCCCGGCTGCAAAATATTGACGCGCGGATGGCGGTTCGCCAGGCGGATCAATTCCCAGACGTTAATCCCCTGTTCGGCGCAAATCAGCGACAATTCATTCGCAAAGGCGATATTCACATCACGGAAGCTATTTTCCGTCAGCTTGCACATCTCTGCGGTGCGCGAGTTGGTGACAACGCATTCGCCCTCAAGGAAAATTTTGTACAGCGCGCTGGCGCGAGCCGAACATACTGGCGTCATACCGCCAATCACGCGGTCATTTTTAATGAGTTCCACCATCACCTGACCCGGCAGCACACGCTCCGGACAATAGGCGATATTCACGTCGGCCTGCTCGCCCGTCTGCTGGGGAAAGGTCAGATCCGGACGCATCCCGGCCAGCCAGCCGGCCATTTGCTCCGTTGCGCCGACCGGCGATGTTGATTCCAGAATCACCAGTGCCCCTTTTTTTAATACCGGCGCAATGGATTTCGCCGCGGCTTCCACATAGGCCATGTCAGGGTCGTGATCGCCTTTGAATGGCGTCGGCACGGCAATCAGGTACGCATCGGCCTCGACAGGTGTCGTCGTCGCACGCAGAAAGCCGCCTTCCACCGCCATCTTCACCACATTGCCCAACGCCGGCTCCACGATGTGAATTTCACCGCGATTTATGGTGTCTACCGCATGTTGGTTGATATCCACGCCGATAACCTGCTTCTGGCGGGAAGCAAAAGCGGCCGCAGTCGGTAATCCGATATACCCCAGCCCAATAACAGAAATGGTCGTAAAACTCATAACGATACCCGATAACTTTTTAACGCCTGTAAAATGCGCGCGCATGATTGCCCGTCACCATAAGGATTATGGGCGCGGCTCATAGTTTGATATTCATTTTCGTCGTGCAGCAGACGCATAACTTCCGCCACAATGCGCCGGGAGTCCGTGCCGATCAGTCTTACCGTACCAGCGGTAATGGCTTCCGGACGCTCTGTGGTTTCACGCATGACCAATACCGGCTTACCTAATGACGGCGCTTCTTCCTGAATACCGCCGGAATCGGTCAGAATGAGCCAGGCGTGATTCATCAGCCAGACAAAAGGTAAGTAGTCCTGCGGCTCAATCAGTACCACGTTTTCAACATGGCCGAGGATACGGTTGACAGGTTCGCTGACGTTGGGATTGAGATGCACCGGATAGACAATTTGCACATTCTGGTTCGCGGCGGCGATTTCTGCCAGCGCCTGGCAGATATGCTCAAAGCCCTGACCAAAGCTTTCACGCCGATGACCGGTCACCAAAATCATCTTCTTATTCACATTGAGGAAAGGATACTGCTCGGCCAGTTCAGCCTGTAATGTATCGCTCGCCAGAACGCGATCGCGTACCCAGATCAGCGCGTCAATAACGGTATTGCCAGTGACAAAAATGCGCTCATCCGGAATGTTCTCCCGCAACAGATTCTGCCGCGAGTTTTCCGTCGGCGCAAAGTGGTACATCGCCAGATGTCCGGTCAGCGTGCGGTTTGCCTCTTCCGGCCAGGGGGAATAGAGATCGCCGGTTCGCAACCCGGCTTCTACGTGCCCTACCGGAATTCGTTGATAGAAAGCCGCCAGGCTGGTAGCAATCGTAGTGGTGGTATCGCCATGAACCAGCACCACATCAGGTTTAAAATCTGCCAGGATCGGCTTTAATCCCTCCAGAATTCGGCAGGTAATTTCCGTCAACCCCTGTCCCGGCTGCATAATGTTGAGATCGTAATCAGGCACAATAGAAAAAAGAGTTAATACCTGATCAAGCATCTCCCGATGCTGCGCAGTAACGCATACTTTAGCCTCGAAATGAGGATCTTTTTCCAGCGCATGGACCAGAGGCGCCATCTTAATGGCCTCCGGTCGTGTACCAAATACAGTCAGTACTTTCACATCGATTCTCTTCGAATAGACAGTAGGGGCCCAGCCCCCTACTGCAGAGGTGTTGCTAAATCGTGCGGCGACGGGTTAAGGCAACGCCCGCACCGATTAGCGCCCCAACGATACCCCACATAATCATCAGGAAGGCTCGGCGTGGGCTATCACGTTTTACCGGTTCTTCCGGCGTACGCAAATAACGATAGGTCTGAAAACGAGGGTCCAGGGTCGGCCCCACATTAAGCGTATTCAACATTGCCCGATTTTGAAAGTAGTCCAAATCGAACGCAGGGCCAACCGCTTGCAGATTTTCAAGACGCGCCTGCAACATAGGGCGACCGAGTAAAAAAAGCTCTGAGTCCGGTAATTCATCCGCCGGGACATCCGTCGCGCTACGAGAAATATTATGTTGTTCCGCAATTTTGAGCGCCTGCTCAATACTGTTTACACGACGTGAATAGATCGCTTTCGCAACCTCTTCCTGCCGTTTGACCTGCGCTTTCATCTGCACGGTACGCGCAGCCCAGGCGCCTTTTAATTCATCATTCAGATGGCTCGCCGCCCGCTGGCTGGCGAATGCGACATACTGACGCAGCAGATTATTGGCGTCCGGCGCAGTTTCAGCAATCAGCTTCACGTTGTCGTTGATGGCGCGTGTAAAATCGCCGGGCGTAAACTGTATGTTATTGATAAGTTCATCAAGCATCGCCGCATCAGCTTTGCTATTCCCGACCATTCGCTGCTTGTAATAGTCCGTCTGTAACCAGAAATCGCGACGCGTATCCCAGGAGGCAAGTTGCATGATGAACTCTTTATACGCTTCATCCATCACCGAGGGCTTATCGGAAGAAGCAGGATCGGTCTTAATATCCAGGTTGCGCAGAAACTGCTGCTGGGAGTAATAACCGCCCAACATATTTACGGTTGGGCGATCGGTGATCGCCGTCGCACTCCACTCCTGACGAGCAAAAAAGGTATAGGCTAACGCGATAAGGGCAAATAGCAGGCCAATGCCGATAATCCAGAATTTGCCAGCCCATAAAGTACGAAACAACCCGCGAATATCCAGTTCATTTTCAGCGCTCACCGCGCGTGCCCCCGGTAATGGTTGTGTCATCGTATCCTCATTTACTTGGTTAAGTTTGGCCGGTTCTTACGGTGTCTGCGCAGGCGACGCTTCACACGCTTAATAAATCTCGCCACCTTCCAGGCCCGCTTAATGCAGTAGCCATAGAGGAAGAATGCTAGCAAAAAGAGCACCAACATAACCCATTCAGGAACAAAATGAGAATATTCTGCCGCTACGCCGACTCCCGCCAGAATGGCGGCGGCAAGCGTAATCAGTACAAACGCCTGACGAGAGGTAAATCCGGCGCGCATGATAAGATGGTGAATATGCTGACGATCAGGTGAGAAGGGACTCATTCCTTTACGCAGACGGCGATACATAATCGCCACCATATCCATCAGCGGGATAGCGATAATCCATAGCGCGGTAACCGGACTGATAGGGTGAGTTTTCCCCTGCGTCGTTTCCAGTAAGATCCAGATAACGGTAAAACCAATCAGAGTACTACCGGCATCGCCCATAAAGACTTTATAACGCCGCCCCAAAATACCGAGATTAAGCATAATGTAAGGCAGAATCGCGGCAATCATGGCGAAGCACCATATTGCCAGGCTGGTTTGACCGTCAAACCATAAAATCAGCCCCATCGCCGCGAATGAGACGCTGGATAGCCCGCCCA
Source organism: Salmonella sp. A1325 (assembly GCF_056991255.1). Taxonomy (NCBI): domain Bacteria; kingdom Pseudomonadati; phylum Pseudomonadota; class Gammaproteobacteria; order Enterobacterales; family Enterobacteriaceae; genus Salmonella; species Salmonella sp. A1325. The sequence goes on along the minus strand of NZ_JAMLWO010000013.1, from coordinate 22,267 downwards.
ACAGGCCGTCAATACCGTCCACCATATTGAAAGCGTTGATCGCCGCCCATACGGCAAACAGAGTAAGGAAATAGCCGAAGGGACCGAGCACCATCTCCCAGGAGCCAAAGATATAGCCGAGGCTGCTAAGATAGAGCTTACCGAATACCATCATAATGATACCGATCGCGGCCTGTATGGTCGCACGGATCTTCACGCTGATATCAAAACGGTCGTCCAGCGCACCGATAAGAACCAGTACGCCCGCACAAGAAAGATAAAGCGACGCATGAGGAATATAGTGGTCAACGATTCCGAATGTGAAGCAAATCCCTGCGTAAACCGAAATCCCTCCAACCAACGGTATCAGCCCCTGGTGGCGTTTACGAAAGTTGGGTTTATCCACTAAACCGATTTTTTTTGCGACTTTACGCGCAAAAAACAGGAACAGTGTCGTGAATAAAAAAATACTGATGAGATCAGTACTCAAGGTCAGTAAATTCACAATGCGTGCTCTCAGATAAAATTAGTACCAGAAGTATAACCATGAAGACCTTTATTCAGAAGGGAAACCCTGCTCTGAATCAGGCAGAATTGTTTAAATATCAACCACACGATACCGATAACGAATGGATGGCGAAGCCCCGACCCGGTTTATCATCGTTTTGTAAATGTGTCGTTAAGATTACAGATATAAAACAAAAACGCCACGTAAAAACGTGGCGTTTTCAGGTAAAGACCAGGTTATGAGCGCTTCATCATCTCGAAAAAGTCGTCATTAGTTTTGGTCATCGCCAGTTTGTTAATGAGGAATTCCATCGCGTCAATTTCACCCATCGGATGGATGATTTTACGCAGGATCCACATTTTCTGCAGCTCTTCCTGAGTGGTGAGCAGCTCTTCTTTACGGGTACCGGAACGGTTGTAGTCGATAGCCGGGAAGACACGTTTTTCAGCGATCTTACGCGAGAGATGCAGCTCCATGTTACCGGTGCCTTTAAACTCTTCGTAGATAACTTCGTCCATCTTGGAACCGGTATCGATCAGCGCCGTCGCGATGATGGTCAGGCTGCCGCCCTCTTCCACGTTACGCGCCGCGCCGAAGAAACGCTTCGGACGATGCAGGGCGTTAGCGTCCACACCACCGGTCAGTACTTTACCGGACGCCGGCACCACGGTGTTGTAGGCACGCGCCAGACGGGTGATGGAGTCGAGCAGGATGATAACGTCTTTCTTGTGTTCAACCAGACGTTTCGCCTTCTCGATAACCATTTCGGCAACCTGAACGTGGCGGGATGCCGGTTCGTCAAAGGTAGACGCAACCACTTCGCCTTTCACCAGACGCTGCATCTCGGTCACTTCTTCCGGACGTTCGTCAATCAGCAGCACCATCAGCACGCAGTCCGGGTGGTTATACGCGATGCTCTGCGCGATGTTCTGCAGCAGCATGGTTTTACCCGCCTTCGGCGGCGCGACAATCAGACCGCGCTGGCCGCGACCGATCGGCGAAGCCAGATCCAGAACGCGTGCCGTTAAGTCTTCGGTAGAACCGTTACCACGCTCCATACGCAGACGAGAGTTTGCGTGCAGCGGGGTTAAGTTCTCAAAGAGGATTTTGTTACGGGCGTTTTCCGGTTTGTCGTAGTTAACTTCGTTAACTTTCAACAGCGCAAAATAGCGTTCACCTTCTTTCGGCGGGCGAATCTTACCAGAAATGGTATCACCAGTGCGGAGGTTGAAACGGCGGATTTGGCTGGGGGAAACGTAGATATCATCAGGACCGGCGAGGTAGGAGCTGTCTGCAGAACGGAGGAAACCAAATCCATCCTGCAATATCTCCAGCACACCGTCGCCAAAGATATCTTCGCCACTCTTTGCGTGCTGCTTCAGGATGGCAAAAATAATGTCCTGCTTGCGCATACGGGCCAGGTTTTCCAGCCCCATACTTTCGCCGAGAGTGATCAGCTCAGAAACCGGCGTATTCTTTAATTCGGTAAGATTCATAATGGTGTGAGTTCTTAAACTTGGGGTAAATCTCGAACTTAATGTTGTGAATGGTATGGCAGGGTCATCCATGCCTGTTTACGGCTATCAACTCATGTCTGTTCGCTGTCTGGTCACAGGAAAGTACGCAGAACTGAAACGACAAGACGGAATGAGCGAAGAGCCAGGAATCTTTCCACTTCTCGTGCGAGAAAAAACGGGAAGTGACGGATAAAACCAGATTCAAACTTAATAAGGTATGTTTAATTCGAAGTCAATACTAACTTAGCACGACTCAGACCGGGCGTCCAGAGATCCTGACAATTTAAGAATAACGTAAGGACAACAGACGCCACGAAACTGCCTGATACCTTAATCATTCGTCGAATGACAGACGCCTGACCATACAGCGCCTTTGTCATTCGACGTATAAAAGGTATTACGCCAGATTGGCGTCGAGAAACTCTTTCAACTGACCTTTAGACAGTGCGCCTACTTTGGTTGCCGCCACTTCGCCGTTTTTAAACAGCAGCAGAGTCGGAATACCGCGGATGCCATATTTAGGCGCAGTACCTGGGTTCTGGTCAATGTTCAGTTTGGCAACGGTCAATTTGCCCTGATATTCGTCAGCGATTTCATCCAGAATCGGAGCGATCATTTTACACGGCCCGCACCACTCTGCCCAGAAATCAACGAGGATAGCCCCGTCCGCTTTGAGTACATCCGTGTCAAAACTGTCGTCAGTCAGGTGAATAATTTTATCGCTCATATATAACTCCACAGGAATAAGCCTGGCGTGTTGGTGTAGCATTAACCAACGAGGTGCTGATGTTAACTTCGCCAACAAAGGTTGACTTTATTTCACCGGATACGCTTTCGTAAAGCAATAGTAAGCTGATATTCTACCACACTATGAGCAAAACACATTTAACAGAACAGAAGTTTTCCGACTTCGCCCTGCACCCACAGGTGGTTGAAGCCCTTGAAAAAAAAGGGTTTTATAATTGTACGCCCATTCAGGCACTGGCCCTTCCGCTAACGCTGGCGGGTCGTGACGTTGCAGGGCAGGCGCAAACCGGTACCGGGAAAACGATGGCGTTTCTGACGTCAACGTTTCATTATTTACTTTCTCATCCCGCGATCGACGATCGCAAGGTGAACCAGCCGCGCGCGCTGATCATGGCGCCGACGCGTGAATTAGCCGTACAAATTCACGCAGACGCGGAGCCGTTGGCGCAAGCGACAGGCTTAAAATTAGGCCTGGCTTACGGCGGCGATGGTTACGACAAGCAGCTTAAAGTGCTGGAAAGCGGCGTTGATATTCTTATTGGTACGACGGGCCGACTGATCGACTACGCCAAACAAAATCACATTAACCTCGGCGCCATTCAGGTCGTCGTACTCGATGAAGCCGATCGCATGTACGATTTGGGCTTTATTAAAGATATCCGCTGGCTGTTCCGTCGTATGCCGCCGGCTGCGCAGCGTCTGAACATGTTGTTCTCCGCCACCCTGTCTTATCGGGTTCGCGAGCTGGCGTTTGAACAGATGAACAACGCCGAATATGTTGAAGTGGAACCGGAGCAAAAGACCGGCCACCGCATTAAAGAAGAGCTTTTCTACCCCTCTAATGAAGAGAAAATGCGTTTACTGCAAACGCTGATCGAAGAAGAGTGGCCGGATCGCGCCATTATTTTCGCCAACACCAAGCATCGTTGCGAAGATATCTGGGGACATCTGGCGGCAGATGGCCATCGTGTTGGTCTGCTGACCGGTGACGTCGCGCAGAAAAAGCGCCTGCGGATTCTGGATGAGTTCACCCGCGGCGATCTGGATATTCTTGTGGCGACCGATGTCGCGGCGCGCGGGTTGCATATCCCCGCCGTAACGCACGTCTTTAACTACGATCTGCCAGACGATTGTGAAGACTATGTTCACCGTATCGGTCGTACCGGTCGCGCTGGCGCCAGCGGTCATTCCATCAGCCTGGCTTGCGAAGAGTATGCGCTGAATCTGCCCGCCATTGAGAGCTATATCGGCCACTCGATTCCGGTCAGCAAATACAATCCAGAAGCGCTCATGAACGATCTGCCCAAGCCGTTGCGTCTGACGCGTTCGCGTCCTGGCAATGGTCCGCGCCGCGCTGGTGCTCCGCGTAATCGTCGTCGTTCAGGTTAAGAAAAGTTATGCCATACACAAAATCATTTAGCCTGTATCAAGGCGGCAAGAAAACAAATCCCGATGAGCTTAGGAAGAGTACGCAGCCAACACGGATACAGGTTGAAGGATGAAGTGTATGAATTCCACCTCGTTGTATGCCGCTATTGATCTCGGTTCCAATAGTTTTCATATGCTGGTCGTGCGCGAGGCGGCGGGAAGCATCCAGACGCTGACCCGAATAAAACGCAAGGTGCGTCTGGCCGCAGGTCTGAACAACGACAACCACCTTTCAGCTGAAGCGATGGAACGCGGCTGGCAATGTCTGCGCCTGTTTGCTGAACGTTTGCAGGATATTCCGCAGCCGCAAATCCGCGTGGTTGCCACCGCAACATTGCGTCTCGCCGTCAATGCGGGTGAATTTATCGCGAAAGCGCAGACTATCCTTGGTTGTCCGGTGCAGGTTATCAGCGGCGAAGAAGAGGCGCGGCTGATTTATCAGGGGGTCGCTCATACCACCGGCGGCGCAGATCAGCGGCTGGTGGTGGATATCGGCGGCGCCAGCACTGAACTGGTTACCGGCACTGGCGCGCAAACCACGTCGCTGTTTAGCCTGTCGATGGGCTGCGTAACGTGGCTTGAACGCTATTTTAGCGATCGTAATCTGGCGCAAGAAAACTTTGATGATGCGGAGAAGGCCGCGCGCGATGTACTGCGTCCGGTTGCCGATGAACTGCGTTTTCATGGCTGGAAGGTCTGCGTGGGTGCCTCCGGCACCGTACAGGCATTGCAGGAAATCATGATGGCGCAGGGGATGGACGAGCGCATTACGCTCGCCAAACTGCAGCAGCTAAAACAACGCGCGATACAGTGCGGGCGTCTGGAAGAACTGGAAATCGAAGGCCTGACGCTGGAACGCGCGCTGGTTTTCCCAAGTGGGCTGGCTATTCTGATCGCGATATTTACCGAGCTGAACATCCAGAGCATGACGCTGGCAGGCGGCGCGTTACGCGAAGGGCTGGTGTATGGGATGTTGCATCTGGCGGTAGATCAGGATATCCGCAGCCGCACGCTGCGAAACATTCAGCGTCGGTTTATCGTCGATACCGATCAGGCGAACCGCGTAGCGAAGCTGGCAGATAACTTCCTCAAACAGGTAGAAAATGCCTGGCATATTGAGCCTATCAGTCGTGAACTGTTGCTTAGCGCTTGCCAGTTGCATGAGATCGGTCTGAGCGTTGATTTTAAACAGGCGCCCTATCATGCCGCCTATTTAGTACGCCATTTGGATCTGCCTGGCTATACGCCCGCGCAGAAAAAGTTGCTCGCCACCCTCTTACTGAATCAGACCAATCCGGTCGATCTCTCTTCGCTTCATCAGCAAAATGCGGTACCGCCCCGTGTTGCGGAACAGCTATGCCGTTTGCTGCGCCTGGCGATTCTTTTTGCCGGTCGCCGTCGTGACGATCTGGTACCAGAAATTACGCTACAGGCGCTAAATGAAAATCTGACGTTAACCTTGCCTGGCGACTGGCTGGCGCATCACCCGCTGGGTAAAGAGTTGATTGATCAGGAAAGCCAGTGGCAAAGCTATGTACACTGGCCGCTGGACGTTCGCTAACCGTGGTCTGATTGCCGGATGGCGCTTCGCTTATCCGGCCTACGATTTCGCTCGCTTTGCCGCCATCATGGCTTTCAGATTAGCCAGGTGACTTTGCCCTTTTTGCATTCGCTCCTCAGCGCTTACCACTTTGCGCTCCTGCTCCCAGATTAAATCATCCTGCGGCAGTTCTAACAGGAAGCGACTGGGTTCCGGGCGCACCAGTTCCCCATACTGACGGCGCTCTTTACATAATGTAAAGGTGAGCTCTTTCTGCGCGCGAGTGATCCCGACATAGGCCAGCCGACGCTCTTCCTCAATGTTATCTTCGTCAATGCTGCTTTGATGCGGCAAAAATCCTTCTTCCATTCCCACCATATAGACATACGGGAACTCCAGTCCTTTAGATGCATGAAGCGTCATCAACTGTACCTGATCCAGCTCTTCTTCGCTCTCGCCGCGCTCCATCATATCGCGCAGCGTAAAGCGTGTAACCACCTGGGTCAGCGTCATCGGCTCATCGAGTTCGTTGCCTTCCAGCATCTCAGTCATCCAGCTAAAGAGCTGGTTAACGTTTTTCATACGCATTTCCGCCGCTTTGGGGCTCGGCGAGGTTTCGTACAACCAGGATTCATAGTCAATACCGTGGATGAGATCGCGCACGGCGGCGACAGGCTCGCGTTCGGCCAGACGCTGGATTTCCCCCAGCCAGTGGGTAAAACGCGTCAATGAATCGTAACCACGTCCGGTCAGCTTTTGGCTAAGCCCCATATCAAAGCTGGCGGTAAACAGGCTTTTATTACGCGTCATTGCCCATTCACCCAGTTTTTGCAGAGTGGCCGGACCGATTTCGCGTTTTGGCGTATTCACGATGCGCAGGAAAGCGCTGTCATCATCCGGGTTGGTCAACACCCGCAGGTAGGCCAGCAGGTCTTTAATCTCCGGACGGGAGAAGAATGAGGTGCCGCCGGAAATTTTGTACGGAATGCGGTTCTGCATGAGGAATTTTTCAAATACCCGCGACTGATGATTCCCGCGATACAGAATGGCGTAATCCTTGTACTGGGTCTTGTTCACAAAGTGATGGGCAATCAGTTCGCCGGTAACGCGCTCAGCTTCATGCTCTTCATTGTTTGCGCTTAACACTTTGAGTTCCGCGCCGTAACCGAGCTCGGAAAAGAGGCGCTTTTCAAAGACGTGCGGATTATTGGCGATGAGAATATTCGCCGCTTTCAGGATGCGGCCCGAAGAACGATAGTTTTGCTCCAGCTTAATCACCTGCAGCGCCGGAAAATCCTGGCTCAGTAACACCAGGTTTTGCGGACGCGCCCCGCGCCAGGAGTAGATAGACTGATCGTCATCGCCTACGACCGTAAAACGCGCGCGTTGCCCGACCAGCAGCTTAACCAACTCATACTGGCTGGTGTTAGTATCCTGATATTCATCCACCAGTAGATAACGAATTTTATTCTGCCAGCGCTCGCGCACCTCATCATTGCGTTGCAGCAGCAGCGTCGGCAGCAAAATCAAATCATCAAAATCGAGAACGTTACATGCCTTCATATGGGCGTCGTAAAGCCCGTAGCAGTGGGCAAAAATACGATCGCGTTCACCTTTCGCCCCGGCCGCTGCCTGCGCAGGCGTTTTGAGATCGTTTTTCCAGTTGGAGATCGTGGAGATCAGCTGTTGCAACAGAACCTTGTCGTCTTCGATCAGGCCTTCGGTCAGCTCTTTGAGCAAGGCGACCTGGTCGGTATCGTCAAACAATGAAAAGTTCGATTTCATCCCCAGCGCAGCGTACTCGCGCTTAATAATATCCAGCCCTAGCGTATGAAAAGTGGAGATCATCAAACCGCGCGCTTCCTTACGGCCGAGCGTCTGCCCGACGCGTTCTTTCATTTCGCGCGCCGCTTTATTGGTAAACGTCACCGCCGCAATATGCCGGGCCTGATAGCCGCATCCGCGGATCAGGTGGGCGATTTTATTGGTAATTACGCGAGTTTTACCTGAACCCGCTCCTGCCAGCACCAGGCAGGGTCCGGTGACGAATTCGACAGCGTGTTGTTGGCCGGGATTTAAACGCATGGGAATAGTGCTCAATCTTCGAACGGGGGAGGGATTGTAGCAGAAAGCGAGGCCCAGAGAAGACCAGGCTGCTTTTTCAGGCAGCCTGGAAAAGGTCAATCAGCAGGCTCTGGCGGCAAGCGGCGTATAGCCATTACGCTGTGCGCTCTTGATCCAACTGTAAGAATCCCCGTCAGCAGAACATACTCAAGCGACATCGCATAAACGCCCTGTACTGCATGATTTCCAACGGGCAGTATTTGAGTAATTCATAGAGCACTGGGTCGCGTACGACCTGGCGTAGCCCTAAAAGCCAGTCGTCTGGAAATTCTGCGTTTTTCATTATGTTCATGGTATCTCGCCCCTTGTCAGAAAGGACAGGACCGCCGTCCCGCACATCCGAAATACGCTCGCTAAAAATGCCGCTTATCTCCCGGTTCATTAAATCAGGCGGGACATCTGTCCTGTAATGGCGAAGAGTATATGTCTGACGGTCCAGGAGTGATAAAGTGACGGCCAATCTTTGCGACGTGAGAACACAATAATGGCAAAAATGGCAGCAGCACTGCATATTCTTGTAAAAGAAGAGAAACTGGCTTTAGATCTTCTGGAGCAAATTAAAAACGGCGGCGATTTTGAGAAGCTGGCGAAGAAGCATTCTATCTGCCCATCCGGTAAAAAAGGCGGTCATTTAGGCGAATTTCGTCAGGGCCAGATGGTTCCGGCATTCGATAAAGTAGTCTTTTCCTGCCCGGTACTGGAGCCAACCGGCCCGCTGCATACCCAGTTCGGTTACCACATCATTAAAGTATTGTATCGCAAATAAAAAGCCGGGTAGCGGCTACGCCTTACCCGGCCTACATCGTCTGCTTGATTTTGTAGGTCGGGTAAGCGCTAGCGCCACCCGACAAGGTATATCAACCCGCTACCGCAATACGCTTCATATCCGTCATATAGCCGCGCAGTTTCTTACCTACCTGCTCAATCGCATGACTACGAATCGCGTCGTTCACGTCGCGAAGCTGTGCGTTGTCTACCGCGCCTTCCGGGATAGCACTACCCAGATCGCCCGGTTGCAATTCCGCCATAAACGGTTTCAGCAGCGGTACGCAAGCGTAAGAGAACAGGTAGTTACCGTATTCTGCGGTATCGGAAATAACCACGTTCATTTCGTACAGACGCTTACGGGCGATGGTGTTGGCGATCAGCGGCAGTTCGTGCAGTGATTCGTAGTAAGCGGATTCTTCGATGATGCCGGAATCGACCATGGTTTCGAACGCCAGCTCAACGCCCGCTTTCACCATCGCAATCATCAGCACGCCTTTATCGAAGTACTCCTGCTCGCCGATTTTACCCTCAAACTGCGGCGCGGTTTCGAACGCGGTTTTACCGGTCTCTTCACGCCAGGTCAGCAGTTTCTTATCGTCGTTGGCCCAGTCAGCCATCATGCCGGAAGAGAATTCGCCGGAGATGATGTCATCCATGTGTTTCTGGAACAACGGCGCCATGATCTCTTTCAGCTGTTCGGACAGCGCGTAAGCACGCAGTTTCGCCGGGTTAGACAGACGGTCCATCATCAGGGTGATGCCGCCCTGCTTCAGCGCTTCGGTGATGGTTTCCCAGCCAAACTGAATCAGTTTTTCGGCGTATGCCGGGTCGGTGCCTTCTGCCACCAGCTTGTCGAAGCACAGCAGAGAACCGGCCTGCAGCATACCGCACAGGATGGTCTGCTCGCCCATCAGGTCAGATTTCACTTCTGCCACGAAAGAAGATTCCAGTACGCCCGCACGGTGACCACCGGTGGCCGCCGCCCAGGCTTTAGCAATCGCCATACCTTCGCCTTTCGGGTCGTTTTCCGGGTGTACCGCGATCAGCGTCGGCACGCCGAAACCACGTTTGTACTCTTCGCGCACTTCGGTGCCCGGACACTTCGGCGCCACCATCACCACGGTGATGTCTTTACGGATCTGCTCGCCCACTTCCACGATATTGAAGCCGTGGGAGTAGCCCAGCGCCGCGCCGTCTTTCATCAGCGGCTGTACGGAGCGCACCACGTCGGAGTGCTGTTTGTCCGGCGTCAGGTTAACCACCAGATCCGCCTGCGGGATCAGCTCTTCGTAGGTGCCTACTTTGAAGCCGTTTTCGGTCGCTTTACGCCAGGAAGCACGCTTCTCAGCAATCGCTTCTTTACGCAGGGCGTAGGAAATATCCAGACCGGAGTCACGCATGTTCAGGCCCTGGTTCAGACCCTGAGCGCCACAGCCGACGATAACCACTTTTTTACCCTGCAGGTAGCTCGCGCCGTCGGCGAATTCGTCGCGGCCCATAAAGCGGCATTTACCCAGCTGCGCCAGCTGCTGGCGCAGATTCAGTGTATTAAAGTAGTTAGCCATGATGGTGTACTCCGTGATGTTGTGTTGTCGCGCTTATTGTTCGGTTTACAGATTGCTATCTGTGCGAATGAACCCACATTACAACAGGAAATTTATTGCGGAAATTGATATATTCACAACGTTATGTTGCGGTTTATGCAACGTCAAAAACCGGAGGTCTGTCTGTGGATTTACGCGATCTAAAAACCTTCCTGCATCTGGCGGAAAGCCGCCACTTTGGCCGCAGCGCGCGGGCGATGCACGTCAGCCCCTCCACGCTCTCCCGGCAGATTCAGCGGCTGGAAGAAGATCTCGGCCAGCCGCTGTTTGTGCGTGATAACCGCACGGTCACGCTGACCGAAGCGGGTGAAGAGCTGCGAGTGTTTGCCCAACAGACACTTTTGCAATATCAGCAGTTGCGCCATACCCTCGATCAGCAGGGGCCGTCCCTTTCCGGCGAACTCCATATCTTCTGTTCAGTGACCGCGGCATACAGTCATCTGCCGCCGATCCTCGACCGTTTTCGCGCCGAACACCCTTCTGTTGAAATCAAATTGACGACCGGAGACGCTGCCGATGCGATGGAAAAGGTGGTAACGGGAGAAGCGGACCTGGCAATCGCCGGCAAACCAGAAACGCTGCCCGGCGCGGTGGCGTTTTCGATGCTGGAAAATCTGGCGGTGGTGCTGATCGCCCCGGCGCTGCCCTGCCCGGTGCGTAATCAGGTTTCGGTTGATAAGCCCGACTGGTCGACGGTGCCGTTTATCATGGCCGATCAGGGGCCGGTACGCCGCCGCATTGAGCTGTGGTTTCGCCGCCATAAAATCAGCAATCCGCAGATTTACGCCACCGTCGGCGGTCATGAAGCGATGGTCTCAATGGTGGCGCTGGGCTGCGGCGTGGCGCTGCTGCCGGAAGTGGTGCTGGAAAACAGCCCGGAACCGGTGCGCAATCGGGTGATGATTTTAGAGCGCAGCGACGAAAAAACGCCGTTTGAACTGGGCGTCTGCGCGCAAAAAAAGCGGCTGCATGAGCCGCTAATTGATGCGTTCTGGAAGATTTTACCGAATTAGTTTTACGGCCCTACCATTACCCGAACAGGCTTCCCAATACGGCTAAGCATATTCACCAGAGCATCAATGGTGAATTTGCTGCATTTCTTGTTGACGACATCAGAAACGCGCGGTCGGGATATATGCAAAACTGTAGCAACCTCGGCTTGCTTCATCTGGTTTCGCGTAATCCAGAGGGTAATTCCTTCCATGAGCTGTTCTTTAATGGCTAACGTGTTTTCGATTTCACTCAGGGAATCAGCGTAAAACTTTTCTGCGTCCTGCTTATCAAACCCCAAATCAGCAAAAACATTACCGCCAGATGGCGTCACATGGCGAATATCACTATCAGTTTTGGCAATCACAAGCTGTTTCTCCGTTGTTGCACCAGCCGGTTATAACGCGTTCTGGCGATGTTTTTATCGTGCTGACTGGTTTGTTGCGTCTGTTTTTGGAAACTATGCAAAACGTAGAGTGCTTCTTCAAACTTAGCGACATACATAACGCGATAGATACCATTGTTGTCACGAATCCGAATTTCATTTACCCCAGTCCCAATTTCTGAAAACGGTTTCCAGTCATCCGGTTCAATTCCATATTGAATTTTATGAAACTGATAACCGACTGCTTTACGTACCGTTATGGGAAAAGCCAGGAGATCCTCCAGAGAAGATCCCACTCATCGAATTTCTTTTTCATTGGAGAGAGCTCGGGTGAGTAACATAACATCCTTGTGTATAAAATTTTATACTTTGTTTTTAACAGGTGCGAGTGATGGCGATACTAACGATATGGTGAGCCGAGTTTCACCACAAGCAGATTGGGCGCCTTCTGGAAAACGTCTCGCAAAATTAAATGAGTGGATGCTCCGGACTGGCAGAAAAGCCCAATAACTGAGGGAAGATCATATCTGGATATCAGGCCCACTTTACTTTGTGGGCCTGAAAAACTAAACGCTGAATTAACCCGCCAGAAAGAACCGGAACGCCGGGTTATTGCTCTCATCATGGCATTCATAGCCCAGTTCATGCAGCCGGGTTTCGAAATCCGGCTCATGATCGCCTAACTCGAACGCCGCCAGCACGCGGCCATAATCGGTACCGTGGCTGCGGTAATGGAATAGCGAAATATTCCAGTGCGTGCCAAGCGTATGCAGGAATTTGAGCAACGCGCCGGGCGACTCCGGAAATTCGAAACTATACAAACGCTCCTGTAATGGCTTGGAGGGGCGTCCGCCGACCATATAGCGCACATGCAGCTTCGCCATTTCATCGTCGGAGAGATCCACTACGCTATAACCGCCGTCGCACAGTTGGGTGATAATCTCTTTTCGCTCCTCCAGCCCCTGACTGACGCGGACGCCGACAAAAATACAGGCATTTTTCGCGTCGGCAAAACGGTAGTTAAATTCGGTGACCATACGCCCGCCAAGCAACTGGCAGAATTTGAGGAAGCTCCCTTTTTCTTCCGGAATGGTCACCGCCAGTAGCGCTTCGCGCTGTTCCCCCAGCTCGCAGCGTTCAGACACATAGCGCAAGCCGTGGAAGTTGACGTTGGCGCCGGAAAGGACGTGCGCCAGGCGTTCGCCGCGAATATTGTGCTGGGCGATATATTTTTTCATCCCCGCCAGCGCCAGCGCGCCGGACGGCTCCGCCACCGCACGCACATCTTCAAACAGATCTTTCATCGCCGCGCAGATAGCGTCGCTATCGACTGTAATAATGTCGTCGAGATATTCCTGGCACAGGCGGAAGGTTTCGTCGCCGATGCGTTTTACCGCCACGCCTTCAGCAAATAACCCAATGCGCGGGAGATCCACTGGATGACCGGCTTCCAACGCCGCTTTCAGGCAGGCGGAATCCTCCGCTTCGACGGCAATCACTTTGATTTGCGGCATCAATTGTTTGATCAGTACCGCTACGCCCGCCGCCAGGCCGCCGCCGCCAACCGGCACAAAGACACGATCGAGATGCGAATCCTGCTGAAGTAGTTCCAGCGCCAGCGTGCCCTGCCCGGCGATCACCATTGGGTGATCAAACGGCGGCACCCAGGTAAAACCCTGCTGCTGCGCCAGCTCAATAGCTTTCGCTTTCGCTTCATCAAAATTAGCGCCGTGCAACAGCACTTCGCCGCCAAAACCGCGTACCGCATCGACTTTAATATCCGCCGTTGCTTTTGGCATGACAATCAGCGACTTCACGCCAAGCCGCGCGGAGGAGAACGCCACGCCCTGTGCATGATTCCCCGCCGACGCAGTAATCACGCCGTGGGCTTTTTGTTCTTCGGTCAATCCGGCCATCATCGCGTAAGCGCCGCGCAGCTTAAAGCTATGTACCGGCTGCCGGTCTTCGCGTTTGACGAGAATAACGTTATCCAGACGTGACGAGAGCTTTTCCATTTTTTGCAGCGGCGTCACCTGCGCCGCTTCGTATACTGGCGCGCGTAGCACCGCGCGCAGATACTCCGCCCCTTCCGGCGCGACTGACAGTGGTTGAGATTCCGCCATCATCAACCTCCCAGTTTCGATTTATCGCGCACCGCGCCTTTATCGGCGCTGGTCGCCAGGCTGGCGTAGGCACGCAGGGCAAACGAAACCTGACGCTGACGATTTTTCGGCGTCCAGGCTTTATCGCCGCGAGCTTCCTGCGCCTCGCGGCGTGCGGCGATTTCAGCCTCGCTCAACTGCAATTGAATGCTGCGGTTTGGGATATCAATCGCAATAGTGTCGCCATCTTCAATCAACGCAATAGTGCCGCCGCTGGCCGCTTCCGGCGAGACGTGGCCGATGGAAAGACCGGAAGTCCCGCCGGAGAAACGCCCATCAGTGATGAGCGCGCAGGCTTTGCCCAGCCCCATCGACTTCAGGAAACTGGTCGGATAGAGCATTTCCTGCATTCCCGGCCCGCCTTTCGGCCCTTCGTAGCGGATCACGACTACATCGCCTTCCACTACTTTGCCGCCGAGAATCGCCTCTACCGCGTCGTCCTGGCTTTCATACACTTTAGCCGGGCCGGTAAATTTAAGGATGCTGTCATCCACGCCTGCGGTTTTCACAATGCAGCCGTTTTCGGCGAAGTTGCCATACAGCACCGCCAAACCGCCGTCTTTGCTATAGGCATATTCCAGCGAGCGGATGCAACCCGCTGCGCGGTCGTCATCCAGCGAATCCCAGCGACAATCCTGCGAGAACGCCTGGGTAGTACGGATACCGGCAGGGCCAGCACGGAACATTTTTTTAACCGCTTCGTCCTGCGTAATCGTGATGTCGTACTGTTCCAGCGTTTGTGGCAGCGTCAGGCCTAATACGTTTTTCACGTTGCGGTTCAGCAGCCCGGCGCGATCCAGCTCGCCTAAAATGCCCAGCACACCGCCGGCACGGTGAACGTCTTCCATATGGTATTTCTGGGTACTTGGCGCCACTTTACACAACTGCGGCACCTTGCGGGACAGCTTGTCGATATCACTCATGGTGAAGTCGATTTCCGCTTCTTGCGCCGCCGCCAGTAGATGCAGAACGGTATTGGTCGAACCGCCCATCGCAATATCCAGCGTCATCGCATTCTCAAACGCCGCCTTGTTGGCAATGCTTCGTGGCAGTGCGCTTTCGTCATCCTGCTCGTAATAGCGTTTAGTCAGTTCAACAATCCGCTTACCGGCATTGAGGAACAACTGCTTCCGGTCAGCATGGGTCGCCAGCAGCGAACCGTTGCCCGGCTGCGACAGGCCCAGCGCTTCGGTCAGGCAATTCATGGAGTTAGCGGTAAACATGCCGGAGCAGGAGCCGCAGGTTGGACAGGCGGAGCGCTCCACCTGGTTACTTTGATCGTCAGAGACTTTCGGGTCCGCTCCCTGAATCATGGCATCAACCAGATCCAGCTTGATAATTTTGTCTGAAAGCTTGGTTTTCCCGGCTTCCATCGGTCCGCCGGAAACAAAGATCACCGGAATATTCAGGCGCAGCGAGGCCATGAGCATCCCTGGGGTGATTTTGTCGCAGTTGGAGATACACACCATCGCGTCAGCGCAGTGAGCGTTCACCATGTACTCCACGGAGTCGGCGATCAGCTCGCGCGACGGCAGTGAATAGAGCATACCCCCGTGCCCCATGGCGATCCCGTCATCCACGGCAATAGTGTTGAACTCTTTCGCCACACCGCCGGAAGCTTCAATCTGTTCGGCGACCAGCTTACCGAGATCGCGCAGATGAACGTGACCCGGCACAAATTGAGTGAATGAGTTCACCACGGCGATAATCGGTTTGCCAAAATCACTGTCGGTCATTCCGGTGGCGCGCCACAGCGCGCGGGCACCCGCCATATTACGACCATGGGTGGTGGTGGCGGAACGGTACTTAGGCATGCTTTATTTACTCCCCATCTTTTCCCTTCATACTTCACGCCACAGGTGCGTTGGCTGCCTCACTCACCCCAGTCACTTACTACAGTAAGCCTTGGGGATTCGCTGCGTTGCCGCCTTCCTGTGACGCAAATTATTTTGGGAAAATATTAATTTTATTTATTATGAATTTACCGGATCCAACCAGCCCCATTTATCCTCGGTTTCTCCAGTGAAGAGACCAAAGAAGGCTTGTTGAATACGCTTGGTAACAGGGCCGCAACGGCCTTCACCTACCTGGATACCATCAATGCTGCGTACCGGAGTAATTTCTGCCGCGGTTCCGGACATAAACACTTCGTCGGCCAGATACAGCGATTCACGGGACAGCACCTGCTCGCGCACTTCAATACCCAGCTCTTTCGCCAGTTTGATGATCGCGTCGCGAGTAATGCCTGGCAGCGCGGAAGAGGTAAACGGCGGAGTAAACAGCACGCCATCTTTTACCTCAAACAGGTTTTCGCCTGCGCCTTCGGAGATATAGCCGTTTACATCCAGGGCGATGCCTTCCTGATAGCCGTGGCGGCGCGCTTCGCTACCCACCAGCAGTGAGGAAAGATAGTTACCGCCCGCTTTCGCGGCGGTTGGAATGGTGTTCGGCGCAGCGCGATTCCAGGAAGAAACCATCGCATCGATCCCCTGATCCAGCGCTTCGGCGCCCAGGTATGCCCCCCACGGGAACGCGGCGATGATGACGTCAGTGGTGTATCCCGGGGGCGGGTTAACGCCCATACCGACATCGCCGACAAATACCAACGGACGGATATAGGCGCTGGTCAGATTATTTTTACGAATTACGTCGCGGCAGGCTTCCATCAGCTCATCAATGCTCTGGGAAACCGGAAAACGATAAATTTTTGCTGAGTCGCGCAGGCGCTGCATATGTTCACGATGACGAAACACTACCGGGCCTTTGTGAGAGTCGTAGCACCGAATCCCTTCAAATACCGACGTACCGTAGTGCAGCGCGTGAGACATTACGTGAACCTTCGCGTCTTCCCAGCGCACCATCTCGCCATTGAACCAAATGTAATCAGCTTTTTTCGTCGTCATTTTTCTTCCTTTTGCGCTCAGGCGCGGATTTGTTGTGATGTGGCAGCGCTCTGGCAGATTGCGACATGCGCAACATCTACCAGTTTACTTAACTGACTAAACAGTAAGTCGACCGACCGGGGACTGGCAACGGTCAATTCAATATTTATATTCTGCGCATCGGTCGCGGCTTCCATATTCATGGAGCACACCTGAAAACCACGATGGCGTACCACGCGTAAAACACGTTCTAAGGTTTCTGGATTAAAGCGTGCCGATACATTGACCTGATGTTGCATCATGATAATTTCTCCAGCATTTCAGAGTTACTGGCGCCAGGCGGCACCAACGGCCAGACATTTTCAAGTTCGTCGATTGAGACGTGAAGCAGGTACGGCCCTTCGCTTGCCAACATCGTGTCGAGTGCCGCTTCAACCTGGTCTTTACGAGTAATGTGCTGGCCTGGAATGCCGAAGGCGCTGGCCAGCATGAGGAAATCGGGGTTATCGGTCAGGGTGGTTTCGCTATATCGCTCCTGGAAAAACAGTTGCTGCCATTGTCGAACCATCCCTAACCGCTGGTTGTCGAGTAAGACTATCTTCAACGGTAACTGCTTGCGTTTTACGGTGCCCAACTCCTGAACATTCATCATGAAAGAGCCGTCACCGGAGATACAGATAACGGTATCATTCGGTCGCGCTACCTGCGCGCCAACGGCCGCCGGTAAGCCGAATCCCATCGTCCCCAGACCACTGGAAGTGATAAAGTTCTCCGGGCGGGTGTAAGTCATATGCTGGGCTGACCACATCTGATGCTGCCCCACATCCGTCGTCACCACGCTGTCTGCGGGTTTGCGTTCCGACAATTGCTTCAACAACAACGGCGCATAGATAGTCTCGCCAGGATGGTCATAGCGCCAGGCGTGTTCTGCGCGCAGCTCTGCACAGGACTGACGCCATGCGTCGATCTTCAGCGGTTGCTGTAATGCCGGCAACAGCGAATTTAAATCGCCCTGCAACGCGACGTGTGCCTGACGCAGTTTGTTCATTTCCGCCGGGTCGATATCCATATGGATTACGCTGGCGTTCGGCGCAAACGTATTCAGCTTACCGGTCACCCGGTCATCAAAACGTGCACCAACGGCGATCAGTAAATCACACTCTTGCACCGCGAAATTAGCCGCTTTAGTACCGTGCATTCCCAGCATGCCCAGATAGTACGGATAATCAGCTTCAACAGCCCCCAGCCCTTTCAGCGTGCAGGTAACTGGCATTTGCGTTACCGCGATAAATTTACGCAGCGCCGGAACCGCCTGCGCCATACCAACACCACCGCCGACGTACAGCATGGGTTTTTTCGCCTGTTCCAGCATCTGGCGCGCCTGTTCCACATCAGCCTGCGGGAATGTCGCTTCGTTAGCAACGGTAGTGAACCAGGGCTCCAGCGCTCCGCTGGCTAACTGGATATCTTTCGGGATATCCACCAGAACCGGGCCAGGACGGCCAGCGTTGGCGACTTCAAAAGCCTCCGCCATGATGCGCGGCAACTCTTCCAGCGACTGCACCAGGAAGCTGTGTTTGGTACAAGCCAGCGACAGGCCTAACACATCCACCTCCTGGAACGCATCGGTGCCGATGAACGGGGCGGAAACCTGACCCGTGATCGCGACGACGGGGACCGAATCTAACAACGCATCCGCCAGGCCAGTGATCAGGTTAGTGGCGCCAGGGCCGGAAGTGGCGATACAAACACCGGTTTTGCCGGTAGAACGGGCAAAACCGATTGCCGCCATTGCGGCACCCTGCTCGTGTCGACACAACAAATGCTCCACACCACCGTCATACAACGCGTCGTAAACCGGCATAATTGCGCCGCCAGGATAACCAAATACGGTTTTCACCCCCTGCGCTCGCAAAGCATGTACCACCCACTGTGCCCCGTTCATAGTTACATCCCCGTCGTAAATCTTGAGAAACAGAATTTTATGCTGTTATTCACGCTCTGCTCCTCGCTTAAGTTTTTCAGGCCAAAAAAAACCCCCGGACCTTTCGGTGCGGGGGTCTTAGTTCGTTAAGGCTTGATTTCTAAGCCTTTCCTCGTCCAAGTGCAGCCCCGCACGGTGGGATAATAATCACCACCACGCTAATCACGACCAGGCTAATCACTCGTAGAAGGGCTGTCATTTTTGTCTATTCTTGCATCTTGTTCGAAGGAATACCTAAAGAGTTACCATAGGTTTTGCCAATAGCACAAGATATTTTTTTAACCACGTTTCAGATAATGCAGGTGAATGCCTAAAAGTGCTTTGTTTTTTATAAGAAAAATTAGCAACTGAAAAATTTTCACGTTTTCCTCCCCCTTTTGGCGCACTCTACACCCTGTTTTCCTTCTTTTCGCTTCTGCGAGCGCTCTTCCAGTTTGATGTTTTTTACCTGAAAATGACGCCAAAATTCAGGAAGCAGCCGCTAAAAAACAAAAAGTCAGTAATTCGATTTTCTCTTCTATTCCGCATAATCCACGTAACAGGAGGGATTATGTCACTGGCGATTGTTCATACTCGCGCCGCACTTGGCGTCAATGCGCCGCCTATCACTATAGAGGTGCATATCAGTAATGGATTACCGGGATTAACCATGGTTGGCCTACCGGAAACCACGGTAAAAGAGGCGCGTGACCGGGTACGTAGTGCGATTATTAATAGCGGATATGAATTTCCGGCTAAAAAAATAACCATTAACCTTGCTCCAGCCGATCTACCGAAAGAGGGCGGAAGGTATGACCTGCCTATTGCTGTTGCGCTTCTGGCCGCGTCTGAGCAGCTTACAGCGTCGAATCTTGAGGCATATGAGCTGGTGGGTGAGTTAGCGCTTACAGGCGCATTACGCGGCGTTCCTGGCGCAATATCAAGTGCAACGGAAGCCATCAGGGCCGGCAGAAATATTATCGTCGCAACAGAGAACGCGGCGGAGGTTGGGCTTATCAGCAAAGAAGGATGTTTTATCGCCGATCATCTACAAACCGTCTGCGCCTTTCTGGAAGGGAAACACGCCCTGGAAAGACCTTTAGCTCAGGATATGGCATCGCCTACCGCAACTGCCGATCTTCGCGATGTGATCGGTCAGGAGCAGGGTAAACGCGGCCTGGAGATTACAGCGGCAGGGGGACATAATCTGCTATTGATCGGCCCGCCGGGTACGGGTAAAACCATGCTGGCCAGTCGACTAAGCGGGATTCTTCCACCATTAAGCAATGAAGAGGCGTTGGAAAGCGCCGCGATCCTCAGTCTGGTTAATGCCGATACGGTACAAAAACGATGGCAGCAACGTCCCTTTCGCTCACCTCATCATAGCGCCTCACTTACTGCTATGGTCGGCGGCGGCGCAATACCCGCACCGGGAGAGATATCGCTGGCGCACAATGGAATTTTGTTCCTTGATGAATTGCCTGAATTTGAACGACGCACACTGGATGCGCTACGTGAACCTATAGAATCCGGTCAAATTCATTTATCCCGTACCAGAGCGAAAATAACGTACCCTGCCAGGTTCCAGTTAATCGCCGCAATGAATCCCAGCCCGACCGGACATTATCAGGGAAACCATAATCGCTGCACGCCAGAACAGACACTACGTTACCTTAATCGGTTGTCAGGCCCGTTTCTTGATCGTTTTGACCTTTCGCTTGAGATACCGCTTCCTCCGCCCGGGATTCTTAGCCAACACGCCTCAAAGGGTGAGAGCAGCGCTACGGTAAAAAAGCGGGTCATCGCCGCCCATGAACGGCAGTACCGACGCCAGAAGAAGTTAAACGCGCGTCTGGAGGGTCGCGAAATCCAAAAATATTGTGTTTTGCATCACGATGACGCTCGCTGGCTTGAAGACACGCTGGTGCATCTTGGGTTATCCATTCGCGCCTGGCAGCGTTTACTAAAAGTGGCCAGAACCATTGCCGACATAGAACTGGCTGACCAGATCTCGCGCCAGCATTTGCAGGAGGCGGTAAGCTATCGGGCGATAGACAGGTTGTTAATTCATTTGCAAAAGCTGCTGGCGTAAAAAAAGGGCATTACGCCCTTTTTATTAATCATCAGCTTCGGTGTAGTCTTCCGCGCCTTCAACTTGCGGCTTGCCGCCAGACAAGGTGTGGAAGCGTTTTGGACGCTTGATACGCGTCATATACTTGGACCAGACGCGTTCTGCATCCGTTACCGGCTCGCGTTCACCGCGACATACCGCTACAAATAGCTTCTCTTCTTCAGTCACAGGCTCACGCTTGCCAAGATCCAGATCATTAAAGGCATGACCATGACGCTCAAGCAGTTGTGCCTCTTTAATCGTGAAATCACCGTGACGAGAGAATCCACGTGGATAATGTTTATTGTCAAAATATCGATTAGTCGTCGTAAAGCTTTCCGCCATCCTGCACGCTCCTAATTCTTTGTCTGAGCTATTTATGGCGCGGAGTATTAGTTACGCTTGACAGAGTGTAAAACAAAACATTTAAATCATAACGACAAATAATTTTGTGGAGAGCACAGTGGATACGGAATTGTTAAAAACTTTCCTGGAAGTTAGCCGGACACGCCATTTCGGGCGGGCCGCAGAAGCACTTTACCTGACGCAATCCGCGGTGAGCTTTCGTATCAGGCAACTGGAGAATCAACTGGGCGTAAACCTTTTTACGCGGCACAGAAACAATATCCGTTTAACCACAGCTGGCGAAAAACTTTTACCGTATGCGGAAACGCTGATGAATACGTGGCAGGCGGCACGTAAAGAGGTGGCGCATACCTCACGTCATAACGAGTTTTCCATCGGCGCCAGCGCGTCTTTATGGGAGTGTATGCTTAACGCCTGGCTGGGTCGACTGTACCAACTACAGGAGCCGCAAAGCGGCCTGCAATTCGAAGCCAGAATCGCTCAACGGCAATCGCTTGTGAAGCAACTTCATGAACGCCAGCTTGATCTCCTCATTACTACCGAAGCGCCCAAAATGGATGAGTTCAGCAGTCAGCTGTTAGGGCACTTCACTTTGGCGTTATATTGCAGCAGCCCTGTCCGTAAGAAATCAGAACTCAATTATCTGCGGCTGGAGTGGGGACCAGACTTCCAACAGCATGAAACAGGGCTGATCGCAGCAGATGAAGTGCCGGTATTAACAACCAGCTCAGCCGAACTCGCCCGGCAGCAGCTTAGCGCATTAAATGGCTGTAGCTGGCTTCCTGTAAACTGGGCAAATGAAAAGGGCGGATTACATACCGTTGCCGACAGCGCAACGCTTTCACGGCCGCTATACGCCATTTGGCTGCAAAACAGCGATAAATACTCGCTGATCTGCGATCTGTTAAAAACGGATGTGCTGGATGAACAATGAAAATGATGAAAAGAAAAAGAAGGGAACTTACGATTACCTGATCAGATAATCAGGTAATTTCAGGCAAAAAAAATCCTTAGCAGATGCTAAGGATTATTTCTGGCAGGGGCGGAGAGACTCGAACTCCCAACACCCGGTTTTGGAGACCGGTGCTCTACCAATTGAACTACGCCCCTAATTAGGGTGGCGGAACGGACGGGACTCGAACCCGCGACCCCCTGCGTGACAGGCAGGTATTCTAACCAACTGAACTACCGCTC
>NZ_JAMLWO010000012.1:0-159938 GCF_056991255.1 Salmonella sp. A1325 | reverse complement strand
CAGGGTGGTTTTTCCGGCGCCGTTGCCGCCGGTGACCTGCACCCACTCCCCGGCGTCCACGGTGAACGACAGCCCGCGAAACAGCGTCCTCTCGTCCCGCTCGCAGTACAGATCTCTGGCTTCAAGCATTCCCACTCATCAACGCCCTGTCAGAAACCTAGTTTAACATCACGCATATCCGGCAGTTTATGCGCGATCCCTTTGTGGCAATCGATACAGGTCTGTCCGTCTTTGACCGCCTGATCGTGCATTTTCGCCGCGACGCCTTTTTGCGCGGTCAGATCCATAAAGTCGAAATTGTGGCAATTACGGCATTCCTGCGAGTTGTTGTCTTTCATGCGCCGCCACTCATTTTGTGCCATTGTCAGGCGATGAGCTTCAAATTTCTGCGGTGTATCTATCAGCCCAAATACCTTCGCGTACAGTTCTTTACTGGCTTTGATCTTACGGATCATCTTCGGCCCCCACTCATGCGGCACATGGCAGTCAGGACAGGTGGCACGAACGCCGCTACGGTTGTTGTAGTGGACGGTTTCCATATACTCCTCATACACCGTGTTGCGCATTTCATGGCAGCTAATACAAAACTCTTCGGTGTTAGCCTTTTCCATCCCGGTATTGAAGCCGCCCCAGAAGATGATGCCGCCGATAAAACCGATTAACAGCAGCGTCCCCAGCGCCAGGCGGCTGGGGCTGCGCCACCATCGCCAGACGCGCTTTATCCAGCCAGGTTTACGGTTAGAATTTTCCATAATGACCTCTTATTTCCCGTAACCTTGCGAGGGGGTAAAGGTATTGTCGATAATCGGCGCGGTATCAGACTGCGGTACGTGGCACTGCAGGCAGAAATAACGACGCGGCGCGACGTTGCCCGACACTTTACCGTCGCTGTCCATAAAGTGCGTCGGGCTGATACGCGGCGCGCCCGTCGTACGATAACTTTCCACGCCGTGGCATTGCAGACAGCGGTTGGTATTGGTCGTCACCTGGTAGCCCTCGACGCTGTGCGGGATCATCGGCGGCTGGTTGACGTAATTTAGCGGCATACGTTCCTGCTCTTTCGGCATACGAATCGCCCCTTCCTGCGTCCCGGATACTTCCGGCGACTGGCTCAGATCCACTCCGTTTGCCGCCCAAACCGCACCACTTACCACCAGGGCAAGCGTGGCCATCCATTGACACAGCGCTTTCATCAGGTCATGGCTTTTCATTGTTTCGCTCCCGAACTCCATCGCATTTACACTTCATCCTTCGAGCTGCCTCTTTGTTGGCTGCGCTCGAAAATCCCAGTCACATCGTTATCTATGCTCCTGGGGATTTCCTCGCTTACCGCCGCGATGCATCCCGAATGATGTTGCGTATCGTTATTGTAAAAACATCCTCAGAACAGACATCCACGCAGCGACCGCAGGTCATGCAGTCGCGGTGAGTGACCTGTGCCGGGCTTTGCTCATCCAGCACCGGCGCACGTAGCACATGCGGTTCCGGGCAAACATGAAAACAATCCATACAGCGATTACATTTCTCACGTTTTTTGGCCGTCACGGTCACTACGCCTTTACTGCCCAACACGCCATACAGCGCGCCCATCGGGCAAATATGCCCGCACCAACCGTGCTCAACGACTAATAAATCAAATAAAAACAAAGCAATAATCAGCAACGCGCCGCTACTAAATCCCATAACCAGACTACGGCCTAACAGCGACACGGGATTAATCCATTCCCACAGCAGCGTGCCGGTCAACGCCGAACCGATTAACACCACCACCAGAAGGACGTACCGTATATGGCGTGGAATCGTCGCAGACTGGTTCAGGTCAAATTTCCTGCGCATCCAGTTAGCCAAATCGGTAACGGGGTTTAGCGGGCAAACCCAACTGCAAAATAATCGCTTTCCCGCCAGCGCATACAGCACAGCGATAATCACTGCTCCCGTCAGCGCCACGGTAGCGGGAAGATGTCCACTGGCGAGACTTTCCAGGGTAATCAGCGGATCGGTCAACGGGAGGGTATCGAACAGCAAACTACTGCTGTAGTTGCCATGCAAAACCCAAAAGCCCAGCCACGGGCCGCTGAGAAACATCCCCAGCACCATAAACTGGCTGATACGCCGTAACACCAGCCAGCGGTGGCTACGCCACCAGCCTTTTTTCGCCCGCGCTTCTCGCCCGGCGTCGCGTTTACGATTTGCCATCTTTCCCCTCCAGCCAGCCGAAGCGGTAATGGTGTCCTAACTCCCCTTTCGCCAATGACAACGGCAACACTTTTATCGCTGGTTGCTCCAGTACGCAGACTTTTTCGCATTTGCCGCAGCCGGTACAGGCGTCGCTGTGTACGGTGGGCAGAAAGCGCGCATGTTTGCCGGTGCGCATGTTGCGATCCAGCTCCAGCGTGATGGCCTCATCGATTTTCGGGCATTCGCGGTAACAAACGTCGCAGCGCAGCCCCTGAAAGTTGAGGCAGTTTTCCTGATCCAGCAGCACCGCCAGCCCCATGCGCGAGTCATCAATGGAGGCGATATCTTTATTCAGCGCCCCGCTGGGGCAGACTTTGGCGCACGGAATGTCTTCACACATTTCGCAGGGGATGTCGCGAGCGACGAAATAGGGCGTACCTGCCGATAGCCCGGAGGCCAGCGTCGCCAGTTTTAGCGTGTCGTATGGACACGCCTGAACGCACTGCCCGCAGCGCACACAGGCGCTGGCGAAGACATTTTCATTCAGCGCGCCAGGCGGACGCAGCCGCACGCCCGTTGCGCGCGCGGTTTGCTGTTGCAAGCCCAGCGCCACGCCAACCGCCGCCAGCCCGCCCGCAGTGCGCACAACATCACGCAGGAAGCGGCGGCGGCCATTTTGGGGTTTCGCTGTACGGGACATAACGCGTTACACCTTCGCCAGCTTAACGGCGCACTTCTTGAAGTCCGTCTCTTTAGAGAGCGGGTCCGTCGCATCCAGCGTCAGGTTGTTCACTAGCTGAGCGGCATCGAAGAACGGCATATACACCAGTCCCTGCGGCGGACGGTTACGTCCACGCGTTTCGACAATCGAAATCACTTCGCCGCGGCGGGACGACACTTTAACCTTATCCCCACGACGCAGATCGCGCGCTTTCGCATCCAGCGGGTGAATAAAGACCACTGCTTCCGGGAAGGCGCGATGCAATTCAGGCACGCGGCGCGTCATACTGCCGGTATGCCAGTGTTCCAGCACGCGACCGGTGGAAAGCCACAGATCGTACTCGTTGTCCGGCGACTCCGCCGCGGGTTCAAATGGCAGCGCGAAGATCACCGCTTTGCCATCCGGTTTACCGTAGAATTTGTACCCTTCCCCCGCTTTTACATACGGGTCGTTGCCTTCGCTGTAACGCCATTGCGTCTCTTTGCCTTCGACGACCGGCCAGCGCAGACCGCGCGCGTTGTGGTAATCGTCGAACGGCGCCAGATCGTGACCGTGGCCACGTCCAAACCAGGCGTATTCTTCAAACAACCCTTTTTGCAGATAGAAGCCCAGCTCACGAGACTCATCGTTTAACTGATCCTCTTTCAGCTCGCTCAGCGGGAATTTGCTGACCGCAGGCGTGGCGAACAGAACGTCATACAGCGTTTTACCGCGCAGCTCCGGCTTCTGGGCCAGCAACGCCTCCGGCCAGACCTCCTCAGTTTTAAAACGACGGGAGAACTGCACCAGTTGCCAGAGGTCGGATTTAGCTTCGCCCGGCGCTTTAATTTGCTGACGCCAGAACTGCGTGCGGCGTTCGGCGTTGCCGTAAGCGCCTTCTTTCTCAACCCACATGGCGGTCGGCAGGATCAGATCCGCAGACAGCGCGCTCACCGTCGGGTAAGGATCGGAGACAATGATAAAGTTACGCGGATCGCGCCAGCCCGGCATTCGATCTTCATTGATGTTCGGCCCGGCCTGCATATTGTTATTACACATTACCCAGTAGACGTTCAGCTTGCCGTCTTTCAACGCGCGATCCTGCGCCACCGCATGTAAACCCACTTTTGCCGGGATAGTGCCAGCGGGGATCTGCCAGTGTTTTTCGCAGATATCACGGTGTTTTTCGTTCGTCACGACCATGTCTGCGGGCAGACGGTGTGAGAAGGTTCCCACTTCACGCGCCGTACCGCAGGCGGAAGGCTGGCCGGTCAGCGAGAAAGGACCGCAGCCAGGCTGGGAGATTTTTCCGGTCAGCAGATGGAGGTTGTAAACCAGGTTATTCGCCCACACGCCGCGGGTATGCTGGTTAAAACCCATCGTCCAGTAAGAGATCACGCGCTTATTCGGATCGGCGTAGAGCTGCGCCAACTGTTCCAGCTGATCTTTCGGCACGCCGGTCATTTCAGCGGTCTTGTCCAGCGTATATTCCGCCACGAAGGCTTTATACTCATCGAAGCTCATCGGCTCGGAAGCATCGGAGCCCGGATTCTTCGCCGCTTTTTCCAGCGGGTGCGTCGGGCGTAAGCCGTAGCCGATATCCGTCGCCCCTTTACGCAGATTCACATGCTTTGTGAAGAAATCCTGATTTACCGCGTTGTTCTGAATAATGTAATTCGCGATATAGTTAAGGATCACCAGATCGCTTTGCGGGGTAAAGACAATACCGTTGTCCGCCAGCTCAAAGCTACGGTGCTGGAAGGTGGAGAGGACAGCGACTTTCACATTCGGGTCGGACAAACGGCGGTTAGTGATGCGCGACCATAAAATCGGGTGCATCTCCGCCATGTTGGAACCCCACAGCACAAACGCATCGGCCTGCTCAATATCGTCGTAGCAGCCCATCGGTTCATCCATGCCAAAGGTGCGCATAAAGCCCACCACCGCCGAGGCCATGCAGTGACGCGCGTTCGGGTCGATGTTGTTAGAGCGGAAACCAGCCTTGAACAGTTTCGCGGCGGCATAGCCTTCCCAGATGGTCCATTGACCCGATCCAAACATGCCGATCGCTTCTGGTCCTTTCTCTTTCAGGGAGGTTTTAAACTTCTCCTCCATCACATCGAAGGCCTGTTCCCAGCTCACCGGCGTAAACTCGCCGTCTTTGTGATAGCTGCCGTCTTTCATGCGCAGCATCGGCTGCGTCAGACGATCTTTACCGTACATGATTTTGGGCAGGAAGTAGCCTTTAATGCAGTTCAGACCACGGTTGACCGGCGCGTCGGGGTCGCCCTGGCAGGCGACCACACGGCCCTGCTGCGTTCCCACTAACACACCGCACCCCGTTCCGCAAAAACGGCACGGCGCTTTATCCCATTTGATGGCTTCCTGCTGCCCGACAACGGCGCGGGCGACGCCCGGCACGCTCAGACCGGCAGCCGCCGCAGCGGCCGCAACGGCGTTAGCTTTCATAAAGCTACGACGACTGAGTTTCATGGTGTTTCCTCACCTTGCTCATCCTGCTGGTGATAAACCAGCGACACCGCCAGTACGCCCTCGACATTGCGTACTGACTCAATTGTTTGCATCAGCGTTTCACTCTGATCTGCTTCCACCACCACGATCAGTTGCCCGCTTTCAATGTCGCTTAACGCGACTTCGCAACCCGGCAACGTGTTCAACTGTGTGCCAATGGCGGCGATGTTCTGACTTTTGGCCTGCACGACCAGGCTACAGACCTGCCAGTTAGTGCGCATGGTGGTTCTCCGCTTTGATGGCTGACACGGGACAGATAGCCACACACGCCCCACATCCGTTACAGGCCTGCGAGTCAAGCTGCGGCTGGTAAATGCCGGATAGCGTGGGACGAAAGGTAATGGCCATAGGTTCACAACTGTCCTGGCAGCGATGGCATTCAACCGATTGCCTGGCGAGGCAGTTTTCCGTGAGCGTAAAAACCAGATCCCAGGCCCTGGTGTGGCGCGGAAGAAAAAGCGATTCAGTACAGGCCTGCGCACAGGCATAACAAAAGCTGCACTCGCCCCGTTTGAAATCTACGCTCGGATATCCCCCCGCCCCTCGCTGCAGGATGTCGGCCTCACACGCCTGGATGCAGGCGTCGCAACGCAGACAATGTGCGAGAAAATAGGTCGTTTCTCTGGCCCACGGCGGAAGAATCCCATCGCTGGCGTTGCGCCAACTGCCGGTCAACATGCTTCGACGGGATAAATCAACCATGATATCGCCCTTCCATAACGACACGCTTCCATAGGGAGTGAATACCAATAAAAACCGTACAATTTATGAGTAGTTGTTTTTGTAAATAAGATATTTCAGGATGTGTAAGAGATGCATACCCCGATAGAGGTAAATGCTGTTGCCGGATCAAAAGAGTGCCAGGTAAAGACCCGTAAACGTGCTTTTTCTCACATTTCAATTAGTTATATAGATGCTTATATAACGAAAATCACTAATAGTTGATAATTTCATTTACATTATCAATATCGGAATATTCCACTATATAAAAAGACGCTATTTTATTAATAATCTTGAAAATATGAGTAAATACAGATTAATAGACAATATGAATATGTTAATCTGTTGCCCGTGCATACCGAAAACAGCAGAAAGGAAATACTGTGAACAATCAAATGAAGATGTTTGTCCCTGCCGTTGTCTTCGCCGCCCTCGCCAGCGCCTCTGCCTGGGCTAACAATGGTGATACCGCCCAGCCGCTGGAAAAAATCGCCCCCTATCCGCATGCGGAAAAAGGAATGAAGCGGCAAGTGATAACCCTTACCCCTCAGCAGGATGAATCTACCCTCAAAGTGGAACTGTTGATTGGTCAAACGCTGAATGTGGATTGTAACCAGCATCGCCTCGGCGGCACGCTGGAAACAAAAACGCTGGAAGGCTGGGGCTATGACTATTATGTCTTTGATAACGTCACCTCTCCGGTATCAACCATGATGGCCTGCCCTGAAGGTAAGAAAGAGCAAAAATTCGTCACCGCCTGGCTGGGTGAAGACGGGATGCTGCGCTACAACAGCAAGCTGCCGATCGTGGTGTATACCCCAGCGAATGTGGACGTGAAATACCGCATCTGGAAAGCGGACGCTAACGTACAGAACGCCGTCGCGCGATAATGTTACGCTGCCCGGTCACACTTACCGGGCATCTGAACACGCCGGCTCACGCAGCGCTCCGGGGTTCTTTTCAAAACACGTCTGGAAATCCGCTCGCCCGATGCCTGGTGGCGACGCGTAGCATCTTATCAGGCCTACCCGCGTGCGGACGTAGGGCTGCCATCAGGCGGTTCATCCGGCGCCATAGTCCATTACGCAGTACGCGCAACCGCATCACGCGAGGCGGCATCACGTTCGTCGCCGGTGAGTTCGGTTAGCTGTCCGTTACGCATTTCAAGCAGACGATCGGCGTGAATAAAATAGTGATCATCATGGCTGATGGCGAAAATGGTTTTGCCCATTTCCTGCATTAACGGCAACAGTACCTGATAAAACTCCCGGCGGAAATGCGGGTCCTGATCGGCGGCCCACTCATCCAGCAAAATAATATCGCGCTCTTCCGCCAGCGCCAGCAGCAGCGCAATGCGCTTTTTTTGCCCTTTCGACAGTTTAAGATTCAAAATGCGCCCGTCGTTTAGCTCCAGCTTGTGCGTCATTTTCAGGTGCTCAAGCCACTTTTCGACCAGAGCGGGATTGGCGGGTTTCCCCTGCGGCCCCAGCAGGCGGTCGAATAACCACACATCGGTGAACACCGCAGAAAACAGTTTGCGATAATCTTCCGGCTGCCCGGCGGCAATAGGTTGACCATCAAGTAAAATCGTTCCCGATTGCGGCTGGTATAATCCGGTCAATAACATGGCCAGCGTCGATTTCCCGCTACCGTTGCCGCCAATTAAAAACAGCAGTTCGCCGCGGTGAATCGTCAGGTTGATGGGCCCCACGGAAAACGCGTTATCCTGATAGTGAAAAACCACGTTGCGCAGCTCCAGCGTCTTCCAGTCGGGAAAGGCTTTCGGCTGCGGAAAATCAGGCTTATACGGGGCGAGCGCGAATTTATTCAGTTTATTAAACGCCACTTGGGCGGTCAGTAGCGTTGGCAACGCCCCCACCGCAGACAGTAGCGGCGTGCGCAGGAACAGCAACGTCAGTGAATAGGTCGCCGCGACGTTGGTATCCGCCCAGCCGAGACTATTCGCCATCCAGAAGACCAGGCCTATCGCCCCCAGCATCATGATATTCGACCAGTTGACGGCGCTCAGGTGAAAAGTATCGGCACGGATAATGTGATGACGGTACTCTTTGGCGTCCGGGGTATAGCATTGCTGAAAAATCTGCTCCGCACGCTCGCGGTTTAGCGTCAGCTCTTTGCGTCCTTCCAGCACCGTCTGATAGTCGTTGTACAGCTTATCTTCGGTCTCGCGCAGGGTCGCCATATGCTGGTAAACCCGCGCCACCAGCACAAATCCGCCCCAGATAGTGACCGCCATCCAGATAGCCGTAACCAGCAGCATTTTTGTCGATAGCATCGCCAGATACGCCGCCGAGCCGACGGTGAGGATAATGCCCTGCACCAGCTCAGGCAGACGCACAAAGGCGATAGTAATATTGCGAATATCGCTGGTCAGACCGGCCAGTAAAGAGGCGCTGCCCAGTTGCTCAATGCGTTCAACGTGCGTATCCAGAATGCGCTTGATAAATTCGCTGCGCAGGCGGTATACGAAATGGTGTCCCAGAGTGGTGAGCGCCAGTTGGGAACCTAATGTGACGACCATTAGCAACAGGAGCAGGCCGAGAAATTCCGGCAGCACCATGACGTTGGTGTCCACCGTTTCAATCAGGCGCTGATTGATAAACGCGATCAGGCCAATCCCCAGCGCCGCGCTGGCGAGGCTCAGCGCCATCACGCTAATAAATGGCCAGCGGTACTGCCGCCAGACAAGAATAAGAAGTTCCATGCATACAACCCGGACCGATAATAACAGCCCGCAGTTTAACTAACTCCACCTGCACAGCAATAATAATTCTTATTTTTATTCTTTTTCAGCCGCCTGACGGAAGGTGAGATTGTAACGAAATTCACCGGTCATGGGATGAAAGCCCGCTTTAAGCGGCTGGATACCATGATAAAACAGACGGGACTCGCCGCCCCAGACCACGATATCGCCATGCTCCAGTAAGATCCGCTGAAGCGGATCGCTGCGACGCAGGCCGCCAAACTGAAAAACCGCCGGCACCCCCAACGAAACTGAGACGATAGGCGCGCGCAGATCCGGCTCGTCTTTATCCTGATGCAGCGACAGTTTTGCGCCGGGCGCGTAGCGATTGATCAGGCAGGCGTCCGGTTGGAAGCTCGCATACCCTGCCGCGATTGCCGCCTGACGACATACGCTGGCAAACGATAACGGCAGCGCAGGCCAGGGTTTATCGGTCAACGGATCGCGCACGGCATAACAATAACCGTGACGATCGGTGGTCCACCCTAACGCGCCGCAGTTGGTCATCGCCACCGACATGGTGTAACCGCCCGGCGTCACCATCTGACGAAACGGAGACTGACTGGCGACAAACCCGATATCATCTAATAGCGACTGCGCCGCGCGAAACGCAAAGCGGCGCAACACCACCGCGCCAGGCGCCAGGGGCTCTTGCCAGGGCGCTTCATCAGCAAATAGATCCAGCATTGCTACTCCTCTTTTTGCGCTTCTCGCTTTAATAGCTGCGCTTTTCGACGCACGCCCCAACGATAACCGGAGAGCGCGCCATCGCGACGCACGACCCGATGACACGGGATCACCATCGCCAGTTTATTCGCGCCGCACGCGCTGGCGACCGCGCGTACTGCCGTGGGTTTACCGATAGTCGCGGCAAGCTGTTGATAGCTTACGGTTTCGCCGCAGGGAATCGCGCATAACGCCTGCCAGACCTGCTGTTGAAACGCGGTTCCCTGAATATCCAGCGGCAACGAGAGCAGCACATCGCGTGTGTTGATAGCCGCGACAACCTGCCGCACCCGTTGCTGAAAAGGCGCGTCAGCAGGTTCGTGGCGGGCCGCCGGGAAAAGGGTGTGTAATTCAGCCAGTAGCGCATCGTCGCTATCACCGGGGAGAATCGCGCAAATCCCCCGCTCGCTCTCCGCCACCAGGCACCGT
The DNA here is from genome assembly GCF_056991255.1 of Salmonella sp. A1325. Taxonomy (NCBI): domain Bacteria; kingdom Pseudomonadati; phylum Pseudomonadota; class Gammaproteobacteria; order Enterobacterales; family Enterobacteriaceae; genus Salmonella; species Salmonella sp. A1325. The sequence continues at coordinate 149,889 of NZ_JAMLWO010000012.1, read as the reverse complement.
CCGTAAACCCAGTCCGTCAGCGCATAGCGAACGGAGACATTATCGCCGCCTTTGCGAAACTGTTTTGCCGTCATGCCCAGCGTCTGGTCGGCATGTCGGTAGTAGCTACTGCTATCCGGGAAGCCGGCGCGGTAAATAGCCGCCGTGATCGGCTCTCCTTTCGCCAACGCCTCACGCAGCCGCCGGGCGCGCCACGCCTGCTGCCACCCTTTCGGCGTCATTCCGGTGCTCGCTTTAAACAGACGGTGCAGATGAAACGGGCTCATCGCCACCGCCTGCGCCAGAGACGCCAGCGTTACCGGCGTCTCCTGCTCAAGCAAACGGCAGGCGCAGGCAATCTTATCCAACCGCCGTTGCTGCGCGCGCGCATTATCCGGCTGACAGCGCTTGCAGGGGCGAAAACCGGCGTCCAGCGCCTGCTGCGCGTTGGCAAAAAAGCGAACATTTTTACGTAACGCCCGCTTCGAGCGACAAGAAGGGCGGCAAAAAACGCCGGTGGTTCGCACCGCAAAAACGAAACGCCCATCCGCGCTGGCATCGCGCGCCTGCACCCGCAGCCAGCATTCATCATCGGTAAGTAACGCTTTTTTCATCATAGACTCCTTCATTAAGCATAGTGCTTGCTTATATGCAGTGTGTCCGTAAATCCGCCCACAAAAACCCGTAATCTTGCGTTTTAATTCTTATCGCTCACCAGGAACGTTTTGAACTGCGGCGACATCCAGGTTTTAAAGCCCTCACCTTCTTTCATGATCATAAAGACCGCCAGCCCTTCCCGCCGCACGACCTCTTGCGCCTTTTGCGTACCAAGCACCATCAGGCCGGTGTCCCAGCCGTCCGCTTCCAGCGCCGTTGGCGCGATAACCGTAACCGATACCAGATTGTGTTCAATGGGGCGCCCCGTTTGCGGATCGATAACGTGCGAGATACGCTTGCCATCCAGCTCATAATAGTTGCGGTAGCTGCCGGAGGTGCTGATGCCATGCCCGTTGATATCCACAATCGCCTGCACCGCATTTTCCCGGTCGGTCGGCTTCTGAATCGCGACGCGCCACGGCTGCCCCTGCGCATTCATCCCGCGACTGCTTAATGCGCCGCCCACCGAGACCAGATAACGCGCAATGCCCTCCTGCTCCATCAGACGCGCCAGATGATCCGCCGCATAGCCCTCCCCGACCGTGGAGAGATCAACATAAAGATCCGGCAGATCTTTTTGCAAAAACTGATGTCCAGCCCTGTCGATAACCTGCAAATGTTGTAGGCCTGTTTTCGCTTTTGCCGCATCGATTTGTGCTGGTGTTGGGATATGCAGCGGCTGCCGATCCGGTCCAAACCCCCACAGATTGACCAGCGGGCCCACGGTGATATCCATCGCGCCATCCGTCTTCGCGCCAATACGTAGCGCCGAGGTCACGATATCCGCCATGGCTTCGCTGACCGGCCAGGGCGCAAGGCTGCGTGAATGGTTAAAACGCATCAGCGCGGAGTCATTTTTATAGGTAGAAAGCAACCAATCATCAGCATCAAGCTGAGTCTGGATTTTAGTCTGTAACTCTGCGGCGCGTTTCGCATCGATACCAACCACGCTCACCCGCCAGAGGGTCCCCATCGTTTTACCTTCCAGCACCTGAGCGGCAGGTGACGCTGTTGTCGTTTCGGGAGCCTCATCGCAGCCCATAAGTAAAAAAGCCGCCGCCAGACACACGGCCCGGCAAAAAGTCATTTTCATCGCTGTTTATCCTCATTCGAATGGACGCAAGCGTATATCAAAACGTCGTATTTGTACGCCGGAATAAGGCATGAAAAAAGGGCCCGCAGGCCCTTTAGCAACATCTTTTGCTGATTAGAACTGGTAAACCAGACCCAGCGCTACGATGTCGTCGGTGTTGATGCCCGCATCGCGGGTAAAGTCGTTTTTATCCAGCAGGTTGATTTTGTAATCAACATAGGTGGACATGTTTTTGTTGAAGTAGTAAGTCGCGCCGACATCAACATATTTTACGATGTCCTGGTCGCCATAGCTGGCGCCGTAGCCGTTGCTGATGTCCTTACCTTTAGACTGCAGGTAAGCCACAGACGGACGCAGACCAAAGTCGAACTGGTACTGAGCAACCACTTCAAAGTTCTGCGCTTTGTTGGCAAAACCATAAGAGGTGGACGGGTTGCTACCGTTAGAGGTACCAAAACGGGTTGCGTTATAGGTCTGAGAATACTGCGCTGCCAGATAGATGTTGTTCGCATCGTATTTCAGGCCGCCGGTGTAAACCGTGGCGCGATCGCCGTTACCATACAGGCGAGCGTTAGCGGTGTTGTTCTGATCGGCAGTACGTTTAGACGTGGTGATAGCGCCACCGACAGAGAAGCCTTCGCCGATTGCATAAGTCAGCGATCCGCCGTAACCGTCGCCGTTCTGGTTCAGCAGGCTGCGACCGTTGGTGTTTTCACCGCTCACGCTGCCGTTTTTGCCCTGATACTGCAACGCGAAGTCCAGACCATCCACCAGGCCGAAGAAGTCGGTGTTACGGTAGGTAGCATAGCCATTACCACGCTGCTGCATAAAGTTGTCAGCGCCGTAGGTGTCGCCGCCGAACTCCGGCAGAACGTCGGTCCAGGAGGTCACGTCATAGGTTACGCCGTAGTTACGACCATAATCGAAGGAACCTGCGTCAGCGAATTTCAGACCCGCAAACGCCACACGCGTCCAGGAGTCGTTGCTGCCTTCAGTCTGGTTGCCCTGAATCTGATATTCCCACTGGCCATAACCGGTCAGCTGATCGTTAACCTGCGTTTCGCCTTTGAAGCCGATACGCATGTAGGTCTGGTCGCCGTCGCTGCCTTTGTCGTCAGAGAAGTAGTGCAGGCCATCAACTTTACCAAACAGGTCTAATTTGTTGCCGTCTTTATTATAAATTTCAGCCGCATTCGCTGCGCCCGCCACCAGCAGAGCTGGTACCAGGAGGGACAGTACTTTAACTTTCATGTTATTAACCCTCTGTTATATGCCTTTATTGCTTTTTTATGCCACTGCTTACTGGTTAACCCTCATTAACCAGTCGGCAAGTCCATTCTCCGCAAAAATACAGAATAATCCAACACGAATATGATACTAAAACTTTTAAGATGTTACAGTTATCTACATAGATGTTTCAAAATATGAATTTTACGGAACTTTTTTAAAGCAAAAATCAAGTAAAAATAAGCACAAATAGACAAAATATATTCACGAAACTTTTAAAATCAACGGGTTAAATTGATGAAATTCATAGCACTGAATGATAAAACAGAATCTTCATTCGCAACTAAAATAGTGACCGCTATCATCATTAACTTTATTTATTACCGTCATTCACTTCTGAATGTCTGTTTACCCCTATTTCAACCGGATGCTTCGCATTCGGTTTTTTTTACCCTTTTTCAGACACACCCGGCTGATTTATGCTACCTGCCTAAAACTATCACGGTTATTCACTACCCTCCCCTGCTCGACCGTTCGTAAGACATTAGCAAATAATTTCTTGATATTTAGTGCTAAACATTTATAAGTAGTCTTTATATTTGTACCATTCTGCGAAGGTTGTACGCTTTTCCCGTCCCGCCGACGGAGCGCGTGTTAAGTTGCCCGGCATGACGTAAGAGTCTGGAAATTCATTCATTACCCTTTATACTGCCCTTCACCTTCAGCGTTGCTTTTACAGGTCGTAAACATAAATGAGTCAGTCTGACACAACGGTCTCTACCCGATTCTCCCTTCTACCGGGAAGCATTACCCGTTTCTTCTTATTGCTGATCATTGTGCTGCTGGTAACGATGGGCGTTATGGTACAGAGCGCCGTCAACGCCTGGTTGAAAGACAAAAGCTATCAAATTGTCGATATCACCCACGCTATTCATAAACGCGTGGATACCTGGCGGTATGTTACCTGGCAAATTTATGACAACATCGCCGCGACCACTACGCCATCGACAGGTGAAGGACTTCAGGAAACGCGTCTGAAGCAGGATGTGTATTATCTTGAAAAGCCGCGACGTAAAACTGAAGCGCTGATTTTCGGTTCCCATGACAGCGCCACGCTGGAAATGACGCAGCGTATGTCAACCTATCTGGATACGCTGTGGGGCGCGGAAAACGTGCCGTGGTCAATGTATTACCTCAACGGACAGGATAACAGCCTGATTCTTATCTCTACCCTACCGTTGAAAGATCTCTCTTCCGGCTTTAAAGAGTCCACTATTGGCAATATCGTCGATTCCCGCCGGGCAGAGATGTTGCAGCAGGCGAATGCGCTGGATGAGCGCGAAAGTTTCTCCTCATTGCGAAAACTGGCCTGGCAAAACGGTCACTATTTTACGCTGCGCACGACCTTCAATCAGCCAGGACATCTGGCAACCGTGGTGGCGTTTGATCTGCCCATTAATGATTTAATCCCGCCGGGAATGCCGCTGGACAGTTTTCGGATAGAGCCTGACGCAACCCAGGCGACGGGGCGAAGCAGTGAAAAGGAAGCGCCTGATAGCGTCACGATTAGCTTTAACGGTTCAAAAATTGAGATCTCCTCAGCGCTTAACTCTACCGGAATGCGCCTGATCTGGCAGGTACCGTTCGGTACGCTTTTGCTTGATACGCTGCAAAATATTTTGCTGCCTTTACTGCTGAACATCGGGCTGCTGGCGTTGGCGTTATTTGGCTACGCCACGTTCCGTCATCAGCCGGGACGGTCGACGGAATCGACATCCGGCAACGCGGCGAATAATGAGCTTCGCGTCTTACGCGCCATTAATGAAGAGATCGTTTCTCTGCTGCCGCTGGGTCTGCTGGTCTACGATCAGGAAGGCAACCGCACCGTGATCAGCAATAAAATCGCCGATCATCTGTTGCCGCATCTTAACCTGCAAAATATTACCAGCATGGCGGAACAGCATCAGGGCGTGATTCAGGCGACAATTAATAACGAACTGTATGAGATCCGTCTGTTTCGCAGCCAGATCGCTCCCCGCACGCAGATCTTTATTATTCGCGATCAGGACCGGGAAGTGCTGGTGAATAAGAAGCTTAAACAGGCGCAGCGTTTGTATGAGAAGAATCAGCAGGGCCGCGCCGCCTTTATGCAAAATATCAGCAACACGCTTAAAGAGCCCGTACGCCAACTGGCGGTTAACGCCGCGGCAGTCACCACGCCGGAAAGCCTGAAACTGGCGGATCAGGCGGATGTATTGGTACGTATGATCGATGAAATCCAACTGGCGAATATGCTGGAAAATGACGCATGGAAGAGCGAAGCAACGCTGTTCTCCCTGCAGGATCTTATTGACGAAGTCGTGCCGGAAGTGCTGCCCGCCATTAAGCGTAAAGGGCTGCAACTGCTGATTAATAACCATCTTAGCGGCAACGATGAACGCTGGGGCGATCGCGACGCCCTGCGCCGGATTTTGCTGCTGTTGATTCAGTATGCCGTCACGACGACCGCTATGGGTAAAATTACGCTTGAAGTCGAGCAGGATGAATCTATCGCGGAGCGTCTGACTTTCCGTATTCTGGATACGGGCGAAGGTGTAACGTTAAACGAGATTGATAATCTGCATTTCCCGTATATGAATGAAACGCAGGGCGATCGTTACGGCAAAGCGAATCCGCTCACCTTCTGGCTGTGCAATCAACTGGCGCGCAAACTGGGCGGTCATCTCAACATTAAAGCGCGAGAAACGCTGGGCACGCGCTATACCGTTCATGTCAAAATGCTTCCTCACGATCAGCATACTCAGGTCGAAGAGCGCCTGCTGGACGACGTGAGCGTGATGGTCGATGTGACGTCCAACGAGGTTCGCGCGATTGTGCTGCGTCAGTTAGAAAACTGGGGCGCCACCTGCATCACGCCGGATGAAAGGCAGATAAGTCAAGAATATGATCTCTTTTTAACGGATAATCCGTCTAATCTTACTGCCTCGGGCTTGCTTTTAAGCGATGATGAGTCAGGCGTGCGGAAAATTGGCCCGGGTCAGTTGCGCGTCAACTTTAATATGAGCAATGCTATGCAGGAAGCTGTACTACAACTTATCGAAGAGCAGCTGGCGCAGGAAGAGATTCCCGCCTCCCCGCTCGGCGGAGATGAAAATGCCGAGCTTCATGCCAGCGGCTATTATGCGCTATTTGTAGACACAGTACCGGATGATGTTAAGAGGTTGTATACTGAGGCGGCAACCAGCGATTTCGCTGCGCTGGCCCAAACGGCCCACCGCCTGAAAGGGGTGTTTGCCATGCTTAATCTGGTACCCGGCAAGCAGTTATGTGAAACGCTGGAACATCTGATTCGTGAGAAAGATGCTCCAGGTATAGAAAAATATATCAGCGACATTGACGCCTACGTCAAAAGCTTGCTGTAGCAAGGTAGCCCAATACATGAACAATATGAACGTAATTATTGCCGATGACCACCCGATTGTACTGTTCGGTATTCGCAAATCACTTGAACAAATCGAGTGGGTGAATGTTGTCGGCGAATTTGAAGATTCCACAGCATTGATCAACAACCTGCCGAAATTAGATGCGCATGTGTTGATCACTGACCTCTCCATGCCGGGAGATAAATACGGCGATGGGATCACCTTGATCAAGTACATCAAGCGTCATTTTCCGAGCCTGTCTATTATCGTTCTGACCATGAACAACAATCCGGCGATCCTGAGCGCCGTGTTGGATCTTGATATTGAAGGGATCGTACTCAAACAGGGTGCGCCAACCGATCTGCCTAAGGCGCTGGCCGCGCTGCAAAAAGGCAAAAAATTCACCCCGGAAAGCGTTTCTCGTCTGCTGGAGAAAATCAGCGCAGGCGGTTACGGCGATAAGCGCCTGTCGCCAAAAGAGAGCGAAGTATTACGCCTGTTCGCCGAGGGCTTCCTGGTCACCGAAATCGCCAAGAAGCTCAACCGCAGCATTAAGACCATCAGCAGCCAGAAGAAATCGGCGATGATGAAACTGGGCGTAGAGAATGATATCGCGCTGCTCAACTATCTCTCTTCCGTCACCCTGAGTCCGACAGACAAAGAATAAATCGCTTTTATGTTACCCAGCCTGATGGCGCTACGCTTATCAGGCCTACCAGTCGACTCATCTTTTACAGGCCGGACAGGCGACGCCGCCATCCGGCATTTTTTATGCCCGCGTTTTACGTACCCGCTCGGCATACACCGCCAGCGTCTGTTTCAACACATCCAGCGTCACAGGCTTCGACAAACAGCTGTCCATACCGGACTCCAGGCAACGTTGTTTCTCTTCCGCCAGCGCGTTCGCCGTCACGCCGACGACCGGCAGCGTCAGCCCAAGCTGACGGATACGCTGCGTCAGGCGATAGCCGTCCATGTTCGGCATGTTCACATCGCTCAGAACAATATCGATAGCATTTTTACTCAGAACATTCAGAGCGTCCACACCATCATTGGCTGTCTTACACTGATATCCCAGCGATCCCAGTTGATCGGCCAGCAAGCGGCGATTGATCGGATGATCGTCAACGACCAGAATCATCATGTCGTCATTTGAATCTGCGGTTTTATCCGTCGTCGGCAATGCGCTGGAAAGCGCTTCACTATCCAGCTCAATACTATAAATACGCGCCAACAGTGCGGGCAACTCATGCACCGACGCCACACTATGCACCCACTCGCCCGGCGCTCTTTCCAATGGAATCCCGATATGACGGCGGCAAAAGACGACCGCCGCCCTCCCCTGCCAGGTATGCTCCAGCGCGTCATCGACAATCAAAATATCGTCCGCGGCGGGTTCTTGCCCTTCATAACGCTGTGTATGAACGCCGCTACGCGCCAGACTGGTCTCAATAAACTGGCACAAAGAAGTATTGCGCACCGCCAGCCAACAGCAGGTTCCGGCGAGTCCTTCCACGCTCTTTTTCACAGGGTATTGCGCGCCATAAAGCGGGATGCGCAGCGTAAACTGGCTTCCCATGCCCGGCTCCGAATCGACGGAAATATCGCCGTCCATCATGCTGATCAATTTTTCGCAAATCGCCAGCCCCAGACCGGTCCCCTGAAAGTTACGCTGTACGCCGGTTCCCACCTGGAAGAAGGGATCGAACAGGCGAACCACCTCTTTTGCCGGAATACCGACGCCGGTATCCCGCACGCGAATGCTGAGATAATCCCCATCACAGCGCACATGCAGCACGATGCAGCCAATATCGGTAAACTTAATGGCGTTGCTCAACAGGTTTGAAATGACCTGCTGTAAACGCATCGGGTCGCCGTTCAGCGATACCGGCACGTCAGGCTCAATAAAACAATACAGGCCGAGCTGCTTACGCACCACCAGCGGCAGATAATTGGCGGTGATATGGTTCATCACCTCTCGCGGTGAAAATTCGCGCGGCTCAATCTTTAGCTGTTCCGACTCAATTTTCGAGAAGTCGAGAATGTCGCTGATAATTTTCAGCAACAGGCTGGAGGAGTTATTCATCGCCGTGACCAGCCGATCCACGCCTTTTGGCAACTCTTTGGTTTGCAGCAGATCGAGATTGCCAATGATACCGTACAGCGGTGTGCGCAATTCATGGCTGACCGTCGCAAGGAACATGGATTTAGACTGGCTAGCCTGCTCCGCTGCCTGCGCCATCTCCTGCAGCGACTCTTCCATTTTGACGCGCGTACTCACATCTACCAACACGCAAATCGCGACGTTTTCATTGCGATAGCGGGAATGGACGAAGCTAATTTGCAAATTGGTATTATTACTGGTCAATACATCAACGAAGTTAACCTGCTGGCCGCAAATGATTTGCGTCAGGCGCTGTCTGTCTTCATGCGTGAGCATGTTCAGGTAGGTGTGCGCCAGTTCGTTACTCAGAATATTGACACCATCGATAGTGCGCAGAATACAGATCCCCACCGGCGCGGAGGCGACGATTTTACGGTTGAACTGTTCATGTTCTTCCAGGCGCTGAGCATCGCTCTCCGCCGGAATGAAAATTCGCCGCTCATACATCCGCGCAAGCGTAAACAGCCCTGCGCCCACCAGCACGTTCAGCAGGATAGCGTTCAGGATAAGAATACGAATACGCTCCAGGACTAAATCTACAGGCACAGAATAGACAATACTGAGCGAGGATGGCGGCAGGCTTTTTTTGAGTACCAGTTCGCGAAAACCTGGCGTATAACCAAACCAGGAACGCTCCTGCATCCAGCGCGGCTCCGCTTTAATAATGCCGTCAGGACCGGTCAACGAAATCAGCGAATGGCCGTTCTCATCAATAATAGTGACGCCCATCGGCAAACTGCCCGGCGTGAAAAAATTTTCCATACGGATGGACTGCTCGACGCCCAGCAGCGCCTGCAGACGGTTGGCCAGATACACCGGCGTCAGCGCATAAAAGTAGCCCACGCCCTGACGCGCGCCCTGGCTTATCCAGAAAAGGTTATTCCCACTTTCTTCCTGCGGCGCGTTGCGGTATTTCATAATCCGCTCATGTAACGCTTTTAACGCATCATCGCGCTCCACGGGCATTTCACGCAGGCCGAAATTCGCCATACAGAGGTTATCGCTGCCAATCAGGAAAACGCGGTTAAGATCATACGCCGCTGAAAAGTTGTCGCGCCAGTAACGCATAAACCATGCCAGCGACTCCAGCGATCCGCGCCAGGCGGAGCCCATCGCCGCACAGTCTGAGTCGGCGAATAGCGGTTCAAAGTCCGGCACCACCATTTTGTCATCACGCGCACGCGACGACATGACGCCGTTTTCCGCCGTTAAACGGTTCTCGGCAATATATTTGAGCTCTTTCATCACATCCGACGTGCGCTGGATAAAACGCTGCGCCTGATCGGAGCTAAGGTTGAACTCCTGACGAATTTCAGATTCCCGCTGGTGCAAGGCATTGACGATGTAAAACACCGAAACAAAGGCGATTAAGAGCCAAATGAGTAACGCTAACGCTCTGAATAAGTAGCGCGAGACTTTCAGCGTAGTTCGAAAGGAAGCAAGGTATTTCAAAGGGGCGAAGCTCCGCCTCAGGATGTAAATAGAGTGTGACTAAGGTAGCGGTAAATGACGCAGCCCGCAACGGCAAAGAAAAAGGGCCGGATATCCGGCCCTCGCACAGTAATAACATTACTCGTCAGCGTCATCCGCAACGTCGTCATCGCTTTCCGCTTCCGGGGCGATATCCTCATCCCCTTCCGCCACGCTACCGTCGATAGCGTCGAGTTCTTCGTCATCTACCGGTTCAGCAACGCGTTGCAGACCCACCACGTTTTCATCTTCCGCCGTGCGGATAAGGATAACGCCCTGGGTATTACGTCCCACTACGCTGATCTCGGACACTCGGGTACGCACCAGAGTACCGGCATCCGTGATCATCATGATCTGGTCGCAATCGTCTACCTGTACCGCGCCGACAACGGAACCGTTGCGCTCGGTCACTTTGATAGAGATAACGCCCTGCGTCGCACGAGACTTGGTCGGGTACTCGTCCGCTGCGGTACGCTTCCCGTAGCCGTTTTGCGTTACGGTCAGAATAGCGCCTTCGCCGCGTGGGATGATCAGAGAGACGACTTTATCGTCTCCCGCCAGCTTAATACCGCGCACACCGGTCGCGGTACGCCCCATCGCACGGACGGCGTCTTCTTTGAAGCGCACCACTTTGCCCGCGGCCGAGAACAGCATGACTTCGTCAGAACCAGAAGTCAGGTCAACGCCAATCAGCTCGTCGCCGTCGTTGAGGTTCACCGCGATAATACCGGCGGAACGCGGACGGCTGAATTCGGTCAGCGCCGTTTTCTTCACGGTACCGCTGGCGGTCGCCATAAAGACGTTGACGCCTTCTTCGTACTCACGAACCGGCAGAATCGCGGTGATACGTTCGTTGGCTTCCAGCGGCAGCAGGTTAACGATCGGACGACCGCGCGCGCCACGGCTGGCTTCCGGCAACTGATAGACCTTCATCCAGTACAGACGGCCCCGGCTGGAGAAGCAGAGGATAGTGTCATGGGTGTTGGCCACCAGCAGGCGGTCGATAAAGTCTTCTTCTTTAATACGCGCGGCAGATTTACCTTTCCCACCACGACGTTGCGCTTCGTAATCCGTCAGCGGTTGATATTTGACGTAACCCTGGTGAGACAGCGTCACGACAACATCTTCCTGGCTAATCAGATCTTCGATATTAATATCGGCGCTGTTGGCGGTGATTTCGGTACGACGCTCATCGCCGAACTGATCGCGAATTAACTCCATCTCTTCACGGATCACTTCCATCAGGCGATCGGCGCTGCCCAGAATGTGCAGCAGTTCAGCAATCTGCTCCAGCAACTCTTTGTATTCGTCGAGCAGTTTTTCATGCTCCAGGCCGGTCAGTTTCTGCAAACGCAGATCCAGAATCGCCTGCGCCTGCTGTTCAGTCAGGTAGTACTGACCGTCACGCACGCCAAATTCTGGCTCCAGCCATTCCGGACGCGCGGCGTCATCACCAGCGCGCTCCAGCATCGCAGCAACGTTGCCCAGATCCCACGGACGCGAAATCAGCGCCGCTTTCGCTTCCGCCGGCGTCGGCGCGCGGCGAATCAGTTCGATAATCGGGTCGATGTTGGCCAGCGCAATCGCCAGAGCTTCAAGGATATGCGCGCGGTCACGGGCTTTACGCAGTTCAAAAATAGTACGACGCGTCACCACTTCACGGCGGTGGCGCACGAACGCTGAAATGATATCTTTCAGGTTCATGATCTTCGGCTGGCCGTGATGCAGCGCCACCATGTTAATACCGAAGGAAACCTGTAGCTGGGTCTGGGAGTAGAGATTATTAAGCACCACCTCGCCCACCGCATCGCGTTTTACTTCAATCACGATGCGCATCCCGTCTTTGTCGGATTCGTCACGCAGCGCGCTGATGCCTTCCACGCGCTTATCTTTCACCAGCTCGGCGATTTTCTCGATCAGGCGCGCTTTGTTCACCTGATAGGGAATTTCATGGACGATGATGGTTTCACGGCCCGTTTTGGCGTCAACTTCAACTTCCGCGCGGGCGCGAATGTACACTTTGCCACGACCGGTACGGTAGGCTTCTTCGATACCACGACGACCGTTGATGATCGCGGCGGTCGGGAAGTCCGGACCCGGAATATGTTCCATCAGCCCTTCAATGCTGATGTCTTCGTTGTCGATATACGCCAGGCAGCCGTTAATCACTTCCGTCAGGTTGTGCGGCGGGATATTCGTCGCCATACCAACTGCGATACCGGAAGAACCGTTCACCAGCAGATTCGGAATTTTGGTCGGCATGACGTCCGGAATTTTTTCCGTACCGTCATAGTTATCCACGAAATCCACCGTCTCTTTTTCGAGATCGGCCATCAGTTCGTGGGCGATTTTCGCCAGACGGATCTCCGTATAACGCATTGCCGCCGCGGAGTCGCCGTCAATAGAACCGAAGTTACCCTGACCATCCACCAGCATGTAACGCAGCGAGAATGGCTGCGCCATACGAACGATGGTGTCATACACTGCGGAATCGCCGTGGGGATGGTATTTACCGATTACGTCACCAACGACACGGGCAGATTTTTTATAGGCTTTGTTCCAGTCATTGCCCAATACGTTCATGGCGTAAAGTACGCGACGGTGTACCGGCTTCAGGCCATCTCGGACATCCGGCAGCGCACGGCCAACAATGACCGACATCGCATAATCCAGATAGGAGCTCTTCAGCTCTTCCTCAATGTTGACCGGTGTAATTTCTCTCGCAAGGTCGCTCATCTAACCGCTATCCCTCTACTGTATCCCGGATTCAAAGGTCGCAAATTATAACACATTCGCCCACGTACTGGTAAACGGAATGCAGCCAGACAATGCTTTATTCGGGTGCCGCATGCTCTCTTCATTTATAAGCGTGGTCTCGGCGTTTATCGGCGATCGGCTTCAGAGGCGACACAGGGGAGATCGGGGCCTGGCCAGGAAGAGGTTAGAAAATCAATACCTCCCGTGTATACCCGTCATACTTCAAGTTTCATGTGCGTTGGCAGCGAGTTACTCGGCCCATCCCTGGGCCTCGCCCCGTCGGGGTTAGCGCAAGCGCTGTTCAAGACGGTTAACCGTTTTATCCTGCAACTCGAATTATTTAGGGGATATGCCGGGAGGCATAAACCATAATCAGTATCACCAGATGCTATTTAATCACATAGGCCAGATATTCTTTCACTACCTCATCGTTTAATTCCTGACCCAATCCGGGCTGTTCTGGCGCGACATAATAGCCATTTTCCGGCTGATAATCGTGGGTACAAAGTTCCCGAATAGATGCTTTCATCGCATTGGTATGATGCTCATGAATAATAAAGTTGGGAATTGCTGTTTCCATATGCAGCGCGGCTACCGTGGAAACAGGACCGCCGCAAACATGCACCTGTACAGTGGTGTCATAAATATTAGCATAGTCACAGATTTTCTTTCCTTCGGTAATTCCGCCGCAGAGACACAAATCAGGTTGCGCTACGGCAATAGACTGCTTCTCCAGTAATTCCCTGTATCCCCATCTTGTGTAGGAACGCTCGCCAGTGGCGATTGGAATCGTTGTTGAACGGGAAACTTTCTGCATATTATCAGAATTTAATGGATGAATCGGTTCTTCATAAAGAAAGATACGATACTTTTCTATCGCCTTCGCAAATTGAATAGCTGAGTTTGTACCGAGAAGAGAATGGATTTCCACGATAATATCAGCATCATCCCCCATTGCTTCACGCATAGCGGCAATTCGCGCTTCCCCCATTTTTAATTGATCGGCCAGTAACAATCCTGAATAGTTACGATTTTTATTCTGAAAAACACAGTCATCGCCATTACGATCGATTTCGAGTGGATCCACTTTAATCGCATCATATCCATCGTCAAGAGCCGCACGCGCCGCCTCAGCATATTCATCAGGTGTCACTAATATCTGGCGTTTATCCCCCCAACCAAATTGTAACTGACTAGCATAGGTTCTTAATTTTTCATTAGTTTTCCCGCCAAGGAGCTGATAAACAGGTACACCTAAATATTTACCTTTGATATCCCAAAGAGCAATATCAATAGCGCTCATTCCGGCATAAAAAACGTTCCCGCCCCCCATCCCCCAAAAAGTCTTTCTAAAAAAGAACTCCCAAATTTTTTCGATATTTAGTGGATCTTCACCCACAATCAATGGCGCCAGATCTCTGATGATCCCTACGCCAGCTTTAGCGCCTGCGCCATAGGCCAGTCCTACTTCGCCAATACCACTTAATCCTGAGTCGGTATTCACCCGAATAAGTACTGGATTATAGGAGGACATCGTTTGATCTCTTTTTTTTAATTCACAGTCAAAAACTTCAATAGACGTAATTTTCATAATTTCTCCATTTATCAGGTTCGTGATACAACATTTGTTTGTTGGCTTTTTTCTTTTTTCACATCAATTTTCATTAACGCCAGAACGGCTACCGCAGCGAAGCAAAGTATTGCCTCTACAATAAATATTCCTGTCGCACCATAATGAGTAGAAACGAATCCCAGTGATTTATTAATCAGGAATCCGCCAAGACTTGAACATGAGTTAATAAACGCAATGCTGATAGCCAACCCTGACGGCGACAATAATGCAGAAGGCAGCGCCCAGTAAGGTCCGTAATAGCTGAGGATCCCAACACCATAGAACGTTAGCCCCAGCATTCTCAACGACATTGAGGGGACAAGAGCAATCATCAGAAAACCACAGCCTGCCAGAAACATGGGTAATGCAGCATGCCATTTTCGTTCATTCTTTTTATCGGAATGCCAGCCCCACCAGGGCATGCTGAACATAGCGAAAATAAACGGAATACTCATGATTAAACCAACGTCAGTATCCGTAAAATCAGCTGAAAATCCCTTCACCAACCCCGGCAACCAGTAGTTTGCCGCCAGAGCAGCCGCCTGAATCAACATGTAGGCGAAAGAAAGCTGAAGCAAAACTGGATTTTTGATTACTGAAAGAAAGGATGAGTTGGTATTTTTATTTAATGCCGCTGCGGTTTCATTGTCAGTGCGTAATTTATTAACTAAGGCCGATATCTGCTGTGGCGTAAGCCATTTAGCCTTTTCTGGACTGTCAGGCAGTAAATAAAATGTCAGGATGCCAAGGAATACGGTAGGGATACCTTCAATAGCAAAAAGCCAGCGCCAGCCTTCATAATCCGGGGTATTCAAATGCTCGATGATCCAACCAGACATCGGTGCAGCCAATACCGATGCTACAGCAATAGATAACATGAAGAAACTATTGACTTTTCCGCGTTCACGAGCCGGGAACCAGCATGCAAGATAATAAACCATGCCTGGGAAAAAGCCAGCTTCAAATACCCCCAAAAAAATGCGAGCCAGCAAAATATGTTGAGTATCTTTAGCAAAAAAAATCAGCCCAGTTACCGCTCCCCAGCCGATAATAATGGAACTAATCCATTTTCTTGCGCCAAGCTTTTGCAAGCCAATGCTACTCGGAATTTGAAAGATTAAATATGATATGAAGAATATAGAAGAAATATTAGCGAAATCCTCAGGCGTAATACCGAGAGATTCATTCATGCGTAATGCAGCAAACCCAATATTGACACGATCCATATAGTTAAAAAAGTAAAGAATAAAGGCCAAAGGAATGATTTTCCTTTTTACAATACGAATTGCATCGTATAAATTTTCTTGTGGACTACTCATTTTGCATCACCTTTTATGATTCAATGAATAAGGGTATTGACCGGAATCGATGTTACGTAAAAAACAATACAATTCAAAAGCTAATGTGTCATATCTGATATATCAGCAAGCAAACTTAATGAAATATACAATAACAACAATAAAGTATGTAAATTTTCTTATATCTGATATATTAGATCCGTTAATTTTGAATAAATTAATTACAATGGAGCCTGGTTTAACCATGGAGGAGAAGAAAATGAAAAATAGATTAAAGCGTGACTTTAGTCACATATCAATTGAAATACCCAAATCCATCACCCAGGTGATTAAAGAGAAAATAAGGGAGATGATTATCCATGGCGATTTCGATCTTGGGCAAGCGATCAGTGAAAATGAACTATCAAATATTCTGATGGTAAGTAAAACACCAATTCGTGAAGCTTTTATTTGGCTGAGCTATAATGAAAACCTGGTCAACATCATTCCCCGCAGTGGGACATTTGTTTTTTCTGTCACCGACGAGGATATCAATGATCTCATCAAAATGAGGGTTATCCTTGAACAGGGCGCAATTCGTGAAGCGATGGAGAAAAATGCTAACAATGTCATAGTCGAATTAAGCAATATTTTATCGAAGTCAGCAAAAATTAATGCAGAGCGAGATACGCAAGCTTACCTCAAACTGGATCATGATTTTCATTATGTTTTTGTGAAATATGCCGATAATAAATACATTTCACAAGCACACCTGTTGATCTCAGCACGTTTATTGGCAATTCGCTACAGACTGGATTTTACCGCTGAATATATCACCAGCTCTAACCGTGGACATGCCACTATTTTGGATATGTTAAAAAACAACAACGTCGAGGGCGTCTGTAATTTTATCACGCACCACATCGGTAGCGGTTTTACAGAACGCGCAAGAAAACTTCTTGCGCTGAAAGCGTAATAAAGACGGCAGTAGATATAACGCAGCGACTTTGCACCTGCTATACTGCCCCGATAGATCAATAGCGGAATCTCATGTACTCATGAACACTGAAAAACCGTCGGTAGCTCACAACGTTGACCATAATGAAATCGCCAAATTCGAAGCCGTCGCGTCGCGCTGGTGGGATCTGGAGGGCGAATTCAAGCCATTGCATCGCATCAACCCCCTACGCCTTGGCTACATTACTGAGCGCTCAGGCGGCCTGTTCGGTAAAAAGGTGCTCGACGTCGGCTGTGGCGGCGGTATTCTGGCGGAGAGCATGGCGCGCGAAGGCGCTACCGTTACCGGGCTGGATATGGGCTTTGAGCCTTTGCAGGTCGCCAAACTGCATGCGCTGGAAAGCGGCATTGAGGTAGAGTACGTGCAGGAGACGGTTGAGGAACATGCGGCAAAACACGCCCAGCAATACGACGTCGTCACATGTATGGAAATGCTGGAGCATGTTCCCGATCCGCAATCGGTCGTCCACGCCTGCGCCCAACTGGTTAAACCCGGCGGCGAGGTGTTCTTCTCAACGTTGAACCGCAATGGGAAATCCTGGCTGATGGCGGTCGTCGGCGCTGAGTATATTCTGCGCATGGTGCCAAAAGGCACGCACGACGTGAAGAAATTCATTAAGCCGGCTGAACTGTTAAGCTGGGTAGATGAAACCGTCCTGAAAGAGCAACATATCACCGGGCTGCACTACAACCCGATAACCAATACTTTCAAACTCGGTCCCGGAGTAGACGTTAACTACATGTTGCATACCCGCGCTAAAAAAGCCTGACATCAAAGAATTTTCCTATAAGGGTTGCGTTAGATCATCGGGCGCAACCTTTCTCTTCGATGAAGAAATCAGCATTCGATCAAATTTTGATTTTTTTTTATGAATTGTTGACATCCTCTCCAGGCCTTATCAGACGCGCATTTAGCGATTCTTACTCTTTTACAACCGCAATTTAACGCCAAAATCAACTCTTGTACTCAAAAGAATCCCTACTAGAATACTCACCATATAGCGTTTCACTTATCGATTACCCCCTATATATAGTATTTATCCACAGAGTTAGTCACAACGTGGCGTTGTGGATAAGCGGGGGGATATTTTTCTTTCACGGACAGGTAAACAGGTAGAAAACCACATGAATCAGAGTCTGCTGGTGACAAAGCGTGACGGCCGTACTGAGCGCATCAATCTCGACAAAATTCATCGCGTGCTTGATTGGGCGGCAGAAGGACTGAATAACGTATCGGTTTCTCAGGTCGAGCTACGCTCGCATATTCAGTTTTATGATGGGATTAAGACCTCCGATATCCATGAAACTATCATTAAGGCCGCCGCAGACCTGATCTCTCGCGATGCGCCGGATTATCAATACCTGGCTGCGCGTCTGGCGATTTTCCACCTGCGTAAGAAAGCCTTCGGCCAGTTTGAGCCGCCCGCACTTTACCACCATGTGGTAAAAATGGTTGAGCTTGGCAAATACGACAATCATCTGCTGGAAGACTACACGGAAGAAGAGTTCAAGCAGATGGATTCGTTTATCGTTCACGATCGCGATATGACCTTCTCCTACGCTGCCGTTAAGCAGCTGGAAGGGAAATATCTGGTGCAAAACCGCGTGACCGGCGAAATCTATGAAAGCGCGCAGTTCCTCTACATTCTGGTAGCGGCCTGCCTGTTCTCGAACTACCCGCGTGAAACGCGTCTTGACTATGTAAAACGTTTTTACGATGCGGTCTCTACGTTCAAAATCTCGCTGCCGACGCCCATCATGTCCGGTGTGCGTACCCCAACCCGTCAGTTCAGCTCCTGCGTACTGATCGAGTGTGGCGACAGTCTGGATTCCATCAACGCCACCTCCAGCGCTATCGTGAAATACGTTTCTCAGCGCGCCGGTATCGGTATCAACGCGGGACGCATTCGTGCGCTGGGCAGCCCGATTCGCGGCGGCGAAGCGTTCCACACCGGCTGTATTCCGTTCTACAAGCACTTCCAGACGGCGGTGAAATCCTGTTCGCAGGGCGGCGTGCGCGGCGGCGCGGCGACACTGTTCTATCCGATGTGGCACCTGGAAGTGGAAAGCCTGCTGGTACTGAAAAACAACCGTGGCGTGGAAGGCAACCGCGTACGTCACATGGATTACGGCGTACAGATCAACAAACTGATGTATACCCGCCTGCTGAAGGGCGGCGACATTACGCTGTTCAGTCCGTCCGATGTACCCGGGCTATACGATGCGTTCTTCGCCGACCAGGACGAATTCGAACGCCTGTACGTGAAATATGAAAACGACGACAGCATCCGCAAACAGCGTGTGAAAGCGGTCGAACTGTTCTCGCTGATGATGCAGGAACGCGCCTCTACCGGTCGTATCTATATCCAGAACGTTGACCACTGCAATACTCACAGTCCGTTCGATCCGGTTGTCGCCCCGGTACGCCAGTCTAACCTGTGTCTGGAGATTGCCCTGCCGACCAAACCGCTGCACGATGTCAACGATGAAAACGGCGAAATTGCGTTGTGTACGTTGTCTGCATTCAACCTGGGCGCCATTAAAACTCTGGACGAGCTGGAAGAACTGGCTATTCTGGCAGTACGCGCTTTGGATGCTCTGCTCGATTATCAGGATTACCCGATTCCGGCTGCCAAACGCGGCGCAATGGGCCGTCGTACGCTGGGCATTGGCGTGATTAACTTCGCCTACTGGCTGGCGAAAAACGGTAAACGTTATTCCGACGGCAGCGCCAATAATCTGACGCATAAAACCTTCGAAGCCATTCAATACTATCTGCTTAAAGCGTCCAACGAACTGGCGAAAGAGCAAGGCGCCTGCCCATGGTTCAACGAAACCACCTATGCAAAAGGCATTTTGCCGATCGACACCTACAAAAAAGATCTGGATGCGATCGTCAACGAACCGCTGCACTACGACTGGGAACAGCTGCGTGAGTCGATCAAAACCCACGGTCTGCGTAACTCCACGCTATCGGCGCTAATGCCATCGGAAACGTCGTCCCAGATCTCCAACGCCACTAACGGCATTGAGCCGCCGCGCGGCTACGTCAGCATCAAGGCCTCGAAAGACGGTATTTTGCGTCAGGTCGTGCCGGATTATGAGCATCTAAAAGACGCTTACGAACTGTTGTGGGAGATGCCGAACAACGACGGTTATCTGCAACTGGTGGGTATCATGCAGAAGTTTATCGATCAGTCGATTTCCGCCAATACCAACTACGATCCGTCACGTTTCCCGTCAGGAAAAGTGCCGATGCAGCAACTGCTGAAAGATTTGCTCACCGCGTATAAGTTTGGCGTGAAAACTCTGTACTATCAAAATACCCGCGACGGCGCGGAAGATGCGCAGGACGATTTGGCGCCTTCTATTCAGGACGATGGCTGCGAAAGCGGCGCTTGTAAGATCTGATGAATAGTGCCGGGTAGCGCTATGCTTACCCGGCCTACGATTGTACGGTTTGTAGGCCGGATAAGGCGCTTGCGCCGCCATCCGGCGCTCATCCCATAAAGGATTCACTTCAATGGCATACACCACTTTTTCACAGACGAAAAACGATCAGCTCAAGGAACCCATGTTCTTTGGCCAGCCGGTCAACGTTGCACGCTATGACCAGCAGAAATATGACATCTTCGAAAAACTGATCGAAAAACAGCTCTCTTTCTTCTGGCGTCCGGAAGAGGTCGACGTCTCCCGCGATCGTATCGATTATCAGGCGTTGCCGGAGCACGAAAAACATATCTTCATCAGCAACCTCAAATACCAGACGCTGCTGGATTCCATTCAGGGACGTAGCCCGAACGTCGCCCTGCTGCCGCTCATTTCCATCCCGGAGCTGGAGACGTGGGTAGAGACCTGGGCGTTTTCTGAGACGATTCACTCACGATCCTACACCCACATTATTCGTAACATCGTCAACGATCCGGCGGTCGTTTTTGACGATATCGTGACCAATGAGCAAATTCAGAAGCGCGCCGAAGGGATCTCCGCCTACTACGACGAACTTATTGAGATGACCAGTTACTGGCATCTGCTCGGTGAAGGCACCCATACCGTTAATGGCAAAACGGTTGTCGTGAATCTGCGTGAGCTGAAGAAAAAACTGTATCTGTGCCTGATGAGCGTGAACGCGCTGGAAGCCATTCGCTTCTACGTCAGCTTCGCCTGCTCTTTCGCATTTGCCGAGCGTGAACTGATGGAAGGCAACGCCAAAATTATCCGTCTGATCGCCCGTGACGAAGCTCTGCATCTGACCGGCACGCAACATATGCTGAACCTGTTGCGTAGCGGCGTGGACGACCCGGAGATGGCGGAAATCGCCGAAGAGTGTAAACAGGAATGTTATGACCTGTTCGTGCAGGCGGCGCAGCAGGAAAAAGAGTGGGCGGACTATCTGTTCCGCGACGGTTCGATGATCGGCCTGAATAAAGATATCCTGTGTCAATACGTTGAATATATTACTAATATTCGTATGCAGGCGGTAGGGCTGGATCTGCCGTTCCAGACCCGCTCCAACCCAATCCCGTGGATCAATACCTGGCTGGTGTCCGATAACGTTCAGGTCGCGCCACAGGAAGTGGAAGTTAGCTCTTATCTGGTCGGACAAATCGATTCGGAAGTCGATACCGACGATCTGAGTAATTTCCAGCTCTGATGGGACGCGTCACGCTGCGTATCACTGGCACACAGCTGCTGTGCCAGGATGAACACCCTTCTCTGCTGGCCGCGCTGGAATCGCATAACGTTGAGGTGGAGTATCAGTGCCGCGAAGGATATTGCGGCTCCTGTCGTACCCGGCTGGTTGCCGGTCAGGTTGACTGGATTACGGAACCTTTAGCGTTTATCCAGCCGGGAGAGATTTTGCCCTGCTGCTGCAGGGCAAAAGGCGATATCGAAATCGAGATGTAACTCAGTGCAACTCGCTGGTGGAAACCAAAGGCATCACGCCACGTTTTTTCATCTGCACGGCATACAGTGCGCCAGCGAGTACCACCAGCACCGCGCCAGCGACATAAATCATACGATAGCCAACCGACTCAACCATCATTCCCATGATAAAGGCGCCAATCGCCATTCCGGCATCCATCGCGTTAAAGAACAGTGAATTCGCCACGCCGATTTTATGCGGTTCAACCGAGCTGATAATTTGCGTCTGGAAAACCGGCGTGACCGAACCGTAGCCGATACCGATGAGACCGCCGGAAATAATCATCATGATGCTGCCATTGGTGTAGCCCAGCGCCACCAGACCGATGGTAAAAGCCAACAGGCATGGGAAAACAACATATTTCGGCCCTTTTTTATCACAAATATTCCCGGTGAAGGTACGGCATATCATCAGGAAAATCGCGTAGCACAGCAGGAAATTACTGGCCGCCGCCATTAAATCCAGCTCACGCGCATACAGCGCCAGGAAAGCCGACACGCCGGCATAGGAGAAAGTCATAAAAAAGGTGACCAGCGCAAAAGGCAAGGCGGCGCGGTCAAACATCGCGGCAAAACCCAGATTCGGTTTCGAACCATCGGCATGACGAATTACCGGAGGGACCGTCACAATCAGGGAAAGCACAATCCCTAACGCCGCTACAGCGGAACAAAGCCAGAATGCGGCAGTGAACGCGTTCCAGCGGGCCATATTCAAACCGATCCACGGTCCGACGACCATCGCCAGGCCCATCGCTAAAGAGAAAAAGCTGATGCCCTCTCCACGTCGGGAGGCCGGAATTAACCGCGCTGAAATAGTTCCTTTTACCGTGGTAATAACACCAAACGTAATCCCATGAAGTACGCGGATAAAGAGCAGCGACTCGATAGAATGGCAAACCGGATACAGCGCGGTAATCACCAAAAAAGCCAGAGAAGAGAGCACCAGAATCTTTTTATTCGAATATTTTCCCACCCATTGTCCGGCAAATGGCCGAATAACAATTGCCGCGGCCAGGAAACATGTCACTAACAGCCCGGCCTTATCTGCAGAAGCATGCAGGCGGTCAGCGATATAAATGGGTAATAAAGTTAGCAGTACATAAAAAACAAAAAAGATAATAAAACTGACTATGGTGATTGCCCAAAAATCCTTCGTCCATAATTTTTCTTTCATTCTTAACGACCCGTTCAGATGGCGCACGCAGGCAACGCTCAGCTCAACTGAACACCTATCAGGTGCGTCAAAATGTGATGTATTCGATAGAATCACAGTATAAACAAGTGCACTCTATTAGAAAAATTAATCGTTTTAATCATATTGATTAGGTTTTACTAATGACGCTAACCCAAATCCACGCCCTGCTTGCCGTACTGGAGTACGGCGGATTTACCGAAGCCAGCAAACGGCTATACATGACGCAATCCGCCGTCAGCCAGGCCATCTCCGCGCTTGAGGAGGAGCTCGGCGTTGACATATTGATTCGTGAGCGTCGTAAAGAGATTGAGCTTACCGCCGCCGGTAGCCGCATCGTCAGGCACTTACGCGCGATCCAGCGCGACGTCAACGCGGTAAAAGAGATTGCCGAACAAGAAAAAAAGAACCCGGCCCGTACGCTACGGATTGGCTGTTTTCCCAGCGCCTGCGCCTGCATTTTACCCGGCGTCATTCGCTATTTTGAAAGCCATCATCCAAATGTAAAAATTATCCCCTATGAAGAGAACAGTACGGCTATTATTGATTCGCTGCAGGACGGAAGTATTGATGCCGGTTTCGTTCCTTTTCCGGTCAACGGTATGTATTGCGTCCCCATTTACCGGGATAAATTCACCGTAGTGGTGCCTGAAAATCATCCCCTGGCGGCCAATAGTACGGTAACGGTCGAAGAACTGATGGACGAACCACTTATTGTCAGTAAAGGTCGTTATGAATTAAGCATTATGGCGTTGTTTAAAGAAAAGGGTATTGAGCCGATATTTAAATATGAATTTAACCATCCCGATACTGCGCTGAATTTTATTCGCCAGGGATTAGGTATCGCCTTATTGCCAGAATTAACCTTAAAAGCCACGACAGGAAAATTATGCTCCGTGGCGCTGGAACCCACCTTTTATCGACAAATTTCCCTGTTAGCAAAAGAACCGCCGGTAGAAGGAAGTCCGCTATTTTTATTACAAAAATGTATGGAAACACTGACCGATGAGGGTTTGCTATAAAACAACACCGCCTGATGTCATTGCGTTTACCAGACTTACGCTGGCAAACGTTGCGCCAGGCCGGATGAGGCGTTTATGGCCTCATCCGGCGCGTCACTTCTACTATGGCAAACCTTTAGTCATTTTTTTGCAGGAACATGACCGCCTTATCCGGGAAGTCAGTGAACAGCCCGTCGACGCCCGCCTTGTTATACAGGATGTCGTACAACTGATTAACGTCTGTGGCATAGTCCGGCAATTGATCGGCACGCACGGTGTAAGGATGCACTACCATCTTATTCTGATGTGCGTCTTGCACCATTCCAGTCAGCTTGATATTCCCTTTCGTTGAGCCTTCCGCGACCAGCATATGGTAATCCGGACCAATACCGTCCGCATATTCCGCCACCTGCTTCATAGCGCCCGGCTTAAACATCCAGTCGTAGTTGTAATTTACCCAACGACCGTCCGGCTGTTTCTGCTGTGTTTCATTCCAGTCGGTATACGCAATAAGTTGAACCAGATTGAGATCCATCCCCATTTTGGGTTCCAGTTCATTCTTAATACGTTTCAGCTCAGCGACATCAAAACACTGCAAATAGACATTGTCCTGCTTGCCGGTGTAACCATACTTCTTCAGCACTTCCAGCGTTTTCGCGGCAATATCTTTCCCTTCCTGATGATGGAACCACGGCGCTTTAATTTCCGGATAAATACCGATATTTTTACCGGTAGAGTGATTTAATCCCTGAACGAATTCAATTTCCTCTTCAAAGGTATGAATGCGGAAATCAGATTTTCCCATCGGGAAACGGCCCGGATAAGTTTGTACTTTTTTGCCGTTTTCAATATCAAACCCTTCGGTAAACTTCAGGGATTTAATTTCATCCAGCGTAAAATCGATAGCGTAATAGCGCCCATCTTTACGCGCCCGGTCCGGAAAACGGTCAGCGACGTCAGTCACCCGGTCAAGGTAGTGGTCATGGAGGACGACCAGATGGTCGTCCTTTGTCATCACTAAATCCTGTTCCAGATAATCTGCCCCTTGCGCATACGCCATCGCTTTCGCTGGTAGCGTATGCTCCGGCAGATAACCGCTGGCGCCACGGTGGGCGATAACGACTTTTTCAGCCGCCACGGCACAGCTTCCGATGGTCATTCCTGCCAACATTAACGCCACGCTAAGGTTTTTCAGTGTGGTTTTCATGTTATTAGCCTCCGTTGCGTTTTAACTGCAGCTCATCATGATGGCGTTTTTCACCAATCATCACGACCACCAGCAGGATTACCGCCAGAATGCTGCCGCCAATCATCACCATAAAGCCGCCATCCCAACCGAAGAAGTCAACGGTATAACCCACAATGGCGCTTGCAGCGACAGAACCGCCCAGGTAACCAAACAGACCGGTAAAGCCCGCCGCCGTACCCGCCGCTTTTTTCGGCGCCAGTTCCAGCGCGTGCAGACCGATCAACATTACCGGGCCGTAGATCAGGAAGCCGATGATAATCATACAAGCCATATCAACGTTCGGGTTCCCTGCCGGGTTCATCCAGTAAACGATGGTCGCGATAGTCACCAGGGTCATAAAGAACACGCCCGTCGCACCGCGGTTGCCGCGGAAGACTTTATCCGACATCCAGCCACACAGCAGCGTGCCCGGAATACCCGCGTATTCATACAGGAAGTAGGCCCAGGAGGATTTATCCAGTGCGAAATGCTTCACTTCTTTCAGGTAGGTCGGCGACCAGTCGAGGATGCCGTAGCGCAGCAGATAAACAAACACGTTGGCGATAGCGATGTACCACAACAGTTTGTTTGGCAGTACGTACTGCATGAAGATCTGCTTCGCAGTCAGCTCTTCTTCCGCTTTTTCGTTGTAGTCGTCCGGATAGTCGTTTTTATACTCTTCGATAGGCGGCAGACCGCAGGATTGCGGCGTATCGCGCATCATTGCGAAAGCGAACAGCGCCACCACAATCGCGCCAAAGGCTGGCATATAGAGCGCCGCTTTCCAGTCGTTAAACCACGCCATCCCCAGCAGGAACAGCAGTGGCGGGATCCCGCCGCCGACGTTATGCGCACAGTTCCAGACCGACACAATGCCGCCGCGTTCTTTCTGCGACCACCAGTGAACCATCGTACGTCCGCACGGCGGCCACCCCATCCCCTGGAACCAGCCGCAAAGGAACAACAGCACAAACATCACGGCGATGCTGGATGTCGCCCACGGTACAAAGCCCATAAACAACATGACTGCTGCGGCCAGAATCAACCCTGCCGGCAGGAAAACGCGCGGATTCGAGCGATCGGACACCGAACCCATTATAAATTTCGAAAAACCATAAGCGATGGAAATCCCGGACAGAGCAAAGCCCAGATCGCCGCGTGAAAAACCCTGTTCTACCAGGTAGGGCATCGCGAGGGCAAAGTTCTTGCGCACCAGATAATACGCGGCATAGCCAAAGAATATCCCCAGGAAAATCTGCCAGCGTAATCGGCGATAGGTCGGATCAATCTCCGCCGCTGGCAAGCGCGCTTTATGCGGCGCTGGTTTAAAAATACTCAACATATTGTAGCCTCCGTGGCCCATATTTTATTTAGAGGTAAACACCGCAGTTTGTTCAAACAACCCCGCTGCTCCCAGTGTGGCCGCGATGTTAAGTAAAGATACGTCACGTTAATGTGAATTACAGCACATATTGTTACAGTTTTACGACTAATGTTCAGAAAGGCGCACGAAATCACGTTTCATTTTCGAATAGTGAGCGATTATGCGCGAAATCAAACATTCCATATGATTTGTATGGCTAAATGATAAAAAACGAACTGTGAGGAAAAACAATGAAAACTCGCGACTCGCAAGCAAGTGACGTGATTATCATTGGCGGTGGAGCAACAGGCGCAGGGATCGCCCGCGACTGCGCGCTGCGCGGTTTACGTGTCATTCTGGTGGAGCGGCATGATATAGCGACCGGCGCGACCGGGCGTAACCACGGGCTGCTGCACAGCGGCGCTCGTTATGCGGTTACCGACGCGGAATCCGCGCGCGAGTGCATTAGTGAAAACCAGATTTTAAAACGGATCGCCCGCCATTGCGTCGAACCGACGGATGGTCTGTTTATTACGTTGCCGGAAGATGATCTTGCGTTTCAGGCCACCTTTATTCGCGCCTGTGAAGCGGCAGGCATTCGCGCTGAAGCCATCGATCCGCAGCAGGCTCGCATCATCGAACCTTCCGTTAACCCTGCGCTCATCGGTGCGGTAAAAGTGCCGGATGGCACCGTGGACCCTTTCCGCCTTACCGCCGCCAATATGCTGGATGCCAGAGAACATGGCGCAATCGTGTTAACGGCGCATGAAGTGACCGGGCTCATTCGTGAAGGCGCAACGGTCTGCGGCGTCCATGTGCGCAACCATCTCACTGGCGAAACCCAGACGCTTCACGCGCCGGTGGTGGTCAATGCGGCAGGTATCTGGGGGCAACGGATCGCCGAATACGCCGACCTGAGTATTCGCATGTTCCCGGCGAAAGGCTCGCTGTTGATCATGGACCATCGGATCAACCAGCATGTCATTAACCGCTGCCGGAAACCATCGGATGCCGACATTCTGGTACCTGGCGATACGATTTCACTGATCGGCACCACCTCTACCCATATTGATTACAATGAGATAGACAGCAACCGCGTCACCGCAGATGAAGTCGATATCCTGCTGCGTGAAGGGGAAAAACTGGCCCCTGTCATGGCGAAGACGCGTATTCTGCGCGCGTATTCCGGCGTCCGCCCGCTGGTGGCCAGCGATGACGATCCCAGCGGTCGTAACGTCAGCCGCGGTATTGTGTTGTTCGACCACGCCGAACGCGACGGGCTTGATGGCTTCATTACCATTACCGGCGGGAAGCTAATGACTTACCGCCTGATGGCGGAATGGGCGACCGACGCCGTGTGCCGCAAGTTGGGCAATACTCGCCCCTGCATCACGGCGGATACGCCGTTGCCTGGCTCAAAAGAGTCTACGGAACATACGCTGAAACGCATTATCTCGCTTCCCGCGCCGCTACGCGGATCGGCGGTTTATCGGCATGGCGATCGCACGCCGGGGTGGCTGAGCGAAGGCCGCCAACACCGTAGCCTGGTCTGTGAATGCGAGGCCGTCACGGCGGGAGAAGTGCAGTATGCCGTCGAAAACTTAACCGTGAATAGCCTGCTGGATCTGCGTCGTCGCACCCGCGTAGGGATGGGCACTTGCCAGGGCGAGCTGTGCGCCTGCCGCGCGGCCGGGCTATTGCAGCGTTTTAATGTGACGACCGCGGCGCAATCTATTACGCAACTCTCTGAATTTCTGAATGAGCGCTGGAAAGGCGTACAACCTGTCGCCTGGGGAGACGCGCTGCGCGAAAGCGAATTCACGCGCTGGGTTTATCAGGGATTATGCGGTCTGGAGAAGGAGCACCAGGATGAAATTTGATACGGTTATTATGGGCGGCGGTCTCGCCGGTTTGCTGTGCGGACTGCAACTCCAGCAGCATGGATTACGCTGCGCCATCGTCACCCGCGGACAAAGCGCACTGCATTT
This sequence comes from Salmonella sp. A1325, assembly GCF_056991255.1. Taxonomy (NCBI): domain Bacteria; kingdom Pseudomonadati; phylum Pseudomonadota; class Gammaproteobacteria; order Enterobacterales; family Enterobacteriaceae; genus Salmonella; species Salmonella sp. A1325. The sequence goes on along the minus strand of NZ_JAMLWO010000012.1, from coordinate 121,516 downwards.
TTCCTCCGGCTCGCTGGATCTACTCAGCGCCCTGCCCGACGGCCAACCGGTGACCGACATTACCGCCGGGCTTGATGCGCTGCGCCGCCAGGCACCTGAACATCCTTATTCACGTTTGGGCGCGCAAAAAGTCCTTACGCTGGCGCAACAGGCGCAAACGCTACTTAACGCCAGCGGCGCGCAGTTATACGGCGACGTACAGCAGGCGCACCAGCGTGTCACGCCGCTTGGCACATTGCGTTCAACCTGGCTTAGCTCGCCGGAAGTACCGGTCTGGCCGTTATCCGCACAGCGAATTTGCGTCGTCGGCGTTAGCGGATTACTGGATTTCCAGGCGCACCTTGCGGCAGCGTCGCTGCGTCAACGCGATCTCAACGTGGAAACCGCAGAAATCGACCTTCCGGAACTGGACGTACTGCGTGATAACCCGACGGAATTTCGCGCGGTCAATATTGCGCGTCTGCTTGATAACGAAGAAAAATGGCCGCTGCTGTACGACGCGCTGTCGCCAATAGCGACAAACTGCGACATGATCATCATGCCCGCCTGTTTCGGGCTGGCGAACGATACGCTGTGGCGCTGGCTTAACGAACGTCTGCCCTGCGCGCTCACGCTGCTGCCGACGCTGCCGCCATCGGTGCTCGGTATTCGTCTGCACAATCAGCTCCAGCGCCAGTTTGTTCGTCAGGGCGGCATCTGGATGCCGGGCGATGAAGTGAAGAAAGTCACCTGCCGTCGCGGTACCGTGAGCGAAATATGGACCCGCAACCATGCCGATATCCCACTGCGCCCGCGTTTTGCCGTACTTGCCAGCGGTAGCTTCTTTAGTAGCGGTCTGGTTGCCGAGCGCGAAGGGATCCGCGAACCTATTTTAGGGCTCGACGTACAGCAAACGGCCACCCGCGCCGAATGGTATCAACAACATTTCTTCGACCCACAGCCCTGGCAGCAGTTTGGCGTCGTGACGGATGACGCTTTCCGCCCCTCCCTTGCGGGCAATACGGTAGAAAATCTGTATGCAATAGGTTCTGTGCTGGCGGGATTCGATCCTATAGCTGAGGGATGCGGCGGCGGCGTCTGCGCAGTCAGCGCCCTCCAGGCCGCGCACCATATCGCTGAGCGTGCAGGAGAACAGCAATGAGCGACACACGTTTTGAAAGTTGTATTAAATGTACGGTGTGCACCACCGCGTGCCCGGTCAGCCGCGTTAATCCAGGCTACCCTGGCCCTAAACAGGCCGGACCGGATGGCGAACGCCTGCGTCTGAAAGACGGCGCCCTGTATGACGAGGCGCTGAAATATTGCATTAACTGCAAACGGTGTGAGGTCGCCTGTCCGTCGGACGTGAAGATTGGCGATATCATCCAGCGCGCCCGCGCGAAATACGATACGACGCGCCCGTCATTGCGTAACTTTATTCTCAGCCATACCGATCTGATGGGCAGCGTTTCAACGCCGTTCGCGCCGGTGGTCAATACCGCCACCGCATTAAAGCCAGTGCGCCAGTTGCTTGATTACGCGCTCAAAATCGATCATCGCCGCACCTTACCAAAATACTCTTTCGGCACCTTCCGCCGCTGGTATCGTAGCGTGGCGGCGCAGCAGGCTAAATACAAAGATCAGGTCGCCTTTTTCCATGGCTGTTTTGTGAATTACAACCATCCGCAGCTCGGAAAAGATCTGATTAAGGTGCTGAACGCAATGGGTACCGGCGTACAGCTACTGAGTAAAGAGAAGTGTTGCGGCGTACCGCTGATCGCTAACGGTTTTACGGATAAAGCTCGCAAGCAGGCTATCAGCAATGTGGAGTCGCTACGCGAGGCGATTGCCGTCAAAGGTATTCCGGTCATCGCCACGTCATCCACCTGTACGTTTGCGTTGCGCGATGAATATCCTGAAGTGCTGGACGTGGACAACGCCGGGCTGCGCGAACATATCGAGCTGGCCACCCGCTGGCTATGGCGCAAACTGGATGCCGGGAAAACGCTGCCGCTTAATCCTTTGCCGCTGAAAGTGGTCTACCATACGCCGTGTCATATGGAAAAAATGGGCTGGACGCTTTACACGCTTGAACTATTGCGGCAAATTCCGGGGCTTGAATTGACGGTACTTGATTCACAGTGCTGCGGCATTGCCGGTACGTATGGATTTAAAAAGGAAAACTATCCGACATCACAGTCCATCGGCGCGCCGCTGTTCCGCCAGATTGAAGAGAGCGGCGCCGACATTGTCGTCACCGATTGTGAAACCTGTAAGTGGCAAATTGAGATGTCTACAAGCAAACGCTGCGAACACCCCATTACGCTACTCGCCCAGGCGCTCGGCTAAGTAAAAAGCGCCGGAGCCCCTCCGGCGCCATTACCCTACTCACCAGGGCCGATTTTCCATCAGACATATACCCTTCATACTTCAAGTTGCTTATGTGTTGGCTACGGATTATTTTGGGTATAAACGCGGATGTCTCTTTGCAATAACCTGCCCTATTTGGTTAACCATGACCGCTAACCCACGGTGGCATGACAGATAACGACGTTACTGTTTATAGAGCAATATCTCTTGTATCGACGCGTTACCAGCCTCCTTTAAAGAGGGAGATAACTGAATATCTCCGATAATAATTGAGTACTATGTGAATAATAATAAAATCAGGTCTATGCCTGATTTAATATATCCCCCACTAACAATAATATTTTTACAAATAATTATAAATTACATCATATTCGCTACTTTCACCTACCAGGAAACAGAGCAAAATGAATATATGTGTAAATTCACTTTACCGATTGAGCATACCGCAATTTCACAGCTTATATGCAGAAGAGGTGAGCGATGAGACGCTTGCGTTGTTGTTTAGCGCCGTAGAGAACGGTGATCAGAATTGTATTGATCTGTTATGCAATCTTGCGTTACGCAACGATGACCTGGGACATAGAGTTGAGAAATTTCTTTTTGATCTCTTTAGCGGAAAAAGATCGGGATCATCAGATATAGACAAAAAAATCAATCAGGCTTGCCTTGTATTACATCAAATCGCCAATAACGATATAACGAAAAATAATACTGAGTGGAAAAAGCTACATGCCCCTTCCAGATTACTTTATATGGCCGGTTCAGCGACAACCGACCTTTCTAAAAAAATAGGAATAGCACATAAAATTATGGGCGACCAGTTCGCTCAGACAGATCAAGAACAGGTAGGAGTTGAAAATCTTTGGTGTAGTGCGCGAATGTTGTCGTCAGATGAGCTGGCAGCTGCAACGCAAGGCCTGGTTCAAGAATCACCTTTTCTCTCGGTAAACTATCCTATTGGGCTTATTCATCCTACCACCAAAGAAAATATATTAAGCACTCAGCTACTTGAAAAGATGGCTCAATCAGGATTATCTCACAATGAAGTCTTCCTGGTAAATACAGGAGATCACTGGCTTCTCTGTTTATTTTATAAACTTGCAGAAAAAATAAAATGCCTTATATTTAATACTTATCATGATTTAAATGAAAATACTAAGCAAAAGATTATAGAAGCAGCAACAATTGCAGGCATATCAGAAAGCGATGATGTTAATTTTATCGAAATGAATTTACAAAATAATGTACCCAACGGCTGTGGTCTATTTTGTTACCATACAATTCAACTCTTATCGAATGCCGGACAAAACGATCCTGCTACCACACTACGAGATTTTGCGGAAAAGTTCTTAACGCTTTCAGTAGAGGAACAAACACTATTTAACACCCAAACCCGGCGACAAATATATGAATACAGTCTCCAGTAATGGTGAGTACTTAGAGCCTATCCCATTAGGCTATTTTATTCGCCATTTTGGGACCGGGCAGTGCTCAAAATCCTCACGTACTACGTGTACGCTCCGGTTTCTGCGCGCTGGCCGGCCCCAAACTGGCTTCAACAATTACGCCTGGTGGGATAGGCTCTTATCCTGAAATGATGCTCTGCGAAGAATTTATAAGTATATAAGGGTGGGAAGGCCAGGCCTTCCCACTAAAAGTTCTATGCCGTCAATGATTCAACCACGTCTATCCAGCCATGCTCGCTGGTAATGTCCTCGCCATTAAGCCAGCGGCGCAGCATATTTAGCGCCATCATCGCGCAGACCTCCTGACGTATTGCCAGACTATACCGATTGGCGCTAAAACGCACGCGTAAGGCATACGTGCCATCCGGCATTTTTCTCAATAACTACGTTTTGCCGTGCTTACTGACTGAACAGATTTAAACATCGCCAACCTGCTGTCCAGCGCCTCGGTGTAGAGCATCGTATCTACCCCGACCGCGACAAAATTCGCGCCCCACGCCAGACATTTCTGCGCCATTGCCGGATCGACCGCCAAAAAACCCGCCGCTTTTCCGGCGGCGCGAATACGATAAATACACGCTTCAATGATCCGCTGCACTTCCGGGTGTCCGGCATTATCGGGGTAACCCAATGAAGCAGAGAGATCTGCCGGACCGATAAAGACGCCATCAATGCCTTCAACCTCCAGAATCGCGTCAAGGTTTTCCAGCGCCACTTTGCTTTCAACCTGCACCAACAGGCAGAGCGACTCATTGGCCTGTGCCATATAGTTGTCGATTCTCCCCCAGCGCGCCGCACGCGCCACGCTCGCGCCAACGCCTCGTTGCCCCAACGGCGGGTATCGGGTAGCGGAAACGACCTGGCGCGCCTGTTCTGCGGTGTCAACCATCGGGATCAGTAGCGTTTGCGCCCCGATGTCCAGTACCTGTTTAATGAGCGCTTTACTTCCCTCGATCGGGCGAATCACCGGCTGGCTGGCGTATGGGGCGATGGCCTGTAACTGATGATACAAGTCCTGCACCGTATTAGGCGCGTGCTCGCCATCTATTAACAACCAGTCATAACCCGACGTCGCCGCAATCTCCGCCATATAAGAGGTGGTTGAACTGAGCCACAAACCAATTTGCGTATCCCCTTTACGTAATCCTTCTTTAAAAGGATTTGATAACAATGCGTTCATAGCGATCCTTACAACGTAGATAAGATTAATGATGCGCAGCGCCGGATTGCGCCACCGGACGATTAACGCTCAGCGTGAAGATAATTAATGAGCCAATGATGGCGACTCCGGCCAGCGTCAGCAGGCCCGCCGCATCGCTGGCAAACAACGTTTCCGCTTTTACGCGCAGAATTGGGGCAATAAAACCGCCCACAGCGCCAAACAGATTAACGAAACCAATTCCTGCCGCCAGAGCCGTACCGGAAAGTAGCTGCGTTGGCATGGTCCAAAATACGGGCTGAACGGCAATAAATCCTACTGCTGCAACACAGAGCGCCAGAATAGCGAGCACCGGAGAAACCAGACCTGACAGGCCAATGCCAATGCCCGCAGCCAGTAGCGTCACTGCCGCAACGTTACGGCGATCGCCGGTACGGTCGGAGTAGCGAGGAATAAGCCATGTGCCAAGCAAAGCCGCCACCCAGGGAACCGCTGTTACCACCGAAGCGGTAAAGCCCACTTTAGTGCCCAATAGCGCAGCAACCTGGGTAGGCAGGAAAAAGATGAGTCCGTATACCGCCACCTGAATCGTCAGATAAATAATAGCCAGTTGCCAGACGCGTCCATTACGCAGCGCATCCGCAAGCCTTGACGTGACCTTTTTCTCTTCTTCGCTCGCCAGTTGCCTGATAAGCGCGTTCTTTTCTTCCAGGCTAAGAAAACGCGCCTGCTGCGGAGTGTCATCAAGCCAGAAAAAGGTGAATATCCCTGCGCCAATCGCCAGTAGGCCTTCGATAACGAACATCCAGAACCATCCCGGGTGCCCCATAAAACCATGCATCTCCAGCAGAGCGCCGGAGAGCGGCGAACCCAACGTTAACGCCAGCGGCGCGCCCATATAAAATAGCCCCATAATGCTGGCACGGTTACGCTGCGGGAACCATTGTGAAGTTAGATAGATCATGCCGGGGAAAAATCCAGCCTCCGCCGCGCCCAATAGCGTGCGGATTATCAGGAATTTTGCTTCACTATCCGCCCAGGCCATCGCAGCAGAGAGAAAGCCCCACAGCAGGGTAGTCGTGCCGATCCAGGTTCTTGCGCCAAATTTGCGCATCAGCAGGTTAGCCGGTACGCCAAGGAAAGCGTAAACCACAAAGAAAATACCGGCCCCTAGCGCGTAGGCTTCATTACTTAGCCCGGTATCTATCTGATAGGTCTCTTTGGCAAAACCAATATTTGAACGATCCAGAAACGCCAGTACATACAGTGCCAACATAAAAGGAATTAAACGTGCGCGGTTTTTCTTCACTACGCCGTCAAGTAAAGTGATGCTCATAGCAATATCCTCAACAGGATGAGGGCGTTGCCGTACAAAGGCAACGCACGAGTTATTAGTGGCTATAAGGGCGTTTCAAGTGACAGTCACGGTTAAGCTCGACGCCGAAGCCCGGCTTATCCAGCACTGATTTATGGATGCGTCCATTCACCGGCACTGGCTCATCCAGGAGAATCGGGTCAAATTGCGGACGCAGGGTGGAGCAGTCCGGGCTGGTCATCAGGAACTCGCTGAAAGGAGTATTAGTGAAAGTAATAACTGCATGGTGCGAATAGACAGACGAACCGTGCGGCACCACCAGTTGCCCGCGCGATTTGGCAAGCGCGGCGATCTCAACCAGCGTGGTTAATCCGCCGCACCAGCCAACATCCGGCTGCATAATATCAATGCCGGTTTCTGCCAGAGTGCGGAAGGATTGCAGCGTACCATGGTGTTCGCCGCTGGTAACCATCATCCCTGCAGGCGCGTTGCGTTTTAATTCGCGATAGCCTTCATACTGCTGCGGCGATAGACACTCTTCAATCCATTTGAGATTAAATGGCGCACAGGCGTGAGCCAGTTTAGTCGCATAGTTCACATCCTGACTCATCCAGCAGTCGAGCATCAGCCAGAAATCCGGCCCGCACTTTTCACGCATATCCGCCACCATCGCGGCATCTTTACGGATCCCCGCATCACCATCGTGCGGTCCCCAGTGAGTCGGCATTTTACCGCCGATAAAGCCCATTTCTTTAGCCAGATCCGGGCGTGCGCCGGTGGCGTAAAACTGAATTTCATCGCGCACCGCTCCGCCCAGCAATTTATAAACCGGCAGCCCAACCACCTTGCCAAACAGATCCCACAGCGCCAGATCCACACAGGAAATCGTGTTCATCACCAGACCGCCGGAACCGGAGTAGTACATGGTCGCGCCGAGCATCTGATCGTGAATAAGTTTGATATCGCTTACGCATTTGCCTTCAATAAACCGGTTAAGATGTTTTTCTACGATAAAACAGCCCATCTCCCCTGCTGTCGAAACGGCGAACCCCGTCTGCCCATTTTCCGCCTCTACTTCGACAATCAGCGTCCCTAACACGTTGATTCCAAAAGACTGACGAGACTGCTCATAGTCGCGATATTTGCTCATGGGAGTGGCGATATGGTCATCAATCCAGTGATTTCCTTCCTGGTCGTGATAATCCCCGCCGCCAGCCCCTTTCTCTGCGGTAGCGCCTCCAATAAACCAGGCTCGAACGTGTTTAATTTTAGGAAGAGTCATAATATTCTCCATTTTAAGATGCGAGTGAGTCGAAGGGACTTTTCCATCCCAACAGGCGTGAAATATCTTTGGCACAGGCAATAGCTTTACCGGCCAAATAATCAAGATTCTCTTCGTTGATTTGCAGGCGCGTGCCGACCACTGAAATTGCCGCGGTCAGTTCGTTTCTGGCATTAAATACCGGTGCGGCAACGCAGCGGACATCCGGATAATCCTCCCCGTTATCAAAGCTCCATCCACGCTGGCGAATGCGTTCCAGCTCATCATTCAATTGTTGCGGCTCGGTGATGGTGGTCAGCGTGGCTCGCTCCCATACCATTTTTTCAATAATGGCTTTGCGTACGGCGGCCGGCTGCCATGCCAGCAGGCATTTGCCGATGCCGGAACGATAAAGAGAGAGGCTTTTCCCCTCATGCGAGCGCACGCTGATAGTGGATGAGGATTCCACTTTCAGTATGTAATACGCATTTTCGTGGTCGATGATCCCCAAGTGACACAGCAGCCCGGTTTCATCCATCAGTTGTGTTAGACGAGGACGCGCCAGCTCCCGCAGATCCATCTTGCTGAGCGCATGGCCCGACAATTCAACGAGCTTAGTCCACAGGCAGTAGTTCTCCTGATGATCGAGGCTAATAAATCGCTGACGTTTTAATTCATTCAACAGCAGGTACGCGGTGCTTTTTGGAATACGCAGCGTTTCAATAATGATTGCCGCGCTGCATGGGCCAATACGCGCGATCAAATTGAGGATGTCGATTGCGCGAGTAAGAGCCGGGACTTTACTTGATTCCAACATATTGGACTCCAGTCTGAGACACTGGAATCAGTGTGAAAGGTCAGTAGGGAAAAAATTGTGAAGCGCGTCAAAGCTTATCCGCCTTCCAACGGAGTGGAAGGGTTAACCATATAAATGTGAATTAACGCACGTATTACTTTGTATTCAGTACAATTGGCTGGACAAAAAAGCAGATAATATTGCCGGATAATGGCATAGCGGCCTTATCCGGCTCACGATGTCGTTCCCATCGCAGATAAGAGAAAGGGATTATGATGTCAATGATTCAACCACGTCTATCCAGCCATGCTCGCTGGTAATGTCCTCACCATTAAGCCAGCGGCGCAGCATATTTAGCGCCATCATCGCGCAGACCTCCTGACGTATTGCCAGACTATACCGATTGGCGCTAAAACGCACGCGTAAGGCATACGTGCCATCCGGCGTCGCCAGCGCGAAATTAAGATGTTCGTTTTCCAGCCCCGACACGGCCAGCGCCAGACCGGCATAATGATTGCTGCGCCGTTCTGTCGTCCAGTGCGCCGTTTGCGCCAGCGTCTCTTCCTGAGAAGGAACGACTTCGCTGGCAAGAACCGGCGCCCCGGCGCGGGAAAGCTGTAGCGCCAGTAAGCCGCTGGTGTATTGCTCGCTCAACGTCAGACTCAACTGCCTTTCCTGCAGGCGGCGGGCTATTTGCGCCGGCAGGTTTTCCGTACCTTCAAAAATCAGGTTCTGCCCGGCAACCCGTTTGACCTCTGGCCATAACGCCAGCATCGCCTCCCGTTGCGTCGCCGGGCCGGTTAACTTCAGTTCAATGATAGGCATTGATGAGCGATACCCCATCGTCACGCCGGGCGGCAATGGCAATGCGTCGAGACGCTGCGCCAGGTCGCTTTCTGAACGTCCAAAAGTCGTTAACCGCAGGCAAAGCGGCGGCTCCGGCAGCGAAAAACGCGCGCGTAACCGCGGTAAGATTTCCTTCTCCACCATAACCTTAAATTCCGACGGTACGCCGGGGGTGAAAAACATCAGGCAGCGGTTGAGCTGTAGCGCAAATCCACAGGCAGTGCCGACCGGATTATTAATAAACTCCGCGCTGGCAGGCAGTTCCGCCTGTTTACGGTTGCTCGGCGCCATCACACGACCGCGCTGCTGAAAATAACGTTCCATTTCGGTCAGCCACGCCTGGTGCAGTACTAATCCTTCGCCTTTTGCCGTTGCCGCGGCGAGCGCGCTTAAATCATCGCTGGTCGGCCCTAACCCGCCATTAACAATCAAAACATCAGCATGTTGACTGCGTTCACGCAAGATAGCGACCAGACTGTCCAGGTTATCGCCTACCGTATTTCGCCGTGATAACGGAACGCCCTGATGAAAGAAAAAATCAGCCAGCCAGGCGGCATTGGTGTCAACGATTTGTCCGTGCAACACCTCATCCCCGGTGGATAGCATTTCCACATTTAGCATTGTGTTCTCCTGCTCTTATGATGAAAACACTATAACGCAAAGAGGAATAGGACGTGGAAAGAAGAATGACGGGAACAGGAGGAATATGGCGCGACGATTGCCGCGCCGTTAGCATCAAAAGCTGGCGTTTACGCCAACATAAGGGCCGTCAGCAATCGCATTATCGCGGTTGCCGTCTTTACCCGCCAGGTTCAGGTAACGATAACCGGCTTCAATGCTCAGCGGGCGCATAATGGTGAAACGCGCGCCTGCATTCGCTTCTTCATAACTTTCGATACCGCTGGACAGCGAATCTGGTGAATAATAATACTCGCCGAACAGACGGAAGCTGTCGCCGATTTTCCATTGTAACCCACCGCCGACAGCCGCCGCATAGCCTTCATCACTGTCTTTCGGATTGGTATAAATACCTTTACCGCCGACCGTCGCCAGCAGCGGTCCAACCGGGATGTTCAGCCCCAGACCCACGCCCGCAGCATCGCCATCATCATCGTTGTGCATCCAGTTACCGCTTAGCGCCAGACCCGTCGATTCCGTACCAAAACCCACGCCAATGTTGGTGTAATCTTCGCCCGCCTGGCCGCTAATACTGATAGCCTGCGCCGATGCAGAAACGAACAGCATTCCGGCAAAACCTAATAATATGCTTTTTTTCATTTTTACCCTTTCCAGCAAGCACATAAAGAAAAACTCCCCAAAACGGCAGAATTGTACTGCCAGACGCTGAGGAATCAATGCACTAAGAAACCATTCCAAAAACATATTGTAACGAAATACTACTTTCGCCATGACGCATCATTGCGCCATCACATGGCGACGCCTGCATCAACAAAATTAACCAAAAACGCAGTCTGCGTTATCGCTTCCATTTTTCACAAAGAATTTCGCAGAATGATTTGTTAAGCTGATGACCTGGTGGTTTAAGGAAGCGACTTATGCGTCAACGAACTATAGTTTGCCCATTAATTCAAAATGATGGCTGTTATCTGCTGTGCAAAATGGCCGACAACCGCGGCGTCTTTCCCGGTCAGTGGGCGCTGTCGGGCGGTGGGGTCGAGCCAGGCGAACGCATTGAAGAGGCGCTGCGTCGGGAGGTTCGGGAAGAACTCGGCGAACAACTGATTCTGAGCGATATTACGCCGTGGACCTTCCGCGACGATATCCGTGTTAAAACGTACGCGGATGGCAGACAAGAAGAGATTTATATGATTTATCTCATCTTCGACTGTGTTTCCGCTAATCGCGATATATGTATTAACGATGAATTTCAGGACTACGCCTGGGTCAAGCCAGAAGAACTGGCGCTGTATGATTTGAATGTAGCGACACGCCACACATTAGCATTGAAAGGGTTATTATAATGACGACAGCCGCTTCAGGCTGTCTTTACGCTTTTAACATGCCGGCTAGCCGGGAACAAATTCACCATCTAAAAAGAGTTTTCCGTTTTCCGCATGCATAACGAGCGCATCAAGATAGTCCGGATCAAACTTTACGCCGCGCTTATTTTTTGCAATATACGTCAAACAATGATTATGGGTAAAAATGACTATATTTTTATTCTGCGACTTTTTCAGTAACGTATTGATTGAAGCATAAATACCGCTGCCGCAATCCATCATTTTTTTATCCACCGTAAGCGACCTGCCCGCAGAAAACCAGGTTGCCGACTGGATGGTGCGCACCGTATTACTGGAATAGAGATTGTAATTTTGTATATCGGCACTGAAGGCTTTACCCAGCGCTCTGGCGTCTTGCGCACCGTTGACCGTAATCCCCGTACTGTCTGACAGGCAGGTATTATCGGAACGATCGCACCGCTCGGCATGGCGGAATAACACTACTACCGGATGCTGCTTCGCCAGCGCCGCCAGCGCTTTACCGTTAATCTGCGGTAGACCGTTACCACTCCAGGCATGTTGTGAGATCAACCCGGCGATAATAACCAACGCCCCCGCCAGAGTCGCGCGATAGCGTTTGTTTTTAATAAAGCGTAGGGTAAATGCCAGCACATTAACCTCTCAGGCAAACAGTGCAGCTAACTTAATAGCAATACGATTAAAATGAAATCCCGCGACGGAAGACCAGACCAGAAACATAAAAACAGCTTTTGGGCATGCATAAAATGCCTTAAACTTTCGGCGAAAGCAAAGCATAATTCCATTAAAAATTATCTTTTTACTTCACCTTAATTTCTTAATGTTAATTTAATATTCATCCAGTAGGGTTCAGTTAAATGCGTTAAAAAATAAGCCCTTTTCTATTCCCGAAATATTTGAAAAGCGGCTTTCAATGGCTGAAGGAAAAATGATGTCGGACTTTTTGCCTTTCTCTCGTCCGGCGATGGGCGCGGAAGAGCTCGCTGCCGTTAAGACCGTACTGGACTCAGGTTGGATAACAACCGGCCCGAAAAATCAGGAACTGGAAGCGGAGTTTTGTCGGCTAACAGGCAATCAATATGCCGTTGCCGTCAGTTCAGCCACTGCCGGTATGCACATCGCGTTGATGGCGCTGGGCATTGGTGAAGGCGACGAGGTCATTACACCGTCAATGACGTGGGTTTCTACGCTAAATATGATCGTTTTACTCGGCGCGAACCCTGTCATGGTCGATGTCGATCGCGATACGCTGATGGTCACGCCTGAACATATCGAAGCCGCGATTACGCCACAAACCAAAGCAATTATCCCCGTCCACTACGCTGGCGCGCCCGCCGATCTGGACGCTATTTACGCTCTTGGCGAGCGTTATGGCATTCCGGTGATTGAAGACGCGGCGCACGCGACAGGAACCAGCTACAAAGGTCGCCACATTGGCGCCCGGGGCACCGCGATTTTCTCCTTCCACGCCATTAAGAACATTACCTGCGCTGAAGGCGGTATCGTCGTCACGGATAACCCGCAATTCGCCGATAAACTGCGCAGTCTCAAGTTTCACGGGCTTGGCGTTGATGCCTGGGATCGACAGAGCGGAGGACGCGCGCCACAAGCGGAAGTCCTGGCGCCGGGCTACAAATATAATTTGCCCGACCTCAACGCCGCTATCGCGCTTGCCCAGTTACAGAAACTGGATGCGCTTAACGCTCGCCGCGCCGCCATCGCAGCGCAGTACCACCAGGCAATGGCAGACCTGCCTTTTCAGCCTCTGAGCCTTCCGGCGTGGGAACATATTCACGCCTGGCATTTATTCATTATCCGGGTCGATGAAACCCGCTGCGGTATTACCCGGGATGCTCTGATGGCATCGCTGAAAACGAAAGGCATCGGCACAGGACTGCATTTCCGCGCCGCGCATACGCAAAAATATTATCGCGAACGTTTCCCAACGCTCACGCTGCCTGACACCGAGTGGAACAGCGAGCGGATCTGCTCACTGCCGCTCTTCCCGGACATGACCGAGAGTGACTTTGATCGGGTCATTACCGCCCTTCATCAGATAGCAGGACAATAAGCATGTTTGACGCCGCCCCCATAAAAAAAGTCTCGGTGGTTATTCCTGTCTATAACGAACAGGAAAGCCTGCCGGAATTGATAAGACGCACCACCACCGCCTGCGAGAGTCTGGGCAAAGCGTGGGAGATTTTATTGATAGATGATGGTAGCAGCGATAGCTCGGCGGAACTGATGGTTAAGGCGTCCCAGGAGGCCGATAGCCATATCATCTCTATTTTACTCAACCGTAACTACGGTCAACATGCAGCGATTATGGCGGGGTTTAGCCATGTAAGCGGCGATCTTATCATTACGCTGGATGCCGATCTGCAAAACCCGCCGGAAGAGATCCCGCGCCTGGTGGCGAAGGCCGATGAAGGGTTCGATGTGGTAGGCACCGTGCGACAGAACCGACAGGACAGCCTGTTTCGCAAATCGGCGTCAAAAATCATTAATCTGCTGATCCAGCGCACAACGGGCAAAGCGATGGGCGATTACGGCTGCATGTTACGCGCCTATCGCCGCCCTATTATCGATACTATGTTGCGCTGCCATGAACGCAGCACCTTTATCCCTATTCTGGCCAACATTTTCGCTCGTCGGGCTACCGAAATCCCGGTGCATCACGCTGAACGTGAATTTGGCGACTCTAAATACAGTTTTATGCGTCTCATTAACCTGATGTATGACCTGGTGACCTGCCTGACGACGACGCCTCTGCGCCTGTTGAGCCTGCTGGGCAGTGTTATCGCCATCGGCGGATTTAGCCTGTCGGTATTGCTTATTGTACTTCGCCTGGCGCTGGGACCGCAGTGGGCGGCGGAAGGCGTATTTATGCTCTTTGCCGTCCTGTTTACCTTCATCGGCGCGCAATTCATCGGCATGGGACTGCTGGGCGAATACATCGGTCGCATTTATAACGATGTCCGCGCCCGCCCCCGCTATTTTGTTCAACAAGTTATCTACCCGGAAAGCACGCCGTTTACTGAGGAAAGTCACCAATGAAAGCCGTTATTTTTGCCTATCACGATATGGGATGTCAGGGTGTGCAGGCCGTACTGGATGCCGGGTATGAGATTGCCGCGATTTTCACTCATGCCGACAATCCTGCGGAAAACACCTTTTTTGGCTCCGTCTCCCGGCTGGCGGCAGAATTAGGGATTCCGGTTTATGCGCCGGATAACGTAAACCATCCTATCTGGGTCGACCGCATCGCTGAACTTGCGCCGGATATTATTTTTTCGTTCTATTACCGTAACCTGTTAAGCGAAGAAATTCTGCACCTCGCCCCGGCTGGCGCGTTCAATCTGCATGGTTCTCTATTGCCTGCCTATCGTGGCCGTGCGCCGCTAAACTGGGTTCTGGTTAACGGCGAAAGCGAAACGGGCGTAACGCTACATCGTATGGTCAAACGTGCCGACGCCGGAGAGATTGTCGCCAGTCAACGCGTCGCTATTGCGCAGGACGATGTTGCGCTTACCCTGCATCATAAGCTATGTCAGGCCGCGCGCCAGTTGCTTAATAGCGTCCTGCCCACCATGAAATGCGGCGATATACCTTCTGTTCCTCAGCGTGAATCTGACGCTACATATTATGGTCGCCGCAGGCCGGAAGATGGCCTTATCGACTGGCACAAACCGGTTTCCACGGTGTATAACCTGGTGCGGGCGGTAGCCGCCCCCTGGCCCGGCGCGTTCAGCTATAACGGCTCGCAAAAATTCACTATCTGGTCTTCCCGAATTTGTCCGGGTGCACAGGGCGCGCTTCCCGGCTCGGTAATTTCGGTCTCTCCG
The DNA here is from genome assembly GCF_056991255.1 of Salmonella sp. A1325. Taxonomy (NCBI): domain Bacteria; kingdom Pseudomonadati; phylum Pseudomonadota; class Gammaproteobacteria; order Enterobacterales; family Enterobacteriaceae; genus Salmonella; species Salmonella sp. A1325. The sequence goes on along the minus strand of NZ_JAMLWO010000012.1, from coordinate 106,479 downwards.
CTGCGGGTCGCCTGCGCCGATGGCGCGCTGGAGATTATTACCGGCCAGGCCGGAGACGGTATTACTGTACAGGGCTCGCAGCTTGCACAGACGCTTGGTCTGGTGGCGGGCGCGCGTTTGAACCGTCCATCAGCGACCAGCGGTAAACGTCGCATTCGCGTTCTCATCCTCGGCGTCAACGGTTTTATCGGCAATCATTTGACCGAACGGTTACTGAATGAAGAGAATTACGAGGTCTACGGTATGGATATCGGCAGCAACGCCATTAGCCGATTCCTGCTCCACCCTCGCTTTCATTTCGTGGAGGGAGATATCAGCATCCACTCAGAATGGATCGAATATCATGTCAAAAAATGTGATGTCGTACTGCCGCTGGTAGCAATTGCTACCCCGATTGAATACACCCGTAACCCGCTGCGCGTCTTTGAACTTGATTTTGAAGAAAATCTGCGGATTATTCGTTATTGCGTGAAATACCGTAAACGCGTGGTTTTCCCGTCTACCTCTGAAGTGTACGGCATGTGTACGGACGCCTCTTTTGACGAGGACAAATCGAATCTGATCGTCGGGCCGGTGAATAAGCCACGCTGGATTTACTCCGTTTCCAAACAGCTTCTCGACCGGGTGATTTGGGCTTATGGCGAAAAAGAGGGATTGCGCTTCACGCTTTTCCGTCCCTTTAACTGGATGGGGCCGCGGCTGGATAGCCTGAACGCGGCGCGTATCGGCAGTTCACGCGTGATAACGCAGTTGATTCTGAACCTGGTAGAAGGGACGCCGATCAAGCTTATCGACGGCGGTCAGCAGAAGCGCTGTTTCACCGATATTCGTGACGGGATCGAAGCATTGTTCCGCATTATTGTGAATGAGGGCGATCGGTGCGATGGCAAAATCATTAATATCGGCACCCCTGAAAACGAAGCCAGTATTCAGGAACTGGCGACGCTGTTGCTCGACAGTTTTGATAAGCATCCGCTGCGCTGCCATTTCCCACCGTTTGCCGGTTTCCAGGTCGTCGAAAGCCGTAGTTATTACGGCAAGGGTTATCAGGATGTCGCACACCGGAAACCCAGTATCGACAATGCCAGGCGCTGTCTGGACTGGGAACCGTCTATTGCGATGCGTGATACGGTTGAAGAAACGCTGGACTTCTTCCTGCGCAGCGTAGATGTCGCGGAACGCGCATCATGACGAAAGTCGGTTTACGCATTGATGTTGATACCTTGCGAGGAACGCGTGAAGGTGTCCCCCGGCTGCTGGCGACATTGCATCGCCACGGCGTTCAGGCCAGCTTTTTCTTCAGCGTCGGGCCGGACAATATGGGACGTCATCTTTGGCGTCTGATAAAACCGCGATTTTTATGGAAAATGCTACGTTCAAACGCCGCTTCGCTCTACGGTTGGGATATTCTGCTGGCCGGTACCGCCTGGCCGGGAAAAAATATCGGCAACGCCAATGCCGGGATTATTCGTGAAACGGCAACATACCATGAGACGGGACTACATGCCTGGGATCACCATGCGTGGCAGACTCACAGCGGCCACTGGAGTATCCGCCAGCTTGAAGAAGATATTGCGCGCGGCATAACGGCGCTTGAGGCCATTATCGGAAAACCCGTCACCTGCTCAGCTGCGGCCGGCTGGCGAGCGGATGGGCGCGTTGTTCGTGCGAAAGAACCGTTCAACCTGCGGTATAACAGCGATTGCCGTGGAACCACCTTATTCCGTCCGCTACTGATGCCGGGCCAGACAGGGACGCCGCAAATCCCCGTCACCTTACCCACGTGGGATGAGGTTATCGGCCCCGCCGTTCAGGCGCAGTCGTTCAATACCTGGATTATCTCCCGTATGTTGCAGGACAAAGGCACGCCGGTATATACCATCCATGCGGAAGTCGAAGGTATTGTCCATCAGCCGCTGTTTGAAGATTTGCTCGTTCGTGCACGTGACGCGGGGATCACCTTTTGTCCTCTGGGCGAACTGCTGCCGACATCGCCTGAGTCTCTGCCGTTGGGGCAAATTGTACGTGGGCACATCCCTGGCCGTGAAGGTTGGCTGGGGTGTCAACAGGCCGCGAGCGCCTCATGATGAAATCGATACGCTATTATCTGGCTTTCGCCGCGTTTATTGCGCTCTACTATGTTATTCCTGTCAATAGCCGCCTGCTCTGGCAGCCGGATGAAACGCGCTATGCCGAAATAAGTCGGGAGATGCTGGCGTCTGGCGACTGGATCGTGCCGCATTTTCTGGGATTACGTTATTTTGAAAAACCGATAGCCGGTTACTGGATAAACAGTCTGGGTCAGTGGCTTTTTGGCGCCACCAATTTTGGCGTGCGGGCTGGCGCTATTTTAACGACATTGCTGGCCGCAGCGCTGGTGGCGTGGCTGACGTTCCGCTTATGGCGGGATAAACGTACCGCGTTGCTCGCCTCCGTTATCTTTCTCTCCCTCTTTGCCGTTTACAGTATCGGGACGTATGCGGTACTCGACCCGATGATCGCGCTTTGGCTTACGGCCGGGATGTGTTGTTTCTGGCAGGGGATGCAGGCCACGACCCGAACGGGCAAGATTGGGATGTTTTTACTACTGGGCGCAACCTGCGGTCTGGGTGTATTAACTAAAGGCTTCCTCGCCCTGGCCGTACCGGTGGTGAGCGTGCTGCCGTGGGTTATTGTCCAGAAACGCTGGAAGGACTTTTTGCTTTACGGCTGGCTAGCGGTCTTGAGCTGCTTTGTGGTTGTCCTTCCCTGGGCGATCGCCATTGCGCGACGCGAAGCCGATTTCTGGCATTACTTTTTCTGGGTGGAGCATATCCAGCGATTCGCCATGAGCGATGCCCAGCATAAAGCCCCTTTCTGGTACTATCTGCCGGTACTGCTCGCGGGAAGTTTACCGTGGCTGGGGTTACTGCCTGGCGCGCTTAAACTGGGCTGGCGCGAGCGAAACGGCGCATTCTATTTGCTCGGATGGACGATCATGCCGCTTCTCTTTTTCAGTATTGCGAAAGGGAAACTGCCCACCTATGTTCTTTCCTGTTTCGCACCGATAGCGATACTCATGGCGCGCTTCGTCCTGCATAACGTAAAAGAAGGCGTCGCCGCGCTACGTGTCAACGGCGGGATCAACCTGGTGTTCGGGTTAGTCGGGATCGTCGCGGCGTTTGTCGTCTCCTCATGGGGCCCGCTGAAATCGCCGGTGTGGACGCATATCGAAACCTATAAAGTTTTTTGCGTCTGGGGCGTCTTTACTGTTTGGGCGTTTGTGGGCTGGTATAGCCTCTGTCATAGCCAAAAATACCTATTACCCGCGTTTTGTCCGCTGGGACTGGCGCTGCTGTTCGGCTTTTCCGTCCCCGACAGGGTGATGGAGTCCAAACAGCCACAGTTTTTTGTCGAAATGACCCAGGCGCCTTTGGCATCAAGCCGCTATATTCTTGTCGACAACGTCGGCGTCGCCGCCGGGCTGGCCTGGAGTCTGAAACGAGACGATATTATGCTCTACGGACACGCGGGCGAACTCAGGTATGGTCTTAGCTATCCTGATGTGCAGGATAAATTCGTTAAAGCCGACGATTTTAACGCCTGGCTCAACCAGCATCGTCAGGAGGGCATTATTACGCTAGTACTTTCAATAGCCAAAGATGAAGACATCAGCGCTCTTTCCCTTCCCCCTGCGGACAATATTGATTATCAGGGGCGTCTGGTGTTAATTCAGTATCGGCCTAAATGATCGGCGTCGTTCTGGTGCTTGCCAGTCTGCTCAGCGTTGGCGGTCAGCTCTGCCAGAAGCAAGCGACACGGCCATTGACGGCGGGCGGACGCCGCCGTCACCTGATGCTGTGGCTGGGCCTGGCGCTGATATGCATGGGTGCAGCGATGGTGCTGTGGCTGCTGGTGCTACAAACCCTGCCGGTGGGAATTGCTTACCCGATGTTGAGTCTGAATTTTGTCTGGGTCACGCTGGCGGCATGGAAAATCTGGCATGAACAGGTTCCGCCCCGCCACTGGTTGGGCGTCGCATTGATTATCAGCGGCATTATCATTCTGGGGAGTGCGGCATAATGGGCGTAATGTGGGGACTGATAAGCGTTGCGATTGCCTCCCTCGCCCAGTTGAGTTTAGGATTCGCCATGATGCGGCTGCCATCGATAGCGCATCCACTGGCGTTTATTTCCGGACTGGGCGCATTTAATGCCGCGACCCTGGCACTATTCGCCGGTTTGGCGGGGTATCTGGTTTCCGTCTTCTGCTGGCATAAAACATTACACACGCTCGCGCTCAGCAAAGCCTATGCGCTGCTGAGTCTCAGCTATGTGCTTGTCTGGGTAGCCTCAATGTTGTTACCCGGTTTGCAAGGCGCTTTCAGCCTAAAAGCGATGCTCGGCGTATTGTGCATTATGGCGGGGGTAATGCTGATTTTTCTGCCCGCCAGATCATGATGGCTTGCGCGTCAATCGCTGCCATTCGTCGCAGGAATAACAGCGTGCATCAACGATTTTTAAGGTCTGGTGTTTTTCCCGATTAATACAATACTGCGCATCCTGTAAAGGCGACAGGATATCGCCGGGACTCAGTAATATCATGGAATTCGCCTCGGCGATCATTTTTAGCGAACCGCCGCTATCGCACAGCACCAGAACATGGCACGCCCTCTTTTTGACATAATGCGATTTCTTAACCAACCATTCCATAGCGCCCCCGTTTCACGCTGATTGTTCATAACACGTTACACATCAACGGATAAACAAAACGGCAATAGCGATGGAATGGTTGTATATTAACCTAACATTAATTTTTACAGCTCTCACACACCCACTGCTGGAGCGCACGGCGAGATATTTTAATCCCTCCGTTTTTCAGTTCTGACGGCAGTGTCAACCAGCGAACCGGCTGCTGAAAACGCGCCAGCTTATCGCGAACCCATTCAGCGAGGTTCACGTCTCCGGCCTGCGATGCATACTCCACAACCGCAACGGGACGATGACCAAACTCTTTATCTTCTACCGGCACGACGAAGGCTTGTTGCACCAGCGGATGCGCGTTAATAACGCGTTCGACTTCCTCCGGCTGAATGCCTTCGCCGCCGCTAAAGAACAGGTTGTCCAGCCGCCCGGCGATGGTTAGCCTGCCGTGGTTCAGCTCGCCGCGATCGCGCGTGGCAAACCAACCCTCGTCATTAACCAGCGGGATCAGTTTGCCATCACGCCAGTAACCTTCCGCCATACTGGCGGCGCGCAGCCAGACTTCATTATCGACGATTCTGATCTCTCTGCCGGGAAGCGGCGCGCCCACATCATCCGAACCATCGGCCTCTTTGGCGCATACCGTAGACGCGAACTCCGTTAGCCCATACCCGCACCAGCAACGAATCCCTTGTTTGCTGGCCTGGTCGGTGAGTTCAACCGGAATCACCGCGCCGCCGAGCAAAACGGCTTTCAGCGTCACCGCCGCCCGATTCGCCAGCAACCGCCATAGCTGCGTCGGCACCAGCGAAGCATGAGTACACCCTGCCAGCATCTGCTCCAGCGGTTGCTTATCGCGTACCGTCATGCGCGCCCCGGCGAAGAGCCAACGCCACATAATACCCTGCCCGGATACATGAAACAGCGGCAGCGATAGCAGCCAGTCATCCTGAGGGCCAAACGGCATTAGCGAAAGCACCCCCTGCGCGCTGGCAAGATGCGCCTGGCACGTATGTACAGCCGCTTTTGGCAATCCTGTGGAACCCGATGTCAGCGTCATAGAAACCAGACGCTGCGGTTGCCAGGCCACGGCATACGCCGCTGTGCTCTTTTGTATCTGCAACGCGGTTAACCCGGAAAATACGTTTTCGCCTTCCAGTGTCAGCGCAAAACGCAGCGTTAACTTCGGCACCAGCGCCTCCAGCAATGTCTGGGGCAACTGCGGATTGACGGGCAGAACCCGCGCGCCGCACTGCATCAGCGCAAGCCATGCCAACACAGTGCGCGGCTGATTCCCGGCGCGCAGCAGGACACCATCGCCCTCGCGTACGCCCTGCGCGGCAAACCCGCCCGCCAGCGCATCAATACGCTCACAAAGGGCGCGCCAGCTTAGCACTTCATCGTTCAGGCGCAGAGCGGGCGCCTGACTGCGAACCTGACGCCAGTGGCGCCACGGCCAGTCCGTGAATGTCATAACAGTCGTTCCAGCTCATCACGCTTCAGACAAGGCAACGCGCTACCGGGCCAGGGACGAACCTGTTGCGCCTGCATCAGATGCAAGGTATCCAGTCCAGGCAGCGTTCCCGGCGTCAACCAGGCGGCAATCCGCGCCAGTTGCGTCAGGCCGAGGCTGGACTCGATCGAAGAGCTGATGACCGCCGTCAGTCCCAACGCATGGGCGGCAGCGACTTGCTCACGCACTTTATCAAGCGATCCGGTCAGCGTAGGTTTGATAACCACAGCCTTGACGCCCTCTTCGGCTTCAAAGGTGAAATCCGCTTCGCGCAGACTTTCGTCCCAGGCAATCGCGATGCCGGTTTCACGGGCAAAGGCGCGGGAATCATCCTGCGTCTTACACGGTTCTTCGAGAAAGGCGATACGAGCGCGGTAGTCCGGATTAACATACTTTGCGAACTGTTGGGCTTTTAGCGGCGTCCAGGCGCGATTCGCATCCAGACGCAGATGCAGATCCGGGATCGCCTCCAGCAGCAAATTAACCACCATGCCGTCGCGTACCGCTTCATAGAGACCCACTTTGACCTTAGCGATTTTCTCGCCGGGCATATCGGCAAGCCGCAGCACCAAATCGTCAGGATCGCCAGTGCATAACGGCGCGGCGCGATAGTCCGCCGCCTCCGGCAAGACGCCAGTCAGTTCCGCCAGCGCGCAGCTTGCGCCAAACGCGACCGAAGGCATCTCCGGTAATCCCTCGCTCCCCTGAAGCCAGTCGTTCACCCATGGCAGGAGCGCCGTCTGCGCCTCTTCCCACGTTTCCTGACTGAAGCCCGGCAGCGGGGAGATCTCTCCCCATCCCTCACGCTCGCCGTCACGCAGACAAACATACAGCCCATCGCGAGTTTTTAACCGCCTGTCGCGCAGAACCACCCCCGCGTCCATGGGGATCTGCCAGCGGTATACCTGCGCGCTACGCATTATGGGTTCCGTTTGAATTTGCTGAAGTCAGGCTGACGCTTCTGGTTAAAGGCGTTACGGCCTTCCTGCCCTTCTTCAGTCATGTAGAACAGCATGGTAGCGTTGCCGGCCAGCTCCTGCAGCCCGGCCTGACCGTCACAATCGGCATTCAGCGCCGCTTTCAGGCAACGCAGCGCCATCGGACTGTTTTGCAACATTTCGCGGCACCAGCGCACGGTCTCTTTTTCCAGATCCGCCAGCGGCACAACGGTGTTAACCAGCCCCATGTCCAGCGCCTGTTGCGCATCGTACTGGCGGCACAGGAACCAGATTTCACGCGCTTTCTTCTGACCAACGATACGCGCCATATACGAAGCGCCCCAGCCGCCGTCAAAGGAGCCGACTTTCGGACCGGTCTGGCCGAAGATGGCGTTTTCCGCCGCGATGGTCAGGTCACACATCATGTGCAGCACATGACCACCGCCGATGGAATATCCCGCGACCATCGCGACAACCGGTTTTGGACAGGTGCGAATCTGGCGCTGGAAATCCAGCACGTTCAGGTGATGCACGCCGGAGTCATCCTGATAACCGCCGTAATCGCCGCGCACCTTCTGGTCGCCGCCCGCGCAAAACGCTTTATCGCCTTCGCCGGTCAGAATAATCACGCCCACGTTGTCGTCGTAACGGGCATCCGCCAGCGCCTGAATCATCTCTTTGACGGTCAACGGACGAAATGCATTGCGCACCTGCGGACGATTAATAGTGATTTTTGCAATACCGTCGGTGGATTTTTCATAACGAATGTCGGTGTAACCCTCCGAGCAGTCGTGCCATTCTACCGGTGCGTAAAGCATTGTTTCATCAGGATAGATCATAGTGTGTCCTTTAGTCAGAGACGCAGAATCTGAGCCAGACTGTCTACCACGCCAGCGGGGTTTTCCCGGTGCGCGTTGTGTCCGGCGTTACGAATAACATGGCATGTCGCCGCCACTTCCTGCGCCAGGGCGCGGAATTTGCTGTCGCGTTCGCCACATAAATAATAAAACGGAAATGCCAGCGCGTTGAGCGCCTCGCGTAAATCCGGCTGGGCGGCAAGCGATGTCGCCTCCAGCATCGCAGCCAGCGTTTCGCCGTTATTCTGGCTACGCAGCGCCGTCAGCGCCTGCCTTTGCTGCGCCGTCAGCGAGGCGAACACCGGCTGCTGATACCAGTCGTGAAAAACCTCAGTCAGGGGTTCACGACGAAAACGCTCTGCCCAGCGCCCGTCGGACAATCGTCTTTCAGCGCGCGCCTGTTCATTTTGCAGCCCCGGATGACCGCCTTCGACCACCAGGCCGCACAGGCCTGGTATTCCCTGGCAGGCTACCATCATCGCCACCCGGCCTCCAAGAGAGTATCCCACCAACCAAAACTTTAGGATGTTGTAACTAATTAACGTAGCGCGCAGTAATCTGATGACATCGGCAAAGCCGCCGACCGGAATAGCCGTAGATCCGCCATGTCCCGGTAAGTCAATATAAAGCCGCGAACAGCCGTGAAACTGTTCGCCAACCGACTGCCATTCGCGGCAATCGCCAGAAAAACCGTGCAGGAAAACCAGCGAGGGCGCCCCAGGCTGTCCGGGCATGTGCTGCGCGTGCAACATCATAGATGGCTTACCTGAGCCAAAAGTTGCTGCAACGTCTGCGCGCCGTCCGTATCGTTTACCACCAGCTCAATCACCGTTGTCGCCGGGGTTCGCCACGCGCCAGCCAGCACAGACTCCAGTTCTTCCCAGTTTTCCGGGCGATGATAGCGCAGGTTAAACATGGCGGCCGCATGGTCAAAATGGACGTTTTGCGGCATCAAATAAAAGCGCTCACGTTTGCTTTGCGGCGTCGGCAGCAGGGAAAAGATCTGCCCGCCGTTATTGTTGACCACAATCAACACAAACGGCGCGGATACCTGACGTAGTAACGCCAGCGCGTTAAGATCGTACAGCGCGGATAAATCGCCGACGATAGCCAACGTCGATTTGGCGCTGGCGCGCTGCACGCCCGCCGCCGTGGAAAGCAGGCCGTCAATGCCGCTCGCTCCGCGATTGCTGTATACCGGATAGCCGGCCGGCAACTGTGACAGCGCGTCGATCAGACGCACCACCAGACTATTGCCCACGAACAATTGCCCCTGCTCCGGCAAATAATCGCGGATACGGTGCGCCAGCTGCGCTTCGCCAAAGGTGTCTCGCTGCGCGACCACCCGTTGCCACGCCAGTTCCGCCAGACGCGGGATCTCTACACACCACGGTTTACGTTTTTCCGCCGGATGCATCTCCAGCCAGTCGGCGATTTTCGCTACCAGTCTGCGTCCACGATGGTGCGCCGGGTCCAGACGACCTTCAATATTGTCGATTACCCAATACTCTTCCGGCTCGCAGGTTGCCTGCCATTGCAGTAAGCGTTTTCCGGTAAGGCTACTGCCAAGCTGGACGACAATCTGCGCCTGCTGCAGTTCGGTCACCGCTTTGGCGTTGCCGAGCCACAGGTCGGCGCACGGCAGCGGCTGCCCGGTTTGCGACAATACGTCGCCAATTAATGGCCATCCCAGAGTTTGCGCCCACTGCGCCACTTTTTTGCCTTCTTCCGCGCTCATACGCCCGGCGACGACAACGCCGCGTTTTTGTCTCCAGAAGAACCAGTCGCGCTGTTTGTCGCTTTCCAGTCGACGCGCTTCGCGCAGCCAGGGTTTTTCATCCTGCCACCAGTCACCGAGACGCTGCTGCCAGACCAGGCCGGTGTCATTCATATCGCCATACAGCGGTTCGGCAAAAGGACAGTTAATGTGCAGCGCGCCCGCATGAAGCATGGCGAGCGCATTATCGATGGTCGACACCAGCCAGCGCGCCGGAATATCCTGCGTGGGACGCGGCAACGACAGAGTTTGGGAGGGGTGCGAGGCAAACATCCCCGCCTGACGGATCGCCTGGTTGGCACCGCAGTCAATCAGCTCCGGCGGGCGATCGGCGGTAAGTAAAATGAGCTTCTCGCCCGTCAGACCCGCCTCAATCAGCGCCGGATAGAGGTTCGCCACGGCGGTACCTGAAGTGACAATAACGGCAACCGGCTGTTGGCTGACTTTCGCCAGCCCTAACGCCAGATGACCAAGCCCACGCTCATCAAAGTGCGTATGGTGAATAAAAGCAGGATTCTCTGCCGCCGCCAACGTGAGCGGCGTGGAACGGGAACCAGGGGCGATACAAACATGCCTGACGCCATGACGGGTTAAGGCTTCCAGGATGACCGCCGCCCAGCGCCGGTTAAATGCACTTACTGACATGAGTTTGTCCGGTATCAATCATTGGGACTAAGTATAAAGAGCTGCAAAAATGGATTATTGATATGGGTCGGGAATATGTGACTCATTACGCATCCATCTGCAATAAGGTACGTAACCCGGCCGCTTTATTATCTATTTCCTGCCATTCCTGTTCTGGATCGGAGCCGCGGACGATTCCCGCGCCGGCATACAATCGCACCACATTGGCCGTCACTTTGGCTGAACGTAACGTCACGCAAAACTCACTTTGCCGCGTGGAGAGATAGCCTGCCGACCCGGCATACCATTCACGTTCGAACGGCTCATGTTGTTCTATAAAACAACGCGCGGGTTCACGAGGGATCCCGGCGACCGCTGCGGTAGGCTGTAACTGGTGCAGGCAGAGCGTGTCGTCCGCCTGATTAAGCGCCGTCCAGATACAGCGGCGCAAATGCTGTACCTTGCGCAGTCTGAGCACCTGCGGCGGCAGCACATCCAGCGAGTGGGTACAGTTTTGCAGTCGCTGGCAGATGTCTTCGACAACCAGCATATTTTCTCGCTGGTTTTTATCGTCTTTCATTAACCATTCGCCAAGCTGCCAGGCTTTATGGTTATCCGGATGGTTCGCCACCGTCCCAGCCAGCGCTTCGGTACGCAGCGCCGTTTCACGCCGCCGCCAGAGCCGCTCCGGCGATGAGCCCAGAAAGGCGGTATCGGCGGAAAAGGCCATAAAAAAGTGGTAGCAGTTGAGATTTAAACGACGACTGGACGCCATCATCGCGGCGGCATTGACCGGACGGGAGAATTGTAAGTCGGTGGCCCGCGCCAGCACAACTTTATCAAACGCCTCTTGCGCAATGGTGTGGGTGGCCTGCTGAATTAGCTTCACCCAACCGTCTTTGTCCGGCCAGTGCTGTTCGCTCGTGAGCGAAAGGCGTAGCGCCGGAACAGGCTTAATACCGACCAGAGAAGCGAGAAACGCTTTCGCCTGGCGCGCATCATCGCGTAGCGAAACGTCACTGTGCAGATGTAAGCGTAAGGTCGCCGTACCCCCGCTACGTCGCCACTCCAGCCGCGGCAGCAATAAGTAGCCCTCTTTCGGCTCGAACGCATTCAGCCCCCAAATACGCAGGTCAGGCTGCGCGTGCTGACGTAAAAACCGTTGCGCCAGATCGAGCGATGAAAAAACGGTGATTGCCCCGAGAACGGCAGCTTCTTCGTCGCCATTGCGCTGTTGCCAGTAGAATTGCGGAAAGGATGACTGGCTGGCCAGCCAGCTCAATGCATCGAAGGCATCGTTTAAAGGGAAAGGCGCATCGAAAACGCAAAGCCCTGGCGTCGCCGGTATCTCTTGCGATAGCTGACGCGTCAGATTTTCCAGCGCAGTAGTAATAGAATGCACGCGGACCCTCCCTGTTAAAAACCCCACATTATACGGGGTACTGCCCTAAAAAAGCAGTACCTCATTTAGGGAGGGTTGCAATTCTGTTCAGTGGGGGGATTTAGCGCCGCGCCAGCAGCAGTCCAAGTACCAGTCCTACCGCCGCGCCTACGCCAATACCCTGCCAGGGTTTTTCATGAACGTAGTCATCCGCTTTATAAACGGCTTGCTTTGCCCGGTAATAATAGCTATCCGACGCATGGCTTACGCGGTTTTTCACCTCTTCCAGCGCTTGTTCCGCGCGGGCTTTCAGCTCAATGTATTTTTGATCGGCGGGATCGCCTGAGGAACGTAAAACCTCTTCCAGCGTTTCGCTGAGCAAAGTCAGATCATCATCAACACGTGATTCACCAAATTGATATGACATTCTCATTCTCCGTTGTGTTAACACCTGCTCCTAACTATAGTCAACGGTTTCGGTTTATGCCTGATGAACCTCCCGCGCCATTCCCCGGTGCGGAATGCCGTCTTCGTCATAAACATCGGTGACGGGAATAAAACCAAACCGCGCATAAAAAGGTTGCAGATGCGCCTGCGCCCCCAGATATAGCGGCTTATCCGGCCAGTGCCGCCCACAAGATTCCAGCGTTTTCGCCATTAATTGCTGGCCCAGTTTCGCCCCTCGCCAGGCATCGCTGACGATCACCCGGCCAATGACAACCGGGTCTGATTCGTTATCGCTTTTCAGAATCCTCGCATACGCCACCAGCTCATCCTGATGCCAGCCCAGAATATGCCGATTGTCGCCGACTAAATCATCGCCATCCACATCCAGGTAAGGACAGCGCTGTTCTACCACAAAGACCGCGCAGCGCAATTTGAGTAACGCGTAAAGTTGAGGAACGGTAAGTTCGCTATGGTGGAGATCCTGCCAGTCAATCATGATGCGCTCCTGTGTTGTGGTAATCTTGGGTTAAACGATAACCAAACGTGTATGGACAAGATGGAATTAATTTTTTTAGGTACGTCCGCAGGCGTTCCCACGCGCTCACGCAATGTAACGGCAATTTTATTACATCTGCAACATCCAACGCAGCCGGGAGTATGGCTTTTTGATTGCGGCGAAGGGACACAGCATCAAATGCTTAATACCGCGTTTCATCCCGGTAAGCTTGAGCGCATTTTTATCAGCCATCTTCACGGAGATCATCTGTTTGGCCTGCCGGGTCTGCTATGCAGCCGGTCGATGGCGGGGAATCCCCATCCGCTAACCGTATACGGGCCTCAAGGCGTGCGTGAGTTTATTGCAACCACACTGCGCCTTAGCGGTTCATGGACCGATTTTCCGTTGCAAATTGAAGAAATTAGCGCAGGCGATATTCTTGACGACGGTCTGCGTAAAGTGACCGCGTTCAGGCTGGAGCATCCACTGGAGTGCTACGGATATCGCGTTGTTGAACATGACAAGCCTGGCGCGCTGAATGCCAGGGCGTTAAAAGCCGCAGGCGTTACGCCCGGCCCGCTATTTCAGGCGTTGAAGGCAGGAAAAACCGTCACGCTTGCCGATGGAAGGCAGATCAATGGCGCCGACTACCTTGCTCCCGCCGTGGCCGGGAAATCAGTGGCGATTTTCGGCGATACCGCGCCCTGCGAGGCCGCCCTCGCGCTGGCGCAAGGCGTGGATGTGATGGTCCATGAAACCACGCTGGATGCGTCAATGGAGGAGAAAGCCAACGCTCGCGGACACAGCTCCCCCCGTCAAACCGCGACGCTGGCGCGGGAAGCTGCCGTCGGTCGGCTGATCATGACCCATATTAGCTCACGCTATGACGATAAAGGCTGTCAGCGCTTACTGGCGGAATGCCGCGCTATTTTCCCGGCGACGGAGCTGGCTTACGATTTTTCTGTTTTCCCGGTTTAGCGCTCCATTTTTTGTCCTCATTGCCGATAACACTAAAAAAGGCAGGCTTTCATAATGAGGTGAGGATGGACAATTTTCAGAAAGATATTGATGACAGGGCCAATTTAACCCTGTCAAACCGTTTTGAGCTGCTGTTATTCCGTCTTGGTACATCGCTGCATGAACAGAAGTCAGAGCTGTTCGGCATCAATGTATTTAAGCTGCGCGAAATCGTACCGATGCCCGCCTTTACGCGCCCGGCAGGCATGAAAGCGCCGCTATTGGGCATGGTCAATATTCGGGATCAGGTCATTCCGGTGATTGATTTGCCAGCGGTAGCGGGCTGCAAGCCGGAAACCGGGCTGAATATTTTGCTGATCACCGAATATGCGCGCAGCGTACAGGCATTTGCCGTCGAGTCGGTAGAAAATATTATGCGTCTTGACTGGCAGCAGGTGCATACCGCCGAGAAAGCCGTCAACGGTCGCTACATCACCAGTATTGCCTGCCTGGATGACAACAAAGAAACCAACAACCTGGCGCTGGTGCTCGACGTTGAGCAGATCCTTTATGATATTGTCCCCTCCAGCCACGATCTGCGCGCCACCAATCTGAAGACCAATAAATTTTATATTACCCCAGGCGCGGTAGCCATTGTGGCGGAAGACTCCAAAGTCGCCCGCGCGATGCTGGAAAAAGGGCTGAACGCAATGGGAATTCCGCATCAGATGCATGTGACCGGCAAGGATGCATGGGAGAGAATCCAGCAACTGACGCAGGAAGCGGAGGCCGAAGGTAAGCCAATTAGCGAGAAAATCGCGCTGGTCCTGACAGATCTTGAGATGCCGGAGATGGATGGCTTTACGTTAACGCGTAAAATTAAAACCGATGAACGGCTGAAAAAGATCCCGGTCGTTATTCACTCTTCCCTTTCCGGCAGCGCCAACGAAGATCATGTGCGTAAGGTGAAGGCCGACGGCTACGTCGCCAAATTTGAAATCAATGAACTCTCTTCAGTGATACAGGAAGTGATGGAGCGCGCGGCGCAAAACGTCAGCGGCCCGTTGGTAAGCCGGCAGTTGCTAAGTTAAATTCCGGTCGCTGAGACCTTACCTGCCGGATGGCGGCGCAAGCGCTTTATCCGGCCTACAATCCATAGTTATTTCAACGCATTACATCAGATAATAAAAAACCCGCTTCGTGAAGCGGGTTTTTCGTTTTTACTTATTGCTTACATCAACGGCGTCGCTAACTGCACAAGGCTAATCAGCGGCTGCGGCCAGACGCCCAGTACCAACACCAGCAACGCGGAGATCAGCACCACGATCCCGCCTGCGCTGTACTGCCAGTTTGTCGGCGCGTCGCGTCCCGGTTGCTGCGGCGCGTGCAGGTAGAGACTTACCGCAACACGCAGGTAGTAGTACAAACCAATCGCGGAACCCACCACCACGGCGGCGACCAGCCACCACAGGCTGGCCTGAACGCCGACCGCCAGCACGTAGAATTTGCCGATAAAGCCCAGCGTCATCGGGATACCTGCCAGCGACAGCATCATCACCGTCATCACCGCGGCAAGAACCGGACGGTGCCAGAACAGACCACGGTAAGAGTACAGAGAATCGGCATCCGGGCCGCGGAACGGGCTGGACATCAGGCTGACCACGCCAAACGCGCCGAGGCTGCTGAACAGATAACCGGCCAGGTAAACGCCAACCGCTTCCATCGACATCTCGCCGCTCTGCAGGGCAATCAGCGCCACCAGCAGATAGCCGAGGTGAGAGATAGAAGAGTAACCGAGCAGACGTTTGATGTTGGTCTGGCTCAGCGCCATCAGGTTACCGAAGATGATAGAGGCAAAGGCGATAATGCCCAGCACCACGCGTACCGCTTCGCTGTCGCCTACCGGCGCATAGAGGAACAGACGCATCACCACGCCGAAGATAGCGATTTTGCTCGCCGTCGCCAGGAAGGTGGAAACCGGCGCAGGCGCGCCCTGGTAAACGTCTGGCGTCCACAGGTGGAACGGCACCAGAGAGAGTTTAAAGCCCAGACCGACAATCATCAGGCCAAAGCCCGCCAGCAGCAACGGCTCGTGCAGCATACCATCGCCGAGGCTCTTACCGAGCGCTTCGAAAGACAGGTTGCCGGACTGCGCATAGACCAGCGCCATCCCGAACAGCAGGAAAGACGAGGCGGCGGCGGAGAGGATGGTGTATTTGATACTGGCTTCCAGCGAGCGCTTCTGGCGGAAAGCATAACCAATCAGGCCGAACAGCGGCAGCGAGATCAGTTCAATACCGAGGAACAGCGCCGCCAGATGGTTGGCATTCGCCAGCAGAATTCCCCCCAGGCTGGCGATTAACACCAGCAGGTAGAACTCTTCCTGGTTATCGTTATAGCCTTCCAGCCACGGGTAGGCAAAGGTGCAGGTGGCGAGGCTCGCCAGCAGCACCAGCCCGGTGTAGAGCATCGCAAAGCCGTCAACGCGCATCAGCGGCGTGACGTCCATTGCCCCGGCCTGGCCGACAAACCAAAGCGAAACCAGAGCAGCGTTAAGCCCAATGACCGACAGCGTGGCATTGAGGAAGTGATTGCGTCGCCACGCAATGGAGAGCATCACAACCACCACCGTCAAGCCGACGATCAGCAGCGGTAGCAGCGCAATCAGGTGTTGTGGAGTTATTGTCATGGCGATTTACGGCCTTGTAGTAGTAACAGAATTAACAAACCACTGCTGGATGTTGCTCATCGCAGAATGCGAGGTATCCAGAATCGGCTGCGGATAGAAGCCAAGCAGTACCAGAAGCACCACCAGCAACAGAATGATAAACAGCTCGCGCAGCGACATCCCTGGCAGTTCCTGGCTGGCAATCTGGCTCTTCGCTTTACCAAAGTAAGCGCGATGCAGCATCGCCAGCGAGTATACAGAGGCGAATACCAACCCAAAGGTGGAGATCACGGTAATCATCGGCACCACCTGGTAGCTGCCGAACAGAATCATAAATTCGCCGACAAAGTTACCGGTGCCCGGCATCCCGAGCGTCGCCACCGCAAAGAACATGGACAGCGCAGGCAACCATTTCATTTTGCCCCACAGG
The DNA here is from genome assembly GCF_056991255.1 of Salmonella sp. A1325. Lineage (NCBI taxonomy): Bacteria > Pseudomonadati > Pseudomonadota > Gammaproteobacteria > Enterobacterales > Enterobacteriaceae > Salmonella > Salmonella sp. A1325. The sequence continues at coordinate 89,709 of NZ_JAMLWO010000012.1, read as the reverse complement.
CCGCCCATCATACGCATGTCACGCGTATGCAGACGTTCGTACAACTGGCCACACAGAATGAACAGACCGGCTGCGGACAAACCGTGCGCAATCATCTGAATCACCGCGCCCTGGTACGCCAGTTGGCTGCCGGTGTAGATAGCGATCAGCACGAAGCCCATATGCGAAACGGAGGTATAAGCAATCAGGCGCTTGATGTCGTATTGGGTAAAGGCCATCCACGCGCCGTAGAAAATGCCGATAACGCCCAGCCACATGGCGATGGGCGCAAACTCCGCCGACGCGTTCGGGAACAATGGCAGGGAGAAACGCAGCAGACCGTAAGCGGCGGTTTTCAGCAAGATACCGGCCAGGTCGACGGAACCGGCGGTCGGCGCCTGGGAGTGCGCATCTGGCAGCCAGCCATGCAGCGGCACCACCGGCATTTTCACCGCGAAGGCGATGAAGAAGCCCAGCATCAGCAGATATTCCACACCGTGGGACATCGGCGTGTTCAGCAGCTCTTCATAGTTGAAAGTCCACACGCCGGTCGCGTTGTAGTGCACAAAGACCAGCGCCAGGATGGCAATCAACATCACCAGACCACTCGCCTGGGTGTAGATGAAGAACTTGGTCGCCGCCGTGATACGCGTTTTCCCGTCAGAAGCTTTGTGGCCCCACAGCGCTATCAGGAAGTACATCGGCACCAGCATCATTTCCCAGAAGAAGAAGAACAGGAACATGTCGATGGCCAGGAACACGCCGATAACGCCGCCCAAGATCCACATCAGGTTCAGGTGGAAGAAGCCCTGATATTTTTCGATTTCTCGCCAGGAGCAAAGCACCGCCAGAACGCCGAGCAGGCCGGTCAGCACCACCATTAGCAGCGACAGTCCGTCGAGCGCCAGATGGATAGAGATGCCAAAACGCGGGATCCACGGCAGGACAAATTCAGATTGCCACTGTGGAATACCGGCGGATTGCGTCAGTGAATAGCCGCCCTGCAACCACAATTGCAGACCGAGCGCCAGCGTCAGTCCCATGGTAATCAGCGCTATCCAGCGCGGCACCTTCACGCCAAAGCGTTCAGTCTGCCAGCACAGGAAGCCGCCAATAAAGGGAATCAATATTAGCCAGGGTAGTAACATGGCGATTTTTATTCCTTTTTAAGGCCTCTGACAGAGGCCTGATTTTCAACGAATTTGGATAAAATTCACTTTACGATCAACGCAGTACCATCAGCAGCGCCAGCACCACAACCGCGCCGATGCTCATGGATGCCACATACCAGCGCAAATAACCGTTCTCGCTCAGTACCAGGCCTTTGCCTGCAAAACGGGAAAGGATAGCCGGAATGTTCATCAACGCATTAAGCGGGTCGCGCTTCAGCAGCCAGGCGATACCGAGGAATGGCTTGACGAATACTTTGTCGTACAGCCAGTCAAAGCCCCAGGCGTTATACCACCAGGTCCCCAGCAGACGGCCCGGCGCGCTGTTGGCGATCGACGTCACCAGCGTGCGTTTACCCAGCCACAGCCATGCGGCAATCAGGATGCCGGCAATCGCCACTACGCCAGAGGTAATTTCCAGGGTCATGACGCGACCATGCGCCAGTTCAGTTGTCTGCGGCAGCACCCCCTGCAATGGCGGCACAATCAGCGCGCCAACAAAGGTAGACAGAATCATCAGGACAATCAGCGGCAGATGGTGGGTAATCCCCTTCCCTGCATGAGCATGAATTTGTTCTTTACCGTGGAATACGATGAAAATCATCCGGAAGGTGTACAGGGAGGTCATGAACGCGCCGACCAGACCCGCCACCATCAGATTGATATGACCGTTCGCCATCGCCCCGGCCAGGATCTCATCCTTACTGAAGAAGCCCGCAGTGACCAGCGGCAGCGCCGACAGCGCCGCGCCCCCCACCAGGAAGCAGGCATACACCAGTGGAATCGACTTACGCAGACCGCCCATTTTGAAGATGTTCTGTTCGTGATGGCAGGCCAGAATGACCGAGCCGGACGCCAGGAACAGCAGCGCTTTAAAGAAGGCGTGCGTCATCAGGTGGAAGATCGCCGCATCCCACGCCTGTACGCCCAGCGCCAGGAACATGTAGCCAATCTGGCTCATGGTGGAATAGGCCAGCACGCGTTTGATGTCGGTCTGCACCAGCGCGGCGAAACCTGCCATTACCAGCGTAATCGCCCCGATAATGCCCACCAGATGCAGAATTTCCGGGGTCATCAGGAACAGACCATGGGTACGAGCGATCAGGTAGACACCGGCGGTGACCATGGTAGCGGCGTGGATCAGCGCGGAGACCGGCGTCGGACCGGCCATCGCGTCGGCAAGCCAGGTCTGCAACGGTAGCTGCGCAGATTTACCGACCGCGCCGCCCAGCAGCATCAGCGTCGCCCACATCAGCATGTTATTGCCGTCAGCAAAGTGCGCTGGCGCCAGCTCGACCATTTCGCGGAAGTTCAGCGTGCCCAGTTCGTTGTAGAGGATGAACAGCGCGAAGGCGAGGAACACGTCACCGACACGGGTCACCACGAAGGCTTTCATTGCCGCTGCGCCATTCTTCGGATCGCTGTAATAGAAGCCGATCAACAGATAAGAGCACAGGCCCACGCCTTCCCAGCCGAGGTACATCAACAGCAGGTTATCGGACAGCACCAGAACAACCATGCTGGCGATAAACAGGTTGGTATAAGCGAAGAAGCGGGAGTAACCCTCTTCTCCACGCATGTACCAGGACGCGAACATGTGGATCAAGAAGCCGACGCCGGTGACCACAGAGAGCATGGTCAGCGACAGGCCGTCCAGCACCAGGTTAAAACCGATGTTGAAGTTACCGACCGACATCCACGTCCACAGCGGCTGGCTGAACGCCTGTTTGCCGTTGGCGAAGAAATCCATCCCGACAAACGCTGTCACCAACGCCGCCAGACCAACGGAGCCCACGCCAATGGTCGCGGAGAGATTTTCCGACCAGCGTCCGCGAGAGAACGCCAGCAGTACAAAGCCAATCAATGGCAGAATAATGGTTAAGGCAAGCATGTTCATCCACGCATCTCACTTACTGAATCGATGTTCAGGTTCTGGCGACGGCGATGGAGTTGCAGCAACAGTGCAAGTCCAATACTCGCTTCCGCAGCCGCAAGGCTGATGGCGAGAATGTACATCACCTGACCATCGGTCTGGCCCCAGTAGCTCCCGGCGACCACAAAGGCCAGCGCGGAGGCGTTAATCATGATTTCCAGCCCGATCAGCATAAACAGCAGATTGCGGCGGATAACCAGACCGGTTAAACCCAGGACGAATAAAATCGCAGCGAGGATCAGTCCGTGTGTTAAGGGGATCATGCGCGCTCCTCCGTTTTTCTTTTCGCGCGGTCATCGGCGCGGTTGCTTAGCACTTCGCCCGCACGCTCTTCACGACCGACGTGGAACGCCACCACCAGGCCTGCCAGCAGCAGCATCGACGCCAGTTCGACCGCCAGAACATAAGGCCCGAACAGCGTGATGCCCACCGCTTTCGCGCTAATCGGCGTGCCGTCGATGCCCTGGTCGTTAACGCCCAGAATGGCGTACACAATAACCGCCAGCATAATGGCCGACAAAACCGCCGGACCAATCCACACCTGCGGTTTCAGCCACTGGCGTTCCTGTTCGATTTCGCTGCCGCCGAGGTTGAGCATCATCACCACGAACACAAACAGCACCATGATGGCGCCTGCGTAGACGATAATTTCCAGCGCACCGGCAAAATAAGCGCCCAGCGAAAAGAACACCCCGGAAATCGCCAGTAGCGATATCACCAGATACAACAGCGCGTGTACCGGATTGGTATGGGTGATCACTCGCAGGGTCGCGAGGATGGCTATCAGGCCACAGATATAAAAAGCGAATTCCATTGCCCTCTCCTTACGGTAACAGGCTCTTGACGTCGATAGGCTTGGCTTCGTTCTCTGCTTCGCCTTTATCTTTGCCGTCGATTGCCATACCCGCCATCCGGTAGAAGTTATATTCCGGGTATTTGCCCGGACCGGAAATCAGCAGATCCTCTTTTTCGTACACCAGATCCTGACGTTTGTATTCGCCCAGTTCGAAGTCCGGGGTCAACTGAATCGCCGTGGTCGGGCACGCTTCTTCGCACAGGCCGCAGAAGATGCAGCGTGAGAAGTTAATGCGGAAAAATTCCGGATACCAGCGGCCATCTTTGGTCTCCGCTTTTTGCAGAGAGATACAGCCTACCGGACAGGCTACCGCACACAGGTTACAGGCAACGCAGCGCTCTTCACCGTCCGGGTCGCGCGTGAGCACGATACGGCCACGGTAACGGGGCGGTAAATAGACCGGCTCTTCCGGATACATCCGCGTTTCGCGTTTGGCGAACGCATGCAGGCCGATCATCCAGATACTGCGTACCTGAGTGCCGAAACCTACTAATAATTCTTTTAAGGTCATGGTCTTTGTGTCCCTTATTGCGCCTGCCACAGAATGACAGCCGCCGTTACCAGCAAGTTGATGAGCGTCAGCGGCAGGCAAACTTTCCAGCCGAAGGACATTACCTGGTCATAACGCGGACGCGGTAACGACGCACGAATCAAAATGAACATCATCATGAAGAACGCGGTTTTCAGCGCGAACCAGACGAATGGCGGTAAGAACGGGCCATGCCAGCCACCGAAGAACAACGTTACCATCAGCGCGGAAACGGTGACGATGCCGATGTACTCCCCCACGAAGAACAGACCGAATTTCATCCCGGAATATTCGATGTGGTAACCGTCCGCCAGTTCCTGCTCGGCTTCCGGCTGGTCAAACGGGTGACGGTGACAGACCGCTACGCCCGCGATGGCGAAAGTAACAAACCCAAAGAATTGCGGAATCACGTTCCACAGATGCGCCTGGTTATTGACGATATCGGTCATATTAAATGAACCGGCCTGCGCCACCACGCCCATCAGGGAAAGACCAAGAAACACTTCGTAGCTCACCGTCTGGGCAGACGCACGCATCGCGCCCAGCAGCGAGTATTTGTTGTTGCTCGACCACCCGGCGAACAGCACCGCGTAAACCGCCAGACCGGCCATCATCAGGAAGAACAAAATCCCGATGTTTAAATCGGCCACCACCCAATTAGGGCTAACCGGCACAATGGCGAAGGAGAGCAGCAGCGAAGTAAACGCGATCATCGGCGCCAGGGTAAAGATGACGCGATCCGAGAATTTCGGGATCCAGTCTTCTTTAAAGAACATCTTGATCATATCCGCGACCAGCTGGAGCGAGCCACCCCAGCCAACGCGGTTTGGTCCATAACGGTTCTGGAACAGACCCAGCAGACGACGTTCGCCAAAGCTCATGAAAGCCCCGCAGGTGACGACCACCAGCAGAATCACCACCGCTTTGAGAATGCTCAGCAGGATCTCAATCAGATCCGGTGTAATCCAACTCATTGTTGCGCCTCCCGCAGATCCTCAAGACGCGCGCCAGCCAGAACCGGCGCGATGCCAGGCATACCCATCGGCAGCCCTACCTGCCCTGCCGCTAACCCTTCAGAGATTTCAACCGGCAGCGTCACCGTATTGCCATCGTAGCTAAAGGAGACGCGCGTCCCGGCATTGACGCCCAATTTCGCGGCATCCGCCGGGTTAAGTTTGATATACGGCTGCGGCATACGGCTCTGGAAGACCGGAGAACGCTGAGACAATTCGTCGCTGCCAAACAGGTGGTAATACGGCGCAATACGCCACTGACCGTCCTGCGCCTGGAAGCTTGCCGGCACGGTAGTGAAATAATCCAGACCGCCCTCAGTCGCTTCAATCAAACGCACGCCCGGATCGCCGTGACGCAGTTTGCCGCCCACTTCATCCTGGAATTTGTTCCACGCCTGCGGGGAGTTCCAGCCCGGCGCCCAGGCGAACGGAATTTCAGATCGCGGGGCAGTCGGTTGGTTATTCCCTTCCATTGAGAAGGCGAACATGGTGTCTTTATCCTGCGGCTGACGTGGTTCATGCACGCTGATATTGGCGCGCATTGCGGTACGACCGCTGTAACGATGCGGTTCGCGCGCCAGCTTCTGCCCACGAATGCGGAAGGTCGCATCCGGCGCGGCGTCTTTAATACCGGCAAATTGCGGCATGGCGGCAATGACCGCGTCGATCACGTGGTCAAGCTGTGTCCAGTCCACTTCGCGGTTTTCGACGGTGCTGTGCAGCGAATGCAGCCAGCGCCAGCTTTCCAGCATAATCGTCTTGTTATCGTAGTAGGCCGGGTCATAAACCTGGAAGAAGCGCTGCGCGCGGCCTTCGTTGTTGATGACCGTACCATCGCTTTCGGCGAAGCTTGCCGCGGAAAGCACCAGATGCGCGTTTTCCATAATCGCCGTGCGCTGATGGTCAACCACCATCACCAGCGGCGCTTTGGCGAGCGCAGCGTTCACGCGCGTAGCGCTTGCATGACGGTGGAGATCGTTTTCCAGCACCACCACCGCGTCCGCACTGCCGGTTTCCAGCTCGCCCAACGCATCATCAAGCGAACCGCCGCCCATCATACCCAGCCCCATGCTGTTCACGGAACGAGCAATCATAGTAATACCGACGTCGGCGCCACGGCCTTTCAGCGCTTTCGCCACGTTGGCGGCCGCCTGAATCACCTCACTGCTACCGGCGTTAGTGCCGGAGATAATCAGCGGTTTTTTCGCGCCGGCCAACGCCTGCACAATGACATCAATTTTGTTTTGTAAGTCGCTGTCGATACCGTCAACCGCAGGCGCTGTATTGTCCAGCGCATGAGCAATCGCAAAGCCCAGGCGCGCCTGATCTTCCACCGGCGCGCGATAGGTCCAGGCGGCGATATCATCCAGACGGGTGCCGTCCACGTTGGTCACGAACAGCGGATGTTTGGCACGCTGGCCGATGTTAAGGATGGCCGCAATCTGCCAGTCGGCTACTTTCTGCGCCGCCGCCATTTCACGCGCTTTACCTTTCACCGCCTGGCGTACCGCCAGCGCAACGCGCGCGCCGGTCTGGGTAACGTCTTCGCCCAATACCAGTACCGCGTCATAAGATTCGATTTCCCGCAGCGCCGGGGTGTAAATTCCGCCTTCACGCAACACTTTCAGCGCCAGTTGCAGACGTTCCTGCTCGCCGCGCGCGATACCGGTGTAGAAGTTTTCCGCACCAACCAGCTCACGCAGCGCAAAGTTGCTCTCAATGCTGGCGCGTGGCGAACCGATACCGATCACTTTCTTCGACTGGCGCAGAATATCCGCCGCGCCCTGCATCGCCTGCTCGGCGTTGAGAGTAATAAAGTCATCGCCACGGCGCTGAACCGGCTGACGCGGACGGTCTTTCAGGTTCACATAGCCATAGCCGAAACGACCGCGGTCGCAGAGGAAGTAGTGGTTAACGGTACCGTTGTAACGGTTTTCGATACGGCGCAGTTCGCCATAGCGCTCGCCCGGGCTGATGTTACAGCCGATGGAACACTGCTGGCAGATGCTCGGCGCAAACTGCATGTCCCATTTACGGTTGTAACGCTCGGAATGCGTTTTATCGGTGAAGACGCCGGTCGGGCAAATCTCGACCAGGTTACCGGAGAATTCGCTTTCCAGCGTACCGTCTTCCGGACGCCCGAAGTAGACGTTGTCATGCGCGCCATAGACGCCCAGATCGGTGCCGTCGGCATAATCTTTGTAGTAACGCACACAACGGTAGCAGGCGATGCAGCGGTTCATTTCGTGCGAGATGAACGGCCCCAGATCCTGGTTGCGGTGGGTACGTTTGGTGAAACGGTAGCGGCGGAAACTGTGACCCGTCATCACGGTCATATCCTGAAGATGGCAGTTACCGCCCTCTTCACAGACCGGACAGTCGTGCGGGTGGTTAGTCATCAGCCACTCCACCACGCTTTCACGGAACTGTTTCGCTTCTTCGTCGTCAATAGAGATAAAGGTACCGTCGGTGGCTGGCGTCATACAGGACATCACCAGGCGACCACGCGTATCTTCCGCGTTTTGGTATTGCTTCACCGCACACTGGCGGCAAGCACCGACGCTTCCCAGCGCCGGGTGCCAGCAAAAATACGGAATATCAAGGCCGAGGGACAGACATGCCTGTAGCAGGTTGTCCGCGCCGTTGACCTCGTATTCTTTGCCGTCTACATGAATCGTAGCCATTAGCATGCTTCCAAATTAAAAATCGTTAACTCACCAGCGCTCTTTGAGCAGGTTCGGCTGAATACCATTGATTAAATGGGTATTACTGAACGGCTGCTTGATGCCAGCTTCGAATTCTTCGCGGAAATACTTAATTGCGCTTTGCAGTGGCTCAACCGCGCCCGGCGCATGCGCGCAGAAGGTTTTACCCGGTCCGAGGAAACGACACAGTTGCTCAAGTGTCTCGATATCCCCCGGCTGGCCTTCGCCACGCTCCAGCGCGCGTAGAATTTTCACGCTCCACGGCAACCCGTCGCGGCATGGCGTACACCAGCCGCAGGATTCGCGGGCAAAGAACTCTTCCAGGTTACGCACCAGCGACACCATGCCGATTTCGTGGTCTACCGCCATCGCCAGCGCGGTGCCAAGACGGCTGCCTGCTTTACCGATGCTTTCGAACTCCATCGGCAGGTCAAGATGCGCCTCGGTCAGGAAGTCGGTTCCCGCCCCGCCCGGCTGCCAGGCTTTGAATTTCAGGCCATCGCGCATACCGCCCGCGTAGTCTTCGAGGATCTCGCGCGCGGTGGTGCCGAACGGTAATTCCCACAGGCCCGGATTCTTCACGCGGCCTGAGAAGCCCATCAGCTTGGTACCCGCATCTTTGCTTTTCGAAATGTTCTGGTACCACTCCACGCCGTTGGCGAGGATTGCCGGGACGTTGCACAACGTTTCGACGTTATTCACACAGGTCGGTTTGCCCCATACGCCGGAGGTCGCAGGGAAGGGCGGCTTGGAGCGTGGGTTCGCGCGGCGGCCTTCGAGGGAGTTAATCAGCGCCGTTTCTTCACCACAGATGTAACGCCCTGCCCCGGTGTGCACGAACAGTTCGAAGTCAAAACCGGTGCCAAGGATATTTTTCCCCAACAGGCCCGCCTCGGTGGCTTCGGCAATCGCGCGACGCAGGTGCTGCGCTGCTTCGATATATTCTCCACGCAGGAAGATGTAGCCGCGGTACGCTTTCAGCGCAAACGCGGAGATCAGCATGCCTTCCACCAGCAGGTGCGGCAGCTGTTCCATCAGCAGACGGTCTTTATAGGTGCCCGGTTCCATTTCATCGGCGTTACACAGCAGGTAACGGATGTTCATGGATTCATCTTTCGGCATCAGGCTCCACTTCAGACCGGTGGAAAAGCCCGCGCCGCCGCGCCCTTTCAGACCGGCGTCTTTTACCTGGCTGACGATTTCATCCGGAGACAGGCCGGTCAGCGCCTTACGCGCGCCTTCGTAGCCGTTTTTGCTACGATATTCATCCAGCCAGACCGGCTGTTTGTCATCGCGCAGACGCCAGGTCAGCGGATGGGTTTCGGGAGTACGGATAACGTTTTTCATTTATACCGCTCCAGTAGTTCAGGAATGGCTTCCGGGGTCAGATGGCTGTGAGTATCCTCATCAATCATCATGTTCGGCCCTTTATCGCAATTCCCCAGGCAGCAGGTCGGCAGCAGCGTAAAGCGACCATCAAAGGTCGTCTGCCCCGGTTTGATGTTGAGATTTTTTTCCAGCGCGGCCTGAATCCCCTGATAGCCGGTGATATGGCACACCACGCTGTCGCAGTAGCGAATCACGTGGCGACCGACCGGCTGACGGAAGATCTGGCTGTAGAATGTGGCGACGCCTTCGACGTCGCTCGCCGGAATACCCAGCACATCGGCAATAGCGTAGATCGCGCCGTCCGGCACCCAGCCACGCTGCTTCTGAACGATTTTCAGCGCTTCAATGGACGCCGCACGCGGGTCTTCGTAGTGGTGCTTCTCGTGCTCTATCGCTTCACGCTCTGCCGCACTCAGCTCAAAAGCCTCGGTTTGTGGTTGTTGATTCTCGTGCATAATTAGCGGTCCACATCTGACATAACAAAATCGATACTACCCAGATAGACAATCAGGTCGGAGACCAGGCTACCGCGGATCGCCGAGGGAATCTGCTGCAGGTGCGCAAAGCTCGGCGTGCGCACGCGGGTACGGTAGCTCATAGTGCTGCCGTCGCTGGTCAGGTAGTAACTGTTAATCCCCTTCGTCGCTTCCACCATCTGGAAGGACTCCTGCGCCGGCATCACCGGGCCCCAGGAGACCTGCAGGAAGTGGGTGATCAGGGTTTCGATATGTTGCAGCGTGCGCTCTTTCGGCGGCGGCGTGGTCAGCGGGTGATCCGCTTTGAACGGGCCTTCCGGCATGTTATCGAGGCACTGCTGAAGAATGCGCAGACTCTGGCGCAGCTCTTCCACTTTCAGCATCACGCGGGTATAGCAGTCGGAAACACCGCCGCCCACCGGCACTTCAAAGTCAAAGTTTTCGTAGCCAGAGTATGGACGCCATTTACGTACGTCGAAGTCGATCCCGGTCGCGCGCAGCCCTGCGCCGGTGGTGCCCCACTCCAGCGCCTCTTTCGCGCCGTAAGCGGCAACGCCCTGCGAACGCCCTTTCAGAATGGTGTTACGCAGCGCGGCTTTCTCGTAAGAGTCCAGACGCTTCGGCATCCACTCAAGGAACTCTCGCAGCAGGCGATCCCAACCGCGCGGCAAGTCGTGCGCGACGCCGCCGATACGGAACCAGGCCGGGTGCATACGGAAACCGGTAATCGCCTCCACCAGGTCATAAATTTTCTGCCGGTCGGTAAAGGCAAAGAAGACCGGGGTCATCGCGCCGACGTCCTGAATAAAGGTCGAGATGTACAGCAGATGACTGTTAATGCGGAACAGTTCAGAGAGCATCACGCGGATGACGTTCACACGATCCGGGACGGTGATCCCTGCCAACTTTTCTACCGCCAGCACGTACGGCATTTCATTGACGCAACCACCGAGGTATTCGATACGGTCGGTATAGGGAATGTAGCTATGCCAGGACTGGCGCTCGCCCATTTTTTCGGCACCGCGATGGTGATAGCCGATATCCGGCACGCAGTCGACGATTTCTTCGCCGTCAAGTTGCAGGATAATACGGAACGCACCGTGCGCAGACGGGTGGTTCGGGCCGAGGTTGAGGAACATAAAGTCCTCGTTGTCAGTCCCGCGCTTCATCCCCCAGTCTTCCGGTTTAAAGGTCAGCGCTTCCATCTCCAGATCCTGCTTGGCTTTGGTCAGCTCAAACGGGTCGAATTCGGTCGCGCGCGCCGGATAATCTTTACGCAGCGGATGGCCTTCCCAGGTTTGCGGCATCATGATGCGCGTCAGGTGCGGGTGGCCTTCGATATCAATACCAAACATCTCCCAGGTCTCACGCTCGTACCAGTTGGCGTTAGGGAAAAGTTTAGTGAAGGTCGGCACGCGCAGGTCGTTTTCAGACAACGCCACCTTGAGCATGATATCGCGATTACGCTCAATGGAAATCAGGTGGTAGAAAACGGAAAAATCCGCGGCGGGTAACCCGTCACGGTGCGTACGCAGGCGTTCATCCATGCCGTGTAAGTCAAACAGCATGACGTAAGGTTTCGGCAGTTTCTTTAAGAAATCGCCAACCTCCAGTAGTTGTTCACGCTTGACCCAAACAACGGGGATACCGGTGCGGGTCGCCTGAACGGTAAAGGCATCCGGCCCAAAACGGTTGCGCAGTTCGCCGATAACCGGATCATCAAGATGATCGCGGGTACTCCATGCAGCGTCTTGCGCGGTTAAGTCGGTCATATTGTTCACCATTGCAAATGGTCCGTGGTGGTCGGCAGTGCTTCGCGCTATTAAAATAGTGGTTAGCGAAGTGAAGTGCTGCTGCCGACAGGCGCAAATTAAATCTCGTCCGGGGTACGCAGGTTCGTGACGGCAATACGCTCGCCGCGTTTACGTTCGCGTTCTGGCTGCATATTGGCGCGATACACGCCCTGATCGCCCACCACCCATGAGAGCGGACGGCGCTCTTTGCCAATCGATTCTTGCAGCAGCATCAACGCCTGCATATACGCTTCCGGACGCGGCGGACAGCCAGGGATATACACATCCACCGGGATGAACTTATCAACGCCCTGCACTACCGAATAAATATCGTACATGCCGCCGGAGTTGGCGCAGGCACCCATAGAAATGACCCATTTTGGCTCCAGCATTTGGTCATACAGACGCTGAATAACCGGGGCCATTTTGGTAAAGCAGGTACCGGCCACCACCATCAGGTCAGCCTGACGTGGCGACGCACGCAGCACTTCCGCGCCGAAACGGGCGACGTCATGCACTGCGGTAAAAGAGGTCACCATCTCTACATAGCAGCAAGAAAGGCCGAAGTTGTAGGGCCAAATTGAGTTTTTACGGCCCCAGTTAACCATGTCATGCAGTTTGCCCATGAACACGTTTTTGTTAACTTCCTGCTCCAGGGGGTCAGTTACGATCTCCTGTTTTTGCAGGGGGTAACGGTCATTCTCACCGTTAGGATCTATGCGGGTGAGCGTATAATCCATCTTAATGCCTCGCGGTTAGCGTTGACGATTAGCGATACTGTTCGTTTCCGGGTTCATACGCTCGCGGCGTGAACGCGCGGGCGTCCAGTCCAACGCGCCAATACGCGCCAGATAAACCAGACCAGCCAGTAACACAAAAATAAAAATTGCAGCTTCCACAAAGCCAACCCAGCCGCTTTCGCGGATAGAAGTCGACCATGCGAACAGATACAGCGCTTCAACGTCGAAGATAACGAAGAACATGGCTACCAGGTAAAACTTGGCAGACAAGCGTAAGCGGGCGGTGCCGACCGAGTCGATACCTGATTCAAACGGAACGTTCTTGTGCCTCGCGCGTGCGCGACCGCCCAAAAACCAACCGCCTACCAGCATCAGGCAGCACAGGCCAATGGCAACGATAAGAAAGATAGCGAATGCCCAGTGATGAGCGATGACTTCAGTGGATGTTGACATACTCATTGCTTACTCATCAAAAGTAGCGCCAGTTTCTCTGCTCTTTACGGCAGATGGGCGCCACATCGATTCATGGGGAGGAATAAAAAAAACCCTACAATTACTGTAGAAAATGATAAAAACAGCTAATTGATGTGGTTTTTTACTCCTTTCTATAACCTTTTGTCAACTTTAACAAAAGTTCCTTCACATTAATTTACATCAATTCATCATCATTAACATTAAATGCCATCCTGGAGAAAATGACTCTTCGACCAGGGGGGATTTTATGTTGTTGAATCGTGTCCGTTGTGAAGCAAAAGAAATAACACACACCTATTTTGACAGGAATTTGTGAAGATGCCTCCCCCTAAATGGGAGTATTTTCTTGATCTGTGACACGCTTTTGTTAATTCACCCCCTAAAACAGCAACAATTTCTCTAGTTTTTTAACATGCAAATTCATAAAATGGATGTTCTGGTTATTTTTTGCCCACATTGAACTGTGAATCGCTACTGGCTGATTTACCGGAACTTTTACAATTTGTGCGGTTAAGCGCGTACAGATGGGCACAAAAAAAGAGCCACTGAGCGTTTTTTCATCGCCAGCGGCTCTTTTTTACATTTACGACTTAGCGCCTTTTGCCTGCGAGCTACTCAAAACCCCCTTCCACCATCAGCGGATCATCTCCGCCCTCTGCAGAAAACTGGTTGTAATGCCATGGGTTTTGATAGCTTTCCATCGCATGGAAAATCACCATCGCCAGCTCGTTCTGGCTATTGGGATCGCGGCACAACAGATATTCCGTATCCGGCAAAGGCGGTAATCCGTCTGCGGCGCCCAGCACGCGAAGGTCGGGACTCATCATTTCGACAGGTCGAGCCGTTACGCCAAGACCGGCTTTAACGGCCGCGCGTACCGCCGGTAATGTAGACGCCACATAGGCCAGCCGCCAGGGAATACCCGCTGCATTTAGCGTCTCCAGCACCATATCGCGGAATGGGCTGGGATCGTCCAGCAGGACTAATGGTACGGGCTCTCCCCTTTGCAAAACATACTCAGCCGCACAATACCAATGGGTGGGCGAGGTCCGCAAATTCAGACAGTCCAGCGAATGAGGTTGGTTAGTCGTCACCACCAAATCTACTTCCTGCGATTTAACCATGTCCACCATATAGGCGTTGCGTTTTACCCGTACATCAAGCGCGAGTTTCGGATAAACCGAGCTGATTCGGCTAAGCAAAAAAGGCAGGATAGTATCAGCTGATTCATCAGAAGCGCCGATTGTTAACACTCCCTGAAGATTACTGAACATTAATGATGAACACGCCTCATCATTAAAACGCAGGATTTTTCTTGCGTACCCCAGAAGCTGGATACCGTGTTCGGTCAAAAGTTTGTTACGGCCATGGCGGGCGAACAATTCCTTTCCCACGAGTTGCTCAAGACGCTGCATTTGCTGACTGACCGCAGACTGAGTACGACATACCGCCGCCGCCGCCGCGGCGAAGGTGTTCAGATCGGCAACGGCCACGAACGTTCTCAGCAGATCGAGATCGAGGTTAATTATCGGACGATTTGCATTTATCATAATTTTTCACTTACTGGCGGGTCATATCGGGCTGACCTGGTTAATGCTGTGCATTCAGAAACAAGCAATTCCATTTGTAATGTGCATCCTTCGCAGTACCGCCTGGTTACCCAGGTAAATGTTAGAATGTAATTGAAAATACGACCAAAACACTTCTCTTACTTACTGATATAATACCAAATGCAACTGATTGGGATATATCAAAGAGAATGTGTCATACCTTTAGGCGTCTACAGATTTCTGCTAATGATGGACGTGTAAATCTTGTAACAAGCGTCAAATAGTTTACCGAGACGCACAGATACAAAAACAATATATTGAACAATAGGTTATGTATAAAATCGCGTCATGAAAATTAGCAGACAACGCAGACTACGCCCCCGTTTCGGATCATTATCTTAACCTAAAACCGCTATATTTATAAGTATTATTACGAATAATCTTAACCTTGGATATGTTATACTAATCGGACCAGAAAGATATTATTACGACTTTAGTAAATGCTTTTTAAATATTAAATAATAATTAATTAAGATTTCTACCATTCATTAATTATACTTAACAATAGTTTCACACCCCCCGCCGCCGGAAAGGTCTAACCTTCTCATTTTACCTTTAATACTCAGTATTTCCGAAATAGCCAGCGCGACACTAATGATGAATGCTTATCTCTCATAAAACAGATAATTTCTGACAACATAAAAAACCACATTACGCGCAATCATATAGAATAAAACACTATACATACAAACAAAAATAGAAAATACATCTAACCAAATGATTTTATGAAGTTTTAAACAGCACGAAAGCGCGTTAAAAATAAACAAAATCTTCTTCTGTTCACTCTTCAAAACTCACCGTCGTGGGAGTACATTGTTTCGTGCTGACTTCCACGGCAGGGAGTGGCAATAACAGCTAAAAGGTCAAGATTCATGTCCCCCATTGAAAAATCCAGCAAACTCGAAAATGTCTGTTATGACATTCGTGGCCCCGTTCTGAAAGAAGCGAAACGCCTTGAGGAAGAAGGTAATAAAGTTCTTAAACTGAATATCGGCAACCCCGCCCCCTTCGGATTCGAAGCGCCGGACGAAATTCTGGTCGATGTCATTCGTAATTTGCCGACGGCGCAAGGATATTGCGACTCGAAAGGGCTTTATTCCGCCCGTAAAGCGATTATGCAGCATTATCAGGCCCGTGGAATGCGCGATGTAACCGTGGAAGATATCTATATCGGTAACGGCGTTTCCGAGCTGATCGTTCAGGCGATGCAGGCGTTGCTTAACAGTGGCGATGAAATGCTGGTTCCCGCGCCCGATTATCCGTTATGGACAGCGGCGGTATCGCTCTCCAGCGGCAAGGCGGTACATTATCTTTGCGATGAATCTTCCGACTGGTTCCCGGACCTTGACGATATCCGCGCCAAAATCACCCCACGTACGCGTGGTATTGTCATTATTAATCCAAACAACCCTACTGGCGCCGTCTATTCTAAAGAATTGTTGATGGAAATTGTCAACATTGCGCGCGAGCATAATCTCATCATCTTCGCCGATGAAATTTATGACAAGATTCTCTATGACGATGCCGAGCATCACTCTATCGCCGCACTGGCGCCTGATCTGCTGACCATCACCTTTAATGGTTTGTCTAAAACCTATCGCGTCGCCGGCTTCCGCCAGGGCTGGATGGTGCTGAACGGGCCGAAAAAACATGCGAAGGGCTATATTGAAGGGCTGGAGATGTTAGCCTCAATGCGCCTGTGCGCCAACGTCCCGGCGCAACATGCTATTCAGACCGCGCTCGGCGGCTATCAAAGCATTAGCGAATTTATTCTGCCGGGCGGCCGACTGTATGAACAGCGTAACCGCGCCTGGGAGTTGATTAACGATATCCCCGGCGTTTCCTGCGTAAAACCGCGCGGCGCGTTGTACATGTTCCCCAGGATCGACGCTAAACGTTTTAATATTCACGACGACCAGAAGATGGTGCTGGACTTCCTGCTACAGGAAAAGGTGCTGCTGGTGCAAGGTACCGCCTTTAACTGGCCGTGGCCGGATCACTTCCGCATTGTGACGCTACCGCGTGAAGATGACCTGGAGATGGCCATCAACCGTTTTGGGCGTTTCCTCTCAGGTTACCATCAATAATCTTAAATTCAGGCTACTTCGGTAGCCTGAATTGCATCTTCATCCCCCTCCCCGCACAATGAAGTCTGCCGCAGTGAAAACAAAAGGTAATCTATGAAGCAGAGCCATTTTTTCGCCCATCTCTCCCGCATGAAGTTGATTAACCGCTGGCCGCTGATGCGTAACGTGCGTACGGAAAACGTCTCCGAACATAGTCTGCAGGTGGCGATGGTCGCCCATGCGTTGGCGGCGATAAAAAACCGTAAATTTGGCGGTCAGCTCAATGCTGAACGCATCGCGCTTCTGGCGATGTATCATGATGCCTCGGAAGTACTGACCGGCGATCTGCCGACGCCGGTAAAATATTTTAATTCCCAGATAGCTCAGGAATATAAAGCGATCGAAAAAATCGCCCAGCAAAAGCTGGTTGATATGGCGCCGGATGAATTACGCGATATTTTCGCACCGCTTATTGATGAGAATGCCTGGAGCGAAGAAGAACAGGCAATCGTAAAACAGGCCGATGCGCTTTGCGCCTACCTGAAATGCCTGGAGGAGCTATCGGCGGGAAATAATGAGTTTGGACTGGCAAAAACGCGGCTGGAAAAAACGCTGGAATTACGTCGCAGCCAGGAGATGGACTATTTTATGGCGGTGTTCGTACCAAGTTTCCATCTCTCTCTTGACGAGATAAGCCAGGATTCACCGCTTTAAACGGTTGTGCCGGATGGCGACGTCAACGTCTTATCCGGCCTGGACGTAGCGTGATATCCGTAGGCCTGATAAGCGCAGCGCCATCAGGCCTTTTTCAGCCTGGGGTTAAAACGGAAACAACATCGGAATCATCACAATACAAACCGCCATCACAATAAGCGTGAACGGCACGCCAAGCTTCACAAAATCGCTAAAGCTATAGTTTCCCGGCCCCAGAACCAGAGTATTGACCGGCGATGAAACCGGCGTCATAAAGGCGGCGGAGGCCGCCATCGCCACCGCCATCGCAAACGGATAGGGCGACACCCCCATCGATTTCGCCGCCGCCAGCGCAATCGGCGCCATCAGCACCGCCGTTGCCGTGTTAGAAATGAACAGTCCTATGACGGCGCACAGCACGAACAGGCATCCCAGCATCATATACGGCCCATAGCCACCGCCGATATTCATTAACCCTTGCACGACCAGAGAGACGCCGCCGGTTTTTTGCAACGCCAGCGCAAACGGCATCATACCCACAATCAAGATAATACTCGGCCAGTGGATCGCTTTATACGCGCTTTCAGCATCAATACAGCGAAATTTTCCCATCAGCAGGCAGGCGATAATCGCCGCGATCGGGTTGGGAATTTCATCGGTCAACATCAGCGCCACCATAAGTACCAGGCAGAAAATGGCGTGCGGCGCCTGGCTGTGCGCAGGAGAGGCTTCGCTGACCTCGACCGGCATATTCAGCACCACAAAGTCGCGGCCTTTTTGCCCCAGCAGGCTGATTAACTTCCAGTTCCCCACGACCAGAATGATATCGCCCATCAATAACGGCTCATCGGCCAGCGACCCTTCCAGCGCGACGCCGTCGCGTTTCAGGCCGACCACATTCAGCCCGTAACGTGTACGGAAAGCGATTTCACGCACCGACTTGCCAATCAGTTCAGACTCCGGAATAAGCGAAATTTCCGCCATCCCGACATCCAACGCCTGATCGGAAAAATATTCTCCACGCAATACCATCGGTTCCAGCAGTTGCTCGGCGCAGAACTCTCTGAGGTCAACCTCCGCCGCCGACATATCAATCAGCAGAACGTCGCGAGCGCGAAACTCCGATACGCCGTTCACATTGACGATAACCCGCCGAAAGCGCCGCCAGCGTTCAACGCCGATGACATTGGCGCCGTAACGTTCGCGCAGTTTAAGGTCGTCCAGTCGCTGTCCCACCATCGGCGAACCGGGGCGAATCGCCAGACGACGAGCGCGCCCCGTCAGACGGTACTCGCGGATAAGATCGCGGAAAGTGCGCCGCTTACCGGCCTGTTGTCCGGGCGCATCGCCTTTTAGCATGAAGCGCATCACCAGCATATAAACAATGCCGAGCGCCAACACCACTACCCCCAGCGGCGTCACGCTAAAAAAGTTGAACCCGTGCAGGCCTTCACGCAGCAGTTCACTGTTAACCACCAGGTTCGGCGGCGTCGCCACCAGCGTCATCATTCCGCTGATAAGCCCGGCAAAACTCAGCGGCATCATCAGGCGCGAAGGCGAGGTCTGCATATGCATAGAAACGCTAAGAACAACGGGGATAAAAATCGCCACCACGCCGGTTGAACTCATGAAAGCGCCAAGTCCGGCGACAGTGATCATCAGTAAAACCAGCATTTTGATTTCACTGCTGCCCGCCATTTTAACCAGCCAGGTACCGACCACCGTAGCAACGCCGGTGCGCACGAGGCCGTCGCCAATAATAAATAAGGCGGCGATAAGAATGACATTCGGATCGCTAAAGCCGGAGAAGGCTTCCGGAAGGGTCAAGGTACCGCTAAGGACAAAAGCAACAATGACGAATAAAGCCACCGCATCCATACGTACTTTGCCCGTCGCAAACAACACGACGGCAATCGCCAGTAAAGAGAGAACCCAAATCAATTCACCGTTCACAACATATCCTTGTCAGATGAGAAGATAACGCGATTCTGCCATAAATATGCCCCGCCAAAGCGGGGCGATATCATGATCAGGTCTTTCTTAACACCACCACATCGCCGTTTGGTTGTTTAGCGACCGATAATTGCGTCAGGCTATCCAACGCAAAATCAACATCCGCCAGACGCGGCGTGTCGGCCGGCGCATTGACCGCAATGACGTGGCAGCCCGCAGCCAGTCCGGACAGCACGCCAGCCGGGGCATCTTCTACTACGACGCACTCCTGAGGGGGCAGGCCAAGCAGTTGTGCGCCCAGCAAATACGCATCCGGCTCCGGTTTGCCGCGTTTGACCCGTTCGGCGGTGACAAACACCTCTGGCGCTGGAAGGCCCCCGACCTGATGGCGCGCACGCGCGACCGGCATTGAACCGGAGGTGACAATAGCCCACGGAATGCCCGCTTTATTCAGATAATTGAGTAAATCGACAGCCCCCGGCAGCGCGGTGATCCCTGCGGTTTCAGTGGCTTCTATTTGCTCCAGGAGCGTAAACTCAGCGGCAATTTCCGCCTCCGATTTACCCGCCATAAAATGCCGCAGCGAGGTGATCGCCTGTTTACCATGAATAAAGCCCAGCACCTCATCATGAGCAAGGTTAAAACGATCGGCCCAGCTACACCACGCGCGTTCGACGGCAGGTAATGAGTCAACCAACGTTCCATCCAGATCAAACAGAAAGCCTTTACACTGCATGCGAACCTCCTCAGGCATTAATGATTTGATTGATTTCATTCGCGCTCAGGTGGTACTGACGCGGGCAGGCGTGCCAGACATTCAACATCCGCTGGTATTTTTCCCACATTGGCGTCTGAGCATTGAAACCGTGCGTCCCGGCGTCAAAGTGAGTGTAGCGTCCTTCTATATTCACCATAAAACGGACATAGCCGAGGTAACGCGCTTCCGTCGCGGCGTCAAACCCCAGGAAGGTGACGCGACGTTCGTCGATGGCTTGCGTATCTTTGAGGTTGGTCCAGGAGACGTGCAGCGCATGGTACATCTCCATAATATCGATGATGGTACGACAGGTCTCTTCCGTCAGCTCGCCAAACTCGCGATCCAGCTCGCGCATCTGCAGGCCGTACCCGCGTTCAATAATTGTTTGTAAGCGACGGTAACGCTCGGCGTTGGTGGGATCGAGCATCGTCATCATTTTGTACTGGTTAGACAAAATCAGACGTTGCGCGTTGGTCATTTCCATTTTGAACTCCTGTATCACGCTATAGCGATGAAAAAAAAGAAGACATTGGTATGCCTTCTTTTATATGCGTAATCCGGGGTCAATTACAAATCATCAAGGAAAGTTTTATCCAGTTGCTTTAAGGCGCGTTTAAGCGTGTCAGCTAATGCCTGGTAATCCGGCTTTCCTTCTACCGGCGCCAGCGCTTGTCCAGCCTCCTGCAATTTACCGCGAACTTCGTAAAACCAGTTGAGGATTGAAGGCGGCAAGGGCGTCACGGAACGTTTCCCTAACCACCATAATCCCTGCATGGGCAAGCTCAGGGCGAACAGGGCGGTCGCCACGGCCGGACCTAACTGACCGCCCAGCGCTATCTGCCAGCATAACGTAAAGACCGCGACAGGCGGCATAAATCGTATGGCATAGCGCGTCATACGAATGACGCGGTTTTCGACGAAAACGAGCGCCAGCCGCTTTTCCATCGGCCACGTCTTCGCGTAGTGCTGCCCCCGGCGAAATAAGCTAAAAAAATTTACGGAGCGATTATCCGGTGTCGACATGGCCTACCTCAACTTCACATATAAAATTTAAAAAATTTGTGCAAAACAACAACTGCGAGGGACAACGTTCAAAACATTTTGTCTTCGATACCCACTATCAGGTATCCTGTGTCGGCCTGTCAAAGGCCGGTAGTTTAAAATCATTGAGTCGTCAATATTACACATAGTATGCCATTGGCTGAAAAATACGCAAAATGGCATAGACTCAAAGGTATTTCTTCCATCATGCCCAAAAAAACTCCTGCGCATGATGTTAATCATAAATGTCAGGGCTATCATGCGCTACGCTCTATGGCTCACTGACGTTTTTTTAGCCACGTATCATAAATAGGTACTTCCATGTCGAGTAAGTTAGTACTGGTTCTGAACTGCGGTAGTTCTTCACTGAAATTTGCAATTATTGATGCAGTTAATGGTGATGAATACCTTTCTGGTTTAGCCGAATGTTTCCATCTGCCAGAAGCACGCATCAAATGGAAAATGGACGGCAGTAAACAAGAAGCGGCTTTAGGTGCAGGCGCCGCTCACAGTGAAGCGCTGAACTTTATCGTTAACACTATTCTGGCACAAAAACCAGAACTGTCTGCGCAGTTAACTGCAATTGGTCACCGTATCGTACACGGCGGCGAGAAGTATACCAGTTCCGTAGTCATTGATGAGTCCGTCATTCAGGGCATCAAAGATTCCGCCTCTTTCGCACCGCTGCATAACCCGGCTCACCTGATTGGTATCGCCGAAGCGCTGAAATCTTTCCCGCAGCTGAAAGATAAAAACGTTGCAGTATTCGACACCGCCTTCCATCAGACCATGCCGGAAGAATCTTACCTGTATGCCCTGCCGTACAGCCTGTATAAAGAACACGGCGTTCGTCGCTATGGCGCACACGGCACCAGCCACTTCTATGTAACTCAGGAAGCGGCAAAAATGCTGAACAAGCCGGTAGAAGAACTGAACATTATCACCTGCCACCTGGGCAACGGCGGTTCTGTTTCTGCTATCCGTAACGGTAAATGCGTGGATACCTCTATGGGTCTGACCCCGCTGGAAGGCCTGGTCATGGGTACCCGTTCCGGCGATATCGACCCTGCGATTATCTTCCACCTGCACGACACTCTGGGCATGAGCGTGGATCAGATCAACAAAATGCTGACCAAAGAGTCCGGTCTGCTGGGTCTGACTGAAGTGACCAGCGACTGCCGTTATGTTGAAGACAACTACGCCACCAAAGAAGACGCAAAACGTGCGATGGACGTTTACTGCCACCGCCTGGCGAAGTACATCGGTTCTTACACCGCTCTGATGGACGGTCGTCTGGATGCAGTCGTGTTCACCGGCGGTATCGGTGAAAACGCCGCGATGGTTCGCGAACTGTCTCTGGGTAAACTGGGCGTGCTGGGCTTTGAAGTCGACCACGAACGTAACCTGGCGGCCCGCTTCGGCAAATCTGGTTTCATCAACAAAGAAGGTACCCGTCCGGCGGTGGTGATCCCAACCAACGAAGAACTGGTTATCGCGCAGGACGCGAGCCGTCTGACTGCCTGATTTGACACCGCCAGCCTCGCTGGCGGTGCTGTTTTGTAACCCGTCCCCAAAAGACGGTAACGAAAGAGGATAAACCGTGTCCCGTATTATTATGCTGATCCCTACCGGAACCAGCGTCGGCCTGACCAGCGTCAGCCTCGGCGTCATCCGTGCTATGGAACGCAAAGGCGTTCGTCTGAGCGTCTTTAAGCCTATCGCCCAGCCTCGCGCTGGCGGCGATGCGCCTGACCAGACCACCACTATCGTTCGCGCGAACTCTACCCTGCCGGCGGCTGAACCGCTGAAGATGAGCCACGTTGAATCTCTGCTCTCCAGCAACCAGAAAGACGTGCTGATGGAAGAGATCATCGCGAACTACCATGCGAATACCAAAGACGCGGAAGTGGTGCTGGTTGAAGGTCTGGTTCCGACCCGTAAACATCAGTTCGCTCAGTCTCTGAACTATGAAATCGCGAAAACGCTGAATGCGGAAATCGTTTTTGTCATGTCTCAGGGGACCGACACGCCAGAACAGCTGAACGAGCGTATCGAATTGACGCGCAGCAGCTTCGGCGGCGCGAAAAACACCAACATCACCGGCGTTATCATCAACAAACTGAATGCGCCGGTTGATGAACAAGGCCGTACTCGCCCGGATCTGTCGGAGATCTTTGACGACTCTTCCAAAGCACAGGTGATCAAAATCGATCCTGCTAAACTGCAGGAATCCAGCCCGCTGCCGGTTCTGGGCGCAGTGCCGTGGAGCTTCGACCTGATTGCGACCCGCGCTATCGATATGGCGCGTCACCTGAACGCCACCATCATTAACGAAGGCGATATCAAAACCCGCCGCGTTAAATCCGTCACGTTCTGCGCGCGTAGTATTCCGCATATGCTGGAACATTTCCGCGCAGGATCGTTGTTAGTGACCTCCGCTGACCGTCCGGACGTACTGGTCGCAGCTTGCCTGGCCGCGATGAACGGCGTAGAAATCGGTGCCCTGTTGCTGACCGGCGGCTATGAAATGGACGCGCGCATTTCTAAACTGTGCGAACGCGCATTCGCCACCGGTCTGCCGGTCTTTATGGTGAACACCAACACCTGGCAGACTTCGCTGAGCCTGCAAAGCTTCAATCTGGAAGTCCCGGTTGATGACCATGAGCGCATCGAGAAAGTTCAGGAATACGTCGCGAACTACGTTAACGCTGACTGGATCGAGTCGCTGACCGCCACTTCCGAGCGTAGCCGTCGTCTCTCTCCGCCGGCGTTCCGCTACCAACTGACTGAGCTGGCGCGTAAAGCCGGTAAACGCGTAGTGCTGCCGGAAGGCGACGAACCGCGTACCGTCAAAGCGGCGGCAATCTGCGCTGAACGCGGCATCGCCACTTGCGTACTGCTGGGCAACCCGGATGAAATCAACCGCGTCGCGGCATCTCAGGGCGTTGAGCTGGGCGCAGGTATTGAAATCGTCGATCCGGAAGTGGTGCGTGAAAGCTATGTCGCTCGCCTGGTTGAGCTGCGTAAGAGCAAAGGCATGACCGAACCGGTTGCCCGCGAACAGCTGGAAGACAACGTGGTGCTCGGCACGCTGATGCTGGAGCAAGACGAAGTCGACGGTCTGGTTTCCGGCGCGGTTCATACCACCGCCAACACCATCCGTCCGCCGCTGCAGCTTATTAAAACGGCGCCGGGTAGCTCCCTGGTCTCTTCTGTGTTCTTTATGCTACTGCCGGAACAGGTTTACGTTTACGGCGACTGCGCAATCAACCCAGACCCGACTGCAGAGCAGCTGGCAGAAATCGCGATTCAGTCTGCGGATTCCGCCATTGCCTTCGGCATCGAACCGCGTGTGGCAATGCTCTCCTACTCCACCGGCACCTCTGGCGCGGGCAGCGACGTAGAGAAAGTACGTGAAGCGACGCGTCTGGCGCAGGAAAAACGTCCTGACCTGATGATCGACGGTCCGTTGCAGTACGACGCCGCGGTCATGGCTGACGTAGCGAAATCCAAAGCGCCGAACTCGCCGGTTGCGGGTCGCGCTACCGTGTTCATTTTCCCGGATCTGAACACCGGTAACACCACCTACAAAGCGGTACAGCGTTCTGCCGACCTGATCTCCATCGGGCCGATGCTGCAGGGTATGCGCAAGCCGGTGAACGACCTGTCCCGTGGCGCGCTGGTTGACGATATCGTCTACACCATCGCCCTGACGGCGATCCAGGCTTCTCAACAGCAGCAGTAACAGTAAAAGATAATGCCGGATAGCGGCGTGAACGCCTTGTCCGGCCTACAGGTGAAATACCGTTGTAGGCCGGATAAGACGCGTTAGCATCGCCATCCGGCATTCTGCTATTTACCCTGCAAAGCGGAATTTTTTGCTTAACTGCGCTGCATCAATGAATAACTATTCCCTTCTTCTCATACTTAGCCTCTTTGCTTTGCAACAGGGATAGTCTGTCATGTCTGTCGTTACAGAATCAAAAACAGCCAGAAAATGGGCAATGCCCGATACGCTGGTCATCATCTTTTTTGTCGCCATTTTAACCAGTATCGCCACCTGGGTCGTCCCCGTTGGGATGTTTGATAGCCAGGAAGTGCAGTATCAGGTCGATGGTCAGACAAAAACCCGCAAAGTCGTCGACCCGCACTCTTTTCGCATTGTGACCAATGAGGCCGGGGAAGCGCAGTATCATCGCGTACAATTTTTCACTACCGGCGATGAAAGACCAGGGCTGATGAATTTTCCGTTTGAAGGGTTAACATCCGGATCGAAATTCGGCACTGCCGTCGGCATTATTATGTTTATGTTGGTGATTGGCGGCGCATTCGGCATCGTGATGCGTACCGGCACCGTGGATAACGGCATTCTGGCGCTTATTCGCCACACGCGGGGCAACGAAGTCCTGTTTATTCCGGTGCTATTTGTCCTCTTTTCGTTAGGGGGCGCCGTATTTGGCATGGGCGAAGAGGCGGTTGCCTTTGCAATTATCATAGCCCCGCTGATGGTCAGGCTGGGCTATGACAGCATTACCACCGTCCTGGTGACCTATATCGCCACCCAAATTGGCTTTGCCAGTTCGTGGATGAACCCTTTTTGCGTAGTCGTCGCCCAGGGGATTGCCGGCGTGCCGGTACTTTCCGGCTCCGGGCTGCGTATTGTGGTCTGGATTGTCGCCACGCTGATTGGGCTGGTTTTTACGCTGGTCTACGCCTCACGCGTGAAAAAGAATCCGCTGCTTTCCCGCGTCCACGAATCCGATCGCTATTTCCGCGAACAGCAGGATGAAGTCGTCCAGCGCCCTTTCACCTTCGGTGACTGGCTGGTACTGCTGGTCCTGACCGGCGTAATGATTTGGGTCGTCTGGGGTGTGATTGTCCACGCCTGGTTTATTCCGGAGATCGCCAGCCAGTTTTTCACCATGGGCGTGGTGATCGGCCTCATCGGCGTTATCTTCCGCCTCAACGGTATGACGGTCAACGTGATGGCGTCCTCATTCACCGAAGGGGCGAGGATGATGATCGCGCCCGCCTTGCTGGTAGGTTTTGCCAAAGGCATTCTGCTGCTGGTCGGCAACGGCGAAGCCGGGGAACCCAGCGTGCTCAATACGCTGCTTAACAGTATCGCGCATGGCATCAGCGGGCTTAATAATGCTATCGCCGCCTGGTTTATGCTGCTCTTCCAGGCGGTATTTAATTTCTTTGTCACGTCCGGTTCGGGTCAGGCGGCGTTAACCATGCCATTACTGGCGCCGCTCGGCGATCTGGTCGGTGTTAACCGTCAGGTGACTGTTCTGGCCTTCCAGTTTGGCGATGGCTTCAGCCATATTATCTATCCGACATCAGCCTCGCTGATGGCCACGCTGGGCGTGTGCCGGGTCGATTTTCGCAACTGGCTGAAAGTGGGGGCGTCGCTGCTGGGACTACTGTTTATTATGTCCAGCGTGGTCGTCATTGGCGCGCAGATGATGGGATATCATTGATCCAAAATGCCGGATGAGCATCAGCGCCATCCGGCAATATCTCCATGATTAAAGCAGTGATTTCGCGGCTTCTACAATCGCTGTGGCGGTGAGTCCGTACTCTTGTTGTAAGAAATCCTGCGTTCCTACCTGCCCATAACGCTCTTTGACGCCAACACGGCGCATCGGCACCGGGCAGTTTTCCACCAGCACTTCCGCCACCGCTGATCCCAGTCCATTATGGATGCTGTGGTTTTCACACGTGACGATACGCCGCGTTTTTTCCGCGTAGTTTTTCACCAACATGCGATCGATAGGCTTTAAGGTGAACATATCAATGACCGCGGCGCTCACGCCTTCCTGCTCCAGTTGGCGCGCCGCCTCCAGCGCCTCCGCCACCATAATGCCGTTGGCGATAAGCGTAATATCATCGCCCTCGCGCAGTACGTTGCCCTTGCCAATGGTAAAGGTAGAGCCTGGCGCATAGATACTCCGCGCCTGCTTACGGATGGTACGCAGCCAGTAAAAACCGTCCAGGTCCATTAGCTGGCGTAAAATATCCGCGAACATCACCGCATCCGTCACCTCCAGTACTACGGAGTGCGCCAGCCCGCGAACAATCCCCATATCTTCAAAAGACATATGGGTGCCGCCGTTATGGCACGCTGTCACTCCGGCATCGGAGGCGATCACTTTGACGTTGTTACGCTGATAATCCAGCGCCATAAAGAGCTGATCAAAACAGCGGCGGCTGGCAAAAGCGGTAAAAGTATGCACAAACGGTTTGCGGCCGGTCAGCGCCAGCCCCGCCGCAGTGCCAATCACATTCGCCTCCATAATACCGCAGTTAATGACATGCTGCGGGTAGTCACGCGCCACGCTGTCCATCGCCATTGAGCTCATTAAATCAGCCTCAAGCGCAATAATTGGGCTTCCGGCCTCAATCTGCCCGGCGACAAAACCGGCGTAAACTTTGCGCATTTCGATATCGTCTTTAAGCCCTGCGGGCGCAAGCTTAATCATGCATGACCTCCAGTTGATGAATGGCCTCATTGAGCGTCTGCTTCATGCCATCCGTCAGGCGTAAGTGGTGAGAATTCGTTAACTGCTCCAGGCATGGCACCCCCTGCCCTTTAATGCTGTCAAGGATCACTACCCGTGGCTGGGCATCGGCGGGCGGCACAGGCTGAACCACCGCCAGTAGTCCGGCGATATCATCGCCTTTGACGGTGACGACATCGAAACCAAACGCGCGGAATTTCCCTTCCAGATCGAACGGATTGATAATCTCCTCCAGCTCGCCGTCAAGCTGCTGTTTGTTCCAGTCAATGAAAACGGTCAGATTATTCAGGCGGTGGTGGGCAATAAACTGAAACGCCTCCCAGCACTGCCCTTCATTCAGCTCGCCATCGCCGACAATGCAAAATACCCGGTTGGGTCGCCGCGCCAGTTTATGCGACAGCGCCATACCGCCCGCAATAGAGATGCCCTGTCCCAGTGAGCCGGTCGTGGCGTCCACGCCGCGCGTTTTTAGCCGATCCGGATGGCTGGGAAGACGGGTGCCGTTCTGGTTAAGCGTATTCAGCTCTTCGCGCGGGAAATAGCCTTTAATCGCCAGGGTACTGTACAACGCGGGGCCCGCATGGCCTTTCGACAGTACGAAGTAATCGCGTTCCGGCCAGTCCGGGTCGGCAGGGTCGATTTTCATCACCGCGCCGTACAGAACCGCCAGAGTTTCCACTACCGACATGCTGCCGCCATAGTGACCAAAGCCAAGATGGTTTAAGGATTTGAGCGTGGCGACGCGAATGTCGCGCGCCAGTTGGGTGATTTCGGTTACGTTCATTCTTTCGCTCCGCTATTTTCCTGCACTTCGGCATTCACTTTTTTGTTTTTGGCCAACACGTTGTACGCCACCAGTAGCGCGAATAGCGCCACCACCAGCCCCGTGATAGCCATCGGCGACAGATAACGCGCCAGGTTGCCCAGCAAAATACCGATTACGCCAAAGTCAGCATCCGAGAACGTGGTATTGGCGAAGCCGATCGCGCCGAGAACCGGCAGTAACAGCACTGGCAGGAAAGTGATTAATAGACCATTAGCAAATGCGCCGATCATCGCCCCGCGGCGACCGCCGGTGGCATTGCCAAAGACGCCTGCGGTCGCGCCGGTAAAGAAGTGCGGCACAACGCCTGGCAGGATCAACACAAGCTTCATCTGTCCAAGCAGGAACAACCCCACCAGCCCACCGAGAAAACTGAACAGGAAGCCAATCAGTACCGCGTTAGGGGCATAGGGATACACCACCGGGCAGTCCAGCGCCGGACGCGCGTTTGGCACCAGTTTTTCTGAAAAGCCGGTAAAGGCCGGAACAATTTCCGCCAGAATCAGACGGACGCCTTGCAGAATGATGAATACGCCGGCGGCGAAGGTGATTGCCATGATGATGGCGTACACCAGATAGTTTTGCCCGCCGCTAAACGTCGCTTCGACATACTCACGCCCTGCGCTGACTGCCATGATCAGATAGATAATCATCATGGTCAGCGAAATCGAGATAGAACTGTCGCGTAAAAAACTGAGGTTTTTCGGCAGGTTCATCTCTTCCGTGGAGCGGGAGCCTTTACCACACAGGCTGCCAATCCAGCCGGAAAGCACATATCCCAGGGTACCGAAGTGACCAAACGCAATGTCATCGGTACCGGTAATCCGCCTCATATAACGTTGGGCCAACGCCGGGAAGAAGGCCATCACCAGTCCCAGGATTAGCGATCCGGTGAAGACCAGCCCTACGCCCTCAAACCCCGCCACGGTCAGGATTACGCCAATCATACAGGCCATGTAAAAGGTGTGATGCCCGGTCAAAAAGATATATTTAAGACGCGTAAAGCGCGCCACGACAATATTGGCCACCATACCAAATGCCATAATTAACGCCGTGGACGCGCCATATTTCTCCAGCGCGATTGAAACTATCGCTTCATTATTAGGAATAATGCCCTGAATATTAAAAGCGTGTTCAAACATACCCCCTAGCGGGTTTAATGAACCCACCAGTACGGTTGCGCCGCCGCCAAGCACAATAAAACCTAAAATGGTTTTAATCGTGCCTTTTACCACATCGGAAAACGCTTTTTTCTGCGCCACCAGACCAATCAGCGCAATTAATCCTACAAGCACCGATGGCACTTTTAAAATATCAACAACAAAATTCAGCGTTTCAAGGATAAACATATCCACCTCGCCAGCAATAATTATTGTTTAGCGAACCATGCGCGCAGCTGCGTTTCCAGTTCGTTGATGTCGATGATGTTATTGATCACCACCAGTTGGCTTTCCGGCACGCTGGCGCTGGCCGCAATATCTTTGGCCATTACAAAAAGATCGGCGGCCCCGGGCGTGGCCGATGAGAGATCGGAGTGTTCCACTTCAGCGTCAATATTGAGTTTCTTTAATACTTTTTTAATGTTCATTTCTACCATAAAACTACTACCCAGGCCGGAACCGCAAATTGCCATGATTTTCATTATTGTCACCTTTTAAAAGTAGAGTTGGTCTGCATCACGCACGGGCGTAATGTTATTTACCGCAAGAAAATGGAATAAAATCAAAAACGGTCAATAATCGCTTTAATGTCCTCCAGGTTTTTTGCCTGATGTAATTTTTCCATATCTACATCACTGGAAAATAATTCCGCCAGCGCCGATATCATTTCGATATGACTGTGCTTATCAGGCGCCGCCAGCATAATAATGATGTCAACCGGATCAAATTCGTCTGCGCCAAATGAAACGCCGCGCTGTAGTTTCAGTAACGATAAACCTAACCCTTTCGCCCCCTCTTCCGGCCTCGCATGCGGCATCGCTAACCCTGGCGCTAATACATAATACGGCCCAAGCTTTTGGTGCTGCTGAACAATCGCCGTAAGGTATTCCGGTGCGATAACACCTGCGTCCAGCAGGGGTTTGCCGCAAATTTCCAGCGCCTGCGGCCACGTTTCCACGCTCTCCCGTAGCGTGATGGTTGCGTCAGATAACCAGGTTCCCAGCATGTTATTCGCCCCCACGGTGTATGAAATTATGAACAAACTTTATTCAAGCCATTCGATATTAGCTGCGATCGTTATCACAAAGATAGCGCTACCAGCGACTATTACTCAGAATTGTGATAGCGCTATCAAATTAAAATCATGGTGTGAAATCACAGCAAAAAAGCGGATTTAAGGCGTATACTGCCAGTCATGCGAAGCAAAGAACGACAATAAAAAAGCATCTCAACATGTTGTAATGACGCAGGAATTTGTATGTCGATACCCCGTAAACGGCGCAGTACCGGTAAAGTGACTATCGCCGATGTAGCCCAACTTGCCGGTGTAGGCACGATGACCGTATCACGAGCCTTACGCACGCCGGAACAGGTCTCTGATAAACTCCGGGAAAAAATCGAAGCGGCAGTGCATGAGCTGGGCTATATGCCTAATCTCGCCGCCAGCGCGCTGGCGTCTGCCTCCTCGCACACCATCGCAATGGTCGTACCGAACCTTGCGGAAGCGGGGTGTTCTGAAATGTTCGCCGGGCTGCAACAAATTTTACAGCCCGCTGGCTACCAGATTATGCTGGCGGAATCGCAGCATCGCGTGGAACAAGAGGAGAAGCTGCTCGAAACGCTGCTGGCCTCCAACATTGCCGCGGCGATTCTGCTTAGCGTCGAACATAGCACTACCGTGCGCCAGTGGCTGAAAAATGCCTCTATCCCGGTGATGGAGATGGGCGCGATTCGCAGCGATCCTATTGATATGAATATCGGTATTGATAACGTTGCGGCAATGTATGAGCTGACGGAAATGCTGATTCAGCGCGGTTATCAGAATATCGGGCTGCTATGCGCCAATCAGGAGCAGTGGATTTTTCAGCAACATCTGCACGGGTGGTACAAAGCGATGCTTCGCCACCATATGTCGCCAAACCGGGTGATTAATGCCGCCTTGCCGCCCAATTTTTCTACCGGCGCGTCGCAGCTGCCGGAGTTTTTACTGGCGTGGCCGGAGCTGGACGCGCTGGTATGCGTATCGGATGAGCTGGCCTGCGGCGCGTTATACGAGTGCCAACGACGGCGGATCAAAGTTCCGGACGATTTAGCGGTGGTCGGGTTTGGCGATAGCGATGTCAGCCGGGTCTGCCAGCCGCCGTTAACCACAATGGCCGTACCGCACCGTAAGATTGGCAGTGAAGCCGGACGGGCGCTGTTGGAAAGGTTAAATCAGGGAAACTGGAGCGATCGAAAATCCATCGCCTCCAGTTTATGTATGCGGGAAAGCTGCTAAAACGCTTATTCCGTCTCTTCCGGTTTCTCCTGGAGCGCGGCTTCGTTTTTGGCGTTGCGGGTCATCCACAGCGCCAGCGCTTTGAGCGAGTCCGGCGTAAATTCATCACAGCGCGCGGTGATCTCCTCCGGGGTCAGCCAACACACTTCGCTGACTTCATCTTCCTGAAGCGCGAAAGGCCCGTGGGAAACGCAGCTAAACAGCGCGCCCCAAACCCGGCAATGTTGGTCTTCAAAGTAAAACAGACCGTGTTCGGCAAACGGCACGCCTGCAATACCCAACTCTTCTTCCGCTTCGCGGCGGGCAGATTCCAGTAGCTGCTCATCAGCCAGGACCACGCCGCCTGCGGTAGCATCTAACATACCGGGCAAAAAATCTTTTGTTTCGGTACGACGCTGCACCAGAATTTTACCCATACCATCATGAACGACGATATACGTCGCACGATGCCGTAAGCGTTGCGCACGCATCTGTTCCCGGCTGGACTGTGCAATGACTTCATTGTCTTCATTCACAATATCCACCCATTCCGTACTTGCCAAACGACGCTGTTCCACCATCAGGAAACCTTCTTATTTCTGGCGCTCTTACGGCGCATTTACGTTTGTGAGGTAAATTACGAGTTAATTGCAACCTGCGCAATGATACTTTGATCATTGAGTGCGATTACGCTCAACACATTATCATCCAGAATACCGTAGCTTGCCGCATACCCGCCTTTCGGGATGCTCACTGACCCAGGATTAAAGTGATACAGTCCTTCCTGCTGTTGCGCCACCGGCAGATGCGTATGACCATAGACCAACACATCGCCAGTATGCAGAGCGGGCAGATTCGTCGGCCCGAAGAGGTGCCCATGCGTTAAAAATAGCCGCCTCTCTTGCGTCAATATTTGCTGCCACGGCGCAGTTATCGGAAAATGCAGCAGCATCTGATCCACTTCGCTATCGCAGTTGCCGCGCACGGCAATGATTTGCGTCGCCACCGCGTTCAGGCGTTCGGCGACCTGAGCGGGCGCATAGCCTTCAGGCAGCGCATTTCGCGGCCCGTGGTTAAGGACATCGCCTAATATCACCAGCCAACGCGCGCCGCTTTGCGCGAACCGCTCAAGCACGCGTTCCGTGGCGGGTAAAGAACCATGAATGTCCGATGCGAACATCAGTTTCATCGCTCACTCCTCGTTGTGAAAAACGGCGTTATGATACTGGAATATGAATAGATTTTCAGCCTGAACGCTTCGAGGAAAGCGCAATAAAACGCTGTACGGAAGCACGCTGCCACTGGAATGTCGCATACGCCGCCAGCGACGCCGGCACGTCATCGCCATGCAGCGCCAGACGATTGATCATCAATGCCAGATCGGTATCGGCAATGCACCATTCACCAAATAAATTTTGCGTCCCCTGCCCCAATAGCGCTTCAGCCGTCGCAAACAGTTTTGCCGCGCTGGCTTTTCCAGCCTCGCTTAGCGGCGCTTTTTTCGCCCCGGCAAACACCACGTCGGTAGGCCGTTCTTCGCGAAGCGGCAGTAAATCGCTGCGTAGCCACGCCTGAATCTGTCGCGCGCGGGCGCGTTTTTGTAAATCGTGCGGGTAGATACGCTCCCACTGCGGCGGCGCGAAACGCTCCTCCAGGTATTCCGCAATAGCGGACGACTCGCTCAGCTCAAAATTGTCGGCCTCAAGCACCGGTACGCGCTGCGTCAGCGCATATCCCCGCCAGCCAGGTTGCAGATGTTCTCCCTGGTCCAGATCGCGGGTTTTCAGAGTAAAGGAAAGCCCTTTTTCTTGTAATGCCACCCAGGCGGACAAGACGTAGGGAGAGAAAAAGTTCGCATCCGACCACAGCACAATAACAGGCTTACTCATAATGTCCTCTTGAGGGCGTATTAGGTTTCTTCCCAAAATATAGCGTCTTTCGCCTGCTGTCACCTGATGAAAACTCACACACATCAGGAGGCTTTCTATACTTAATTCAGCCCAGACTCTTTACGCATATGCAGGAGCCAAAATGATTGACCTTTACTACGCCCCCACGCCCAACGGGCATAAAATAACGCTGTTTCTGGAAGAGGCGGAGCTGGCGTATCGTTTGCTAAAAGTAGATATCAGCAAGGGCAATCAGTTTCGCCCTGATTTTTTAGCTATCTCTCCCAATAATAAAATTCCTGCCATCGTCGATCACGCCCCGGCAGACGGCGGTCAACCGCTTAGTCTTTTTGAATCCGGCGAAATTCTTCTCTACCTGGCGGAAAAAAGCGGCAAACTGCTTAGCGGGGAGCTGCGTGAACGCCATACCACGCTGCAATGGCTGTTCTGGCAGGTCGGCGGGTTAGGGCCGATGCTGGGCCAGAATCACCACTTTAACCACTTTGCGCCGCAGGCCATCCCCTATGCGATTGAACGCTATCAGGTTGAAACGCAACGCTTATACAACGTCCTGAATAAACGCCTGGAAACCTCCCCGTGGCTGGGCGGCGACCACTACAGTATTGCGGATATCGCCAGTTGGCCGTGGGTTAACGCACATCAGCGTCAGCGAATCGATCTTGATACCTACCCGGCGGTGTATAACTGGTTTGAACGCATTCGCACGCGTCCTGCGACAGCGCGCGCACTGTTACAAGCGCAACTGCACTGTAACAGTACGAAAGCGTAACGCGGTAGCATACATCATGTATGATGTAGAGGTGTATACACGGAAAAAACCTGCGTCCGGCACCCTTATTCGTATTAAAAACCTGACATTAGGGAAGAGGAAATCCTCCCTACTCTGGAGGTCATATGCAGATTCTGATTACCGGCGGTACGGGCCTGATAGGGCGTCATCTCATTCCCCGGCTGTTAACACTGGGGCACCAGGTGACGGTCGTTACGCGCAATCCCGATAACGCGCGTCAGATTCTCGATTCCAGAGTGACATTATGGAAAGGGCTGGCGGAACGTGAGCACCTCAATGAGATTGATGCCATCATCAATCTGGCGGGCGAACCGATTGCCGACAAGCGCTGGACGTCGCAACAAAAAGAACGGTTGTGCCAAAGCCGCTGGGCTATCACGCAAAAGTTGGTGGATTTAATTCATGCCAGCGCAACGCCGCCCTCGGTGTTGATATCCGGCTCCGCCACGGGCTATTACGGCGATCTGGGCGACGTTGTCGTCACTGAAGATGAGCCGCCGCACAACGAATTTACGCATAAACTTTGCGCCCGCTGGGAACAGATTGCCTGTCGTGCGCAGAGCGACCAGACCCGCGTCTGCCTGCTGCGTACCGGCGTTGTCCTGGCGCCGCAAGGCGGGATTCTGGGGAAAATGGTTCCGCCGTTTCGCCTCGGACTCGGCGGTCCGGTGGGTAATGGTCGGCAATATCTGGCCTGGATTCACATCGACGATATGGTCAACGGCATTCTGTGGCTGCTGGATAACGATCTTCGCGGTCCCTTCAATATGGTCTCGCCGTATCCCGTCCATAATGAGCATTTTGCTCATGCGCTGGGTCGCGCGCTGCGCCGTCCAGCGATTATTCGCATTCCGGCGACGGCAATTCGCTTATTGATGGGAGAGTCGTCAGTGCTGGTGCTGGGCGGACAGCGGGCGCTGCCAAAACGGCTTGAAGCCGCCGGATTCGCATTTCGCTGGTATGATTTAGAAGAGGCGCTGGCGGATGTGATTCGCTAGTTCCCAAAGCGCCGTATCCTGCCCGGTAAGCGATGCGCCGCCGGGCTTCTTTTATTTCAGCGAGCCTTTCAGGAATTGCTGTAAACGCGGGCTTTGCGGATTGCCGAACACCTGCTCCGGCTCGCCCTCTTCTTCAATTTTCCCCTGATGCAGAAAAATAACGTGCGAAGAGACATGGCGAGCGAAGCCCATTTCATGCGTGACCACCACCATCGTTTTGCCTTCTTCCGCCAGTTGTTGCATGATGCGCAACACTTCGCCGACCAGTTCAGGATCGAGCGCCGAAGTAGGTTCATCGAACAGTAAAACGTCAGGTTCCATCGCCAGCGCGCGCGCAATAGAAACGCGCTGCTGTTGGCCGCCGGAGAGATGGACGGGATATTTGCCCTGAGCGCGCTCATCAATCCCCACCTTCGCCAGATATTTCAACGCCCGCTCGCGCGCGTCGTGCTTGCTCAATCCCAGTACCTGAATCGGCGCTTCCATCACATTTTCCAGCACCGTCATGTGGCTCCAGAGGTTAAAGTGCTGAAACACCATCGTCAGGCGGGTACGCAACAAGCGTAGCTGATTTTTATCCGCCACTTTGAGCTGCCCGTCTTTGTCGCGCACCAGATTAATGTTCTGACCGTTCACGATAATCGCGCCTTCGCTCGGTTTTTCGAGGAAGTTAATACAGCGCAAAAAAGTGCTTTTACCGGAGCCGGACGAGCCGATGATGCTAATCACATCTCCGGCGCGGGCCTGCAGCGATACCCCTTTCAGCACTTCATGACCGCCGTAGCGTTTGTGCAAATCGATAACGTGTAATTTATTTTCTGACATCATGTTACTCGAATTATTTAGAGGACACGTGCTGCAACCAGCGTCTTTCCGCCCGACGGAACAGGCTTATCAGGACATACGAAATGAGTAAATACAACACGGCGGCAATGCCAAACGCGGTAAACGGCTGGTAAGTCGCTGAGTTAATATCGCGGGCGATTTTCAACAAATCCGGCACCGTCGCGGTAAACGCCAGCGCCGTAGAGTGCAGCATTAAAATCACTTCGTTGCTGTAGGCAGGCAAGGCGATGCGTAATGCCGACGGCAAAATAATGCAGCGATACATTTTAAATGACGAGAAGCCATAGGCCCGTGCCGCTTCAATTTCACCGTGCGGCACCGAGCGAATCGCCCCGGCGAAAATTTCCGTGGTGTACGCGCAGGTATTCAGCGTCAGCGCCAGTACGGTACAGTTCAGTCCGCTGCGGAAAAACGCGTTAAGAAGATCGGTGCCTTTGACTATCTCCAGCGTATACATCCCCGAATAGAACACCAGTAGCTGTACGTACAGCGGCGTGCCGCGAAAAATATACGTAAACAGCCAGATGGGAAAACGGATGAATTTATTACTGGAAACGCGACCTACCGCCAGAACCACCGCCAGAAGACCGCCCATCACCACCGATGAAATTAACAACCACAGCGTAATCGCCACGCCGGTAAAACGATAGCCATCCGTCCACAGCAGGGATTTCCAGTACTCCTGAATGATCTCAATCACAAATCGGCCCTCTTCACGCCCACGGAATAGCGACGCTCAAGTAAGAGCAGCACACCATTGGAAACGGTGGTAAATACCAGGTAGATAAGTCCACAGACCACGGCAAAATAGAAAGGCTCCCAGGTGCTTTTACCGGCAAGCTGCGTGGCTTTGACGACATCTTCCAGGCCCAGCAGCGACACCAGCGCCGTCGCTTTGAGTATCACCTGCCAGTTATTGCCGATCCCCGGCAGGGCGTAACGCATCATCGCCGGGAACATAATCCGCCGGAAGATTTGCCCGTGGGTAAAACCAAAAGCCGTCGCCGCCTCGATATGGCCTTTCGGCACCGCCATAAACGCGCCGCGAAAGGTTTCGGTAAAATAGGCGCCGTAGATGAAACCAAGGGTGATAATACCGGCCACCATCGGATCAATATCTATCTGGTCGATACCCAGCGAATCGGTCACCACGTTAAGCGCGATTTGCAATCCGTAAAATATCAGCAGCATTAAGACCAGATCCGGCACCCCGCGAATCAGGGTGGTGTATCCTTCAAAAATAAGCCCCGTTACCCGGTTTTGCGAAAGCTTCGCCCCCGCGCCGACAAGACCGATAAGCACGGCCAGCACCACGGAACTGAGCGCCAGTTCCAGCGTGACGATCGCGCCCTGTAAAATTACGCCTGAAAACCCGTACAACATGCAGCCTGTCCTGTTGTGTGTGGTGAAGTAAGAAGCCTCTTTTGCATTTTTGCCTCACATCACGCCGGATGGCGGCTGTGCCTTGCCCGGCCTACGATGCTCCCCGTAGGCCTGACACGCACAGCGCCATCAGGCAATGCAGACAGTCAACATTCTTTGGGCTTTATCTGCACCGACGGTGATTAACCGCCATAAACATCAAAATCAAAGTACTTTTTCGCCAGCTTTTCGTAAGTACCGTCAGCACGCATTTCAGCAAAGGCTTTGTTCAGCGCTTCGCGCAGCTCGTTATCCTCTTTGCGCAGCCCCATACCGGTTCCTACGCCGAATAACTTCTCATCTTTCACCGCCGGGCCGCCGAATTTATAGTCTTTTCCGACGGGCTGTTTAAGGAAACCTTCGCTGGCCGCGACCTCATCCTGGAACGCCGCATCAATACGGCCAGCCGTCAGATCGGAATAAATGTTGTCCTGCCCCTGGTAAGAGACGATCTCAATCCCTTTCGGCGCCCAGTGCTCATTGCCGAAGGTCTCCTGCGTCGTCCCCTGTAGCACGCCGACGCGCTTGCCTTTCAGCGACGCGATGGTCGGCTGAATATCAGAGTTCTTCGCCACCACCAGACGGGAATCAGCGGCGTAAAGCTTGTCGGTAAACGCGATTTCCTGCTGGCGCTTTTCAGTGATGGACAGCGAGGACATGATGGCATCAATTTTCTTCGCTTTTAAAGACGGAATCAGCGCATCCAGCGGGTTTTCCACGAACGTACACTGTGTGTTGATACGTTTGCACAGCTCTTTGGCCAGATCGATATCAAAGCCGACCAATTCACCTTGTGCATTTTTGGATTCAAACGGTGCGTATGTAGGATCGGTACCGATACGAATCTTTTGTGGAATAGCGGCAAATGCTGCGGTAGCGCTGGAAAATGCCAGCACCAGAGAAAGGGATAACGCCAGTTTTTTCATAACTATCCTCAACAGACTGTCTTTCCAGGAGATCTTTACAGATCCGATGCGACTATCGTGCCATTAATCAGGCCGACAAGGCAAAGCATTCTACCTTGTCAGCCGGTTTATTTTGCATAAAAATCGATTAAGTATGCATTTATGCGCCTGTTCCGCAACGGCTTATGCACCAAAAAGGTGCAAAACATCTATTTTGCACCGTGATAGTTCCCCAGCGCGACGCGTTATCCCCTTCCCTCAATCGCCGTAGACATTAAAATCGAAGTACTTTTTGGCCATTTTGTCGTAAGTTCCGTCCTGGCGCAGTTCGGTCAGCGCTTTATCAAACGCGGCTTTTAGCTCGGTATCGTCTTTGCGCAGCCCAACCCCCGTCCCGTCGCCAAAATATTTTTTATCCTTCACGGAAGGACCGGCAAACGCATACTCTTTGCCCGCTGGCTGCTTCAGGAATCCTTCGCTGGCGGCGACTTCATCCTGCAATGCGGCATCCAGACGACCGGCGGTTAAATCGGAATAGATAAGATCCTGGTTGGCATAAGCCACCACATCCACACCTTTAGTGCGCCAGTTATCATTGGCGTAAGCCTCTTGCGTGGACCCTTGCAGCACGCCGACATGCTTGCCTTTCAGCGATTCCAGCGTCGGCTGAATGGGAGACCCTTTTGCCGCAATCAGGCGTGAATCCGCCGCGTAAAGTTTGTCGGAAAACGCAATTTCTTGCTGGCGTTTATCGGTGATAGAGAGCGATGAAATAATGGCATCAATTTTTTTCGCTTTTAGTGAGGGAATAAGCGCATCAAAGTCGCTGGCGGCCCAGGTACATTTCACCTGCATACGCTTACACATTTCATTACCGAGATCGATATCAAAGCCAATAAAGTCGCCTTTGGCATCTTTCGATGAGAAAGGCGCGTAGGTGGTATCTGTTCCAATACGAACCGTTTGCGGAAGCGCGGCGTAACTGGCCGCCGTCGCGCCCAGACCTATCAGCAAAGACAAAGCGAGAACGGTCTTCTTCATACATACCCCTCAAGTGGCGTCATTTTTTTATGTTTTACGTGGTGTTGTGTGTTTGCAGACTTTTTCATGCAGGTCTTATGCCATTTTCACGTCAGCAAAACGATTCTACGTTAAATTTGTTAATAAAACGTTGCAATATTGTCCTGATGTTGAAGATAGCAGGTATGACGGTTGAACCGCAGCGTTTCGGCGGCTTTTAACGAATTAAATGTTGAGGATATGATCGCGGTTACAAAATTGCCCTGAAACAGGGCAACAGGGACAATAATGCACGCTAAACAGACAACGCTATGCGCCCTGCCAGCGAACAAAAAGATCGTGCGGAAGGGGGATATCAAACTGATCCAAAACTCGGTTAACCGTTTGATTTATAACATCATCTAACGTCTGAGGAAGATGATAAAAAGCCGGAACCGGCGGCATAATCACCGCGCCTATCTCAGCGGCCTGGGTCATTAAACGCAAATGCCCGATATGCAGCGGCGTTTCGCGCACACACAGCACCAGAGGTCGCCGCTCTTTTAATATCACATCCGCCGCGCGGGTAAGCAGTCCGTCAGTATAACTGTGGACAATCCCCGACAGCGTTTTAATCGAACAGGGCAAGATAACCATTCCCGCCGTCGGGTAAGAGCCCGAGGAAATGCTGGCGGCAATGTCGCGCGCATCGTGCGTCACATCGGCCAGCGCCTGCACCTCGCGCAGCGAAAAATGGGTCTCCAGCGCCAGCGTTTGCCGGGCCGCCTGGCTCATCACCAGATGCGTTTCCACGCTATCGACATCGCGCAAAATTTGTAATAAGCGCACGCCATAAATCGCTCCGCTGGCGCCGCTAATTCCTACAATGAGTCGTTTCATGTTCTCTTACCGTTTACGAGCGCCGTTCATCCCACTGTGTTACGTAATCGGCTCAAAGTGGGTCTGAAGAGATACCATGACAAAAGAATCCCTATCATAAAAGCCAGCTCAACCAACATTATCACTACCCCTTGCTCACTAAACCAGGTGCCGACCATAATGGCAAAATTGGTGATAATGACAAATCGGGCCGTCCAGGGGAAAAGCGGCGATCGATAGCGTAGCAAATCGCTGGCGTACGTTCCATTACGCACCGATTGTCGGAAACGATACTGGCACCATCCG
Organism: Salmonella sp. A1325; assembly: GCF_056991255.1. Classification (NCBI taxonomy): domain Bacteria; kingdom Pseudomonadati; phylum Pseudomonadota; class Gammaproteobacteria; order Enterobacterales; family Enterobacteriaceae; genus Salmonella; species Salmonella sp. A1325. The sequence goes on along the minus strand of NZ_JAMLWO010000012.1, from coordinate 48,714 downwards.
ATGGTTATCCATGCCAGGCAACCCACCTGCCCGGTACTGGCGATCAGATATAAATAAAATTGCTGTGCGGGAATATAGCGGGTCAGCAACGACACCAACGCCAACAAGGCCGTGATTAAAATAGCATACACCGGCACGCCGCCGCCGTTCGTTTTACCAAAGCAGGCTGGCGCAAAGCGATCGCCCGCCATAGACCACAGCATACGCGAACTGGCGTAAATGGCCGAGTTAGCGGCAGAAACCGCGGCGGAAAAGATCACCAGCGTCATCAGCGTATCCGCCCCGGGAATGCCCGCGTGGGAGAATACCCATACAAAGGGACTTTGTCCATTTGGCGTCAGTTCATGCGGATAGACCAGCGCCAGCACCGCAATCGCCAGGCCGTAAAACAAAATGATTCTGAGACCGATCCCCAGGATCACTTTCGGTAAAATAATGTGCGGCGATTCGGTCTCCCCTGCCGCATTTCCTACCAGTTCCACCCCCTGGAAGGAGTAAATCACGATCGTCATACAGACCACAATTTGCTCCCAACCGTGGGGAAACCACATTCCGTCTGCTTTTAACGTCGGGTGCCAGTCGCTATGGCCCATTAGCGAGTAGATCATGACCCCGCCCGCGCAGATAAACAGCACAATCGCGAAAACCTTAATGGCCGAAAGCCAGTATTCGCATTCGCCAAAACTTTTTGCGGAGGTAAGATTGATGGCCGTCAGGATGAGCAGAATCGCCAGGCAGAACATATATACCGGAACCGCGGGGAAAAACTGGTGAGCAATAAACCCTGCGGCAGTGAGGTCGGCTGCCAGGGAAAAGACCCAGCTAAACCAGTAAAGCCAGCCAATGGTATAGCTCCAGCAAGGTGACGGCATAAACATCAGCGCGTAATGTTGAAATGAACCGGAGTGAGGAAAGGCGCATGATAATTCGCCAAGACACATCATCGTCGCCAGCATAATGGTTCCGGCAAACAGATAGGCCAGTAAGGTTCCCGCCGGCCCGACGCTGCTTAACGGTTCGGCAATGCCGATAAATAAGCCGGTGCCAATCGTGCCGCCCAGCGACATCATCAGCAGGTGCCGCTTCTTCAGGTTACGCCGCAGACCGCCTTCAGGCTCTGCTGGCGGAGATTGTTGCAGGGTATCCATCGTTACTCCCTGTCTTTCGTGAGGTCAAAGATGCCGCCGCGACATAGCCGCGGCGGTTATGCGTTAACGCGTAAACCTCCAGGCGACGCCTTTGGTCTGGCAGGCCATTAACAGGCCCGTATAATCCAGCTCAAAGCGAACCACATCGCCTACTTTTAGCGACTGACGACAATCTTCAATATCCACCAGCGTATGATCGCTGGTTTGCCCTAAGATAGTGATAGCGTCGTCGCATGGCACACAGTTATCCGACGGCACATCCTGACGACCAAACGCCAGCAATGCGCGTCGGCGTATGCCACGATCGACAAAGGTTTTACTTTGCAAAAAGGCATCGACGCCCAGCTCCCCGACCGGGACAGTCGGTTTACTGTTCAGTTCGATGATTTCCGCTTCCAGGATATACATATCGGAACAGGCTTTATCGACCGGTTTTGCGGAGTGGTGAAATTCATTCAGGTATTTCATGTCCACATATTCAATGCCGAATTCATGCAGTCCGCCGATGCGCAGATGATTCAGCCCCTGCGGCCAGATACCTTTATCCAGCAGGTGATAGCTGGTGCAGTTTCCCGCAGAAAGCCGCCGGACAGGAATACCGCTGTCGGCTTCCAGCCGGGCGGCCAGCGCCAGAAAATCCTCGCCATTTTTTACCGTTGGCAACACGGTGCCGTAACAATTAAAGTTGGTGCCCAGTCCATATAATTCCAGACCGGGCAGACCAGTAATCAGAGTCACGGTCTCAAGAATGCGTTGATATTCACCAAACCAGATACCCTCGCGTAAATCGCCCATATCCACCATCAGTAATACCTGATGCGTTTTCCCCTGGCGTTGGGCTTCTTGCGATAATGCCCGTAATACCACCGGCTCGCTATTTAAACTAATATCCGCGTAGCGCACCACATCTTCGATTTCACTCAGACACGGGCTGCGTAACAGGCAGGTCGTACATCCTGTCTCGCGTATTTTTTTCAAATTATAGGTTCGTGATTCAGCAATAACGGTAATTCCGCCATTGAACACCGCCTGCGCAGTTTCCACGCAGCCGTCAAAAACTTTATTGACAGCCATCACGTCAATACCGCTACTTGCCAGCAGAGCTTTTTCCGTGCGGGCGTTTTCTTCCAGCTTGCGTAGATTTATTTCAAGAACTGGCATATACATTTTATTTTCCTCCCGCCATGCTTAAACGGGCATTACGTTTCTGCGCCCGATGGTAAATGTACTCCGCGACGACAACCGCCAGCACGGCTCCGCCAATAATTTTCCCGGCGTACTGGAAATATCCGCCCATATCAATTTGAGAAGGCGGAATAAATAACAGCGCAACGGCAAAGGCGATAGAAAGAAAGCCCAGCGCGGGTAAAATAGCCGGTAAAACCTTGCCCGGAATTTTAAAACTTCTTGGCGTATCTGGCTGAGTCTTACGTAAACGCCAGAACGCCGGGAACATCACCAGGTAAGGAATAAAATAGGTGATGGTCGTTAGCGCCGTTAACATCCAGTAAGCCGCCGCAACGCTTGGCGAAATAAAAGTCGAAAAACACAGGACCGTGACAATAATCGCCTGTACAGTCAAGGCAAAGGCGGGCGTTTTCCACACCGGATGTAATTTGCCGATTCGGTCCCCCAGCAGATTATCTTCACGCGAGGCTTCCTGGAGCATATAAATCGGCCCCACCAGCCAGGAGTTAATTTGCCCGAGAGCGCCAAAAAACATACAGATGGCCATAATAGGAATTAACCACGGCATATGTAGCGTGTCCGCAGCAGCATGCATAGCCTGCATGACGCCTGCCACGATGTCGGTTTTCCCTGCGGGTAAAAGCGTGTTTAGCGCCCAGGTACCGACCATATAGATCCCAACGATAACGGCGGCGGAGACGGCCATCGCTCGCGGAAAATCACGCTGTGGATTACGGGTACGCCCGGCAATCATCGGGGCGACCTCCAGTCCGGCAAACGCAAACATCATGCTGGATAAGAAAACGATCGTATCCCAGTGCCCGAGATCCGGAATCCAGTTTTTCGCTGTAGTGTAGTCCGTCTGCATCTGGTGTCCGGTACATAGCCATACCACCGCCAGTAAAATGAGGATGGCGGAGGGAATAAATACGCCGCACCAGGCGCTGATGCTATTAATAATTTTTGTCCATTCCATCCCGCGGATATTCATCAGCGTTAATAGCCAGAAAATTACCGCGGAACCAATACCGATAAATGCTTTATTTTCCGCCAGGCCGCCGCCGATCATATAGCCCAACGCGGTAAAGCCGAATTGCAGCATTAATGGGAAAAACAGTACGCAGGAAAAGAGAAAACAAACCACGACAATCCATGCAATACGTTTACCAAATGCCTCTTTAATCCAGACAAATATCCCACCATCTTTCGGCCAGCCGGTTGACAGCTCGCCGCATACCATCGCTAAAGGAAAAAACAAGCAGAATGCGGCTATCACCCATAACAACATGGCCGATGCCCCGTAAGGCGCCACGTTAGGGATTTGCCGCAAACTCAGAATAGCGATGACATTCATAAAGACAATGTCTTTGATGCCAAGTAAGCCAGAATTCGTGTTACTCATGGCCATCTCCTGTTATGCATTCAGGCATCACTGCCCTCTTCTTATCATCTGACGACGGGCTTCAGCATAAAACTGAAGCCCAAAACAGTATTAATAAATGTCGTACTTGACCATATCTTCGTAACTGTCTTCCCGACGAATCAGACGCGTTTCACCATTTTTATCGATCATCACCACGCCCGTGCGCGGACGGTTGTTATAAACGGTTTGACTTTCAATGGTGTATGCCCCGGCATCAAGAAACGCGACAATATCGCCAACATGAGTCTCCTTCGGCAGTAAAAACTCTTCACCTTTCACTCCCATGTGGAAATAATCTCCGCCATCACACAGCGGCCCGGCTAATTTTATCCAGGCGTCGTGCGCTGCCGTCATGCGAGATGCGTTATAGACATAAAAGAACCAGTCAAAATGCTGGCTGTCAGAGAGTACGCTGTAACCAGCGTCGACAAATTTCCATTCAACGTGGCATTCCACATTGCCGTTAAGATCGTAATTTGTTTTACGTTTTTCGCAGGAGACTTCCGTCAGTAACACCGCCGCCGACCCGGTCACTTTACGTCCCGGTTCAATACATATTTCCACATCGGTACGCCATTTATGCACTTCGCGAATGACCGCATCGGCAAAATCCTGGGCGGTAATACCGGCATACATATTATCTTTTAACGGGTCGCCATTCTCGTCGTCATATTTATAGGGAACCGGAATTCCGCCGCCCACGTTGATCAAATCAAATTTAATACCGAGCACCTCTTCCAGGCGACGGGATTCATCCACCAGCACTTTAGTCGCTTTTGCGAAAGGCTCTGACTCCGGCACCTGATCACCCACATGCATATGCAAGCCGCGCAAATGCACATAAGGCATCGCCAGAATGCGGCGGCAGGTTTCTTCCGCCTGTTCCAGGTCGAGACCTGACTTCGCATGGAAAGCGGTAACCAGTTCCGCATGCGTCGCCGAGGGAACATTCGGCTCTACACGGACGCAAACATTGGCGACTTTCTTCAGATTGCGAGAGATGGCATCAATATGTTCCAGCTCATACAGGCTATCAACATTAATAAGATACAGATCGTTAGCGATGGCATATTCCAGATCGGCAGGCTTTTTCACCACGCCGTTGAAGACGATCTGATCGCCGCGAAAGCCTATCTCCAGACACTTGCGAACCTCATATTGTGAGTTTGCCTCCGCGCAAATTCCGGCGTCACGAATGGCTTTCAACACCCCCATGACCGAGCAGGTTTTTGACGCAAAGAAGGTTTTGGTATTTTTATGCGCCGCAAATGCCTGCTGGATTTCATGAATGTTACGAATAATCTCCGGCTCAGAAAACACATAGAACGGCGTGGGGTACTGGCGCGCCAGAGCGTCCAGATCGACCCCTTCAAAACACAAATGACCGTCTTTGTGCTGGAAACGGCGATCGCCGTTGATTACCTGCTCACGTAGCTGGTTGTAATTCTGCATAATCGAGTCAGTCATAACGCCCTCTGCTTAATGTTTATGGTAAAAATCCTCATTCTTTACAGGGATAAAGCAAAAGGCATGCCACTATTTTTTATCAAAATAATCAATTATTTATAAAAATAAGCTGTTTCTCATTTTCGTCATTGAGTTTGCTATTCATCACAACGACGAAAATTCGTCACTTTTATAATGGCAACATGAACAATAGATATGAGGAATGCATGTATGGCATCCACCAATCAGGAACTGGCCTCGGCGCTCAGGATGTTTTCCCGCTTTTTCGATTTGATTCATCAGCCGTTGGCCGTCATTAATGAGCGTGGTGAATACGTTTACTACAATCAGGAAAGCGCGGATCTGGACGGCTACAGTATTGAACGGGCAATGGGAAAACATATGCTGGATGTCTATCCGGGCATGAAAGAGACCCAAAGTACGATGCTTTCATCGTTAAAAAAAGGCGTGGAATACATTGGCCATTATCAAATTTATTACAATGCGCGAGGCCAGGCCGTTGACTATCAGCACACCACCGCGCCGCTCTATGCAAGCGATGGCGGCATGGTCGGCGTTATCGAAATCGGCAGGAATATGTCCGGCGTCAGGCGGCTCCAGGAGCAGGTGGTAGAACTGAACCAACTGCTGTATGCCGATCACCATGAGAAGCACCATGCCATTATTACCGAAAACCCGGAAATGCTCAGTAATATCGCCAAAGCCAAACGGCTGGCCGCCAGTAATATTCCGGTGACGATTGTCGGGGAGACGGGTACGGGTAAGGAGCTATTTTCCCGCCTGATCCATCAATGCAGCAAGCGGGCGAATAAACCATTTATCGCCCTGAACTGCGGCGCTCTACCGCCTACGCTTATCGAAAGTACGCTTTTCGGCACCGTGCGCGGCGCCTATACCGGCGCGGAAAATAGCCAAGGCTATCTGGAACTGGCAAACGGGGGAACGCTCTTTCTTGATGAGCTGAACGCCATGCCGATAGAGATGCAAAGTAAGCTGCTGCGATTCTTGCAGGATAAAACCTTCTGGCGGCTCGGCGGACAACAGCAACTCCACTCTGATGTCAGGATCGTTGCCGCCATGAACGAAGCGCCCGTCAAATTAATTCAACAAGAACGTCTGCGGGCAGATCTTTTTTATCGGTTGAGCGTCGGAATGTTGACGTTACCGCCGCTGCGCGCCCGCCCGGAAGATATTCCCTTACTGGCGAATTATTTTATTGATAAATACCGTAATGACGTGCCGCAGGATATTCACGGATTAAGCGAGACGGCGCGTGCTGATCTGCTCAATCACGCCTGGCCGGGTAATGTCAGGATGCTGGAAAACGCGATTGTACGCAGCATGATCATGCAGGAAAAAGACGGGCTGCTCAAACACATCATTTTTGAACAGGACGAGTTAAATTTAGGCGTACCGGAAACCGCGCCGGAAAATCCCCTTCCCTCGTCACCCGATCCGCAGTATGAAGGGTCGCTGGAGGTACGGGTTGCCAACTACGAAAGGCATTTAATAGAAACCGCGCTGGATACGCATCAGGGGAATATTGCCGCCGCGGCCCGCAGCCTTAACGTATCGCGCACCACGTTACAGTACAAAGTACAAAAATACGCTATTCGCTTCGGCGTGGTGCGTAATTGACATCGGCCAGCGGCATCGCGCCGCTGGCAAAGCCATTAGCCTTCGTTATGCATTTCCAGGTTTTCCATTTCGTTCTGGAACAGCACCGCTTTGGCGTCGTCATTACGTAATGAATCCAGGAAGTCGAGGTATTGCTGGTCTACGTCTTTGGTGACATATACCCCGTTAAATACCGAACATTCAAACTGCTGGATATCCGGATTTTCCGCGCGTACGGCTTCGATCAGATCGTTCAGATCCTGGAAGATAAGCCCGTCTGCGCCGATGATCTGACGAATCTCATCCACCTCGCGACCATGCGCGATCAGCTCATTGGCGGTCGGCATATCAATGCCATAGACGTTGGGGAAACGAATTTCCGGCGCGGCGGACGCCAGATAAACCTTCTTCGCACCGGCCTCCCGGGCCATCTCAATGATCTGCTCTGATGTGGTGCCACGCACGATGGAATCATCCACCAGCAGGACGTTCTTATCGCGGAATTCCGCGCGATTAGCATTGAGCTTACGGCGCACGGATTTACGGCGTAGCTGTTGGCCCGGCATGATAAAGGTACGTCCCACGTAACGATTTTTGACAAATCCCTGGCGGTATGGCTTGCCGAGAATACGGGCAATTTCCAGTGCGATATCGCAGGAGGTTTCCGGGATAGGGATCACGACGTCGATGTCCAGATCTTCCCATTCACGAGCGATTTTTTCGCCAAGTTTGGTGCCCATATTCACACGAGCGCTGTAGACGGAGATCTTGTCGATAAAGGAGTCCGGGCGAGCAAAGTAAACGTACTCGAACAGACAGGGATTACTGACCGGATTATCCGCGCACTGGCGCGTGAACAGTTGCCCCTTTTCGGTAATATAGATAGCTTCGCCCGGCGCGACATCGCGCAGAAACTCAAAGCCCAGCGTATCCAGCGCCACGCTTTCAGAAGCGACCATATACTCCGTACGTCCATCGCCAACGTCACGCTTGCCCAGCACTAACGGGCGAATGCCGTGCGGATCGCGAAAAGCCACCATGCCGTGGCCGATAATCATCGCCACGCAGGCATAGGCGCCGCGGATTTGACGGTTAGTCGCGGCAATCGCGGCAAAAATATTGTCGGCTTCCAGCGGATAGTGACGGAAGTTGTCGAGCTCGCTGGCGAAAATATTGAGCAGGATTTCGGAATCGGAGGTGGTGTTGATATGACGGCGCTTTTCTTCAAACAGCTTTTTACGTAGCTCGTGCGCGTTAGTCAGGTTGCCATTATGGGCCAACGTGATGCCATACGGCGAGTTAACGTAAAAAGGTTGCGCTTCGGAAGCGCTGGAGCTGCCTGCGGTAGGGTAGCGCACATGGCCGATCCCCATGTTGCCCTGCAAACGCTGCATGTGGCGAGCTTCAAAAATATCGTTCACCAGCCCGTTTGCCTTACGCAAGCGGAAGCAGTTATTCGCATCAATGGTGATGATACCGGCAGCATCCTGACCACGATGCTGGAGCACTGTTAACGCGTCATAAATCGACTGGTTGACCGGCATAACACCGGCGATACCGACAATACCGCACATACGTCATTTTCCTCGTTAAGCCACATCTCAGAACCTGTTACGTCCTGGGCAAGAAACTCGACGAGCTTTGCAGATAGTCAAAGAACCATCTGATGATGAAGCTGAACTGCGGGATGAGCTGCGATTTGCTCCAGTCTTCGCTTTTCGACAAGCCGGTAAAGGTATCAAGGAAGAACAGAATGGCGGCGACAATCAGCGCGCCTCGCAGTGCGCCGAAACAGATCCCCAACACCCGGTCAGTTCCCGACAGGCCGGTCTTCTCTACTAGCTGACCTATCACAAAATTCACGATAGCGCCGACGATAAGCGTCGCGATAAACAGTACCGCGATAGCAATCCCATTACGAACCAGTTCGTCTTCAAAGCCCGTAAACCAGACAGACAGGTAAGTGTAGTAGTGACTGGCGACAAAGAAAGCACAGCCCCACGTCACCAGCGATAACGCTTCACGAACAAAGCCGCGGATCAGGCTAACCAGACAGGAAAAAGCAATCACCGCGATAATGGCGTAATCAATCCAGACCATAGATGTCCCACGATTTTACGCCCTGTCGTCCTGTTCGGGGCGCATTCTAACAGAAAAAGAAAACGTTTGCGTAGGGATTTCCTTCCCACGCGTAAATAAAAATGGCGCTGAAAAAATATTCAACGCCATCACACTTTTTATCTCTTCGGGCACGACCAGAAGAGCTGCCATCGGCCTGATAAGCGCAGGATACCAGGTTTATTCCTTCTGCCGGATGGCGGCGTAAACGCCTTATCCAGCCTACAGAACTTCGGCTATTACCAGGTGAACACCGTAGGCCTTAACGCTGCGCGCTCAGGCAAAACGCGCCTTAGTTCGGGCTATATCCCATCACCACGCCGCTTAACCCGGAAATCTGCTTGAGCTCGCCAAGCGATCCTTTCATCTTATCTTTCGACGCATCCGGCCCGACGAGAATACGGGTTATTTTACCCTGTACCGGCGTTGATGGGGAAGTATAAACCCGGAACCCGGCGGAACGAAGCTTGCCGACTATCTCGTTGACTTTATCCGCGTTTTTCAGCGCGCCCAACTGTACGACATAGGCTTTGCCGGTCGGCGCAGGTTTATCGTCGGCGACTGGTTGCGGCGCGGGCGTCGGCGTGGAAGCGGCGACAACCGGCTGTTGCGGTTTAGGCTGCGGTTTCGGCTTTTCAACCGGCTTCGGTTTAGGCGTCTCCGCCGGTATCGGATCAAGCTCAATATTGTTAGACACCATGCGCGACGGGTCCAGCGATGGCGCTGCCGCATCTCCCGCCCGCACCTCTTCAGCCGCCCCTTCCGGCGGTTGTGTCGGCAGCGCCTGCGTTGCGGCAGGCATCATATCCGGCTCATCGCGGTCGCCAGGCTTCGGTACCAGTGGAATCGCAGCAAATTCATCCTGATAATGCTTTTTCTGTCCGTCCAGCAGACCGGGAAGCACAATAACCCCCAGCGCGACTAACACAATCGTGCCGACTAAACGATTCTGAAACTTACTCGCCACCGATTCTCCCCGCGTCTATCACTTCCATAACATGTGCGACGGTGTGGAACGATCCGCACACCAGCACGGTATCTTCTGGCTGCGCCGCGTCGATAGCGGCCTGCCATGCCTGCGCGACGCTATCATAGACATTCCCTTTCCCCAGATGTTCCAGAAGTTGTTCCGCCGTCGCGCCGCGCGGCCCCTCTAACGGAGCACAATACCAGTCGTCAACCACGCTTTTCAACCAGGCTAACGTGCCGGCGATATCTTTATCATGCAGCATACCAATCACCGCAAGCACGCGCCCGCGTTTCGGCAACATTTTCAGACGACCCGTCAGGTATTCCGCCGCGTGGGGATTATGGGCGACATCAAAGATAACGCGCGGCGACTCACTCACGATTTGAAAACGTCCCGGCAAGGTAGCCTGCGCAATACCGTCGCGAATCGCCTGCTCGTCAATGTTCAACCTGCTGGCGCGCAGCGCGGCCAGGGCGGTGGCGGCATTCGGCTGGGGAACCTGCGGCAACGGCAGTCCGGCAAGCGTACCGTCGCCATCGGTAAACGCCCAGTGGGTCGCTGTCACCTCATAACGCCAGTCAACGCCGCGACGCCGCAACAGCGCGCCGGTCTCCTGAGCGACATCCGCGATGGTTGCCGGCATTTCCGGTTCGCCGACGATAGCGGGTTTTTCCGCACGAAAAATCCCGGCCTTCTCGCGGCCGATACTTTCGCGATCCGGCCCCAGCCAGTCAGTATGGTCAAGCGCGATGCTGGTAATTACCGCTACATCGGCATCCACAATGTTCGTGGCGTCCAGGCGTCCGCCCAACCCGACCTCCAGAATCACCACGTCAAGGTTAGCCTGTTTAAACAGCCACAATGCCGACAACGTGCCATATTCAAAATAGGTCAATGAAATATCGCCGCGCGCCGCTTCTATTTCCGCAAAGGACGCGGTATGCGCGGATTCCGCTAATTCTTTCCCCTGCACGCGCACGCGCTCGGTGTAACGTACCAGATGAGGCGAACTATAGACGCCCACACGGTATCCCGCCGCGATTAACACCGACTCCAGCGTGCGACAGGTCGTACCTTTGCCGTTGGTTCCCGCAACGGTAAAAACGAACGGCGCAGGCTTGAGGATGTCCAGACGCGCTGCCACCTGGCTTACGCGCTCAAGGCCTAAATCGATACTCTTGCTGTGCAGGTTTTCCAGATAAGAAAGCCACGAGGCCAGGGGCGACGCAGCTTGAGGTATAGATTTGTTTTTCATTGATTCCGCTGCTTCTTTACGGTGAAAAGCAAAAGGGCAGAGCCTGCGGCCCTGCCCTTTTCAGTTATCAGGCCTCAGACTCCTGATCCGGCGCCGGAGGCACCACCACGCCTTCACGCGGGGCGTCCGGGTTCGGCGCGGGCAGATTCATCAGCTTCGCCAGAATGCTCGCCAGCTTCAGGCGCATTTCCGGGCGGCGGACGATCATATCAATAGCGCCTTTTTCGATCAGGAACTCACTGCGCTGGAATCCTGGCGGGAGCTTCTCACGAACGGTTTGTTCGATAACGCGCGGGCCGGCGAAGCCAATCAGGGCTTTTGGCTCGGCGATGTTGAGATCGCCCAGCATCGCAAAACTGGCGGAAACGCCGCCCATTGTCGGATCGGTCAATACCGAAATGTAGGGCAGACCACGTTCCTGCATTTTAGCCAGCGCCGCCGAGGTTTTCGCCATCTGCATCAGCGACATCAGCGCTTCTTGCATACGCGCGCCGCCGGAAGCAGAGAAACACACTAACGGACAGTTGTCTTCCAGCGCCTGTTCAACGGCGCGAACGAAGCGTGCGCCAACGACAGACCCCATTGAGCCGCCCATGAACGCGAATTCAAACGCGGCGGCGACAACCGGCATACCGTGAAGCGTCCCTTTCATGACCACCAGCGCGTCTTTCTCGCCGGTTTCTTTCTGCGCGGACGCCAGTCTGTCTTTATATTTTTTGGAGTCGCGGAACTTGAGCACGTCTTTCGGCTCCAGCTCGCTACCCAACTCCACAAGGGAACCTTCATCTAACAGGCTATGCAGGCGATTGCGCGCCGACATGCGCATATGATGGTCACACTTAGGACAGACCTCAAGATTACGTTCCAGCTCAGCGCGGTATAAAACCTGACCGCAGCTATCACACTTGGTCCACACCCCTTCAGGAATGCTTGCCTTGCGGGTGGGAGTAATGTTGCTTTTAATTCGTTCAATCCAGCTCATTGGTGACCTTTCTGCCTGAACCTTAGTCAGCTTTATTATAAGGGGCGCATAATGCCATTTTTGCCCCCAACAGACCATGAATGTTGCACATTAAAACATAACAGCCCGAAACTTTGGATAAAAAAGTGGTCGAACCGCTGAGTTACTTTCTATTTTGCGGCACGCGACGCAGCGCGCTTATGCCGGACAATCTCAATGACGCCAGGTAATATCGAAACCACGATAATCCCCACAATCAGCAGCTTAAGGTTATCCTGAATCAACGGTATCGTACCGAAGAAATAACCGGCGTAGGTAAAGAGCAGTACCCACAGCAGCGCGCCGATGACGTTATAGGCGGCAAAATGCCGATAGGACATGTGCCCCATCCCTGCCACAAACGGCGCAAAGGTTCTGACGATCGGCACGAAGCGAGCGAGAATGATAGTTTTACCGCCGTGTTTTTCATAAAACTGGTGGGTTTTATCCAGATAACTGCGGCGGAAAATTTTCGAATTCGGATTACTGAACAGTTTTTCGCCGAACAGTCGACCAATCGTGTAATTTACCGCATCGCCGACAATTGCGGCGATCAGCATTAACGCCACCATGACATGCACATTGAGATCGTTGGTTTCCAGCGAAGCCAGCGCCCCGGCGACAAACAGCAGCGAGTCGCCCGGCAGGAACGGCGTGACGACCAGGCCGGTTTCACAAAACAGAATCAAAAACAAAATAGCGTACACCCAGACGCCGTACTCCGCGACCAGCTCCGCCAGATGCACATCGATGTGCAGAATAAAATCAATAATAAAGTAGATCAGGTCCATATTTGTCTTTGCCTTTCTACCCGACACGTTTCGGGTGTACGATTCGGATTAGTCCGCCAGAAATAGCGGGCCCATTGGCGGTTTTGGAAGGTCAAACCGGTCAGGGTAATCTACCGCAACCAAATATAGCCCTTCCGCCTTCGCCGTTGCCGCCGCCAGCGTTCTGTCCCTGGCCGCTAACAGCTCTGCGATCCAGCTCTCCGGCTGGTTGTGAGCGCCTACTTCCAGCAGGCTGCCGACAATATTCCTGACCATATGATGAACAAAGGCATTCGCTTTGATATCGACCACCACATAAGGGCCGTGGCGGGTAACGTTGATGTGCATCACATTACGCCACGGCGTGCGCGACTGGCACTGCACCGCGCGAAACGAGGTAAAATCATTTTCGCCAAGCAGACACTGCGCCGCGCGATGCATCCGCTCTGCATCCAGCGGCTCATAGTAATGCGTCACGCCTTTTGCTAATACCGCAGGACGCAGTCGATGATTGTAGATGATATAGCGATAACGGCGAGCCGTAGCGCTAAATCGCGCGTGAAAATCATCCGGTACAATTTTCACCCAACGCACGGCAATGTCACCAGGCAAATTCGCATTTACCCCCAGCGTCCATGCCGCATCTTTGCGCAATGCGGTCGTTTCGAAATGGACAACCTGCCCGGTGCCGTGAACGCCGGCATCGGTGCGCCCGGCGCAGAACACGTTAATAGGTTCATTTGCCACCTGCGAGAGCGCTTTTTCCAGCTTTTCCTGCACGCTGCGCACTTCATTCTGACGCTGCCAGCCATAATACTTGCTGCCGTCGTACTCAATACCCAGCGCAATTTTATAGACCGGCGATGATTGCTGTCCGGACATCAGTACAGATACTCCTGCACCAGCTTCTCCGCAATTTTAACGGCCATCAGCGCGCCGCCGAAACGCACGTTGTCCGCCACTGACCAGAACTGAATTTGTTCCGGCATACCGTAATCATTATGCACACAGCCAATAGAAAGCTGTGGATTGCCGGAAGCGTCGCCCACCTGCGTCGGGTAATCCGTCTCTTCTGACAGTACGATATCTTCACCGCGGGAAAATGCCTCGCGCGCCTCTTCCGCCGCCAGCGGACGGAGCGCTTCAAAGCTCACCATCTGCGCATGGCCATAGAACACCGGCGACTGCACGACACTGGCGGAGATCATCACGCCATCGTCCTGCAAAATTTTACGCACTTCATCGACGATACGACGTTCCTGGCGCACGCTGCCTTCCCGATCCGGCAGCAGCGGCAGCATATTGAACGCTAACTGGCGGCCAAAGAAATCATCTTCATCAATCGGTATGCCGTTAAGCAGCTTCGCACTCTGTCCAGCCAGCGCATCGACCGCTTTTTTCCCCTGTGCGGACGCTGATAACATACTGGTGACGGCGATGCGCGACAGTCCCCCCTGATCGATTAACGGCTTGAGCGCCGCCAGCAGTTGACTGGTCAGACTATCGGCGACCGCAATCACGTTACGGTTGCGGTAATCCGCCAGTACATACGGGTTAACTTCCGGCACGACCAGCGGCACATCAGGCTCCAGCGCGAACAGACCGCTGGAATCTATCACCAGGCAACCTGCATTGGTTGCGTCGTCTATCCAGGCAGCCGATGCCTCTGCGCCGGCAACGAAAAACGCCAACTGCGCCTGCGTCCAGTCAAAGTCCGCCGCATCCTGGACAATGACCGACTTGCCACCAAAACGGAGGTGCTCGCCCGCGCTTTCATGACGCGCCAATGCATAAATTTCACCGACCGGGAACTGGCGTTCAGCCAGTGTTTCAAGCAGGGCTTCGCCTACGGCGCCCGTTGCGCCCAGAATGGCAATGTTCCAGCCTTCAGACATGGTGATTTACTCCAGAAATACATAAGCGTCCCTGTCGCATTATTCGACAGGGAGCATTAAGAAGACATTAATGTGCCGGGTGATGAACAGCGTTAAAACCTAGCTTACACAGCAAGGCGGCTGCCGTTTCGTCGTCACACATCACGTATAAAGACGACCATTCACGGCGCTCAAGATAATTTTTACGCAATTTATCAAATTCACCCGGAATTCCAGCGACTTTACGCAGCGGCGCATCGTCGCGGCGCACATCATACACCAAATGCGCCAGTCTTTTCAGCGTCGGTTGATCCAGCGGGCCGTGAAGCGTAATACGACCAAACTCAGGCGCAGGCAGTAATGTCTCCAGCGCGACACGCTGCTCGCGACCGATAAACGCGCTATACGCCTCAAAGACCTGGGTGGTGCCGCGCGCTTTGCCTTCCAGCGTATAGCCGGCAATATGCGACGTGCCGATATCCACGGCTTCCAGTAGCGCGACGTTAAGATCCGGTTCGCCCTCCCACACATCAAGCACCACGCTCAGCGGCTGCCCGGCATTAAGTCGCGCCAGCAACGCGGCGTTATCCACCACCGGACCGCGGCAGGCGTTAATGAGAATGGCGCCGGGTTTCAGTCGACGGATCAGCGTCTCATCGGCCAGATGCAGCGTTTTGTACGGTCCGTCTTTATAGAGCGGCGTATGGAAAGTCAGGACATCCGCTTCCTGCACCAGCTCATCCAGCGTACGAAAATCACCCTCGTCCCCGCGTGCGGCGCGTGGCGGATCGCACAGCAACGTGCGGATACCCAACGCTTCAAGCCTGGTCTGTAGCCGGCTTCCGACGTTACCCACGCCGACAATCCCTATAGTGCGATCGCGTAACGAAAAGCCGTCACGTTCGGCCAGCATCAACAGCGCGGAAAACACATACTCCACCACGGCGATAGCATTACAGCCGGGCGCGGCTGAAAAACCGATGCCCGCCTGCTTCAGCCATGCCTCATCCACATGATCGGTGCCTGCCGTAGCAGTACCAACGAAGTTAATCGGCGTGCCGCTCAGCAGCGATTCATTCACTTTCGTGACCGAACGCACCATTAACGCATCGGCATGGTTCAATTCTTCAACGGGGATCGGGCGACCCGGCACTGCCTTTACCTCACCCAGGCGGCTAAATAATTCGCGGGCGTAAGGCATATTTTCATCAACGAGAATTTTCACGACTGTCGTACCTGTTTGAGAACGAGAGTTAACCGGACAAGTGTGCCATAATCTGGCCGCCAGGCATATATTGCTCAGATTTATGGTTAAAGGATAATTAATTATGCATCCCATCTCCGGCGCCCCTGCACAGCCTCCAGGCGAAGGGCGTAATCCTCTTTCCGCTGCGAGCGAGCAGCCGCTTTCCATGCAACAGCGTACGGTACTGGAAAGGCTGATCACGCGCCTGATTTCACTGACCCAGCAGCAAAGCGCGGAAGTATGGGCCGGAATGAAACACGATCTGGGGATAAAAAATGACGCGCCGCTACTGTCGCGCCACTTCCCCGCCGCTGAACAGAATCTTACCCAGCGTCTGGGCGTAGCGCAGCAAAATCACGCCAATCGTCAGGTACTTTCACAGCTAACAGAGCTGCTTGGCGTCGGGAATAATCGTCAGGCCGTCAGCGATTTTATCCGTCAGCAATACGGTCAAACCGCGCTTAGCCAGCTTACGCCCGATCAACTCAAAAACGTGCTGACGCTCCTGCAACAGGGGCAGCTTTCCATTCCGCAGCCGCAGCAACGTCCGGCAACGGATCGGCCATTATTGCCTGCTGAACATAATACGTTGAATCAGTTGGTGACGAAGCTGGCGGCCGCGACCGGCGAGTCAAACAAACTTATCTGGCAATCAATGCTGGAACTCTCCGGCGTGAAAAGCGGCGAGCTCATTCCGGCAAAACAGTTTACCCATCTGGCAACATGGCTACAGGCGCGGCAGACGCTGTCACTACAACACGCGCCTACGCTACATACGCTGCAAGCTGCGTTAAAACAACCGCTGGAACCGGACGAACTCACAGCGATCAAAGAGTATGCCCAACACACCTATCAAATTCAGCCGCAAACGGTGCTGACCACCGCCCAGGTGCAGGATTTACTTAACCATATTTTCCTGCGTCGCGTAGAGCGAGAGGCGGATGAGCTTGAACCGCTCTCTATTCAACCCATCTACCGCCCGTTCGCGCCGATGATTGAAACCGTGAAAAATCTGTCTGCGCGGCCAGGCCTGTTGTTTATCGCGCTAATAATTGTACTGGCGCTTTTCTGGCTGGTTTCTTAACCACGCCGGAACGATAATATCGTCACCAGGATGCCAACCACCGCGGAGATCGCTCCCGCGAGGAATACGGAAGGATAGCCGCATGACGTGGCCAGCACGCCCGCCAGCGGGCCGGTAACGCCGTAGGAGATATCCTGAAATGCGGCGTAACCGCCGAGCGCCGTACCGCGTACCTGAGAAGGTACGCGTTTCACAACCTCCACGCCCAGCGCCGGGAAAATCAATGAACACCCTGCCCCGGTGAGCGCCGCGCCTACCAGCGCTATCCAGGCCGTCGGCGCCAGCCACAAGAGCAGCAGTCCTGCCGTCTCAACCAGCAATGAGACAACGGCGACCTTCACGCCGCCAAAGCGGTCCGGCATCCAACCGAACAATATGCGCATCAGTACAAACGCACCGCCAAACGCGGTCAGGGTGAATCCCGCCATCGTCCAGCCATTGCTGACAAAATAAAGTGAAATAAACGTACCGATGACGGCAAAGCCCACGCCCTGCAATGCCAGACCCAGACCCGGTTTCCAGATAAGCCCGACCACGCTCCACAGTGAAGGTCGCTCCCCCGTATACGCAGGCACTTTACGCACGGTGCCGTTGAATGCCCAGGCCAGCAGCGGTAAAACCATCGTCGTCCCCGCCAGCGCCGCGAAGCCAAAGTGGCTATGGATCAGCAAGCCCAACGGCGCACCGGCCGCCAGCGCGCCGTAAATCGCCATTCCGTTCCACGACATCACCTTACCGGAACGCGTTGGGCCAACCAGCCCCAGTCCCCAGGTCAGGGTTCCGGTCAGCAGCTGGCTTTCGCCAAATCCGAGGATCAAACGCCCGACAATAAGCAGCGCGAATTTTACCGGCGCGGAAACCGGCAACAGCGCGGCCAGGAGCCAGGCGGCGCCCGCCAGCCCGCAGGCAAACATCCCCTGTAACGCCGATCGTTTAGCGCCATATTGATCCGCCAGCCGTCCGGCATAGCCGCGCGTCAGTACCGTCGCAAAAAACTGAATGCCCACGGCGATCCCAACCATCGTATTGCTATAGCCCAGTTCGTGATGGACAAAAAGCGGGATGACGGGTAACGGCAGGCCGACCGTCATATAGGTCAGGAAAACCGCAAAGGCGATGCGGAACAGCGAAAAATTCGCAGACGGGGTCGTTGTTTTTTGGCTAACTGCTGTCATGCATTACTCCAGAATGCAGAGTAAGGCGGGGAAAGGCCACGCCCCCCTCTACCTGAACGTCAGGATTAAGGTGCGTTGGATAACGTTAAACGCTTACGCATTATCGGAAGGATAATGTAGAAAGTGAAGTCTGCCTGTGAGACGCGAAACTTGTCAACCTTGAAATTGCAGCCAGGCTATCAACGTGGCGGCGTGTCATCAAACAGAAAGGGAAAGACCGCTTTCATCCCTCTCACCTTAAACCGTCCGGTCACCTGCTTGCGCTGTTCTGGCGTCAGTAACCTGAACATCATCTCCCAGATATCTTCAGGCTCCGCTTCCTGTAAGGAAATGGGTTCTGGCGTCGGTTCCTCTCCGCTGTCGTCAAGATAACGATGAACATAAAGAGGGAAAACAGATATATGAAACTCCTCGGCCTTTGATTTAACACGCTTACGCCTGACACCCTCTTTCCCTTCGCTGTACTTATACAAACGTTCGCGAACCGCAGGCTCGCTTCCCGGAAACCCCGGCAAGCCAAGACATTCCTTAACCGTGAACCATTCCTTTGCCATCGGTTTCTTTCCTTTCCTTTGATGAAATAAAAATATTTCTTCTTTTGCGCGAAATTTTGCTTTCTTTCTGGCACTATTCTTAGAGTGAAAAAGAAAGTAACTTTCTTTTTCTCACGCTAATTTTCACTTTAAAAATATCGGTGCCGATAACACATCTTCTTAGGATTACAGAATGGAACCAAAAAGCCAAGACTGGCATCGTGCAGATATTAAAAGTGCACTGGAAAAAAGAGGTATTACGCTCAGAGATCTTTCTCGTCAGGCCGGTTTATCACCTGATTCACTGCGCAATGTCTTTACCCGCTCCTGGCCGAGAGCCGAACGGATTATTGCGGACGCGCTTGGCATCACGCCGCAGGAGATCTGGCCGTCGCGCTATGGCGATATGCAAATAAAAAATGATGCCAATACCGCAGAATAATAATTAATGTTGAATAAATTGGCCCTAACTTATCAACCTCAACAATTAATAAATATTTAAACTTATTCTATTGGAAATAGTAATAGCACTATTTGTCATGCTTCCCGAATCAAATACTGTTAAAGCATTACGTCGTTGCTATTACGTATTTTATTAACAGGAATCATTATGAGTTGGGATAAAAGAATGGCGGTTAATTATGCCAAAACGCATGCAGGTTCTCATTCTCAAGGCCGGTGTGCGGAATTTACCCGAAAGGCAATTCAGGCGGGCGGTATCACGCTGGGGCATACATATCATGCGAAAGATTATGGCCCAATGTTAAGAAGCGCCGGATTCACCGCTATTGGTACCTATGAAATGCCGCGCGAGGGTGACGTCATCATTATTCAACCTTACGCTGGCGGAAACCCGAGTGGTCACATGGCGATATATGATGGCACAGAGTGGTATTCAGATTTTAAACAACGCGATATGTGGGCCGGCCCGGGCTACCGGGCAGCCAGGCCCTCATATACCATCTACAGGAAGAATTAATGAAAACGTTCTCCCTTGTCGCGCTTATCCTGTTGCTTTGTAGTTGCTCTGCGCCTCAACACGACAGTACGCAGGCCGTGAAGCAGTTCTATACCTCATGGATGACGACGTTCACGAACGATGTGAATCCCCCTGACGACACCACCGCCTTAATGCAACGTTACGTCGCTAAAGAGGTTATTCATCGCCTGGCGCTAATACAGTCCCTTTATGAACAGGAGATTGTGGGGGCTGATTATTTTTATGTATGCGCAGGACTATGCGCCAGAGTGGATTCCACAGTTACGGGTTGGGAAGGCACACCCTTTCCTCGGCGGAGAAAAAGTGGATGTTCTGTTGGCTACAGAGTCAACGCCCATCCACCTGGAAGTTTATACCCGTTGGGAAGAGGGACGCTGGAAAATTTACCGCGTTCGGGATGCTGATAAGGGTTATGAACAGCCGATTTATGACGCAGGCGCCATCACCCAAGCTGAGGCCTGGTCAGCGAAAGTCGCGCCGGAATATAAGAAGCATTAAAAAAGGGAACCGCCATCGGTCTCTTGTTCGTACCGGAGAGGTCAAAGCGCCTCTTGCATCAGGCGCTTATTCCGTCGCTGAAAACAGTAAGCCGAAAATAACCCAGGCATTATTTAAAACATGAAGTATTATCGGTATCATTAACCCACGACTTCTCATTCGAACAACGCATAATATAGATGAGAAAACAAACAGATAAACAAAAGTCACCGCAAAGAGATATTGTGTATGCATAAATGCAAAAGCGAGTGAGGTAATAATAATACCGGAAACTCTTGAGTACCGACCCCAACCGATACTGCTGTTTAATAAAAACCCTCTGAATATAATTTCCTCCGCCACAGGAGCCAGAAAGCACATCGCCAGCGTGTTAAGAAATTTATGAAGAAAAAATTGCCTTGATAACTCGGCCATCCAGGGTTCCGGGCCACTAAAAGCATTGTAGAGAACGGTAAGGCACACCAGGGCCAGCGCCGGAACAAAACATTCCACAAATGATAAGCGGCCCAATGATAAAAATGGATAATACTTTGAATAAATACTCCAGGCGGCAATCGCATAGACAAAAACAATACTATATATAAAAGGCGCAGCCAGACCTGCCAAATAAAGCCAGGCATAGGAAGGCGAAAATGAGGCAAAAACAAAAATGCCAAGCAAACCAAATAAAACAGCCACGCAACTCAAACTATGCCTAATTTTATCTAATGTATTAGTTGGCATTTATAGAATATCCATATATTTTGTTGTTCCCTGAATGAAAAAACAGGTCGCATTAGCGACCTGTTTCATTATTGATACTACAACGTAATAGTCAGGCTTACAACTTACGCATCACCAGCGTGGCGTTGGTGCCGCCAAAACCGAAGCTGTTAGACATTACGGTGGTCAGTTCACGCTCGGTCGTTTCGGTCACGATGTTCAGGCCCGCAGCCTGCTCATCCAGCTCTTCGATGTTGATACTCGGCGCGATAAAACCGTGCTCCAGCATCAGCAGAGAATAGATAGCTTCCTGCACGCCTGCGGCACCCAGCGAGTGGCCGGTCATCGCTTTGGTTGCAGAAATTGCCGGGCTGTTATTGCCAAACACTTCACGGATTGCACCCAGTTCTTTCACGTCGCCTACCGGAGTAGAGGTACCGTGAGAGTTCAGGTAGTCGATCGGCGTGTCTACGCCGTGCATCGCCATCTGCATGCAACGTACTGCGCCTTCACCAGACGGAGCAACCATGTCTGCGCCATCGGATGTTGCGCCGTAACCGACGATTTCCGCATAGATATGCGCGCCGCGCGCCAGAGCGTGTTCCAGCTCTTCGACAACAACCATACCGCCACCGCCCGCGATGACAAACCCATCACGGTGCGCATCATAGGTACGGGACGCTTTTTCAGGCGTATCGTTATATTTGGTGGACAGTGCCCCCATCGCGTCGAACTCACAGGCCATTTCCCAGCACAGCTCTTCGCCGCCGCCAGCAAAAACGATGTCCTGTTTGCCCAGTTGGATCTGTTCAACCGCATTGCCAATACAGTGTGCGGAGGTCGCGCAAGCGGAGCTAATGGAGTAGTTCACGCCATAAATTTTAAACGGCGTAGCGAGGCAGGCGGAAACGCCGGATGCCATTGCTTTCGTCACCACATACGGGCCCACGGCTTTCAGACCACGCGGGCTACGCATGGCGTCTGCGCCAAAGACCTGGAATTTCGGGGAGCCGCCGCCGGAACCTGCAATCAGGCCGACACGCGGGTTATTCTGATAAACTTCCGGCGCCAGACCGGCGTCGGCCACTGCCTGCTCCATAGACAGATAAGCATAGATGGAGGCGTCGCTCATAAAGCGCACGACTTTGCGGTCAATGAGGCCAGTGGTATCCAGTTTTACGTTGCCCCATACCTGGCTACGCATGCCGGCGTCCTTCAGCTCCTGAGAGAAAGTGATCCCTGAACGTCCTTCACGCAGAGATGCCAGGACTTCCTGCTGGTTATTACCGATGCTGGAAACGATGCCCAGGCCAGTAATCACTGCACGTTTCATTCAATACCTCTGTAATTCGCACTATTTTTAAGTTTCGATTGGCACAATAGCGTACACTTGTACGCCGAACAAGTCCGATCAGCCATTTAGTACGGAAATTTGCGCCGTCAGGCACACATCGTTAAGATCGCGATACCGCCCGTCAGACGAGTAACTTACGTGAAACAATACGCCATACAACCCGCCACACTCGAATTTAACGCTGAGGGTACACCTGTTTCCCGAGATTTTGATGATGTCTATTTTTCTAATGACAATGGACTCGAAGAGACACGCTACGTTTTTCTTGGCGGCAATCGTCTTGCGGAGCGATTTCCCGTACATTCACATCCATTATTTATAGTCGCGGAAAGCGGTTTTGGCACCGGACTCAACTTCCTGACGCTGTGGCAGGCGTTTGACAGCTTTCGTTCTGCGCACCCACAGGCGACGTTGCAAAGGTTACATTTCATCAGTTTTGAGAAATTCCCGTTAACGCGCGGCGATCTGGCGCTGGCGCACCAACACTGGCCGGAGCTCGCGCCCTGGGCAGAGCAGCTGCAGGCGCAATGGCCGCTGCCGCTCCCGGGATGCCATCGCCTATTGCTGGATCGGGGCCGGGTGACGCTGGATTTGTGGTTTGGCGATATTAATGAATTGACCGACCAACTGGACGCCACGCTGAATCAAACAGTCGACGCCTGGTTCCTCGACGGTTTTGCCCCGGCGAAAAATCCGGATATGTGGACGCCAAACCTGTTTAACGCGATGGCGCGGCTGGCGCGGCCCGGCGCAACGCTGGCGACGTTTACCTCGGCGGGTTTCGTTCGTCGGGGATTACAGGAAGCCGGTTTTACCATGCAAAAACGCAAAGGCTTCGGACGTAAACGCGAGATGCTTTGCGGAGTGATGGAACAACACCTCATGCCGACCCTTTCCGCGCCCTGGTTTTACCGCAGCGGAAGCGAAAAACGTGAAACGGCAATCATTGGCGGCGGCATCGCCAGCGCGCTGTTATCACTGGCGTTACTGCGTCGCGGCTGGCAGGTGACGCTCTATTGCGCGGACGACCAGCCCGCCCAGGGCGCCTCCGGTAATCGACAGGGCGCGCTTTATCCGCTCCTTAGCAAACATGACGCCGCCATTAATCGCTTTTTCCCGACCGCATTCACCTTTGCCCGTCGCCTGTATGATGCCCTGCCCGTCTCTTTTGATCATGACTGGTGCGGCGTGACGCAGCTCGGATGGGATGAGAAAAGCCAGCAGAAAATTGCCCAGATGCTGTCCCTGGCGCTGCCCGCCGGACTGGCCTCGGCGCTCAATGCCGAAGAGGCGGAACAGGCGGTTGGCGTGACGACACGCTGCGGAGGAATTACCTATCCGGCAGGCGGCTGGCTGTGCCCGGAACAATTAACTCGCGCAGTCATCGCACTGGCGACCGAACAGGGTTTACAAACGCGCTTTCGCCATACGCTCACGTCGCTCGTTGCGCAGGAGTCGCGCTGGCAACTGCGCTTTACGTCAGGTGAAACCGCCAGCCATGAGACCGTCGTCCTGGCGAACGGCCATCAGATTAACCGTTTTGATCAGACCCGGCCGCTGCCGGTGTATGCCGTCGGGGGGCAGGTCAGTCATATTCCCACCACCCCCGCCCTCTCGGCGTTGCGTCAGGTGTTATGCTACGACGGCTATCTGACGCCGCAAAATCCGCATAATCAGCAGCACTGTATTGGCGCCAGCTATCACCGGGGCGACGAAAGCACCGTCTGGCGCGAAGAAGATCAGCGTCAGAACCGACAGCGTCTGCTTGACTGTTTTCCGGATGCGAAATGGGCCACAGAGGTTGACGTTAGCGGCAACAGCGCCCGTTGCGGCGTGCGTTGCGCCACCCGCGATCATCTGCCGATGGTGGGCAATGTCCCGGATTACCACGCCACGCTGACGCATTACGCCGATTTAGCCGATAATAAAACGTCGGCGGCGTCTGCGCCTGTGTATCCGGGTTTATTTATGCTCGGCGCGCTGGGATCGCGCGGTTTGTGCTCAGCGCCATTATGCGCAGAAATTCTGGCGGCGCAGATGAGTAACGAGCCGATTCCACTGGATGCCAGTACGCTGGCGGCGTTAAATCCGAATCGGTTATGGGTGAGAAAGTTATTGAAGGGAAAAGCGGTGAAGTAATGGGCCAGTCAATAGCGGAAGGCGGCAAGCGTCGCCTTCCGGCCCACGGCGTTATTGTTTTGCCTTGTCGAACAAATTGTCCCACATGGCTTTGACTAACGCCTGATCGCGCGGCGACAGTTCACCGGCGCCGATCGCTTTTTCCAGACTTTGGCTAACGTTGGCATAGACCGCCTCGACGGAGTGGTCATCACCGCTCTCCAGCTCGGCAATGGCTAACGTCAGGTGGCCACGCAGGTATCCACTGGCAAAAAGCTCATCGTCGCTGGCGTGCTCTACCATATCGTCAATTAATGCCAGAATGCGTGATTCAAACTCCGCGATCATCTTCTTTCCTCATTGTAAACGTGGCGCTGGCTTTAATTAAGCGCTTCCGGCCACGGGAACTGTTCCGCCTTAAGTTCGGGCGTGTGATAGTAATTCTGTAGCGCTTTGATGAAGCGGGCCGGACGTTCAGGAATGCCCTGCTCCAGATACGCCATTACCTGCGCATGAACCCGGCGCTGAAACGCCACGCGATCCGGCTCAATATCGCCTTCCAGATTGTCGCAACTGACGTTAAAGGGATACCCCGCCGCCACGCAAAACAACCAGTCGAAAGCCTGTGGCTTCACCTCCACGTCTTCAAATTGACTTTGGGTCTGCGCGTCGCGTCCGTCCGGGCAGTACCAGTAACCAAAGTCAACCAGTTCACGGCGCGCCTTGCCGGCGATACACCAGTGAGAAATCTCATGCAGCGCGCTGGCGTAAAACCCATGCGCAAAGACGATGCGGTGGTACGGTACCTGCGCGTCAGCAGGAAGATAGATCGGTTCGTCGTCGCCTTTAATCAGACGGGTATTAAATTCTTCGGCAAAGCAGCCGTTAAAAATCTCAATTAACTGTTCGTAATGGTGCGTACTGTTCATTAATTCATCCCCAACCAGTGGAGGATCTCCTGTCCGTGGCTATCATAAAGTAACCTGGCGCTCATTACCGCCGAGACAATAACGATCATCGGTCTGATAAGCTTTTGGCCTTTGCTCAACACTAGACGCGACCCCATTCGCGCCCCTAAAAACTGACCAACCAGCATCACAAAGCCCGTCGCCCAGATCACTTTGCCGCCGATGATAAATAACAGCAGGCCGCCAACGTTGGAGGTAGCGTTAAGCACTTTGGCATGTGCCGTGGATTTCGCCAGGTTATAGCCACATAAGGTGACAAACGCCAGAGCGTAAAACGACCCGGCGGCAGGCCCGAAAAAACCGTCGTAAAACCCGACGCATCCCCCGGCTATCAGCGCGAACGGTAATCCATACAGGCGGCGCTGGCGATCTTCCTCGCCCAGCTTCGGCATCAATAAAAAATAGAGGCCGATGAAAATCACCAGGATGGGCAAGATCTGGCGCAAAATATCCGCCTGCACGTGCTGCACCAGCAGCGCGCCGCTCATCGAGCCAATGAACGTCATCAGAATATTGAGCTTTTGCTCGGCCAGGTTTACCACTTTACGGCGAATAAAATAGAGCGAAGACGAGAGGGAGCCGCCGCACGCCTGTAATTTATTGGTCGCCAGCGCATTTGCCGGCGACATCCCGGCGGCCATCAGCGCAGGGATAGTGAGCAGCCCTCCGCCCCCGGCGATAGAATCAATAAATCCTGCCAGTACGGCGACAAAAAACAGCACCACCAGCAGCAGCGGGGAGACCATAAACAGATCATAAAAATTGTCCATCAGAGTACATGCTCATCCAGTAGCGCCTGGCAGGAAGGCGGCAGCGGCGGCGGTGTCTTCTTCTCAGGCTTTGTGGTGCCAGGTTTTGGCGGTTCGAACCAGCTTTGCAGTTCAGCGCCGCATCCATCGCCCGGCGGGGGTAAAGGTTGATCTTCGCACTCCAGGCTGTCGGCAGGGCAGCGTAAACGCACGTGCATATGCGCGCGATGCTGGAACCAGGGGCGTACTTTACGTAGCCAGTCACGATCGTTTCCGGCATCGAGGCAAAGCTGTTGTTTAATAGCCGGATTGACGAAAATACGGGTGACGTCATTGTCTTGTGCCGCCAGTTTGATCAGACTGGCGATATCCGACGACCAGCGCGATGGCACGACATGTTTACCGTCGCGGGACACCAGATCTAACGCCTGCGGGCGCAATAGCTGCGCCTGGCTCCAGCGCGTTTTCGGCAACTGCAAGAAAATATCCACATCAAGCCCGGTCTGATGACTGGCGTGTCCGCCATTAAAGCGGCCTCCGGCAGGCATCCCCATGTCGCCTATCAGGACGGTTCCGAGCCCCCGTTGCTGCACCTGATGACTCAACCGCTGGATAAACATGACCAGATCCGGGTGGCCGAAATAACGGCGCTGATCGGTGCGCATCACCTGATAATTATCGGACTGTACCGGCAACGTGTCGGCGCCAATGATGCATCCGTTGGCAAAGCTACCGATAGACTGGGCGGCGCCGGGGACAGGATGGGTTATTTTCTGCCACGGCGTCGCCGCCAGGCTGGCGCTACTGACAAACCATGCCAGCAGCGCAATCGCGGTTTTTTTCATTTCTTACCAGCGTGGAATCTCTGTCTTTACATCCGCATTCTGTGCCCGATGGCGCAGCAGGTGATCCATCAGCACGATCGCCAGCATGGCTTCTGCGATCGGCACTGCGCGAATCCCCACACACGGATCGTGGCGCCCTTTGGTGATCATCTCGACTTCTTCACCCATCCGGTTGATCGTACGTCCCGGCACGGTAATGCTGGAGGTAGGTTTCAGCGCCATATGCGCCACAATGTGTTGCCCGCTACTGATGCCACCGAGGATGCCGCCAGCGTGGTTGCTCTGAAAACCCTGCGCCGTGATTTCATCGCGATTCTGGCTGCCGCGCAGCGCCACCACGTTAAATCCTTCGCCGATCTCCACGCCTTTCACCGCATTGATGCTCATCAGCGCATGGGCGATGTCCGCATCCAGTCGGTCAAACACCGGTTCGCCAAGCCCTGCCGGCACGCCGCTCGCCATCACCGTCACTTTCGCGCCGATGGAGTCGCCCTCTTTTTTCAGCGCGCGCATCAGTTCGTCCAGCGCGTCAAGTTTGTCCGCATCGGGACAAAAGAACGGATTAAGCTCAACCTGACGCCAGTCTTTAATCTCCAGCGGAATGTCGCCCATCTGGGTCAGGCAGCCGCGGATTTCGATACCGAACTTTTCCGCCAGGTATTTCTTGGCGATCGCCCCTGCCGCTACGCGCATCGCGGTTTCACGCGCGGAAGAACGTCCACCGCCACGGTAATCGCGCAGGCCGTATTTCTGCTCATAGGTGTAATCCGCGTGTCCCGGACGAAAAACATCTTTAATCGCGCTGTAGTCCTGCGAGCGCTGATCGGTGTTTTCAATCAGCAGGCCAATGCTGGTGCCGGTCGTCACGCCATCAAACACGCCGGAGAGAATTTTTACCTGATCCGGTTCGCGGCGCTGGGTAGTATAGCGCGAGGTGCCGGGGCGGCGTCTGTCGAGATCGTGCTGCAGATCGGCCTCCGTCAACGGGATGCCGGGCGGCACGCCATCGACGATACACCCAAGCGCCAGCCCGTGTGATTCGCCGAAAGTGGTTACGCGAAAGAGTTGTCCAATTGTGTTTCCTGCCATCACGGCTCCGTTATCGTTGTTGTCGTTTGCGTGTTTTAATCTTTATAAATATTGAAATGTTCACGGGCCGCGAGCAACTGCGCTTTGGTCAACATAAAGACGCCATCGCCGCCGTTGTCAAACTCCAGCCAGGTGAACGGCACATCCGGATACTGCTCCATCAGATGTACCATGCTGTTTCCGACTTCACAAATCAGAACGCCGTCATCGGACAGATAATCCGGCGCATTCCCCAGGATACGGCGGGTCAATTTGAGGCCGTCAGTGCCGGACGCCAGCCCCAGCTCAGGTTCGTGGCGATATTCGTTCGGCAGATCGGACATATCCTCCGCATCGACATAAGGCGGGTTAGTGACAATCAGATCGTACTGAACTTTCGGCAGATCGCGAAACAGATCGGAACGGATTGGCGTCACGTGATGGATAAGACCGTGTTCTTCAATGTTATGCTCGGCGACAGCCAGCGCATCCGGCGAAATATCGACCGCATCAACCTCTGCGTCCGGGAAAGCATAAGCACAGGCGATGGCGATGCAGCCGCTACCGGTACACATATCCAGAATATATTTCGGCTGTTGGCTAATAAGGCCGGCGAAGTGGTTATTAATCAGCTCGCCAATGGGCGAACGCGGCACCAGCACGCGCTCATCGACATAAAATTCGTGGCCGCAGAACCAGGCTTTATTGGTCAGGTAGGCGACCGGGATACGTTCGTTAATGCGACGAATCACTCGCTCGACAATGCGGTGTTTTTCGCTGGACGTCAGCCGCGCGGTTCGCATATCTTCCGGAATATCCAGCGGCAGATAAAGAGACGGCAACACCAGTTGCACCGCTTCATCCCACGGGTTATCGGTACCGTGTCCATACCAGATATTCGCCGCGCTAAAGCGGCTTACCGCCCAGCGCAACATGTCCTGAATGGTATGCAGTTCACTTACTGCTTCATCGACGAAAATTTTATCCACGTATTCCTCCAGGGCATGCTCGCATTAAATTCGGCGGCTAGTTTGCCACGAAGACAGGGATAAATCAGCATTGACGCGGCGGGAGAATACGAAAAATCCGTTTTGACCGTTCGGATATCCTCCGGGTCGGGTAAACTAAGGCAAAAGATCAGACGAGACCCACGAATGAAAAAGAAAACATCGCTCAGCGAGGAGGACCAGGCGCTGTTCCGTCAGCTGATGGTCGGCACCCGAAAGATTAAACAGGATACTATCGTCCATCGGCCACTGCGCAAGAAAATCACGGAAGTCCCTACCCGAAGGTTAATTCAGGAACAGGCGGACGCCAGCCACTATTTTTCTGATGAGTTCCAGCCGCTGCTCAATACGGAAGGGCCGGTAAAGTATGTCCGTGAAGATGTCAGCCATTTCGAGCTAAAAAAAATGCGCCGCGGCGACTATTCGCCAGAACTGTTTCTGGATTTACACGGCTTAACGCAGCTTCAGGCCAAGCAGGAATTGGGAGCGCTAATTGCCGCCTGCCGTCGGGAACATATTTTTTGCGCCTGCGTCATGCATGGACACGGTAAACATATTCTGAAACAGCAAACGCCGTTATGGCTGGCGCAGCATCCGCATGTGATGGCCTTTCATCAGGCACCAAAAGAGTACGGCGGCGACGCCGCGCTGCTGGTGTTGATTGAAGTGGAAGAGTGGCAACCGCCCGAATTACCCTGATGCGGAATTGCCGGATGGCGGCGCAAGCGGCTTATCCAGCCTACGAACAGCCAGCGCTGTCGTAGGCCTGATAAGCGAAGCGCCATCAGGCAGCAAAGATTAAATCGCTTTCGCCATTTTCAGATTGCAGGGACTCATTTGCCAGTTGAATGTCCCCTTGCCGCTTACATCAAGCGTAACGTTGGCAATTGCGGACGTCGTGAACATCGGCGGCGTTTCGCCCGGACAAAGCTCAGATACCAGGTATCCGACCAGAGGTAAGTGAGAGATCACCAGCACCGATCCGATCTCTTCATTGGCCAGCGCCTGGAGGTAGGCGCTGACCAGACCGACATCGCCACAGGGCGTTAGCTCCGGCAGGACATCCACCTGAGCCGGCAGATTCATACAATCGCCGACCACATCTAACGTCTGTTCGGCCCGAAGAAACGGACTCACCAGAACACGTTCGATATCCACTTTTTGACCTTTCAGCCAGTTCGCCATCAGGCGAGACTCGTCACACCCACAAGGGGTCAAGGGACGAACCGAATCACTGGCGGCATCGAGGGCTGCGTCGCCGTGACGCATGATAAAAACTTGCATATTGCACCGCTTTTGTTAACCAGTTTCACCAACACGCTTACCACATGCCCCTATTGGCTGCGGCAAAAATGCGGTGGCCGGCATTGTGCCTTATCCATTCACCGAATGAAACGCTGTTTTTTACCTCAATGGCGTAAGTATAGTCAATCCTTGATTATTATTTCGCCATTAAGGAGGCATTCAGTGCGGATTCATATTCTCTTTGACCTCAATTTCCCTGGTCAGTTTCCCCATTCGTCCAGAAATGCTCCCTGCGCTCCGCCATGCGCACTAATTGTTCACAAGGCGCGTAACGAGGACCGTAAAGTGCGGCCAGGCGCTGTAATGTCGCCACCATTTCACCCGGCCCGAGAGCATCCATATAGCGGAACGGGCCACCGAGGAACGGCGGAAAACCGATACCAAACACGGCGCCAATATCGCCATCGCGCGCGCTGCGAATCACTTTTTCGTCGAAACAGCGCGCCGCTTCGTTAAGCATTAACATGACACAGCGCTCTGCCACCTGCTGCGCAGATAGTCGACTCTGCCCTTGCACGCCAATAAGCTTATAAATAGCAGGGTCAACCTGTTTTTTGCTTTTACGCCCTTTTTCGCCATAAAGATAGAAACCGCGGCCATTTTTTCTACCTTTGCGATCGTCATTCAAAATTGAAGCGACAACATTTGCAGGCGCGCTAAAACGTTCTCCATACGCCGCCTCAAGCACAGGAATAATTTTAGTGCCCGTGTCGATTCCTACCTCATCCAAAAGTTGGATTGGCCCCACCGGAAAACCAAATTTTACCAGGGCGGCGTCAATATGTTCGACGCGTTCGCCTTCAGTCAGCATCCGAATCGCCTCATTGATATATGGCGCAAGAATTCGGTTAACATAAAACCCGGCTTTATCACTGACGACTATCGGGGTTTTACCCTGTTTTTTCGCCAGCTTAACGGTCGTGGCGATGGTCTGCGCGGAAGTAGACGCATGAGGAATGACCTCAACCAGCGGCATTTTTTCGACCGGGCTAAAAAAGTGCAATCCAATCACCTGTTCCGGTCTGGCCGCATTCGCCGCAATATCGCCAATCGGCAGGGAAGAAGTATTGGAGGCAAAAATGGTGTGAGCAGCGCAATTTTGTTCCACTTCCGCCACCATCTGTTGTTTTAACGGCAGATCTTCAAACACCGCTTCAATGACCAGATCACGATGACTGAAACCACGATAATCTGTCGAACCTGATATCAACGCCAATTGTTTATCGAGTTCGCTGGCTTTGATATGGCGGCGGCGTACTTTTGTTTCAAGCAGATCCCAGCTGTACTTCAGAGCATGATTGATCCCCTGAGTATTTATATCCTTAATTCGTACTGGCAATCCGCCTTTACAGGCCGTAACCCAGGCGATACCGCCACCCATTAACCCGCCGCCTAAGATGCCCACGCTGTTCAGCGGGCCGGGCGGCGCATCGCTACCGGGATCTTTTTTCACCTCGGTACTGGCAAAGAAAATAGCGCGCAGCGCCTGCGATTGAGGCGTCATCGCCAGCTCGCCGAAAGCGCGCGCTTCCGCGTCATAGCCGCTACTGCTGCCCTGCGCCAGTCCAGTTTCAATCACATCAATGATCCGCTCCGTCGCCGGATAATTACCCTGCGTTTTTTGCGCCGTCTTTTTACGCACCAGGCGAAATAACAGCGCGCGCCCCAGCGGCCCCGCCAGGATACGTTCCCGGACCGGCAATGTCCGTTGCGCCAGGCGTTCTTTTTTAGCCAGCTCGACAGCCGCTTCCAGTAAAATAGTTTGCGGCACCACATCATCAACCAGCCCGGCTTTAAGCGCCTGTCTGGCGCGAAGCTGTTTACCTGTCAGGATCATATCCAGCGCGGTACTGACCCCCACCAGCCGCGGAAGACGTTGCGTTCCGCCCGATCCCGGTAAAAGCCCTAACTGTACCTCCGGCAGTCCGAGAACGGTTTTAACGTCGTCGGTACAGATGCGCCGATGGCAGGCCAGCGCCATTTCAAGACCGCCCCCCAGGCAGGCGCCGTGAATGGCAGCGATAACCGGAACAGGCAACGCCTGGATCTCCGCCATCAGTTGTTGCCCCTGACGCGCCAGCGTTTCCGCTTCCTGCGCGTTTTGGCAGTGACCTATCATGTTGATATCAGCGCCAGCAATAAAGTTATCTGCTTTGGCTGAGATAAAAACAACGCCCTGCAACGCTTTATTTTCCCGGATCTGCTTCAGGATGGCGCGTACCTGCGCGGCAAACTCCGCTTTCAGGGTGTTCACCTTTTCTCCAGGGACATCAATAGCGACAACCGCGACATTATCCAGACGCACGTTAAGCATAAAAGCTGATGTGGTAGTCATTATTCCGCCTCCAGAACCATCGCCGCGCCAAGACCGCCAGCCGCGCAGGCCGTGACCAGGCCAAAACCTCCGCCCCGACGCCGTAATTCATGCAACGTTTGGGTTATCATCCGCGCGCCCGTTGCGGCAAAAGGATGCCCGTAGGCGATTGAGCCGCCAAGCACGTTGAATTTAGCGTCATCCACCTCCCCTGTCGCCTGCGCACGACCAAGCACCTCACGGGCAAATCGTTCGCTGCCCAGCAGTTGTAAGTTCGCCAGAGTCTGAGCGGCAAACGCTTCATGCATGTCAAAAAGCGTCAGATCGGCCATCGTCAACCCGGCCCGCTCCAGCGCCAGCGGCGTTGACCAGGCCGGCCCCAATAGCATGTCCTGCCAGACATCAATAGCGGTAAAGGCGTAGCTGCGCAGATAACCAAGCGGGTGCAGCCCCAGCTCTTTAGCGCGGGATTCGGTCATCAGAATAACGGCGGCAGCGCCGTCGGTCAGCGGTGTACTATTGGCGGCGGTCACGGAGCCATGTTTTCTGTCAAAAGCGGGACGCAGTTTAGCGTAGTCCGCCAGCATGGAGGCGCCGCGAATGTTGTTGTCTTCTGCAAAGGGGTTTTTATACGGCGGCACATAGGTCGTCATCACTTCTTCCGCCAGTTTGCCATCCGCCCATGCCTGCGCGGCGCGCTGATGTGAACGATGCGCCAGAGCGTCCTGCTGTTCACGCGTAATACCATACGTTTTCGCCATCTGTTCGGCGGTATCGCCCATGCGCAGACCGGTGGAATACTCAGCAACGGCGGGAGGAACGGGCAGCAGGTCGCGTAAGCGCAGACGAGAAAAAAGCGTCAGCCGTTGGCGGGTCGTCCGGGCTTTATTGACATCAACCAGTACCCGCGCCAGGGCTTTACTCACGCCTATTGGCAGTACCGACGACGAATCCGCGCCGCCAGCGATACCGGCGCGTATCGCGCCGGCCATCAGGCTTTCCGCCACATTCGCTACCGCCTGAAAACTGGTGGCGCAGGCGCGGCTTACGCTATAGGCATCGGTATGAACATTCATCCCCGTACCCAGCACAATTTCGCGCGCAATGTTGGGCGCTTCCGGCATTTGTACTACCTGACCAAAAACCAGTTGCTCAATGGCATCAGCTGGAATTTCACTGCGCGCCAGCAGCTCGCCTACCACCATCTTGCCGAGATCAACAGCGGGAATACCATGAAATGCAGTGGCCTGACGAGCGAAGGGGGTTCGTAACCCACTGACAATAGCAATGCGATCGCCCTGGCGGGTGACCAACGGTAAAGCCTGACGCATAGTACTCCCCTGTAAAAAAATAAATTAGTGGTCTGACCTGATCACAGTCTTAACCAATTTTTTACATTTAGCCAAGCAGAGAGAAAAGAAAGTGGGAGCTAAGGCACAGTGAAGGGAAGCGACAAAAAAAGAAAACGCCTCCGCCAGATGATGACGGAGGCGTCGTGAATGAACGGATTAACGCAGGCCGAGCTGGAAGATCAGCGTTTCTGCTTCGCAGGCGAAAACAAAATCAATATCCAGACGAACGCCTTCGGATTCCTCGGTAAAGGTTGGCGTAATTTGGCAAGGTTCAGACTCCACGCTACGCGCTTTTTCGGTTAACGCCGCCAGCGTCTCTTCAGCCTCTGCGCGGGTAGCGAATACGCGGCTGTATGACGCGGTGCAATCGGAGTTGTCCATGATGGTTCCAACGTCCATACAGCAGCAAACCGGGGTTTCATCAGCACTGCATTTACTCATTGTAGATTTCCTCTGTATTTGCACCCAGGGTGCCAGATAAACGATGGGGATATTTTACGCTCCCGGCATTCGCCTCTCCAGTCGTTAATGGAGGGAAACGCGTTAAGTGACCGAAATCACACTTAAAAATGATCTAAAACAAAAATCGCGCGATCGGGTGACCGTTAAGCCCGCCGATTTTGCCAGCCAGATCTCGTTTCTAAGATCACAATTGAAAAAACTTATAAACATACTTGCAACATTCTAGCTGGTCAGACCTATACTCTCGCCACTGGTCTGATTTCTAAGTCGTACCGCAGACCCTACACTTCGCGCTCCTGTTACAGCATGTAACATAGTTTGTATAAAAATAATCAATGAGGTTATGGTCATGAGCCAGAAAACCCTGTTTACAAAGTCTGCTCTCGCAGTCGCAGTGGCAATCATCTCCACCCAAGCCTGGTCTGCAGGCTTTCAGTTAAACGAATTTTCTTCCTCTGGCCTTGGCCGGGCCTATTCGGGTGAAGGCGCAATCGCAGATGATGCGGGTAACGTTAGCCGCAACCCGGCGTTAATTACTATGTTTGACCGCCCGACGTTTTCAGCGGGCGCGGTTTATATTGATCCTGATGTTAATATTAGCGGGACATCGCCATCTCGTCGGACGTTAGATGCGGATAACATCGCGCCGACGGCCTGGGTGCCGAACGTCCATTTTGTCGCCCCGATTAACGATCAGTTTGGCTGGGGGGCTTCTATTACCTCTAACTATGGTCTGGCGACAGAGTTTAACGACACATACGCCGGCGGCTCGGTAGGCGGTACGACCGATCTTGAAACCATGAACCTGAATTTAAGCGGCGCTTATCGCTTAAATGAGGCCTGGAGCTTCGGCCTCGGCTTTGATGCGGTATACGCGCGTGCGAAAATCGAACGTTTTGCGGGCGATTTAGGCCAGTTGGTCGCGGCACAGAATCCGGCGCTGGCGCCGGTCGCGGGTCAGATTCCCAGCGACACCAAGATTGCCCACCTGAACGGTAATCAGTGGGGCTTTGGCTGGAATGCCGGTATCCTTTATGAACTGGATAAAAATAACCGCTACGCGCTGACCTACCGCTCGGAAGTCAAAATTGACTTTAAAGGCAACTACAGTAGCGATCTTCCCATCGCTATAAACCGATTTAACCTGCCTATCCCAACGGCAACCGGCGGCGCGACGCAGTCAGGCTACCTGACACTGAATCTGCCGGAAATGTGGGAAGTGTCCGGTTATAACCGTGTGGCGCCACAGTGGGCCATCCACTATAGCCTGGCCTATACCAGCTGGAGTCAGTTCCAGGAATTGAAGGCAAAATCGACCGCCGGCGATACGCTCTTTGAGAAGCATGAAGGCTTTAAAGACGCTTACCGCATTGCGTTGGGTACCACCTATTACTACGATGACAACTGGACGTTCCGTACCGGTATCGCCTTCGATGACAGCCCGGTACCAGCGCAAAACCGTTCTATCTCTATTCCGGACCAAGACCGTTTCTGGCTGAGCGCCGGTACGACTTACGCCTTTAATAAAGATGCGTCTGTCGACGTTGGCGTCTCTTATATGCATGGTCAGAGCGTGAAAATTAATGAAGGCCCTTATCAGTTTGAATCTGAAGGGAAAGCCTGGCTGTTCGGTACTAACTTTAACTACGCGTTCTAATCTCTTTCTGAAACGGATCAAAAAGGTGAGCATTTCGCTCACCTTTTTATTTACTGCCGTTTATTCTGAGTCTATCTCTTTGAGTTCGTCCTGAATCGCCTGCGCGTTCGGGTTTTCCTGCGGCTTGAGTTTTCCGCCATTGGCGATAAAGTCATGACGCTGGAAGTACGCCTCGCGCACCATAATATAAGGATCGGAAGACTGGCGCAGCAAACCATCGGAGTCCAGCAACTGCGCACGAGTTTCTATCCCTTCGATAGTCCATTTTCCTATGGACATTGGCCAGGTCAACCACGAGAGCACCGGATACAAGGTATCCGCCATATCCCCGCCATCTTCACGCAGCGTGAAGCTGCCGTAGAACGGAAGTTGCATATAAGGCCCATACCCCACGCCATAATGGCCCAGCGTACTGCCAAAGCGATGCGGTTCAACGCGCTGCAGCTTAGGATTCGCCATTCCCGCGACGTCAATAAAGCCGCCCATCCCTAATAAGGTGTTCAGGAAGAAACGAGTGAAATGCACCATACCCTGATAAGGATCGCCCTGCAGGAAATAGTTCACCATGATCGCCGGTTCTTCGAGGTTGCCGGTGAAATTACTTAAACCGTTACGCGCAGGCTGTGGAACATAATCACGCCAGGCGACCGCGACCGGCCGAACAACATACGGGTCCAGCACATTAAAGTTGAAGTTGTACATGGTGCGGTTAAACCCTTCAAATGGGTCTGAACGCCCCTGCTGTTCTGTACCGGAACTCGCACACCCGACCAGCAGTGTGGTTCCCAGCGCCAGCGCCGACAGGCGAAGCTTCATAGATGTCTCCCTGTGAATTATGGCTATCGCTGATTGCCATCCATGACGGAACGCTACCGTATCCGCCTGTTTAGGTGTGAGCGATTTTAACAGCACGTCAAACGATGTCTATATGCGCGATCTCATTGCTCTGAGCATAGCCTGGTAACGCAACAACGTGACGGCCCTATTCTAACGAAACAGATAAAAACGAGCGTGATCATTTTTATTTTTTCGGAGAATGCCCCGGCCTGGGTAAATGAAAAACCGCTACGCTTTATTAATATGTGTTAATCAGCAGGGATCATCATGGATAGCCTTAACGACGATAAAATTAACCGGCACAGCAGTGACCTGGAAGTTGAAAGCGAAGAAAAACAAAGCGGTAAAGAGATTGAGGTGGATGAAGATCGTCTTCCTTCCCGCGCCATGGCGATTCATGAACATATTCGCCAGGATGGTGAAAAAGAGATGGAACGCGATGCGATGGCTTTGCTCTGGTCAGCCATTGCCGCAGGACTTTCTATGGGGGCATCACTCCTGGCGAAAGGGATTTTCCACGTGCAGCTTGAAGGCGTTCCCGGCGGCTTTTTACTGGAAAATCTCGGCTACACCTTTGGTTTTATCATTGTCATCATGGCCCGCCAGCAATTATTTACTGAAAATACCGTTACTGCCGTATTGCCGGTAATGCAAAATCCCACTCTGAGTAACGTTGGCCTGCTGATGCGCTTATGGGGCGTAGTCTTATTGGGCAACCTTATTGGCACCGGGGTTGCGGCGTGGGCATTTGAATATATGCCTATATTTGATGAAGAGACCCGCGACGCCTTTGTCAAAATTGGTATGGAGGTCATGAAAAATAGCCCAACGGAGATGTTTGCCAACGCGATTATCTCTGGCTGGATCATCGCCACAATGGTATGGATGTTTCCTGCTGCAGGCGGGGCAAAAATTGTGGTCATTATTTTGATGACCTGGCTTATCGCGCTGGGCGATACCACCCATATTGTCGTCGGTTCCGTTGAAATTTTGTATTTGGTTTTCAACGGCACGCTGCCCTGGAGCGACTTTCTCTGGC
The DNA here is from genome assembly GCF_056991255.1 of Salmonella sp. A1325. NCBI lineage: Bacteria > Pseudomonadati > Pseudomonadota > Gammaproteobacteria > Enterobacterales > Enterobacteriaceae > Salmonella > Salmonella sp. A1325. The sequence continues at coordinate 10,571 of NZ_JAMLWO010000012.1, read as the reverse complement.
CCTTCGCCCTTCCCACACTTGCCGGAAATATCTGCGGCGGCACCTTTATTTTCGCATTGATGAGCCACGCGCAGATCCGCAACGATATGAGCAATAAGCGTAAGGAAGAAGCGAGGCTACGCGGCGAGCGCCTGGAACGGGAGCGGAAAAAAGCGGAAAAACAGCGCTGAGTGGCGACGGTTTAACCAGTCAGGCGGCGCTACACTTACTCCGGCGAATAAAAAACGCTATACTGGCGCCGCGTTGTCCCCTTAGTTAAATGGATATAACGAGCCCCTCCTAAGGGCTAGTTGCAGGTTCGATTCCTGCAGGGGACACCATTGATACCCAGGACATTCTCTTCTTGCTGCATAGCCTTTCGAGCGGTTCCCCTTTCATGTTGCTTTTATTGCCCCTATGCAATATCACCGGACATGCCATACGTTCAGCAAAAAGTCGTCATCGGCCGGTTATGACCGATGACATGCTGATGTGGTCTAGAAGCGGTACTGCAACCCCGCGGTAACCGTATAGTTATTATTAGCTATACCTGCGGCATCGCCACCAAAATACGCCGTATCACCGCTGGTTTTATCTATGATTTGCGTACCGCCCTTACCTTCTTCATATTTACTGTAAGCGAACTCAGCAAAGATTTTTGCATTACTGGTAATATAATATCCGGCGTCAATAGAAGCGCCATAATATCGTGAATTTTCCGTTTTTTCGCGGAAGGTAAGTTTGCGCATGTAGTGTTCGTCATTATCATGCGCATTTACCCAGTCGCTGTATTTAAACAGTACATTACACTCAAAGTCATTAATACGATAATCACCCGCCAGCCCGATATAGGGCATTTCGAAACGCTGGCTATAACCTATGCCGCGCACGCCATGAGGAAAATTACCAATATATCGACCATTATCATAAATATAAGACCCGCCTCTTGCCGTCCAGCTAAAACGGGTTTCCTGATAGCCCGCTGTTACGCCCGCCTTGTAGTTATCGCCCTGCAATAACCAACCTTTCACGTTCAAATCGTATTCATTAGCATAGTTGACGCTGGTGTCCGGATGAATTGAACGATCGGTCCAGCCTGGCTGCTCACTGCTCATCCAGTCATGGTCAACCATATGACCCGATCCCGACGCCAAAGACGTCCAGCCGCGGGCGTCCAGCGTCATGAACGAATAGGGTTCCCATGATAAATCCCCCTGCAACGTGGCGACATTTTTTATTTTCCAGTCCAGTTGACTAATCTTCCGCCCGGTGTCGGTATCATAAACCAGCTCCCTGGATTTACCATTTAACACTCCCACGGAAAGGGATGTCGTGACGCTATCAGGAGAGACGTCCGGAATAAATAAGGTAGACTCCGCATAAACCGACTCAGAAAATACGGCGATCATCATTACTGCAATAGCATGTTTTTTCATTTCTCTTGTCCTCATATTCAGATGTAATCTGGAGAGGTGATGAAGTTTTCATCTTGTCAAATCGTCGGACAAGAGTACATTTATTACGCCAGAGAACTTGACGCATTTTTACCTTATATTGAAGTTAAGAAATAGAATTTGATGCTCAGGTGAATAATAAGCAATCTATAATCATAATGGAATGATTTACCATTACGGTGATGCGACGTTATCTGGCTAACGACATCGCTGCTGATGTTGTCAGCCAGATTGAAAGTAACTGTAATATCAGAATTTATAATGCTCTTTACTTAGACCATATTTTTTCATGCGCAGATAAAGTTTTTTACGGGGAATTTGCAGGTACTCTGCCACTTCATTAATTCGTCCCTGATGAATATTTAATGCTTCGGTAATAATTTGTCGCTCATACTCTTCAACGCGCCGGTCAAGCGGAGTCGGTTCCTGCAGAAGCAACTGCGGGTTGACCGTTTCCGCCAGCGGCAGCACGCCAACAGCGAAAAGCTCCGCCGCATTGGCCAGTTCGCGCACATTGCTTGGCCAGGCGCGTCGCATTATTCCTTTCAGTAATTCCCCCGCAATTTCCGGCACTGGATGATTGAGTCGCAGGCAGGCTTTTCGAAGATAATGGCGAAATAACGGCTCGATATCATCCGGTCGCTGAGAAAGAGACTGGCAGGCGATTTGGGTCATGGCGAAACAGTAGTAAAGCTCGGCCGCAATCTGGTTAGCTGCCGCCTGCTCCACCAGCGAAGCGCTGCCAACGCCCACCAAACGAAAAGGCCGATGCTCCAGGCTTTGTAAACGCGCCAGATGGTGCTGCTGTTCGCGTGTCAGATATTCGGGATGACTCAACACCAGCGTGCCTCCTTGCGCCTGGTCGATGAATGTCTCCAACTGCCCGGCATTCTCCGGCGTCAGTTCATAGCGTACAAACGGCCCTTTCGCGTTACGCCCCAGTTGATGGAGATAACGGGCGCCAGTCATACGTCCAGTGCCATGCTCACCGTAAAACCATACGGCAATGTCCGTTTCCGCCAGTTGTTGTAACCGTTGTCGAAACTGATTCATCCACTCGCTGCGCCCAATCAGTTCAACCTGTAACGTCTGCTGGCAATATTGCCGCCGTGCAATGACCGACCGGCGCTGGCGTAGCGCGTCTTCAATTAATATCAACAGTTTGCCCGGATCGACGGGTTTTTGCAGAAAATCCCAGGCACCCTTTTTCACCGCATCAACCGCCATCGGTACATCGCCATGTCCGGTAATCAATAAGATTGGCAGTTGATCGTCATCCTGATGAAACAGCGTCATAAGATCGATACCGGAACACCCCGGCATACACACATCGCTCAAAACGATCCCCTCCCAATCCGCTTTTACCCACTCTTTGGCCTCGAAAGGATGGGTAAAGCCACGCACGCGGTAGCCTGCCTGCTCAAGCATTTGGGTATAGGCGTCAAGTACATCAACGTCATCATCAATCAGCAAAATAGAACATTCATCATTCAACATCATCGACATCCGTTACCGAGAATTGCAGCACCACGCAAGCGTTACGCGTCAGCGTCGACGCCAGACGCAGGTCGCCCTTCATTTGCGCCATCAGCGACACGCTAATCGACAGCCCAATACCCAACCCGACAGCTTTACTGGTGGTAAACGGCTTGAGTAAAGAGGGCAACAGCGCCACAGGCCAGCCAGGGCCGTTATCTGCAATATAAACCTCCAGCGCCTCTCCCTGCGTCTGCCACGTCACCGCGATCGCCGCATCATGCGAACAGGCGTCAAGCGCATTCGCCAGCACATTCACCAGAACCTGCTGAATACGCACTTCATCGCCGCTAACCCATACGGTGTCGGTTGGCAGTAAAAGCGCTCCCTGCCGGGATTGGTGGCGCATGGCTAATAACTCCCATGCCGCCACAAAGGTTTGGCGCAGATCAACGGGATACAATGGCGTTTCCAGCTCCGCCCGACGGGTAAACTGCCGCAGCGAACGGATAATGGCGTCAATCCGGTTAATGAGCCCTTCCGCTTTGGTGAGCGTATTTCTCGCCTGTCCGCTCTGACCTTGTTCAATCGCGCGTCCCGCCGTAAATAAATACATTGAAAGCGCATTCAGCGGCTGGTTAATTTCATGCGCCAGCGTGGTCATGGTCTGGCCGACTACCGCCAGTTTCGCCGTCTGAATCAACTCATCCTGCATGGCGCGCAGGTCGGCTTCTATCTCTTTGCGCTCGGCGACCTCTTGTTCAAGCTGCCTGCGTTGCATATTGAGCTGGCCCAGCGTATAACGTAGCAAACGGGCTATCCGTCCTAGCTCATCGCGCCCGTAAACCGGGATAGTCGAGTCGGTTCTCCCCAGCCCTATCTGTACCACAGCCTGATTAAGCGCGGTAAAACGCTTTACCAGCCGGGAACGGATAAAATAGTGGTTGAGTCCCCAGGCCAGCAGCAACGCCAGGAGCGTTGCCACTAAAATAAGCCCACCGCTAACGCGTACAATCTGTTCCAGGCGTTGATTGAACGTCTGCATTTGCTGGTGACTACTACCTAACTGCGCCTCAAGCAGCGTGCGAAAGCGCCCTAGCGTAGCCTCTCTGGCGCGGCTGGCGTCCAGTAAGGCTTTTTGCGCCGCAACATAATCGCGCATGGTATCGGGCATCTTATTTTTTACCATCCCGATTTCCAATAGTTCGTCGATGGTTTGCCGCAGCGTGATCGTACTGGGCCAGTCATCCAGCGCACGAATATTCTCATCCGCCGTTTTTTTTAGGTTTTCCAGATAACGAATATGGGTCTCTACCAGCATCCCGTCATTATTGCCGGACTTGAGCTCATTCAATCTGTCGCGCAGGTCGTCAACAATCTGATTTTCAATTCGCGCCAGGGTATATACCTGCTGCTGCTCGTTCTGCACCTCGCGCGAACGTTGCAAATACTGCGCTGCATCACCCTGATTCGCCTCAATTTGATCGAGCAGTGTCCCCTGCTGCCAGGTAAAATCCTGTACCAGCGAATTTAGCTCCGTGGTGAAATCATCATGGAGCCAGTCAATACGAGCGGAAAGCTCGCTGACTTTCTCCCGCACCAAAAACATGTTGTAGAGGGCGTTGTCCAGCTCCGCCAGCAAGGTCCGGCTATCCTGTAAAATGACGGCCAGTTGCCGGCGCTCAGCAAGCTGAAGCCCCTGACTCAGACGCTCAATCTTATCCAGATGCTGAATAATCTGCGTACGTAACTGCAAACGTACCGTCGTGTTCGGCGCCAGCAAAAATTCATTGAGCTGATCCACGGCCAGATTCAGGTTCCCCTCAATTAAAAAAGCGGAGTGGATGCGAGGAAAATATTCATCAAGCGAATAGCGAACCTGCGAACTTTGCTCATGCCAGGAATAAAGGCTGACCATACTGACAATCAGCGTCAGTAATGCGCCAGTTAAAAATGCGCCCCGTAAACTGTTGCTGATACTGAGCTGACGAAGCCGTTGCAATAATCTCCCCTTCATTTCAGCTCTTCCAGTTTGTGAATCGCCAGCCGCTGATTGTTCAGAAACCAGATCTGCCACTCCATCATTTTTTGTTCGGCAAAGCTTTTATTATCAAACTGCGCCAGCCAGGTTTCATCTTCGCTGCTTGCCGCATCCACCGGGACGCTGGTCAATAAGGCTCTGATTTCAGGTAAGGGGCGTTTAAGCCGCGTTTCTGCGCTGTGCAACGCTCGCCATGCATCTTTAAGCTGCGCAAGACGAAAACTGATCGCGGTATCAAACATGCGTTGTACCAGTTGCTGACGCTTCAGGATCAGACGATAGTTCAAGGGCGGCTGGGCCATCAAACGCTGTTGTTGCGCGGCGCGAGGATTATCGGCGCTAAGCGGTGCGACGGGATACTTACCGGTATTCGCGTCAGCCAGTATCCTTTGCCCTTTCGGACTTAATAAGTAATGAATAAAAGCACGCGCTTCGTCTGCATGACGGCTGTTTTTCAACACCGCGACGTAAGTGGGCGACACCGCAGAATACGGGAAATAGGTAAAAGTAAGATTAGGATCGTTGAGTAGCAAATTAGCATAGTTATCAATGACCGGCCCGGCAACGCCAAGCCCGCTTTTGATTTTATCCGCTACGCCGAAACTGCGAGAGGAAATCGTGACCAGATTACCCGAGATTGCCAGCAGCGTCGCCCACCCTGCCGTCCAGCCTTTTTGCTGCAACAGCGACTCCACCATCAAATGATTGGTGTCTGAGCGTGACGGACTGCTCATTAATAGAGCGCCCTGGTAACTGGGCAGGCCCATATCCTGCCAGTCGGCAGGCGGCGGAAGATGGCGCGCAGCGAGCGCTGAACGATTGATCAATAGCCCAAATCCGGATACCGCTACTGCCACTGAAGTTGAGCGGATAGAACGCGGCACCAGCTTCTGGCTGGCGGCAGGCGCGCTATCTAATAGCGCCAGCTTTTGGTGCTCCTGAAGGTGTTGCAACAGCATGGGGGATGACGTCAGGATCAGATCGACATTTTCCGCATTCGCCGTATCAAGTAATTGCTCTAAAGAACCGCTGGTACGGTTGAGCGTACGAATCATGACGGAACCCGGCTCCGTCTGCCAGCGCTGGATAATCCAGGCGGTCGCGCTGGGTGAAAAGGTCGTTGCCATCACCAGCTCGCGGCTGTACGCCTGGCAAGAACCGAACATCGCCGCCAGCCATAGCGTAAAAGCGCCCACTCTGGCGAAACGACTACAGCATGAGAAAAGTCGATTTGTGATCCCGTTCATAAATATCGATATCACATAAAGAAAATATTGAGACAAAACTTACCCTTTTATTTCTGTTGGCATCCAGAACCACGTTATTTGAATAATAACGGGTCCGTCGCCCGAAAACATCAATAAAGCGTATCAGATCACTGGCAGCAAATTTGTTAATATCCGCACATGCTAACGATAAAACGGCCATGCCAATAATTAAAGTTTCACCACACCCTTCAGGATGGGTCAAAAATAACCTTTAAATTCACCCAATTGAGTCAATTTTGACACATTTCTTCGACTTGAATTTTATTGTCACTCCTTTCACTCTACCGACAAAACCTCCTGATGTTCATCTCACTATAAAATACAGGTGACTCCATGTTAACAATATTAAAAACAGGGCAATCGGCGCATAAAGTCCCACCGGAAAAAGTCCAGGCCACATATGGTCGATATCGTATACAGGCATTGTTAAGCGTATTTCTGGGATATCTCGCTTACTATATAGTCAGAAACAATTTCACATTATCGACGCCTTATTTAAAAGAACAATTGGATCTCAGCGCTACGCAAATCGGCCTGCTGAGTAGCTGTATGCTTATTGCTTACGGAATCAGTAAAGGCGTAATGAGCAGTCTGGCGGATAAAGCCAGCCCAAAAGTCTTCATGGCGTGCGGTCTGGTACTCTGCGCGATTGTTAATGTTGGGCTGGGATTCAGTAGCGCATTCTGGATATTTGCCGCTCTGGTGGTCTTCAATGGCCTTTTTCAGGGCATGGGCGTCGGCCCCTCGTTTATTACCATTGCAAACTGGTTCCCTCGCCGGGAACGCGGACGCGTAGGCGCCTTCTGGAATATCTCGCATAACGTTGGCGGCGGGATCGTCGCGCCTATCGTCGGTGCGGCTTTTGCGATATTGGGCAGCGAACACTGGCAAAGCGCCAGTTATATCGTTCCGGCCTGCGTCGCCGTCATTTTTGCCTTAATTGTTCTGGTCTTGGGAAAAGGTTCACCGCGCGAAGAAGGTCTTCCCTCCCTGGAACAGATGATGCCGGAAGAAAAAGTCGTACTGAAAACGAAGAATACGGCAAAAGCGCCGGAAAATATGAGCGCATGGCAAATCTTCTGTACTTATGTGCTGCGCAATAAAAATGCCTGGTATATTTCGCTGGTGGATGTCTTCGTCTATATGGTGCGGTTTGGCATGATTAGCTGGTTGCCTATCTATCTGTTGACAGTAAAACACTTTTCAAAAGAACAGATGAGCGTCGCGTTTCTCTTTTTCGAATGGGCGGCGATTCCCTCTACGCTACTGGCAGGCTGGCTGTCAGATAAACTGTTTAAGGGCCGCAGAATGCCGTTAGCCATGATTTGCATGGCGCTGATTTTTGTCTGTCTGATCGGATACTGGAAAAGTGAATCTTTGCTGATGGTAACGATTTTCGCCGCCATTGTAGGTTGTCTGATTTACGTCCCGCAATTCCTCGCGTCCGTACAGACAATGGAGATAGTCCCCAGCTTTGCCGTAGGTTCCGCCGTCGGATTACGTGGGTTCATGAGCTATATTTTCGGCGCCTCGTTGGGCACCAGCCTGTTTGGCGTCATGGTGGATAAACTGGGCTGGTACGGCGGATTTTATCTTCTGATGGGCGGTATCGTATGCTGCATTCTATTCTGTTACCTCTCCCATCGCGGCGCGCTGGAACTAGAACGTCAGCGCCAGAATGCGTTACATAACCAGGACTCGCTGCAGCTTGCGGACGCGCAATAAACGATTAGCCTTCCCGGGGAACAGAAGCGCCGACATTGTCGGCGCTATCTATTCGCTGACATCGTATATACCCAAAATAATTCGAGTTGCTTAAAGGCGGCAAGGGAGTGAGTCCCCAGGAGCATAGATAACGATGTGACTGGGGTGAGCGACAAATCTGCCGGGAGCAGATTTGAACGTCGCGTGCGACGGCCCGTCAGGGCGAGGCCCATGGATGGGTCGAGTAATCCGTAGCCAACACATAAGCAACTTGAAGTATGAAGGGTATCTACTGACTAACGCTTACCGTATCCCACCATAAAGCGAATAATTAACCCACATGCCGGTGCGAGAAAAAGCAATAATCCGCTAACGATGTCATCGCCATCCTGCAGCCATACATTGAGTAAATAAATCAGCGCGGCAAGGATAACCATTCCCGTAAAAGAAGAAACCGCAGAAAAAGCCCCCATCACCTGACCGATATAGCCACTCACGGCAAGTATACTTATTGCAAGAAATGTCCATAAATAGATCATCTATAATACCTCCTGTCTATGGCAAGGCTTCCATATAGCCTTACGGTCCCTCTCACTTCTCCTTTAAGATAAACCTTATCAGCACGTCATTTCCATAACATTTATCTCACATTTTATTTTTCTAATCATTTTTCAATAACCTTCGTCTGAAATAAAATTATCACTGTAAAAACAATGCATTAAAAATAATGATTAGCTTATTTTTGCTACGGGAGAAATATTTACGCTTCTTGATAAAGAATTTCTGGGCGCGAGTAAATAACTGGTGGTACATTAGCCTGCCTGGCGTTCATGCCCTCGTGGTTTAGTACTGACTTAGTTTTACACTCCTTACGGGAACCATTGTCGTACATGATGGCCTAACTATACGTAAATCATTCAAGTTACCCTGATGGGCTTACTCAAGTAAGTGCTTCGGATAAGCGAACGCAACTTGAAGGATGATGCGTATTTCAGAGTGTACCGCTGCGGATAATGACTCTTCTGCGATACATTATTTTCGTATCTACAGAAGGTATTTTATGTTTCCTCAAAGCAAATTTTCACGCGCGTTTTTGCACCCGCGCTACTGGCTGACGTGGTTTGGCGTTGGCGTCCTCTGGTTACTGGTGCAGCTTCCCTACCCGGTTTTACGTTTTCTGGGCACCCGCACCGGTAAGCTGGCGCGCCCCTTCCTGAAGCGACGTGAGTCGATCGCCCAGAAAAATATTGAACTCTGTTTTCCGACCCTCTCCCGGGAAGAAAGGGAAAAACTGATCGCCGAGAATTTCCACTCTCTTGGCATGGCGCTGCTTGAAACGGGCATGGCCTGGTTCTGGCCTGATAGCCGGGTTCGCAAATGGTTTGATGTGGACGGGCTGGACAACCTTACCCGTGCGCAGGCGCAAAATCGCGGCGTAATGGTCGTTGGCGTGCATTTTATGTCGCTGGAATTGGGAGGCCGGGTAATGGGTCTCTGCCAGCCAATGATGGCGACCTATCGTCCGCATAACAATCCGCTCATGGAGTGGGTGCAGACGCGCGGTCGTATGCGCTCAAATAAAGCGATGATCGGCAGAAACAATCTGCGCGGCATTGTGGGCGCGCTAAAAAAAGGGGAAGCTGTTTGGTTTGCTCCCGACCAGGACTACGGCCCTAAAGGCAGCTCCTTTGCGCCATTTTTCGCGGTTGAAAACGTCGCCACTACCAACGGCACCTATGTACTGTCCAGGCTGTCTGGCGCCGCCATGTTGACCGTTACAATGGTAAGGAAATCCGATAACTCGGGTTATCGTCTGTATATTACCCCTGAAATGAAAGGTTACCCGGCAGATGAAAATCAAGCCGCTGCCTATATGAATAAAATTATTGAGAAAGAGATCATGCGCGCCCCGGAGCAATATCTCTGGATTCATCGCCGTTTCAAGACTCGCCCGTTGGGAGAAGCGTCACTCTACATCTGAAAAAGGCCGCAAGGCCTTTTATTTTGTCATTTCGCATTGCCATAATATTCATATCGTAAATTACTCATTCCTGCTTTCAGCGATAAGTCTCCTGTTTACAGGCGATTTTTTACTGTGTCGGCGGCGTCGCTCAATAGCGATTCATCACTGTCAGAAATTAAACTGTCGCCGATCCCCGACACTTGTAAGTTACTAAAAGTAAATAAGAAAATGCCTCTTGTTTCACCTCATTTTTAGGCGTACATTAGCGCCGTCTGGAGCGATGACGCGCAGAATTCTGAGGTGATGCAGGCGGTAGAAACACGAATAATTCTCAATTTCGTGTTGTCCGGCATCAACTCTCTATAATCAGGTAAGTGTAAGTTCATTTAGGCGTACGACAGGTACGCGGAGAGATGAAACGTGAAATATTTCTTTATGGGCATTTCATTTATGGTCATCGTTTGGGCCGGTACTTTCGCCCTGATGATTTAAAAGTACAATGCAAATAAATATCCTCCGGCATAGCCGGAGGTTTTTCTGATGCGCCTGTAAGGCTCTCTTACCAGCCGCGCCCTAACAGGCGCATACGATCTGACATTTGCATCAAAATTCGTTACTTACGGCCCGTAAACGGGCTGCCCGGATAAGGGATCGATAATTGCTCACCCATTTTATCCTCTTCAAGC